>MKTT01000058.1:159010-209111 GCA_001898385.1 Planctomycetales bacterium 71-10
GCACTGGGTCAACCGCGGCGGCGGCTGCATCCTCCACCTCCCCGGCCAGCTCGCCGGCTACCTGATCGCGCCGATCGGCGCCGAGGCGGCGACGGCCATGGGGCACGTCCGGCGCATCCAGGACGTCCTCCTCGGCGTCCTCGACGAGTTCGAGCTGTCGGGCGAGGTGCGCCACGACCCGCCGGGGATCTTCCTGGGCCGGGGGCGGGTGGCGACGATCGGGGTGGCGGTCAGCCGAGGGATCGCCTACCATGGATTTACGCTCAACGTGGGGCCCTTCCTCGACCTGTTCGGCGTGCTCGTCGAGCCCGGGCCCGAGGGGTCCATCCTCCGGCAGACCTCGATGGAGTCGCGCCGGCAGCGGGCGACCCCGATGTCCAGGGTGCGGGAGGCGATCGTCCGCCGGACGGAGCTGGCGTTCGAGCTGGACCGCCACCACCTCTACACGCATCATCCGCGGCTGAAGCGGAAGGTCCTGACCCATGCTTACGCTCCCAGTCCTGGATGAGAATCCGGACGACCGGGGAACCCCCTCCTGCGGCGGCGGCGGCGCCCAGGTGGTCGAGATCGGCCGCAAGGCCCGCCGGCTCCCCGAATGGCTCAAGCGACCGGTCCCGTCCGGCGGCGGGATGTACTTCGCGCAGAGCCTCATCGCGGAGCTGGGCCTGGAGACCATCTGCGAGTCGGGGAAGTGCCCGAACCGCTCGGAGTGCTGGTCCCGGCGCACCGCCACATTCATGATCCTGGGCGAGACCTGCACCCGCCCCTGCGGCTTCTGCGCCGTGAAGCGCGGCCGCCCCGAGGCCGTCGAGGCCGACGAGCCCGAGCGCGTCGCCGAGGCGTGCGCCCGGCTGAAGCTCCGCCACGTCGTCATCACGTCCGTCACCCGCGACGACCTCCCCGACGGCGGCGCCGACCACTTCCGCCGCTGCATCCTGGCCGTCCGCGAGCGCACCGGCGCGACCATCGAGGTCCTCACCCCTGACTTCAACGGCCGCGAAGACCAGGTCGCGACCGTCCTCGACGCCGCCCCCGAGGTCTTCAACCACAACATGGAGACCGTCGCCCGGCTCCAGCAGTACGTCCGCCGCAAGAGCCAGTACGAGGTCAGCCTCCGCGTGCTGGAGCAGGCCAAGAAGATCCGCCCGGAGACGAGGACCAAGACCGGCTTCATGCTCGGCCTGGGCGAGACGACCGACGAGCTGATGGACGCCCTGGCCGACCTGCGCTCGATCGGCTGCGACCTGCTGACGCTGGGCCAGTACCTCCAGCCGTCGCCGCGGCACCTGCCGCCCTCCCGCTACCTGCCGCCGGCCGAATTCGACGAGTTGGGCCGCCTGGCCCGCTCGATGGGCTTCCTCGAAGTCGCCAGCGGCCCGTTCGTCCGCTCCAGCTACCACGCCGACGAGATGGCCCGGGCCTGACCGCAAGGCCCGAACCCCGGCCGACGGCTCGGCCTCTCTCCCTTGTCTCCCCTTGTCTCTCCGAACGATCTTCCGAGGTGGATCGGGCATGCCAGCGACATTGTTTCAGAAGGTCTGGGACCGTCACGTCCTCTCCGTCACCAACGAGGCGACGCTCCTCTACATCGACCGCCACCTGGTCCACGAAGTGACCAGCCCGCAGGCCTTCGACGGCCTCCGGCTCGCCGGCCGCAAGGTCCGCCGCCCCGACCTCACGTTCGCGACGATCGACCACAACGTCCCGACCGAGGACCAGCTCAACATCCGGGACCCGCTCTCGAAGCGCCAGGTCGAGACCCTGCGCGCCAACTGCGCGGAGTTCGGCCTGAACTTCTACGACATCAAGAGCGGCCGGCAGGGGATCGTCCACGTCATCGGGCCCGAGATGGGGATCACCCTCCCCGGCACGACGATCGTCTGCGGCGACAGCCACACCAGCACCCACGGCGCGTTCGGGGCGCTGGCGTTCGGCATCGGCACCAGCGAGGTCGAGCACGTCATGGCCACCCAGACGCTCTGGCAGGGCAAGCGCCCGGCCGCCCTGGGCGTCGAGGTGACGGGGACGCTCGGCCCCGGCCTGGAGCCCAAGGACATCATCCTGGCCGTCATCCGGGCCATCGGCACCGCCGGCGGCACCGGGACGGTCATCGAGTATTACGGCCCCGCCATCCGGGCCCTCTCGATGGAAGGCCGCCTGACCATCTGCAACATGTCGATCGAGGGGGGCGCCCGCGCCGGCCTGATCGCCCCGGACGACGTGACCTTCGAGTACTTCACCAAGGTCGACCGCCCCTACGCCCCCAAGGGCCGAGACCTCGAAGCCGCCATCGCCGACTGGCGGACCCTGAAGACCGACGACGGGGCGAAGTTCGACCAGCACATCACGATCGACGCTTCCAAGCTCGTCCCCCAGGTGACCTGGGGCACGAACCCGGCGATGACGATCGACGCCGACGGCCACATCCCGACCCTCGACGAGCTGCCCAGTTCGCTCCGGGCCGAGGCCGATCGCGCCTTCCAGTACATGGGCCTGACCCCGGGCACCCCGCTGGACCAGATCCCCGTCGACGTCGTCTTCATCGGCTCGTGCACGAACGGCCGCATCGAGGATCTCCGCGCCGCCGCCCAGGTGATGAAGGGCCGCAAGGTCGCCGAAGGCGTGCGGGCCCTGGTCGTCCCCGGCAGCGAGCAGGTGCGCAGCCAGGCCCACGCCGAGGGCCTCGACCGCGTGTTCGAGGAGGCCGGAGCCGAGTGGCGCGAGGCCGGTTGCAGCATGTGCCTGGCGATGAACCCGGACAAGCTCCAGCCCGGCCAGCGGGCCGCCAGCACCAGCAACCGCAACTTCGAAGGCCGCCAGGGCCCCGGCGGGCGGACGCACCTCGTCAGCCCCTCCATGGCCGCCGCCGCCGCCGTCACCGGCCGCTTCACCGACGTCCGCCGACTGCTCGAAGTCTGAGACGAACGGCCGCAAGGCGCGAATCGATCCCCCCTCCCCCCACGAGAGGGGGCCGCGCAGCGGCGGGTGAGGGTCGCCGGAGGCGCGGAGGCGGAGACGGTCGCAGAAACCTCAGCAGGCCGACGCCGATCATCCTTCTCCCCTTGAGGGAGAAGGTGGCCGAAGGCCGGATGAGGGGTCGATCGCCGTCGCTTCCCGCGGCCTGTGATGACCTTGCAATCCGAACCGTCCGGGTTCTCCACCCCTCATCCGGCCCTTCGGGCCACCTTCTCCCTCAAGGGGAGAAGTCGTTGATTGCACCGGCGACCTCGAAATCCGACGACCCTCACCCGGCCCTGCGGGCCGCCCTCTCCCGACGGGGAGAGGGGATGGATTCCCCAGGACGTTCCGACGGACCTACAACCGACCCCACGCCCCCGAATCGAGATCCCATGAAGCCGTTCATCGTCCATCGCGGCAAGGTCGCGGTCCTGGACTGGACCGACGTGAACACCGACCTCATCATCCCCGCCCGCTACCTCAAGCGGATCGAGCGCGTCGGCTACGGCCCCCTGCTCTTCGCCGACAAGCGCTACATCGCCGGCGGGGCGCCGCCGATCGACGAGCCCGAGAAGCACGGGCCGCTCGACCCGGCGTTCCCGCTCAACCGGCCGGAGAACCAGGGGGCGTCGGTCCTCGTGGTCGGCAAGAACTTCGGCTGCGGCTCCAGCCGCGAGCACGCCGTCTGGGCCGTCGCCCAGGGGGGCTACTCCGTCGTCATCGCCCCCGGCAAGGACGAGGGATTCGCCGACATCTTCGAAGGGAACGCCCTGAACAACGGCCTGCTCGCCGTCGAGGTCCCCCAGGCCGACTGGGACCGCATCGCCGAAATCGCCGGCCCCGGCGGTGCCGAGGCCGTCATCGACCTCGTCAAGCAGGTCATCACCGTCCAGAACGGCCCGGCCACCGTCGAGGTCCCGTTCCAGATCCCCGACACCCGCCGCGAGCGCCTGCTCAAGGGCCTCGACGCGATCTCCGAGACCCTCCTGCTCGAATCCGACATCGACCGCTACGAGCAGGCCGCCCCGGCCTGGATCAAGCCGGCGTCGGCCTGACCGATTCGTCCTCGTCCCGCCGCCCCGCCCGGAACGTGTGCCCCTTGAACACGCGGAACAGGTAGACCAGCGACGGGACGAGGATCAGCGACCCCAACCCCAGCGCGATCAGCATCAACTTGTGCACGATCGCCGGCGCGGCCCCGCGCGTCAAGTCCAGGTGGGGCGGCACCAGGTAGGGGTACTGAGCCGCGGCGGCCCCCCACAGGATCAACGCCACCTGGGCCGCCGCCGCCAGCCGCGCCATGGCGAACCACCGCAGCGCCAGCGCGACGATCGCCGCGACCGCCATCGCGCCGGTCGCGTACCGCAGCGGCGCGCCCCACGACGCCCGATCCAGTCCCTCGTACACCAGCGGGGCCGAGTCCTTCGCCAGCAGGTGGACGGCCCAGGCCACCGCGCCGAGAGTCGCCGCGGAGATCAACGCCTTGCGCCGGAAGTCGTCCCGCAAGGCCGGGTCGTCGGTCTCCAGCGTCAGGTAGACCGCGGCGACGTAGGCGAAGATGTTCAGCGCGAACAGCCCGACGGCGATCGGGAACGGCCGCAGCCAGGTCGAGAACAGCGGCACGGGCCCGCCCGCCTCGGCGACCCGCCCCGGCTCGCCCGTCGCGATGGCCCCGATGACCGCCCCGAGGAGGACCGGCGTGACGACGCTCGGAATCGAGAACACGCGGTTCCAGCGCCGGCGCGCCAGCTCGGTCGCGTCGTAGCTCCGGAACGTGAACGCCGAGCCCCGCAGCACGACGCCGATCAACATCAGCGACAGCGGCACGTGCAGCGTCGTCATGACGACCGTGAACGCCTCCGGGAACGACGTGAACAGGAGCACGACCACCACGATCAGCCAGACGTGGTTCGCCTCCCACACCGGCCCGATCGCGTGCGCGATCAGCTCGCGCTGGGCCTCGGCGCGCGGGCCGCGGGCCAGCAGGTCCCACACGCCGGCGCCGTAGTCGGCGCCGCCCAGCAGGGCGTAGGCGATCAGCGCGACCAGCATCGCCGCCGCGACGCCCCCGGCCGGCGTCATCGATGTCAGGAAGTCCATCGGCGAGCCTCCCCCGCCGGAGCGTCGGCCCGCGGGCTGCTCCGGAACTGGTGCAACAGCAGCATGACCACCACCACGCCCAGCCCCGCGTAAAGTGCGGTGTAGGCCGCGAACGACCACCACAGGCCCGGCACGGTCGTCACGGCCTCGGTCGTCCGCATTACGCCCTGGATGATCCACGGCTGCCGGCCGACCTCCGTCACGGTCCATCCGGCCTCGATCGCGATCATCCCCAGCGGGCTCGCCAGCGCGACGGCCGCCAGGAAGGCCCGGCCGGTCGGCAGCCGTTTCGTGCGCCACCACGACACCACCGCCCACAGCGAGACCGCCATCATCGCCATCCCGCAGGCCACCATCACCTGGAACGCCAGGTGGACGACCGCCACCGGCGGCTGCTCGTCGGCCGGGAAGGCGTCCAGGCCGCGGACCTCGGCGTCCGGGTCGTTGTACGCCAGGATCGACAGCCCCGCGGGGATCTCCAGGGCGTACGACGTCGTGCGGGCCTTCGCGTCCGGCAGGCCGCCGATCCGCAACGGGGCTCGACGCTCGGTCTGGAATTGCCCCTCCATCGCCGCCAGCTTCGGCGGCTGCGTCTCCGCCACCACTTGCGCGGCGTAGTGCCCGCTCATCGGCTGGAGGACCGACGCGACGCCGCCCACCGCCAGCGCGATCCCCAGCGCACGGCGGTGGAACGGGTTCTCGCGGTCCTTGCGGAGCATGAGCGCGTGGACCCCGGCCACCAGCAGCCCCGTCGCCGCGTAGGCCGCGAGGGTCATGTGCAGCGCCTCGGAGACGAACGCCGGGTTCATCAGGGCGGCCGGCGGGTTGATGTCCGTCGCCACGCCGTCGATCAGCGTGAATCCCGTCGGCGTGTTCATCCAGCCGTTGACCGAGACGACCAGGACGCCCGACAACGCCCCGCTGGCCGCCACGATCGCCCCGGCCGCCCAGTGGGCCGGGGGGGGGATGCGGTCCCAGGCGTAGAGGTAGACGCCCAGGAAGATGGCCTCGGTGAAGAACGCGAACCCCTCCAGCCCGAAGCCCAGGCCGATGATCGGCCCGGCGAACTTCATGAACGTCGGCCAGAGCAGCCCCAGTTCGAACGAGAGCACCGTCCCCGAGACGGCCCCGACCGCGAAGAGGATCGCCGCCCCCTTCGCCCAGCGCTTCGCCAGGGTCCGGTAGATGGGATCGCCCGTCCTCAGCCAGCACGCCTCCGCGACGCACATCATCAGCGGCAGGGCGATGCCGATGGCGGCGAAAATGATGTGGAAGCCGAGGGACATCGCCATCTGGAGGCGAGCGGCCAGCAAGTTCGTCATGGTGTTCGCGTCGATCGAGGTCCGTTCCGGGTCCGTAACCGAGGGACTACCGCGAGCAGCTCGCGGACTCGCCCCCCGCCTGATTCCAGGGCATGCGCGCCAGGCCCATCGCCATCGGGCAGATGTCGGTCACGCCCGCGAAGACCAGCCCCGCGCCGACGAACGCCGACAGCCCCGTGAACCAGGGGCTCACGGCCGCCCCCAGGGCCACGCCCAGCACCACCAGCGATCCGGCGATAATCCGGATCTGGCGCTCCAGCGAGATCGTCGCCTCGCCGCGCACCACCGGCAGCCCGGCGGCCTCCCACGCCTTCGTCCCCCCCTCGACGTTCACGACGCCCGGGAAGCCCGCCGCGGCGAACGCCTCGCACGCCTTCCGCCCCCGCGCCCCGCTCGCGCAGATGACGTACAAGGGCTCCCCCGGCCGTCCCCGGGCCGCCATCACCGCGGCCGGGTCGAGCCGATCCAGCGGCACGGACCGCGCCGGGATCGCATGCACCGTCCGGAATTCGGCCGGCGTCCGGACATCGATCAGATCGACGCTCCGATCCTGTCGGGAAATTTCGAACAATTCAGCCGGCGTGATCGTCCCGCCCGACGCGTTCGCGTGAGCCATGAATCGAGACCCTCGGGAAGATGACCCGCACCCGGAGTGGGGAAAGGCGAGGCCGCCATCGCCTCGCACACGTCTCATTCTAGCGGCGACGGGCCGGTTTCAAGCGTGCGGCGCGCCGGAAACGCCCGCGACGAACCGACATCAAGGGACCGAAGTCGAAAGTTGACTTTGCAACCGAAGTTACTTAGCATTGAGGCGGTTCGGAGCCCTCCTGGAGTCCAGACGAGTCATGGCGACCGTGGCGGAACTCTTCTCAGCGGAAGAAATTGCGGAAGCGAACGGCCTCCTCACCGGGGCCGCGCCGACGGAGATCCTGCGGTGGGGCGTGGAGCGGTTCGGGTCGCGGCTGACGATGGCCACGGCCTTCGGGCCCGAGGGATGTATCCTGATCCACATGCTGGCCGAGATCCAGGCCCCGGTGCGGATCTTCAACCTCGACACCGGCTACCAGTTCCCCGAGACGCTGGAAGTCCGCGATCGGCTGATGGAGAAGTACGGCGTCGAGATCGACCTGGTCTCGGCCGAGCAGACCACGGCCGAGTACGAGGCCGAGCACGGCGGCCCGCTGTACGTCGCCAACTCGGACCGCTGCTGCCACGATCGCAAGATCGTCCCGCTGCGACGCGCCCTGGTCGGGTACGACGCCTGGATCACGGCCATCCGCGCCGAGCAGTCGGCGGCCCGGGCGCAGGCGAAGACGATCGGCTGGGACGCCAAGTTCGGCCTGGTGAAGGTCAATCCGCTCCTCAAGTGGACGCGGCGCGACGTCTGGGCCTTCATCGTGTCGAACAAGATCCCTTATAATCCGCTCCACGACCGCGGCTATCCTTCGGTCGGCTGCTACCCCTGCACCAAGGCCGTGGGCGCGGGCGAGGACGAGCGGGCCGGCCGCTGGGCCGGCCAGGCGAAGACCGAGTGCGGCCTGCACTCGCTCGACAGCAGCCAGCTCTGATTCCGCGCGGCGGACGGCGGCGACGAGGTCATGGGCCCGATCCGATGAAGGTATCCGCCAAAGCCGAGTACGCCTGCCTGGCCGTCATGGCCCTCGCCCGCCAGGGGCCCAACGCCCCCCCCCTGAGGATCCGCGAGATCTCGGAGTCGCACGGCATCCCCGAGCGCTACCTCGTCCAGATCCTCCTCCACCTGAAGGGGGCGGGCCTGGTCGTGAGCACCCGGGGGGCCGCGGGCGGCTATCAGCTCGCGCGGCATCCCGAGACGATCTCCGTCCGCGAGGTCCTCTCGGCCGTCGACGGCCCGGACGACGCCCCCCGCGACGCCGCCCCCACGGCCGATCGCCACGCCTCCCGGATCCTCAACCGGCTCTGGGACCGCGTCCGCGAGGCCGAGCGCGCCGTCCTCGACCGGACCACCGTCGCCGCCCTCGCCGCCCAGGCCACGCCGCACGAATGGACCATCTGAACCCCGCCTCGACCGCGGGGGCGGTTTCGCAGGAGTCGAGCCATCAGCGCCGGGAACACGACGGACGGGAACCTCCCCTCCCCTTACGGCGGCGAACTCGTCGATCTCGTCGTCCACGCCGACCGTGCGGCCGAGATGAAGGCCGAGGCCATGGACCTCGCCACCGTCACGCTCGACGAACGCGGCGTCTGCGACCTGGAACTGCTGGCCGTTGGCGGGTTCTCTCCGCTGAGGGGCTTCCTCGGCCGGGCCGACCATGAAAGCGTCGTCGCCGAAGGCCGCCTGGCCGACGGCACCCCCTGGCCCATCCCCGTCGTCCTGCCGGTCGAGCCGGGCGAAGGCGTGGCCGAGGGGAAGGCCCTGGCCCTGCGCGACGTCTTCGGCAACCTCCTGGCCTTCCTGCACGTCGAGGGGCTTTACCGCCCCGACGGATCGGCCGCCGACCTCCACGCCGCCGGCCGGTTGGAAGTCGTCCGCATCCCGCCGCATTACGACTTCGTCGACCTGCGCCTCACCCCCGCCGGGATGCGCGAGCGTTTCCGGACGATGGGCCTGGCTCGGGTCGCCGCGTTCCACGCCCGCGGCCCGATCCATCGCGCCGTTGAAGAGTCGATCCGACGGGCGGCCGAGCAAGCCGGCGTCAGCCTCCTGATCCACGCGCCCGTGGGGACGACCGAGCCCGGCGACCTCGACCGCTACACCCGCGTCCGCTGCCTCCGCGCCCTGGTCGACGGCCACTTCGACCCTAAATCCGTCGTCCTCGGCCTCCTACCGCTGGCGACACGGCCGGCCGGCCCGCGCGAGACCCTGCTGCGCGCGATCGTCGCCCGCAACTACGGCTGCTCCGACCTCATCGTCGACCGCGATCGCGCCCGGGACGTTTCGAAGGAGGAGGCGGACGCGATCGGCGTCGGAATCCTGCCCGCGGAACCGATGGCCTACCTCCCCGACGAGGGCCGATACGAAGCCGTCGACGCCGTCCCGCCCGGCGTGCGGACTCTCGAACTCTCCGACGGCCGGGCGAGCGAGGACTATCTCGCCGCGGGCCGGCGGCTCCCCGATTGGTTCGCCCGCCCGGCCGTCGCCGACATCCTCGGCGAGGCCCATCCTCCCAGGCCCCGCCAGGGCCTGACCGTCTGGTTCACCGGCCTCTCCGGGTCGGGCAAGAGCACCGTCGCCCAGGCCCTCCTGGAGCGCCTCGCCGAGTACGGGCGGAACGCCTCGTTCCTCGACGGCGACGAGATCCGCACCCACCTCTCGAAGGGCCTCGGCTTCAGCCGCGAGGACCGGGACGTGAACATCCGCCGGGTCGGCTACGTCGCCGGACTCGTCGCCCGACACGGCGGCACCACGCTCTGCTCGGTCATCAGCCCCTACAAGTCCGTCCGCGACGAGGCCCGCGCGGCGTCCGGCGGGAACTTCGTCGAGGTCTACTGCTCCACCCCCGTCGAGGTCTGCGAGGCGCGCGACGTGAAGGGCTTCTACGCCAAGGCGCGCGCCGCCGTGGAAGCCGGCCGCCCCATGGGCTTCACCGGCGTCGACGACCCCTACGAGGCCCCCGAAGCGGCCGAGGTCACGCTCGACACCTCCAGGGTCGGCGTCGCCGAGTGCGTCGACGTCATCGTCGCGAAGCTCCTGGCCCTGGGCTACATCCCGCCTCAAGGCCGCGAGCGGCATTGATCCCGACGAAGGGGCGTATACGCTTCGTGCGCATCCCATCCTTCCCCCTGCCGAAGACGGCTGGGATCGCCGACGCCGGCCCCGATCCTTTCGAAATGTTCGACCGTCGCGGAACCATCGAAATGCTCGTTTAAAATTAAACAAATATACTTCACCGTCACTCCTTGCGTTCGGTGCTCCTTGCCGGTCGAATACAATAGGCGACGCCGTCGTGCGAGACCGAAATCGATGACGGCGTCGCCATCCCATCCCGTCTTCCGCATCGATCGTGCTAGAATCACGAAGGAGTGCCCATGTCACCCGCCCGCGCCGCGCGCCGCGCCGGCTTCACGCTGATCGAACTGCTCGTCGTCATCGCCATCATCGCGGTCTTGATCGCGCTGCTGCTGCCGGCCGTCCAGGCCGCCCGCGAGGCCGCCCGGCGGTCGCAGTGCGTCAATAATCTGAAGCAGATCGGCCTGGGGCTGCACAACTACCACAGCACCAACAACATCTTCCCGATGGGTGCCACGAAGTCGCCGATGGGTGCCGACATGTACTACGGCACCTGGTCGGCCTGGAGCGCCCACGCCCAACTCCTGCCGTTCGTCGAGCAGACGGCCCTGTACTCGGCCGCCAATTTCTCCATCGGCCTGGACCCGGGCTGGAACGCGCTTCCGGCCGCGAACACCACCGTCCGCAACACGGTCATCGCCACGTTCACCTGTCCGTCGGACTCCAACATCCTCAAGCCGTCGCTGAACAGCTATTACGGCTCCATGGGGACGACGACCCGGAACTGGGAAGAGAACTGCAACGGCGTCAACGCCCAGTGCAAGGGCCTCGGCGTGACCGGGCTGTTCGGCATGTACATCAGCTACGGCATGTCGGACATCCCCGACGGGACCGCCAACACGATCGCGTTCGCCGAGAAGCTGGCCGGCAAGGCCAACGTGGGCAACGCCTACCGCGGCAACGCCGTCACCGGGGCCAACCTCCAGCTGGCGATCTATGACAACTCCACCAACATGCCGGCCACGCTGAGCGACCTCCAGGCCTGCGCGACGGCGTTCCGGTCCGGGTCGAACATCAGCTCCGACGTCGGCCAGTACTGGGCGTTCGGCGCCACGGCCTACTCGATGTTCAACACGATCCAGACGCCGAACGACAGCCAGTACAAGTTCGGCGCCTGCCGGTGGGGCTGCGGCGGATGCGGGCTGGATTCGTCCAACTACATCGGCGCCAGCAGCAACCACAGCGGCGGCATCAACGCCCTGTTCGGCGACGGCAGCGTCCGGTTCATCAAGGACTCGATCAGCCGCCCGACCTGGATGGCGCTGGGCACCCGCGACAACGGCGAGGTCGTCAGCAGCGACTCGTACTGATCCGCCTCACGTTCCAAGGATTTTCGCCATGCGTCCGACTTCGAAGATCGTCCCCGCCGTGCTGACCTCCCTGGCCCTGTTCGGCGTCGCGGGCTGCGAAGACTCCGCCACGCCCCCGACGCCCGAGCAGCAGGCCGCCAACGTCGAGAGCCAGAAGGCCGCGATGGAGAAGTTCCGCGCCACCAATAAGAGCGGCAAGATGAAGGCCGACGCCTCGGCCAAGCCGGCCGAGGCCCCCCCGGCCGACGCCCCGAAGGAGTGAGCCGAAGCTTCACGCGAAAGGGCCCCCGACGATGTCGGGGGCCCTTTCCGTTTCGAACCCTCCCGGTCGGCCCGACGGCCGTCGCCCGGATCAAAGGTCGGCGTCGAAGACGCGGACCTGCTTCCAGTTCGGCTTGTTCTCCTCGATGAATTGCAGGTGCCGAGGGGCGACCTGGTAGGCGTCGTGCGACGCCTTCGAATCGAACACGACGTGGAGCGCCACGTCGAAAGCCCGATCGTTGACCGGGCGGTCCAATTCCCGGTTCAAGGTGCCGACGCCGAAGAAGGCGACGCCCGGATGGCCGTCCAGGTACTTGCGGCAGGCCCCGACGAGGGCGTCGATCGACGCGGCCGACGGGTCGTGGAGCGAGAAGAAGACGCTGTGCGCGAGCATGGCGGGTGATCCGATGGGTTCAGGATGAGGCCGGCGGCGCGGCGAGGACGGCCCGAACGGTCTCCGTCGAGACCGGGCCGATGACGCCGCGTTCAGTGACGATGCCGGTGATGAGCGCGGCCGGGGTGACGTCGAAGGCGGGGTTGTAGACGCCGACCCCCTCCGGCGCGGTGCGGCGGCCGAAGCCCTCCGTCACCTCGCGGGGGTCGCGCTCCTCGATGGGGATCCCGGAGCCGTCGGGCATCGACAGGTCGAACGTGCTGGAGGGGGCGGCGACGTAGAACGGGATGCCGTGATGCTTCGCCAGCACGGCCACGCCGTAGGTGCCGATCTTGTTCGCGGAGTCGCCGTTGGCGGCGATCCGGTCGGCCCCGACCACCACGGCCTGGACCCGGCCCTCCTTCATGACCTGCGCGGCCATGTTGTCGCAGATGACGGTCACGTCGATCCCCCGGCCGGCCAGCTCCCAGGCCGTGAGCCGGGCCCCCTGGAGCAGCGGGCGGGTCTCGTCGGCGAAGACGTGCAGCTTCTTCCCCTGCTCGTGGGCCGAGAAGATCACGGCCAGCGCCGTGCCGTAGTCGGCCGTGGCCAGGCCGCCGGCGTTGCAGTGGGTCAGGACGCCGTCGCCGGCGGCGATCAGCCCGGCGCCGTGGCGGCCGATGGCCCGGCACATGGCGCGGTCCTCCTCGGCGATGGCGTCGGCCTCGGCGAGCAGGCGATCTAGCAGCGCGGGGCCGTCGCCGGGGGGGGCGGCATCGGCGACGGCCTCCATCCGGTCGAGCGCCCAGAACAGGTTGACGGCCGTGGGCCGGCTGGTGCGCAGGCGGGACGCCGCCGTGCGCAGCGCCTCGCGGACGGTCGCCGCGTCGGCCGTGCCGCGCGAGCGCGCGCCGATGACCGACCCGTAGGCCGCCGCGACGCCGATGGCCGGCGCCCCGCGCACGCTCAGCCGCTTGATCGCCCACCAGACCGACTCGACGTCGTCGCAGTCGATCTCGACGAACTCGGTGGGGAGGAGCGTCTGGTCGATCATCCGGAGCCTGCCGCCGGCGGCGTCGCCGACCCAGTGGACGGTCCGGAAGGGCTGGCCGGCCCCCTCGCGGGGGCCGGCCGGGGGGACGGACGTCATTCGTCGTCCTCGTCGATGTCCTCGTCGTCGTCGCCTTCCTCGGACTCCTCGGGGTCGATCCAGGAGTAGAATTCGGCGTAGACGTCCCAGATGTTGCGAAGGGCGTTGCGGACGTCCCCCGGCTTGAGCGCGGGATGCTGGCCGGAGTAGCCGGCGACCTCGGAGGCGATCTTCAGCAGGTCCAGGTTCTGACGCCGCATCTCCAGGAAGATCTGGCTCTGGGTGTCCAGCTCCAGGGCCTCTTCCAGGGCCTCCTCGACGTCGTGCTCGTGCTCGCCTTCGTGGTCATGCTCGTCGTGGCTCATCGGCGGGAAATCTCCTCGGCTGCCGATCTCGGAAAAGGATGCCGGGCCGTCGCCGACCTTGCGGCGGCGTCGGGCCCGGCGGACGTTGGTTCGGTAGGGCCCGGTTCAGCCCGCGGCGCGATCGCGCCAGTCCTCGAACGGGAGGCCGTAGGTGGCCGCGACGGCCTGATTGGTCACGCGGCCCTCGCAGACGTTCACCCCCGCCGCCACGCCGGGATCGGCCGCCGCGACCGCGCGCCAGCCCTCGTTCGCGAGCCGGAGCGCGTAAGGGAGCGTGACGTTGCACAGGGCGTAGGTGCTGGTGCGGCCCACCGCGCCCGGCATGTTGGCGACGCAGTAATGCACGACGCCGTCGACGACATAGGTCGGCGCGTGGTGGGTGGTCGGCCGGCTGGTCTCGACGCAGCCCCCCTGGTCGATGGCCACGTCGACGATCACCGCGCCGTTCTTCATCCGCGCCAGGTCGGCCCGCCGCACCAGCCGGGGGGCCCGGGCGCCGACGACCAGCACGGCCCCGATCACCAGGTCGGCCGCCTCGACGGCCTCTCGGATCGTGTGGCGGTCCGAGTAGAGGGTGGTGACGTTGGGGGGCATGACGTCGTCGAGATAGCGGAGCCGGTCCAGGTTGACGTCCAGCAGCTTGACGTTCGCGCCCATCCCCGCCGCGACCTTCGCCGCGTTGGCGCCCACGACCCCGCCGCCCAGCACGGCCACCTCGGCCGGGGCGACGCCCGGGACGCCCGCCAGGAGGATCCCGCGCCCTTCCTGGGGCCGCTCCAGGAACTTCGCCCCCTGCTGGATGCTCATCCGGCCGGCGACCTCGCTCATGGGGGTCAGCAGCGGCAGGGCCCCGCGGGCGTCGCGCAGCGTCTCGTACGCGATGGCCGTCGCGCCGGAGTCGATCACGGCCCTCGTCAGCGCCTCGTCGGCCGCGAAGTGGAAGTAGGTGAAGAGCGTCTGGCCCGGGCGCATGCGGGGCCATTCCGCGGGCAACGGCTCCTTCACCTTCACGATCATGTCGGCCTGGGCCCAGATGTCGGCCGCGTCGGCGACGATCGTCGCGCCGGCGGCCTCGTACTGGGCGTCGGCGAGCCCGCTGCCCTGCCCGGCCCCGGCCTCGACCAGGACGCGATGGCCGGCGTGCGTCAGCTCCTCGACGCCCACCGGCAGCATGGAGACGCGGTACTCGTCCGCCTTGATCTCCTTCGGAACCCCCACGATCATCGGCCTGAACCCCTCCGCCGTCGGGCGTCGCCCGGGGCTTCGCGTCGCGCCCCCCGGCGCGGTCGATCGCCATAAACATTCGATCAGACCGGGCTTCCCGAATCAAGGGACGACCGTCCGGCGGGGGCTTCAGGGGGCGGGGGCGGCGACGACCAGGACGTTGCTCTGAACGGGCCGCATGCGGCCCTGCTGATAGACGATTTGAATCCGGAATCCGCCCGCCGGCAGGACGAACAGCCCGCCGACGTCGACCGGCTCCCAGGCGGAGTCGATCTCGCCCGGCTCCAGGTTGCGGCCGGCGTGCTTGTCGCGGGGCCCCTCCGGATCGAACGCCGCGCGGAGCGACGCGCCGGCGGGGGTGGACTCGACCGCCTCGCCTTCGAGAGTGGTCGCGTCGATGCGGTGGTTGGGCCAGAATCCGCTGTGCCAGACCGTGGCCTTCTTCGGGCCCACGTTCTGGATCTCGTAATGCACGACCACCGGGTCGCCGGGCCGGGCGGGGGGCTGTTCGGTCCAGATCCGCGACCGGAAGCCGCCGGACGGCTCGCCCCAGGTCGGGTCGGCCGCCCCCCTCGGGGCGCAGCCCAGCGCCAGGGCCCAACCCAGGAGGAACAGGATCACCTCGGTCCCGATCTCTCGTACATCCATGGCGGACCTCCCGACGACTCGACGACGATGTAGGAGACGAGTCGGCACTCGTCGCAGAATGGACTACGATCGAACCGCGATCCCCATAGAAAAAAAATGGCCGGCGGGCCGCCGAGGGGGGGCCGCCGGCCGCGGCGAGGTCAGGCGGCGGCCCGCGCGCGACGGATCGCGCCCAGGCCGGCGACGCCCAGGCCGATGCAGGCCATCGCGAGGGACGACGGCTCGGGGATGCACAGGCAGTCGTCGACGACCTTCCAACCGTCGGGGCCCTGCCCCGGGGCGGGCAGGTACGGCTTGGTCGGGGTGCTGGCCCAGCTCTCGATCAGGTTCGTCATCACATTCGAAATCCCGTTCGTCCACGCGAAGGCGCCCAGCACCGTCGCGCCGTTGTTGTCGATCGAGTAGCCCCAGGTGAAGCCCGCCAGCCAGTGGACCTGCATGCCGCTGTACGACACCAGGGCCGCTTCGAAGGTGATCGAGTTCCCCTTGTTCGCGCTCGACTGGCTGGGGATGTCGATGAACTGGGTGCCGGCCACGCCGTTGGCCTTGCCGACGCCCGCCGTGTTGGCCTCGTTCGTCGTCCAGTAGAAGGGCAGGTTGTCGTCGCGATTGAAGGGGTCGAGGTACGGGGGCGTCCCGATGGTCCCCGTCCCCCCGGTCACCACCTGGATCCACTGGTAGTTCATCGGGCAGGCGTCCGGGTCGACCTTGAAGACCGCCTGCATCAGGGCCCCGCCCCGGTCGGGATCCTCGGGATCGGTGTACCCCACGTCGGCGTAGGGGTTGCGAGGCGTGTAGTCGGCGTTGGCGTCCGACTGCCACCCGTAGTAGTTGACGATCTCCAGCTCGCCGACCTTCTGGCCGTCGCAGTCGACGACCATCGGGTTCGGGTCCACGGTCTTTTGGATGAGCCCGGCCCCCGCCTGGGACCAGGCCGTCACCCCGAGGCAGAGCGCCAGGATCCCCCGCAGCGCCGCCCGCGAAGGCCCCCCCGCCGCCCCCTCCCGCAATCCGGCCGACGTCACCATCGCGCACCTCCTTCTCGACCGCATCATCGCAACAGCACGAAAATCTTAACGACGTTTATGGATCCGACGCCCAGCAGGGGCGAACGCGGCCGACGATAACGGCGCAGATCCGTCGGACGAAGCGAAAACCACCTCCTGTCCCATGTACTATCAACTACATTTTTGATCATGTCGCTTTTCCACAACATGAGTGGCCGCGATGCACCAAGACCGCGAGGCCCCGCGGCGCGGCCCGGCCGGTTGTGGCGGCCGGCCGCTCGTCTTAGAATGAGGCCCGGAGCGGACCGGCGGCGAGGTGCCGGCCGATCTCGACCGCCCGATGGAGGAGCGTCCCGATGCTCGGAACGTGCGTGCGCAGGTGCCTGGCCGTGGTCGCCCCGGCGGCGATCGTCGTGATCCTGGGGGCGGCCGGCGGCGGCGACGTCCCCTCGGGGCTGGAGGCCGACCCGGCCGGCTGGGTCGACCTGCTCGGCCCGTCGAGCGCCGGCCTGGACGCCTGGACCCGCGAGCCCATCCCCGGCGGCGGCGACCTCGTCGAGGATTCGCCCTGGGCCCTGGATCGCGCCACGGGCCTCCTGACCGCGACGGCCCCCGGGCCCGACCGCGAGTGGCTGCGGCTGGACCAGGTGATGCTGGACTTCGCCCTGCACGTCGAATGGCGGGTCGTCCCCGACCCGGCGGTGAAGGACCCGGCCGGCGGCGTCTACGTCCGCAACTCCAACGACGCCGGCTGGTGGCACGAGGCCCGCATCGGCGACGCCTCGGCCGGCTATCTCGTCGGCGCGACCTACGCCAACCTCCTCACCAAGCCCTTCGACCTGTCCGCCGAGGTGAAGGAGAAGCGGGTCAAGCCGGCCGGCGAGTGGAACTCCTACGAGCTGACCGTGAAGGGACGCTCCGTGACCCTGTGGATCAACGGCGCCGTCGCCAACGAGTGGAAGGGCTGCGGCGTCCCGCGCGGCTACATCGGCCTGGAGGTCGAGCGCGGCAAGGTCGAGTTCCGCAACCTCAAGCTCAAGGCGCTGTGAGCGAACTTCCCATGACCTCCCTCCTCGGCCGCCTGTTCGCCCCGAAGGACGACGACGCCACGCCCCTCCGGATCACCGTCTACTCGCGGGGGGGCTGCGGCTGCTGCCGCAAGGCGAAGGACGTGCTGGAGGGCTTCCGCGCGAAGTATCGCATCGAGGTCGAGGAGGTCGACGTCGACGCCGACCCCGCGCTCCGCGACCGCTACGGGATGGAAGTCCCGGTCGTCGCGGTCGCGGGCAAGGTGCGGTTCCGGGGGAAGGTCGACCCGGTGATGCTCGGACGCCTGCTCCGCGCCGAGGCCCCGCGGGCCTGACCTCACGCCACCGGCCGCGCGGGCGACGGGGCGACGACGACGTTGAGGGCGTCGGCCCGCCAGGCGGTGCCGTCGTACGCCAGGTCGTTGATCGAGGCGAAGTCGATCGCGATCCGGTCGAAGTCGGCCGGCGTGCGATCGGCCAGCAGGTTGAGCAGGGCCACGCGGATCACGATCCCGTGCGCGATCACGACGAGCCGGCCGCCGGGGTGGCGACGGCGGAGGTCGTCGAGGACCGGCAGGACGCGGCGGCCGATCGCGGCGAACGACTCGCCGCCGGGGTGGCTGAACTCCAGGTCGCCGGCCATCCAGCGCCGCTTCGATTCCTCGTACACGGCCCAGCCGTCCTGGCGGCTCACGCCGCTGAGCGTCCCGATCTTCCGCTCGTGCAGTTCGGGGACCACGACGGGCTCCAGCCCCAGCGCCGCGGCGACCGGCGTCGCGGTGGCGACCGCCCGGCGCATCCCGGAGCAATAGACGGCCTCCGCCCCCGCGACGGCCAGGCGATCGGCCAGGGCACGCGCCTGGTGCTCGCCCCAGGCGCTGAGGAGGACGTCGGACTCGGCCCCGTGGAAGACGTCGGGCGTGGCGGTCTCGGCGTGTCGGATCAGGGCCAGGTGCGTTTCCTGCAACGGCTTGCTCCCGGGCGAGGCGGGGGGCGACAATGGGGCGGGGCCCCCGGGCCCGCCATCACGCCGGTCGACCGTCCAGGCCGGGCGTTCCGTCTCAAACCAAGGTATCGCGATGACCGCCGACGGGAACAGCCAAGACCTCGCCGCCCGCAAGGGCAAGTACCGCACCATCCTCCTCTTCGGCATGCCCGGCAGCGGCAAGGGGACCCAGGGGGCCGTCCTGGGCAAGATCCCCGAATTCGTCCACATCTCCATGGGCGACGTCTTCCGCAAGATCCCCCGCCTGGGCAAGATCGGCGCGGAGATCGAGAGCTTCACCTCGGTCGGCAAGATGGTCCCCGACGAGCTGACGTTCCGCATCTTCGAACGTCACATGAAGATCCTGGAACTCCAGGAATTCTTCATCCCCGAATTCAACACCCTGATCCTCGACGGCCTCCCGCGCAGCTACGCGCAGGCCGAACGGCTGTCCAGCCTGCTGGACGTGGTCCAGATCTTCCACCTGAAGATCCAGGACGAGAAGAGCGCCATCAAGCGACTCCGGGCCCGCGCCCTGCTGGAGAACCGGCTCGACGACATGAACGAGGACGTCATCCGGCGTCGGCTCGCGACGTATCATGAAGAAACGATCAAGACGCTGAGCTTCTACGACCCGGCCCTGATCTTCGACGTCGAGGCCGGCCAGGACATGATCGACGTCCTCAGGGACATCGTCGACCGCCTCTCGGACATCAAGCGGATCGCGACCCCGCCGAAGTCGGCCCCCGAGGCCGTCGCCGACGCCGTCCGCTGATCCCGACGCCGGGCCGGCCCCCCCCCCCCGCCCGGCCGGGCCTCCCCCCGTCCCCGCCCGACCGCCGCACCTCGCAGGAGAGCCGCCCGATGGCGCACGCGCCCGACGCCGAGTTCCAGCCGTTCGTCCCCGCCTCGCAGGAGCCCCCCGAGCTGACGTTCCGGGCCGTCGCCCTGGGGTCGCTGCTGGGGGTGATCTTCGGGGCGTCGTCGCTCTACCTGTTCCTGAAGGTGAGCATGACGGTCTCGGCGTCGATCCCGGTGGCCGTGCTGGCGATCACCATCTTCCGCGGCCTCTCGCGCGCCTTCGGGCTGCGGCGGGCGACGATCCTGGAGAACAACATCGTCCAGACCGCGGGCTCGGCCGGCGAGTCGATCGCCTTCGGCGTCGGCGCCACGATGCCCGCCCTGATGCTGCTGGGGTACGGCCTGGATTGGTCGCGGGTGATGCTCGTCTCGGTCCTCGGCGGCCTGCTGGGGATCCTGATGATGATCCCCCTGCGCAAGGCGTTCATCGTCAAGCAGCACAGGGCCCTGCCGTATCCCGAGGGGACCGCCTGCGCCAAGGTGCTGATGGTCGGCGAGCGGGGCGGGTCGAACGCGCGCACCGTCTTCCTCGGCTTCGGCCTGGGCGGGATCTACAAGCTGTTGATGCAGGGGTTGAAGCTCTGGCCGGCCGAGTGGGACCGGGCCGTCACCGGGATCAAGGGGTACAGCAAGGCGACGGTCGCCATGGAGCCGGACCCGACCTTGCTGGGCGTCGGCTACATCATCGGCCCGAGGATCGCCTCGATCATGGTCGGCGGCGGCCTGCTGACCTCGCTGATGCTGGTGCCGATGATCGCCTACTTCGGCGAGGGGCTGACGGCCCCCCTGCCCCCGGGCCAGGTGAAGATCGCCGAGATGTCCGCCGGCCAGATCTCCGGCCAGTATGTCCGCTACATCGGCGCGGGGGCCGTGGCGACGGGAGGCATCCTCAGCATGCTCAACGCCCTGCCGCTGATCCTCTCATCCCTGGCCGGCAGCCTGAAGGCCCTGAAGTCGTCCGACCCGGCGGGGGGGGGCGAGGCCGGCGCTCCGCGGACGGATCGCGACATCCCCATGGGGCTCGTCCTGCTCGGGACGCTCGGCCTGGTCGGGCTGATCGCGGCCTCGCACCTGATCCCGGCCGACCCGGTCGGCCGCGTCGCCGGCGCGGTGCTGATCGTGCTGTTCGGCTTCCTGTTCGTCACGGTCAGCTCGCGGATCACGGGCGTCATCGGCTCGTCGTCGAACCCGATCTCGGGCATGACCATCGCCACCCTGCTCCTCACCTGTCTCATCTTCGTGATGCTGGGCTGGGTCGGCGGGGAATATCGCCTCATCGCACTCTCGATCGCGGCGGTCGTCTGCATCGCCTCGTCGAACGGCGGGACGACGTCGCAGGACCTCAAGACGGGCTATCTCGTCGGCGCGACCCCCTGGAAGCAGCAGGTCGCGATCCTGGTGGGGGCGCTGCTCTCCGCCGTGGTGATGGGCGGGACCCTGATCGTCCTGAACGACGCCTACACGACCGTCTCCGACCGGCCGGCTGACCTGCCGACCGTCGCCGCCCCGGCCGACCTGGCCGAAACCTACCAGCACGAGGGGAAGACGTACAAGGTCTGGCGGCTGACCGCCCCGATCGACGGGGCGCTCCCGGGCGTCTACCTCGTCGACGAGGCGAACAAGCCGGCCTGGCTCATCGACCCGGGCATCGGCGGCCGGCTCGACTACACCACGAGCGGCGCGGCGATCAAGAAATTCAACCCGGCGCAGCCCCGACTCTTCGCCACGATCATCGACGGCATCATGTCGGGCGACCTCCCCTGGGGCCTGGTGATCCTGGGGGCCGTGCTGGCGATCGTGGTGCAGCTCGCCGGGGTCTCGGCCCTGGCGTTCGCCGTGGGCGTCTACCTGCCGCTCTCCACGACCCTGCCGATCTTCGTCGGCGGCCTGATCCGGCTGATCGTCGACCGCATCCGGAAGTTCACCCCCGAGGACTCCGAGACCAGCCCCGGCACCATGATGTCCACCGGCCTGATCGCCGGCGGATCGCTGGCCGGCATCCTGATCGCGCTGCTGGTCGTCTTCGAGGGGCTGGGTAAGGCCGTCGACTTCTCACACACGCCGCCCGGCGGCGAGACGGAATACCTCCTCCCCGCGCTCGGCGCCTTCGCCGTGCTGGCCGTCGCCCTCCTGGCAGTCGCCCTGGCCGGCCGGCGCGAGGACATGGAGCCCGCCGAGGCCCCCTGAGCGTTCGAGTCCCTACGCAACCGTTCGACTTTCCTCCGTTCCTCGTCGCGCCCCCCGTTTTGGGGACATCGGCCTTCCGAGAGGGCACGACGATCGGTAGCGGCTGCGGAGGGGCGACCATGAAGATCGGAGCCGGAGCGACGGCAGACCTGGAAGGCCGGACGAGGGCTGTCGGGCATCGCAGCCGACCGGGCGCTTCGAGCCGTTGCCCCTGCGTCGAAAAGACTCGGAGAGGCCGACGACGACGGCCTTCCCCCCTCGCGGGGGAAGGTGGCCCGAAGGGCCGGATGAGGGGGAGGACGAACGAGACGGCCGCCGGGATCCCGAGCCGGTCGGGCGGGCTTTCGAATCCCGACGGGCCTCCTGTTTCGCCCCCCCCTCTACTGAGCCCTGCGGGGTCTGTCTTCCCCCCGCGAAGGGGGAAGACCTTCGCTCGGCCCGCTTCACCTGTCGCGCGGCCGGCGCGCCCTCGGCACTCCCACGATCCACAAGCGCCGCGGAACGATGCCGTCGCCGGCGCGACTTCCGCGTTTTTTCGCATCGACTTCGACGGACCAACCCAACACACGGGCTCGAAACCGACGCCGCAAAGTCATTCGGATCATCGCCTTACGCGCCGAACACCGCGTAACGACCAGCCTCCCGCCGCCGCGAACGGAGCCAAATCCGGGCCGGCCGGCCGCGATGCAGTAGACTAGAGGAATCCCAGCCCCCTTTGGATCCGCACGCCAGCGACGGGAGCCGCCTTTCATGCCTGGGCCGATGACCGGACTGATCCCCGCCCCCCACACCCCGTTCCACGCCGACGGGTCCCTCAACCTCGACGCGATCGCGCTCCAGGCCGAGCTGTTCCGCGAGTGCGGGCTCGATACGGTCTTCGCCGGCGGGACGACCGGCGAGTGGTCCTCGATGACCCTGGACGAGCGTCGGGCCGTGGCCGAGCGGTGGCGCGAGGTCGGCGGCGACACGCTGAAGGTCGTGCTCCACGTCGGGGCCAACTGCCAGGCCGACGCCGTCGCGCTGGCCGCGCACGCCCGGGAGATCGGCGTCGCGGCCGTCTCGGCCGTGGCCCCCGGCTACTTCAAGCCGACCCGGATCGTCGACCTGGTCGACTTCTGGGAGCCCATCGCCGCCGCGGCGGCCCCCCTGCCGTTCTACATCTACGACTTCCCCGGCATGACGGGCGTCAGCCTCCCCATGTCGCAGGTCATCCGCGAGGCCAGGCCCCGCATCCCCAACCTGGTCGGGCTGAAGTTCACCAACAGCGACTTCGTCGAGATCCAGCAGTGCATCCGGCTGGACGACGGGGCCTACGGCGTCCTGCTCGGATTCGACGAGTGCTACCTCGTCGGCCTGGCCCTGGGGATGACCGGCTCGGTCGGCAACACCTACAACTATGCGAGCCCGATCTTCCGGCGGATCGACGCCGCCTTCGCGAAGGGCGACTTCGAAGCCGCGCGCCGCGAGCAACGCATCGCCGTCGACATGGTGAAGGTCCTCCAGGAGTTCGGCTTCCAGGCCGCGTCGAAGGCCGTGATGGGGATGCTGGGCGTCGACTGCGGCCCTGTCCGCCCTCCCGTCCGGAACCTGACCCGGGCCGAGACGCTCTCCCTGTGGGAGAAGCTCTCCCCGCTCGACGCCTTCCCCAGGCCGCTGCGCAAGCCCGAGTGAACCTCGGGCCCGCGCCGCTCTTTCTCAATCCGAAGCGCTCAGTCCGCCAGGGGCATGATCTCCACCTTGCGGAACTCGACCGGGTGCGACTCCGCCTGGAGGGCGATCCAGCCCCCGGCGAGGTCGCGCCGGCCGTCCTTGATGAGAGGGCCGCCGTCGGGGTCGTTGGCGTCGAGCTGCGGCTTCTCGTATTCCATGACGAGCTGGCCGTTCACATAGTTCTTGATCGGGCCGAAGCCGTGGCACTCGACCTCCACCGTGACCCACTGGTCGCCGCGGAAGGTGCCCGACTTCGAATCGGTGCAGTGCTGGGTGATGAGCTTGCCGTCCATGGTGAAGACCGTCCCGGGCGAGCAGACGTTGGCCGTCGGCCGCTTGCCGGTCTCGCCGCCGCCGAGGAACTGGATCTCCAGCGAGGCCGGGAAGTCCTGGTCCTTCCGCATCGTCGTCGGGTCCTGGCTGTAGAGCATCGCCCCGCTGTTGCGGAAGGCCCAGCCCGGCCCCTTCTTGCACTGCTCGCCGACGAATCGGTACTCCACCCGGAGCTTGTACTTGGTGAACGGCCGGTAGAAGAACAGGTGCCCGAACTCCCCCCTGAACTCGTCCCACCGATCGTAGGAAACCTTCAGGACGCCGTCCTCGACGCGGAAGGTGTCGCGGTAGTTCTCCCCGAGCGGGCTGCTGACGAACTTGGGGATCCAGCCTTCCAGGTCCTTGCCGTTGAACAGGCTGGTCCACTTGCCGGGCTCGAATTCGGTCGGGACCTGGGCCGAGGCCGGGCCCGAGGCGAGGGCGAAGCAGCCCAGCGCGAGGGCGACGAGGCGGGTCGGGGCGTGGCGAGCGGTCATGGGGGCGCACTCCAGGATCGGGTCGAAGCGGTCGCGAGGCCCCCATCTTCGCCGCGGCGGCGGGGGGAGTCCAGGGGCCGAACGGCGGCGATGCACGCACTTGATGCCTCCGGACGCGCCTTGCGATAATTTCACCTTGCACATCCGTCGCCCCCAAATCCTGGACGATCCGATGAACCCGATCGAGCCGCCGGACGAACGGGATGATGGCGCGACGACGCCCACGATCGTCGAGGGCTTCTCCTTCGAGGACCTGCGCGACGAGCTGGACGTCCGCGACCTCTCGAACATCCGCGAGTTCCTCGATCGGGTCGACGCCGAGTCCCGGCGCTCCGGCGTCGGCGAGCCGACCCAGCTGGCGGCCCTCGGGCCGTTCCGGGACCTCGTCGAGATCGGCCGGGGTGGGATGGGGGTGATCTATCGCGCCCGCGACCCGGAGACGGGGGATGAGGTGGCCGTCAAGGTCCCCGCGCCCGGCCTGACGCCCCTGCCCGGCGCCCGCCGGATGTTCGACAAGGAGGCCCAGGCCGTCGGCCGCCTCGACCACCCGGCGATCGTGCCGCATCGACGCCTCGTCGCGGACGGCGGGCGGTATCTCATCGTCAGCGACTTCTGCGACGGCCCCGACCTGGAGCGATGGCTCCAGGCGCGGAAGGCCCCCGTGCCGGCCCGCGAGGCCGCGCGGATCATCCGGGAGCTGGCGGGCGCCGTGGCCCACGCGCACGAGCGGGGGGTCCTGCACCGCGACGTCAAGCCGTCGAACGTCCTGCTGCCGGGGGCGACCGAGACCTCGGACGCCCGGTCGCTCTCGCCGCGGCTGACCGACTTCGGGCTGGCCAAGCTGATGGACGACGGGCTGGCGCCGATCCAGGCCGCGACGGCCACGGGCCTGGTCATGGGCTCGCCGCCGTACATGGCGCCCGAGCAGGCCTCCGGCCGCCGCCAGCAGGTCGACCGTCGGACCGACGTCTACGGCCTCGGCGCGGTCCTGTACGAGCTGCTCACCCTCCGGCCGCCGTTCCGGGGCGACACCCCGGCCGAGACCCTCGGCATGGTCATGGTCGACGAGCCCGTGCCGGTCCGGGTGCTCCGCCCGGGGATCCCCCGTTCGCTGGAGGCCATCGTGCTCCAGTGCCTGGAGAAGTCCCCGGATCGCCGCTACCCGACCGTCGACGCCCTCCGCGACGACCTCGAAGCCTTCCTCGCCGGCCGCCGCGTCCAGGCGAGGAGGCCGGGGCCGGCCGAGCGCCTGCGGCGATGGGCCCGACGGCGGCCGAGGTCGGCGGCGCTGGCGGCCTCGACGCCGGCCGTCGCCCTGATCCTGGCCGCCGGGGTCGCGGCCTGGACGGTCGCCCTCAGCCGGGGCCGCGACCGCGCCGACCAGTACGTCTACGTTTCGCGGCTCCAGCTCGCCCTGCGGGCCTACGACGACGGCCAGCTCGTCCGGGCCCAGCCCATCCTCCGCGGCCTCATCCCCCGCGCCGGCGAGCGCGACCGCCGGGAGTTCGCCTGGTACCACCTCTGGCGGCATTGCCGCCGCGAGGCCCGGATGGTCCTCGGCGACGACGCCGACTTCGATTTCGACTTCGACCACCTGGCCCTCTCCCCGGACGGCTCGAAGCTCGCCGGCGGGGGGGACGTGGGGATGATGATCCACGACCTGGACCGCGAGTCGACCGATTGGCTCGCCCCCACCTCGGGCATGTTCGTGGCCTCCGTCCCGGTCTTCTCGGCCGACGGGTCCCGCGTCGCCTTCCAGACGATCGACGCGGAAGAGAAGCCCGACCGGCTGCGGGCCGTCGAGGTGAGGCGCGTCGCCGACGGGGCGCTCCTGGGCCGTCGCGAGATTTCCGACGGGCGTCACATCTACACGGTCGGCTTCCTGGACGACGGTCGGCTGAACGTGATCGTCCACGCCGCCACCGCGACCGAGCCGTACGCGGCCGAGTGCCTGCGCTGGTCCGATCGAGGGATCCTGGCCGACGCCGCCCCTCCGGCCCGATTCCCCGCCTTGTGCGCCAACGCGGCGAACGGCCTCCGGTCCCTGGCCCTTGATGCCGACCATCGGCTCGGCGTGTACGACGCGGCCTCCGGAGCCTTCACCCCGCTCCGCGACGGCCCCACGGCCGATCTCGCGGTTTGCACCTTCTCCGACGACGGCGGCCGGGTGGTCGTCACCCATGGGCCGGACGGGAAGGCCCTGCTCTATGACGCGCGGGACGGCCGGCTCCTCCGCCGCTTCCCAGCGATCGGCGAGCCCGCGGTCCAGGTCGCGCTCCAGCCGGGGGGCGAGGCGATCGTCGTCCGCACCGCGTCCCAGGCGGTCCGGCTGATCGACCCCGGTCGCGGGCTCGACGTCCGCATCTTCGAGCCGAGTTCGGAGCCGGGCGTCGAGACCAAGAACGTCCGCTTCACGCCGGACGGCCGGGGATTCTTCGTCCACCGCTCCGAGTTCCGCGGGGCCGATCACATCGAGGTCCGCTCGGCCGAGGACGGCCGCCGCCTCGGCGAGACCCCGGCCCGCTACAAGGCCCTCACCGGCCCCTGGGCGATCCGCCCCGGCCCGCGTCCGGAGCTGATCTACGCCCTGGGCCGACACGCCTGGCGCTGGGAATGGTCGCGGACCGTCGCCCCGGGCCCCGACGACGTGCTCAAGGCCCACAACGACGAGACCTGGGCCGTGGTCTTCAGCGCCGACGGCTCCCTCCTCGCGACCGCGTCGAACAACGACCGCGAGCGGGCGACGATCCGGCTCCGCACGCCCGACGGGCGGCTCGTCCGGGAGTGGGAGGACGTCGACTCCACGGCGTCCGACCTGGCCTTCGCCCCGGACGCGAGCTGGATCGCCACCGCCCACCTCTGCGAGGAGCGGGCCCTCCGCATCCGACCGACCCGTGGCGACGGCGAGGTCGTCTCGGTGGAGCTTCCCGACGGCGAATGGGCCCGCGGCGTCGACGTGGCCCCCGACCGGCCCGTCGTCTACGTCGGCGGCGACCGCGGGACCATCCTGGCCTGGGACATCGACCTGCGCCGGGTCGCCTGGAGGATCATGCCGCCCCCGGAGCGTCGCGCCCCGAAGACTCGCGACCGGATCCACGACCTAGTCGTCGCGCCGGACGGCGGCCGGCTCGCGGTCGTCGACGACCGCGGGATCGTCCGGAGCCTGGACGCCCGGACCGGCTCCGTCGCCGCCTCCTACGAGGGCCGCAGCCCGATGCTCGCGGCGGCCTACAGCCCGGACGGGAACGTCATCGCCGCGGGCGATCAGGAGGGGCGGATCCACATCCTCGACGCCGAGACCGCCCGGCTGCTCCAGATCATCCCCGGCGACGACTGCGACCTGAGGTCCCTGGCCTTCAGCCCCGACGGCCGCACGCTCGCCGCCGCGGGCCTGGGCCGCGTCGTCCGGCTCTGGGATCCCTTCACCGGCGAGGAGCTGCTCTCCCTCGCCGGCCACGAGGCCCAGATCAACTCGCTCGGCTTCTCACCCGACGGCGAGACCCTCGCCTCCGCCGACCACTCGGGGATCGTGAGGTTCTGGCGCGCGCCCCGGCTCGCCGCCCGCTGATCACCGCGGCCGGATCGTCAAGTCGTCGAACATCCCCTTGTCGTCGAACGACCCCAGGCCGACCGCCCCCTTGGCGAACCGCTTGTCGTGGGCCGTCATGATCGGCTTCTCCAGGTCGTCGAAGTAGAACTCGATCAGCCCCGATTCGGGCTCGCGGACCAGCCGGACCTCGTGCCAGCCGTCGGTCCACTGGACCCCCTTCGTCCGACTCTCGGCGATCGAGACCCGCGGGGCCCCGTCGACCGCGAAGATGCTGTGGGCGGCGGGGTCGGCCGCCGTGGCCATGTGGACGTAGTAGAAGCGCGACGGATCGACGTGGCCGAGGATCAGGCAGAGGTCGCGGTGCCCGTACTCCTTGACCGTCGACCGGACCTTGGCCCGCAGCTCGAACGCCCCGAACTCCTTCCCCTCGATCAGGGCGATGTTGAGCGGGGACCGGACCTTGGGCTCGTACTGGCTGGCGGCGAACAGCTCCAGCACGCGGTCGCCGTCGGCCGTCCTCGCGATCCGCCAGGCGGCGGGGTCGGTGAACGCCCAGCCGGTCGGGGCCTCGCGCTCGAAGTCGTCGCGGAAGAGGGCGGCTGGGGGCTCGTCGCCGCGGGACGGGATCGAGGCGAGGCCGATGAGGGCGACGATCGTCAGGGCGAGGGGCATGCGCACGGTCGGGGCTCCTTACGAGACGGGAGGACGGACGCCTCGAATGTGCCCCGGCCGGGCGGGCCGATCAAGACCCCGCCGCCTTGACAGCCGCGCCGGGGGGGGCCGAAGATGCACCGTCCGGCCGCGGGCCGGCCTTCGGCTTCCCGGAGACCAGGTGTATGTCGATTCGACGGCAGTGGATCGCGCCCCTCGCGGGCGCCTGCATCATCATGTCCATGACGACGGCGCGCGGCGACGAGGGGATGTGGGCCTTCAACAACCTCCCCCTGGAGACCCTCAAGGCCCGCTACGGCTTCACCCCCCCGCCCGGCTGGGCCGAGCACCTGCGGTCGGCGGCCGTCCGGTTCAACAACGGCGGCTCCGGCTCGTTCGTCTCGGCCGACGGCCTCATCATGACGAACCACCACGTCGGCGCCGACACCCTCGCCAAGCTCAGCACGCCCGAGGCCGACTACTACAAGCGAGGCTTCCACGCGAAGACCCGCGACCAGGAGGCCAAGGCCCCCGACCTGGAGCTGAACGTCCTGGTCGGCATCGAGGACGTCACCGCCCGCGTCAACGCCGGCGTCGCCCCCGGCATGGCCGACGCCGACGCGGCCCTCGCCCGCCGCAAAGCCTCCGCGGAGATCGAGAAGGAATCGACCCAGAAGACGGGCCTCCGCAGCGACGTCGTCACCCTCTACCAGGGGGGCCAGTACCACCTCTACACCTACAAGAAGTACACCGACGTCCGCTTGGTCTTCGCCCCCGAGTTCGACGTCGCGTTCTTCGGCGGCGACCCGGACAACTTCGAATACCCCCGCTACTGCCTGGACGTCTGCTTCTTCCGCGCCTATGAGGACGGCAAGCCGGCGAAGGTCGAGCACCACCTGAGATGGAGCCCCGCCGGCTCCAAGGACGGCGACCTCGTGTTCGTCGCCGGGCATCCCGGCCGCACCGACCGGCTCAACACCCTGGCGAGCGTCGAGTACCTGCGCGACTTCGGCTTCCCCAGCCTCCTCGACTGGCTCCATGCCAAGGAGGAATTCCTCCTCGGCTTCGGCAAGAAGGGCGACGAGGCGTTCCGCCAGGCCAAGGAGGAGCTGTTCTCCGTCCAGAACAGCCGCAAGGCTCGCATGGGCGGCCTGGGGGGCCTGAAGTCCCCCGAGTTCATGGCCCGCAAGCGAACGGCCGAGCAGGAGCTGCGGGCCCGCGTCGCCGCCGACCCCGCCCGACAGGCCGCCTACGGCGCGGCCTGGGACAAGATCGCCGAAGCCCAACAGGTCAACATCAAGACCGCGAAGCCTTACATGTTCATCGAACGGGGCCGCGGGCTCGACTCGGCCCTGTTCCACATCGCCCGCGACCTCGTCCGCCTGGCCGAGGAGAAGCCCAAGCCCAACGCCGACCGCCTCAAGGAATACCGCGACTCGGCCCTCGAATCGCTGGAGCTGGAACTGTTCTCCACCGCCCCGATCTACCCCGAGTTCGAACGCGAGAAGTTCGCCTTCGGCCTCGCCTACTGGAAGAAGGTCGCCCCCGACGACCCGGTGCTCGCCCGCGTGCTCTCCGGCCGCTCGCCCGAGCGGGCCGCCGCCGACCTGGTCGACGGCAGCAAGCTCGCCGACGTCGCCGTCCGGCGCAGGCTGGCCGAGGGGGGCAAGGCCGCGATCGAGGCCAGCGAAGACCCGATGATCAAACTGGCCCTCGCCGTCGACGCCGACGCCCGCGCCCTCCGCAAGGAGCGCGAGGACGAGGTGGAAGGCGTCGAGGCCGCCAACTACGCCCTCATCGCCCGGGCGCTCTTCGAGGAGAAGGGGGACAGCATCTACCCCGACGCCACGTTCACCCTCCGCCTGGCCTTCGGCGCGGTGAAGGGATACACGGTCGACGGCAAGGCGATCCCGCCCTACACGAACATCGCCGGGGCCTTCGAACATGAGAAGGCCCACGGGGCCCGGCCGCCGTACAAGCTGCCGCCGTCGTGGCACGAGGCCAAGGACTCCGGGCGGCTCGACCTGACCGCCGCGTTCAACTTCGTCTCCACCGCGGACATCATCGGCGGCAACTCCGGCAGCCCGGTCGTGAACCGCGACGGCGAGGTCGTCGGCCTGATCTTCGACGGCAACATCCAGTCGCTGGTCCTCGACTTCGGCTACGACGACGCGGTCGCCCGCGCCGTCTCGGTCGACTCGCGCGGCATCGCCGAGGCCCTCCGCTCGGTCTATCGCGCCGAGGAGCTGCTCAAGGAGCTGACCGCCCGCTGACGTTCCCGCCCGGCCGAGGATCGACGACGGGCCGCCAGCGTTCCGCCCGCCTGGCCAGCAGGCGGGCGACGAACGCCTCGTAGTCCTCGGCCGAGCGTCGCTTCCTGGGATCCCAGCGCCGGCCCTTCTCCCAGTTGCAGCGGCCGTGGACCGCGGCGAGGTTCCCGGCCTCCTCGCCGCCGCCCCGACTTCGCGCCCGGATGTGTTCGAGCGTCGCCCCCTCCCCGGTGGCGGCGTCGAAGGCGATCGGCCCGTTGCAGATCAGGCACTTGCCGACCCAGTCGCCGCCGCGGCGTTGGAACGTGACGTCGGTCCGGGCGGCGAGGTCCAGCTTCTGGGCGGTCGTCACGGCGGCCTCCGTCGTCCGGGTCAGTAGACCGTCTCGCCCCCCGCGGGGGAGACCGAGCCGTCGCCGGTCTTCCCCAGCGCCTCGCGCACCATGAGCAGTTCGGCGACGTTCTCCAGCGTCAGCAGCCCGACGACCCGGCCGTCGCGGACGACCGGGGCGCAGGGCGCGCCGCGCTCGCGCAGGGCCGTCACGGCCGCCACGAGCGGGGCGTCGGCGTCGACGGCCGGGGCGGACGCCGCCGCGAACTCGGCCACCGGGGCGTCGGCCCCACGAGCGGCCAGCCCGGCCATGAGGCTCGCGCGGGTCAGCACGCGCGGCTCGTCGTCATGATCCTCGACCGGGAAATCCTGCTGGGCCCCGGCGAGCAGCAGGCCCGCCGCATGGCCGAGGGTGTCGTCGGCGCGGAGGGACCGGAAGTCGGTCAGCATGGCGTCGCGGACGGGGACGCCTTTCAGCGCCGCCCGCTCCGCCACCTGCACCGCCTCGGCCTCGGCGCCGATCCAGACGAACAGGGCGATGAACAGGAGCATCGGCGCCCCGTTGCTCAGGCCGAACAGGCCGAACGCGATCGCCATGAGCTGGCCCACGGACGCCGCCGCCCGGGTGGCCTTCGCGTACGGGAGCTTCATCGCCAGCAGCGCCCGCAGCACCCGGCCGCCGTCCATCGGGAACGCGGGGAGGAGGTTGAAGCCGGCCAGGAACACGTTGACCAGCAGGATCTTCGGCCAGAATCCGGAGTGGAGGATCCGGTTCGAGTCGTCGGCCGCTTCCGGGAACCTCACGCCGACCAGCCACAACACGGCGACGATCGCCACGTTCACCGCCGGCCCGGCCAGGGCGACCAGCAACTCCTGGACGGGCTTCTCCGGGATCCTCTGGAGCCGGGCGACGCCGCCGATCGGCAGCAGCGTGATGTCGGAAGTCGGCACGCCGAACCGTCGCGCCGTCAGGGCGTGCCCCAGTTCGTGCAGGACCACGCACCCGAACAGGGCCAGCGCGAAGGCCCCTTGCGCCAACCCCGCCCCGAGGTCGCCGCCGGCGGACGCCCCCGCCGCCACGAGCCAGGCGATGAGGATGACGAACGTCCAGTGGACGTAGATGGGTATCCCCGCGAGCCGGCCGATCTTCCAGGACCAAGACATCCAAGCATCCCTCCGCGGGCGAGATTCGAGCGCGAAACCAACGCTAACTATACGCCCCGCGGCCTTCATCGATCCGATTTGACAACCTCCCGCGGCGACCTAGGGTAGCGATAACCCCAGCCCCTCGGGCGAAGGTCGAGCCGGGTCGGGATCATGGGGATGGGCCGGGCGAGGCGGTCCGCCATCGGGAAACGAGGCGCTCATGGATCTGAAGGCAACAACGCACGTCTGCGTCTCGCCGGTCAAGACGGAGGAGGAGGATACCCACGTCCCCCCCCCTTCGCCCATGTTCCTCATCATGGTCAACGGGGGGACCACGGGGGCGATGCTCCGCATCGACGGGCCGGAGACCAGCCTCGGCCGTTCGGCGGAGAACTCCCACCAATTCCCCGACCCGACCGTATCCCGCCGTCACGCCGTCATCAAGCACGACGATTCCGGGCTCGCCTGGCTGACCGACCTGGGGAGCAGCAACGGCACCTACCTGGACAACAAGCGGATCGCCCCGGGGAAGCCGGCCCGGATCGAGGACGGGGCGCGGATCCAGCTCGGCGTCACGGTCGTCCTGAAGTACGTCAGCCTGGACCCGTGCGACGAGCGCTTCCAGCGCGAGATGTTCGAGCGCACGGTGCGCGACAACCTCACCGGGCTCTACAACCGCGGCTATTTCATGGAGCAGATCGGCCCGCTCTGCGAGCGCAACCGGGCGCGGAACCTCGGGACCGCCCTCCTCATGGTGGACGTCGACTATTTCAAGCGCGTCAACGACGTCCACGGCCACGACGTCGGCGACGCGGCGCTCCGCGAGGTCGCCAAGGTGCTGAGGGATTCGACCCGGACCGAGGACCTGGTCGCCCGGTACGGGGGCGAGGAATTCGTCCTGGCCCTGCCGATCGCTTCGGCCGACCAGGGCTGGGAGCGGGCCGATCAGTTCCGCCGGGAGCTGTCCGTCCGCCCGGTCCGGGCCGGCCGCAAGGAGTTGAGGATCACCGCCAGCATCGGCGTCTCGTGCAGCACGATCGCCCGGCCGCGGACCGTCAAGGCCCTCATGACCACGGCCGACATCGCCCTGTACGAGGCCAAGCGCTCCGGGCGCGACCGCGTGGTGGCGTCCGAGCGCATGCTGGCCGACGCCGAGCGACGGACCGAGTCGTGCGACGCCGTGGCCGTCTGAAGGGGGGCCGTCGCGCACTCGCAACCGGGGCCGTCGTGGGCTATGATCGGGCGTGCGCCCGGAGGGGCGCCCGGACATCACCCACGCGAACCCGAACAGGTGACGGAATCGTGCCCACCGCCGACGCCTCGACGTCCCGCCCCCTGGAACCCCTCGCCCTGGGGGTGTGCAGCTGGAGCCTCCAGGTCAAGAACGTGCCGGAGCTGAAAGGCTTCCTCGACCGGCTGGGGGTCGACGTCGTCCAGATCGCCTGCGGCGACCCCCACCACGCCAGTTGGGACGAGGGGGACGACCTCCCCGCCGCGGCGAGGGCGGCCGGCTTCCGGATGACCGGCGCGATGCTCGGATTCCCCGGCGAGGACTACACCACGCCCCAGACCATCCAGCAGACCGGCGGCTTCGGCGACCCGGCCACCCGCGCCGAGCGCCTCGCCAGGCTCGACTGGGCCCTCGACCGCACGAAGGCGCTGGGGCTCTCCGACCTCATGCTCCACGCCGGCTTCCTCCCCGAGATCGACGACCCCGGCCGATCGGCCATGCTCGACGTGCTGGCGAGGGCCGGCGACAAGGCCGCCGAGGCGGGGATCACCCTGGCGTTCGAGACCGGCCAGGAGACGGCGCAGCTCCTGCGGCGGACGCTCGACGACCTCCGGTCGCCCAACCTCAAGGTGAACTTCGACCCGGCGAACATGCTCCTCTACGACATGGGCGACCCGATCGAGGCCGTGAAGATCCTCGGGCCGGACATCCGGTCGGTCCACGTCAAGGACGCCCGCCGCCCCAAGGTGAAGGGGGCGTGGGGCGAGGAGGTCCCGCTCGGCGAGGGTGAGGTGGGGATCCCGGCGTTCGTGAAGGCGCTGAAGGACGTGGGCTACCGCGGCCCGCTCGTCGTCGAGCGCGAGGTGGGCGACCAGGCGGGCCGCCTCCGGGACGTCGCGCGCGGGCTGGAAGTGCTGCGCGAGTGCCTGGCCGGCTGACCGGCAGGGCCGCCGGGAGGCCGGGCCTCGCCGGCGCGGCCCCCGGGCGCGGCCTCAGCCGACGATCGACTGCACGACCCTGGACAGCTCGCGGCCGGCGTCGGTCAGGGCGTAGAAGTTGTGCTTGCCCGAGCGCCGGGGCTCGATCAGCCGGCCGTGGCGGAGCAGCGCCAGGTGGTGGCTGACGGCGGGCTGGCTCTGGGTCCCCAGGTCGGCGCACAGCTCGGTGACGTTGCGCTCCTTCTCCCCCAGGAGGAGGAGGACCTGGAGCCGGGTGGGGTCGGAGACCTGCTTGAGCAGGTCGGCGACGCGGCGGATCTCGGCGAGTCGGCGGGCGGACGCCGCGGCGGCGGTCTTCGTCGACCGCCCGGGCGCGGCGGCGCGGGCAGAGGTTGCGGCCATCGCAAAACTCTCCTGATGCGGGGAAACGTGTCGTCGGGGCTGAGGCCGCGGCCGCCGTCGCACGAACGGGCGGCGTCGTCGCCTCATGTTATAATAGGATAGACACATTCTTGTATTCGGTCAACCCCGCCCCGTCGTCGAGGGCGCTCGGCTTGCCGGCGGCGGGGCGTTGCCTTAGAGTGTGAAATGGGCCCGAGCCGGCCCGACGACCCCCTCCCCCGCGAGAGCGTAGACCGATGGCCGGGCTTACCACGACGACCGAATCCCCCCGACGCGCGACCGAGGCCGCCTACCAGCAGTGCCTGAGCCCGTCGTGCGCCGCGACGTTCGCCGTCGACGAGGCCCACTTCTCCTGCCCCCGCTGCGGCGACCTGGTCGACGTCGTGTACGACTGGGACCGCCTGCCGGCCCCGCGGAGCCTCAAGGAGTTCGAGGCCAAGTGGTCGCGCCCGCTGGATCCGCTCGCCTTCTCGGGCGTCTGGCGGTTCCGCGAGCTGCTCCCCTTCGCCCCGGCCGACGAGGTGGTGACGATCGGCGAGGGCCGGACGCTGCTCCAGAAGGCCGACAAGGTCGGTCGGCCCGTGGGCATGGATCCGGGCCGCCTGATGCTCCAATACGAGGGGATGAACCCCTCCGGGAGCTTCAAGGACAACGGCATGACCGCGGCGTTCACCCACGCCCGGATGATCGGCGCCCGCCGCGTCGCCTGCGCCAGCACCGGCAACACCTCGGCCGCCCTGGCCGTCTATTGCTCGGCGACCGATTTCGGGTTCAAGGCCGTCATCTTCATCGGCTCCGGCAAGATCGCCTACGGCAAGCTCGCCCAGGCCCTCGACCACGGCGCGCTGACGATCCAGATCGTCGGCGACTTCGACGACGCCATGCGGCGCGTCCGCGAGGTGGCCGACCGCCTGGGCATCTACCTCATGAACTCGGTCAACCCCTTCCGGCTGGAGGGGCAGAAGACGATCATGTACCGGGTCCTGGAGTCGCTGGGCTGGGAGGTCCCCGACTGGATCGTGGTCCCGGGGGGCAACCTCGGGAACTCCAGCGCCTTCGGCAAGGCGTTCATCGAGCTGAAGCACCTGGGCCTGATCGACCGCGTCCCCCGGCTGGCCGTCATCAACGCCCACGGCGCGCGGACGCTCCACGAGCTGTACGGCTCCCGCGAGGTCCGCTGGCGCAGCGGCCTGCCCGACTCGGCCCGGGTCGACGCCTATTACGACGAGCTGGACGCGGCCGGCGTCAAGGCGTCGACGATCGCCTCGGCCATCGAGATCAACCGGCCGGTCAACTTCAAGAAGTGCCTCCGGGCCCTGGACTTCTGCGACGGCGTCGTCCGCGAGGTCTCCGACCAGGAGATCATGGACGCCAAGGCGTGGGTGGGAGCCGGCGGCCTCGGCTGCGAGCCCGCCAGCGCCGCGAGCGTCGCCGGGGCCCGGCGGCTCCGCGAGGAGGGGCTCATCGCCCCGTCCGACCGGGTCGTCTGCATCCTCACCGGCCACCAGCTCAAGGACCCCACCGCGACCGTCGCCTACCATGGCGCGGACCAGGAGAACTTCGAGAAGGTCCTGGGGAGCCGCGGCGTGAGGCGCGCCGGCTTCGCCAACCGCCCGGTCGTCGTCCCGAACGACCTGGACGACATCATCCGGGCCATCGCCCTCGATTCCGACTCCTCGGCGCCCTCCTCCTGATCGGCCCCGGCGCCCCCGAGTCGCACCCACCACCCACCCGGAAAGGAACGCCGGCCCGTGAGCACGGCTCGCATCCGCATCGGACTGCACGGAGCGATGGGGAGGATGGGCCTGCGCCTGATCCAGCTCATCGCCCAGGATCCCCGAGTCGAGCTGGCGGCGGCGATCGACCGGGCGAAGCTCGGCGAGGACGCGGGGGCCGCGGCGGGCGTCGGCCCGCTCGGCGTGGTCGTCCGCGGCCTCGACGCCGTCGCGGACACGCCGCTCGACGTCGTGATCGACTACTCGCACCCCTCGGCCGTGGCCGAGGCGGCCGATCGATGCCGGCTCGCGAAGGTCGCGCTGGTGGTCGGCACGACCGGGCTCGACGCCGACGCCCGCCGCGCCCTGGAGGCCGCGTCGGCCGAGGTCCCCGTCCTGGCCTCGCCGAACACGAGCCGGGCCGTGAACCTGCTGTTCAAGCTCGTCGCGCAGGCCGCCGCGGGGATGGGGCCCGAGGCGGACGTGGAGATCGTCGAGCGCCACCACCGGCTCAAGAAGGACTCCCCCAGCGGCACCGCCCTGCGGCTGGCCGAGGTCGTGACGGCCTCGACGGGCGCGGGCCCGCTGGTCCACGGCCGCGAGGGCCAGGTGGGCGAGCGGCCCCGGGGCGAGATCGGCATGCATGCCGTCCGCGCCGGCGACTGCCCCGGCGAGCACACCGTCCTGTTCGCCGTCGCCGGCGACACCCTGGAACTGACCCACCGCGCGCTCAACCGCGACGGATTCGCGCGGGGGGCCATCGACGCCGCCGTGTTCCTCGCGGGCAAGGCCCCGGGTTCATATTCGATGGCCGACGTGCTAGAATCCACGCCGTGAAGCGACGGCGCGAACCGCGAGGCCCGTCATGGCGCATTGCGATCAAGGCTATCTCTGCGCGGTCTGCGGCGGGGAGGTCGAACACCTCCTGGAATCGGACCTCTACCTGCGCTACGTGCTGGGCGAGGTCGATCCCGAGTCGCTCCACCGATCCCCGGAGCGACACCTCCGCTGCAATCCGGCGCTGAGCCAGTTCATCGTCCACGATTCCTTCGCCGCCGCCGTCGCCGACGGACCGTTCGCGAAGGCCGGGCTCGACCCGTCCTACGTGGCGGACGAGGAGGCGCGGGTGACCGCCGGCTACCTCCGCCTCGTGGAGTTGGCGGGCCGAGCCGGAGCTTCGATCCTGGAATATCCCCTGCCCGGGCCGCCCAGTTCCGCCGATCGCGTCGGCGGCTGATCCTGACGGCCAGTCGAGAGGGGAGGTCGCCCCCGTGATGGAATCCCCGAGCGTCCGGCCCGCGGAGCCCCCCCCCGCCCCGGCGGCCGAGCCCCATGGCGCGGACCGAGAGCGGCCATCCAGGCGCGTGCTGTTCCTGGACGACGACCCGCGTCGCGCCGAGGTGTTCCTCGACCGCTGCCCCCAGGCCGTCTGGATCACGCGCGCCGACGCCTGCATCGGCCGCCTGGCCGAGCCCTGGGACGAGGTCCACCTCGACCACGACCTGAACGGCGAGCGCTTCGTCGACGTGATGCGCGACGATTGCGGCATGGCCGTCGTCCGCTGGCTCTGCTGCGGCGACCGCGAGCACCTCCGCGAGGCCCGGTTCTTCATCCACAGCCACAACTTCGCCGCGGCCTCGCTCATGGTCGAGTGCCTGCTGCGGAACGGCTACGCGGCCGAGTACCGGCCGTTCGGCTACGACCTGGTCGACTTCCTCTCCTTCGCCCCCCCGCCGACGCGACCGGCCCGCGTTTGGGGTCGCATCGTCGCGCTCTGGAGGCGGCTCGCAGGCCGCCCCCGGCTGACGGAGCCGCCCGCGACTCGCTATGATGAGGGCGGCTCGCGGGGCCGTGGTCCCCGGGCGGGCATGGAGAACGGTTCGGAGGCAGGACGTTGAGAACGGTCATCACGGGGGGGGCGGGGTTCGTCGGGTCGCACCTCTGCGAGCGGTTCCTGGCCGAGGGCGACGAGGTCGTCTGCGTCGACAACCTCCTGACGGGCACGCTCCGGAACATCGATCACCTGGAGGCGGACCCGAAGTTCCGGTTCATCGAGCACAACGTCTCCGAGGCCATGGAGATCGACGGCCCGGTCGACAACGTGCTCCACTTCGCCAGCCCGGCCAGCCCGGCCGACTACCTCGCCCATCCGATCCCGACGCTGAAGGTCGGCTCGCTGGGGACCCACAACGCGCTCGGGCTCGCCAAGGCGAAGGACGCCCGGTTCCTGCTCGCCAGCACGTCCGAGATCTACGGCGACCCGGACGTCCACCCCCAGGTCGAGGAATACTGGGGCAACGTCAACACCATCGGCCCCCGCGGCTGCTACGACGAGGCCAAGCGGTTCGCCGAGGCCATCACGATGGCCTACCACCGCTACCACGGCGTGAAGACCCGCATCGTCCGGATCTTCAACACCTACGGCCCCCGCATGCGGCTGAACGACGGCCGCGTGCTCCCCAACTTCATGAAGCAGGCCCTCCGCGGCGAGCCCATCACCCTGTACGGGAACGGCGACCAGACCCGCAGCTTCTGCTTCGTCACCGACCTGGTGGACGGCATCTACCGCCTGCTCCGCTCCGATTACGCCCTTCCGGTGAACATCGGCAACCCCGTCGAGATCACGGTGTCCCAACTCGCCGAGGAGATCATCGCCCTGGTCGGCGGGACGACGAGCACGATCGTCAACGAGCCCCTCCCCCAGGACGACCCCAAGCGGCGTCGGCCCGACATCACCAAGGCCCAGACGATCCTCGGCTGGAACCCGGTCGTCGACCGCGCCGAGGGCCTGAAGCGGACCCTGGAATACTTCCGCACCGTGGTCTGACCGCCCCCAGGAGCTTCGCGTTGACCCGTTTGTTCGCCGGAACGCCCTGGGACCGCCCCCCCGCCTGCGAAGGCTGCGGCCGGCTCGAAGCCGAATGCACCTGCCCGCCCAAGGTGGACGAGCCGGTCCGCATCCCCCCGGAGAAGCAGACGGCCCGCCTGGCGGTCGAGAAGCGGCCGAAGGGGAAGGTCGTGACCGTCGTCTCCGGCCTCGACCCCGACGGCAACGACCTGGCCGACCTGGCCACGCGCCTCAAGACGGCGTGCGGCACGGGCGGCACCCTCAAGGACGGCCAGGTCGAACTCCAGGGCGATCATCGCGACGCCGCCGAGCGGGCCTTGCAGAAGCTCGGGTACAAGACGAAGAAGCGGTGAGTCCCGATTGGAATTGGCCGGCGGCCGGCTCATGGCATAGCATACAGGCGGCGGGGACTTCATCCGCCGTCGGGGCCGCGAACCGTCGAGGTGCCGCATGTCGTCCGTGACGCGAGCCGTCGCCACGATCGAAGACCTGGGTCGTGTCGAAGGCAAGGCGGAACTGATCGCCGGGAGGATCGTGCGTTTCATGCCCACGGGTTTCTTCCCGAGCCGGGTCGCGTCTCGGATCTTCCGGAGCCTCGACGATCACGCGGAGGAAACGGGACGAGGCGTCGCGATGGGCGACAACGTCGGATTCGCAATCCCGGAACTTTCCTCGGGGCGGGAATCGTTCTCGCCGGACGCCGCCTACTACATCGGTCCGCTCCCGGGGAATCGAATGCGGTTCATCCAGGGACCTCCGACGTTCGCCGTCGAGGTCCGCAGCGAAGGGGACTACGGCCCTCGCGCCGAGGCGGAGATGGCCGCAAAGCGGATCGATTACTTCGAGGCGGGGACGCTCGTCGTCTGGGACGTCGACCCCGTTGCGAATCGGATTCGCAAGTTCCAACGCGACCAGCAGGCCGTGCCCGTCGAATTCAACCGCAGCGACCAGGCGGACGCCGAGCCCGCCGTCCCCGGCTGGCGACTGGCGGTGGATCGGATCTTCGCCTGATAGGCCCGCGTCTCGATCGATGCGAGAGGCCGGGCATCCCCGTGCGCCCCGGGCGTCCGCTCTGGTATCATCGCTACGCTCGACGGGGCGAGCCGTCGACGTCCGGGGGATGAGGCTCAGGGGTTCGGGTCCATGACGATGCACGCGATGCCGGTGATGGTCGGCGTCCTGGCGGTCCTGGCGACCGCCTTACGGTTCTACAGCCGCTTCCTCGCGAACCGCGTGGCGGCGCTGGACGATTCGCGGGTGACGCCGGCGTATCGGTTCGAGGACGGCCAGAACTTCGAGCCCACGAACCGCTGGGTGCTGTTCGGGCACCACTTCGCGGCGATCTCCGGGGCCGGGCCGCTGATCGGGCCGGTGCTGGCGATCCAGTTCGGATACCTGCCGGGGCTGATCTGGATCGTCGTCGGCGTCTGCCTGGCGGGGGCCGTGCAGGACATGATGGTGCTGGCCCTCTCCACCCAGCGCGGGGGGCGGAGCCTCGCCAGCCTGGCCCGGACCGAGATCGGCCGGCCGGCGGGGGCCGCGGCGACGATCGCCATCCTCTACATCATCATCATCGCCCTGGCCGGGCTGGGGGTCGTGGTCGTGAAGGCCCTCGGCGGCGAGGAGGTCGCCATGAAGGCCGGGACCGTCCTGGCCTACCCCGAAGGCGCCGAGGTCAAGTCGATGACGATCGTCGGCGGGCCGAAGGTGTACGACGTCCCCCCCGGCTCGAAATACCGCTTCGGCGCGGGCGAGGGCCAGGCGATGGACTTCCACGAGGGGTTCAAGCTCGCCGTCCCGGGGGACCAGTCGTTGACCTCCGCGCCCGGCGGGGGCTTCACGCTGCCGGAGAAGGCCCGGCGCCAGGTGCCGGGGAGTTCGTGGGGGACGTTCACCATCGCCATGACGATCCCCATCGCCCTGTTCGTCGGCTGGTACATGTACAAGCTGCGGCCGGGCAAGGTGGTGGAAGCGTCGCTCATCGGGGCCGCGATGGTCCTGGCCGTGACGGGCCTGGGGAGCCTGGTGCCCGGCTCCGCGCTGGAGCCGTACTTCTCGCTCTCGCGGACCTGGACGGTGGTCGCGGTGGCGGCCTACGGGTTCGTCGCGGCCGTGCTGCCGGTGTGGCTGCTCCTCTGCCCCCGCGACTACCTCTCCAGCTTCCTCAAGATCGGCACCATCTTCCTGCTGGTGGCCGGCGTGGTCGTCGCCAATCCCAAGCTGGAGGCCCCGGCGGTCAACGCGTTCTTCGCGCAGGGCGGGGGGCCGTCGTTCAACGGGCCGGTCTTCCCTTACGTCTTCATCTGCATCATGTGCGGGGCGATCTCCGGGTTCCACTCGCTGGTGGCCTCGGGGACCACGCCCAAGATGATCAAGCGAGAGTCCGACGTCCGCATGATCGGCTACGGGGCGATGCTGATGGAGGGGCTGGTGGGCGTGGTCGCCCTGATCGCCGCCGCGGCCCTGCCGAGCGCGATGTATTACGACATCAACATCGACCTGGGCAAGCGCCCGGACTTCCTCGCCCAGAATCCCGACTTCGCGCGGTTCCTCAAGGCGGCCGAGTTCGACATGCACGGCGAGCACGCCCTCGACCCGGCCCCCGGCGCGACGCCGGCGAGCGAGCTGGTGGCGATGGAGAAGGACGTGCAGGAGTCGCTGCACGGCCGGACGGGCGGCGCGGTGACGCTGGCCGTCGGGATGGCCCGGATCTTCACCGAGGCCATGCCGGGCCTGGGCTCGCTGAAAGCCTTCTGGTACCACTTCGCCATCATGTTCGAGGCCCTGTTCATCCTGACCACGATCGACGCCGGGACGCGCATCGCCCGGTTCCTCGTGCAGGAGTTGCTGGGCCGGGTCTGGAAGCCGCTGGGCGACCTCGACTGGCTTCCGGCCTCGATGCTGGCGACGGGGCTGGTGGTCTTCGGCTGGGGCTACTTCATCGCCACGGGCTCCGTGGAGAGCATCTGGCCGATGTTCGGCCTGGCGAACCAGCTTTTGGCGGTGATCGCGCTGGCCGTCGTGACGACGGCCCTGTTCAACTCGGGCCGGGGCCGCTACGCCTGGACGACCATCCTCCCCATGGCGTTCGTCGTCGCGACCACGGCGACGGCCGCCTACTACGAGATCAGCGGGAAGTTCCTGGGGATGGTCCGGGCCGGCGAAGTCGTCCGCGGCTGGCTCAACATCGGCCTCACCGCGATGATGATCGGCTGCGTCGGCGTGATCCTGGCCACCGCCGTCGCCCGCTGGATCGCCCCCCGCCCCGCGGCCCTGGAAGGCGAAGCCGGCGCGGAGGCCGTCGGGTGAGCGTCCGACGTCATCCCTCGGAGTCGGCGCGGGCCGCGTCCAGGTCGGCGAACCAGAAGCCGTCCCGGTGGACGACCTCGCCGACCTCGACGAGGATCTCGCGTCGGAACGCCGGCGAGCGGTGGCAGAATGTGTGGAATTCGCCCCTCTCCCCGCAGGGATCGACGCCGGGGGGAAGGTCGGCGAGGAGCGCCTCGTCGAATGGCCGGCCCACGAACTTCGGATCGAGCTGCTTCGGGTCGACGCACGTCAGGGTCGCGCCGATCCCCGCGGCGATCATCTCGCGAGCCAGGGCCGTGGTCGCCTCCGGCCCGCACCAGACCGGGAACAGGGGCTCCAGCCCGACCCCGCGCATCTTCGAGATGCGATAGTCGCGCACGTCCTCCAGGAACAGGTCTCCGAACGCGACGTGGGTGACGCCGGCCTGTACCGCGCCGGCGCATGCCTTCGCCATGCGAGCCTCGTAGACCTCGTTCGAGCACGGGTACGGCAGCATCACCGCGCGGAGGGGCAGGCCCGCGGCCTCGGCCTGGGCTTCGACCAGACGTCGCCGCACGGCGTGCATCGCCGCCCGATCGGCCGCCTCGTTGAAGGTCGTCAAGAAGCCGACGACTTCCACGTCGCCCCGGCTTCGCAGGACGTGCAGCGCCCAGGCGCAGTCCTTGCCGGAACTCCACGAGAGCAGCACGCGCGGCCTGGACATCGTCGCTTCGCCCTTCGACTTTTGTGGGGGCGGAAATAGGCCGGGGCCGGCCATCCCCAGGGATGTCGGCCCCGACGTCCGGTGATCGCGGCGGTTGCGACGTTCAGTCGACGCCGACGAGGGAATCCTCGGGCTTGCGGTTCCCCAGGACGCTGTGGCTCTTGCCGTAGGCGAAGTAGATCACCAGGCCGATCGCCATCCAGACGATGAGCCGGATCCAGGTGTCCAGCGGCAGCGGGAGCATCAGGCCGACGGCGGTGAGCACGCCCATCGGCGCCGTGAACCAGATGAACGGGGCCTTGAACGGCCGCTCGACGTCCGGCTGGGTGACGCGCAGGTAGAGCGTCCCCGCCGAGACGATCGCGAAGGCGAACAGGGTGCCGATCGAGGTCAGCTCGCCGGCCACGTTCAGCGGCAGGAGCGCCGCGGCCGTCATGACGATCAGGCCGGTGATGATCGTGGTGATGTACGGCGTGTGGAACCGAGGGTGGACCTTGGCCACGATCGCCGGCAGCAGGCCGTCCTTGGACATGGAGTAGAAGATGCGGGGCTGGCTCATCAGCATGACGAGGATCACGGAGGAGAGCCCCATGATCGCGCCGATCTTCACGTAGAACGACAGCCACGGCATCTTCATCGCGTCGGTGGCGACGGCGACCGGGTCGGGGACGTGGAGCTGCTTGTAGTTCACCACGCCGGTCAGCACGATCGACCCGAGGAAATAGAGGGCCGTGCAGATCACCAGCGAGCCGATGATGCCGATGGGCATGTCGCGCTGGGGGTTCTTGGCCTCCTGGGCCGTCGTCGAGACGGCGTCGAAGCCGATGTACGCGAAGAAGACCAGGCCGGCCGCCCGCAGGACGCCGCTCCAGCCGTATCGGAAGTCGTACCAGGGGCCTTCCGAGGGCTGGATGTAGGAGCCGCCCCAGTTCTCGGAGCTGACCATCGGCAGGCCGAGGACGATCAGCAGGACGAGGATCGAGACCTTGATGAACACGATCACGTTGTTGACCCGGGCCGACTCCTGCACGCCGACGACGAGCAGGGCCGTCACCAGGGCGACGATCAGCATCGCCGGGGCGTTGAACAGGGCGCTCGCCTGGGGGAACGACGCGTAGTCGATCCCGGCCCCCCGCAGGGCCTCCTCGACCGAGGCGAGCATCGACCAGCCGTGCCGCAGGTGGAGCTGCTGGGCGACGGCGTCGGGGACCTCGATCATCTTCGTCCCCGGCGCGGCGAGGAACTGCGCCGGCAGGTCCAGGCCGCGATCGTGCAGGAAGCTGGCGACGTAGCCGGACCAGTTGATGGCGACTGTCGTCGCGCCGACCATGTATTCGAGGATCAGGTCCCAGCCGATCAGCCAGGCGATGAACTCGCCCATCGTGGCGTAGGCGTAGGTGTAGGCCGAGCCGGCGACGGGGACGGTGGAGGCCATCTCCGCATAGCAGAGGCCGGCGAAGGCGCAGACGATGCCGCCCAGGACGAACGAGAGCGAGATGGCCGGTCCGGCGTACTTCGCGGACGCCTCGCCGGTGAGGCCGAAGAAGCCCGCCCCGATGACGGCGCCGATCCCCAGCATGATGAGGTTGACGCCGGTGAGGGTACGCTTCAGCCCCCCCTCCTCGCTCGCGGCCGCCTCGGCCTTGAGCGCGGCGATCGATTTACGGACCCACATATTCGCCATCGGTAGACTCTCGCTCGTTCCGGGTATTGCGGTGGGGGGCTGCGACGCACCGCCGGGGGCCGGCGGGCGGGGGAAGGACGGGGCCGGGAGGATGTGGGGGCCGCCGGGAGAGGAGAGCATCCCGCCGGCCCTGGGCCGCGCCCGGACGATCATACAACATTCACGGACGCGCCGTCACGGCAGTTCCTGCACCTCGACCTTGCGGATCGCGACCTTGCTCCCCGGGTCGTGCTGCTGGAAGGCGAAGTGGCCGTCCTTCCACGTCTGGGCGAAGTCCATGAACATGTACAGCTCTTCGCCGTCGATCTTCACGCGGATGTGGGGGGCCTTCCGGCCGCGCCACTCGCCGTCGATGCACTCGATCTCGTAGGTGAACCAGGTGTCGGGCTTGACGATGTCGCGGTAGATGTGGACGAAGCCGTAGAGCGACCCATTGCGGATCGGGTCGGTGTGGGTGCTGTTGATCTGGCACTCGTAGCCGTCGGTGAAGTTGCCGGTGTTGGTCGGCGAGCGGAAGTAGAGGCCGGAGTTGGCCTTGTCGGAGATCTTGACCTCGGCCTTGAGGCGGAAGTTCTTGTACTTCTTCGGGCTGTAGAGCATCGAGGCGGGGCCGGAGCCGCGGATCTCTCCGTCCACGACCTCCCACTTGCTCGCCGGGTTGCCGCCGACGGTCCAGCCGCTGAGGGTCTTGCCGTCGAACAGCGAGGTCCACTTCGGCTCCTCGGCGCGCGCCGGGGCCGCCGCCACCGCCGCCATCGCCATCGCCAGGGCGAGGGCCGCCCGGCGCGTCATGCTCATCGCGTTCATCGTCGCCGTTCTCCTGGTCGTACGATCCCAAGGGCCCGGGGGCCCCTCGCACGAGGGCCGTTCCCGAGTTCGAGCCGCCAGTCTATAACGGGGCGGGGGGGCGTGCCAGGGGCCGCCCGCCCGAGGAGGATCGCCGTTGAACCCGACCGAGCCCGACCCGCGCCCGCCGACCGTCGAGGAGGCCGTCCGCCGACGCCGCGCGACGCCGGCCTTCGACCCCGCCCGTCCCCTGCCCTCGCCGCTGCTGGAACGGCTCCTCGCCGCGGCGACGCTCGCCCCATCCTCGGCGAACCTCCAGCCGTGGCGGTTCCTGGTCGTGCGCGAGGCGGCCAACCGACGCCGGCTGCGGGCCTGCGCGCGGAACCAGCCCAAGGTGACGCAGGCGCCCGTCGTCGTGATCGTCCTGGGCTACCACCACCCGGACCGCACCCACCTGGAGCCGATGCTGGCGATGCAGGTCGCCTCGGGGGCCTGCACGCTCGAGCGGGCCGCCGAGGCCCGCGGCCGGGCGGCCTCGGCGCTCCGCGACGTCCGGGACCGCGCCCTCTGGGCGACCCGCTCGACGATGCTCGCCGCGGCCACGCTGATGCTGGCTGCCGAGTCGCTGGGCGTGGCGTCGGCCCCGATGGAGGGCTTCGACGCCGAGGCCGTCCGGCGCGAGTTCGGCGTCCCCGACGACCATTCGGTCTGCTGCCTGATCGCCCTGGGATACGCCGCCGAGGAGAGGCCGTTCCCCGGCCGGTTCGGCCTGGACGAGGTCTGCTACGCCGAGCACTTCGGCCGCCCCTGGGAGCCTTGAGCCTGGAACGGGGTCCGGGGGCCGTTTACCATGCTCCCGAAGCGGCGGCGCGCGGCGTCGTCCCTCCCCCCCATCCTGAGGTGCTCACGAGATGATCCGCGGATCCTTCGGCCCCCGCCGCCTCGTCGCGGCCCTGGCCGGTTCATTCCTGATCGCCGCGTCGGCCCAGGCCGTCGCCCAGGCCCCCCCGACCGCCGTCCCCGCCCCCAGGAAGGACGGCTGGTGGCAGCAGCGCCACGAGAAATACCTGGAGGACGTGAAGAAGGCCCGCGAGGGCGCCGGCGTCGACGTGATCTTCCTGGGCGACTCCATCACCGAGGGCTGGGGCCAGAACCCGGTCTGGAAGAAGTACTACGGCCAGCGCAAGGCCCTGAACCTGGGGATCGGCGGCGACCAGACGCAGCACGTCCTCTGGCGGATCCAGAACGGCGAGCTGGTCGGCCTGCACCCCAAGGCGCTGATGCTCATGATCGGCACCAACAACGCGGGCTCCAACCCGGCCGACCAGATCGCCGAGGGCGTGGAGGCGATCGTGGCCGAGCTTCAGAAGACGCTCCCCGACACCGAGATCCTCCTCCTGGGCGTCTTCCCCCGCGGCGAGAAGCCGGACGACACGCGGAAGAAGCTCACCGACGTCAACGCCCGCATCTCCAAGCTGGACGGCGGCAAGGTCCACTACCTGGACATCGGCTCGTCGTTCGTCAACCCGGACGGCACGATCTCCAAGGACATCATGCCCGACTACCTCCACCTGAGCGAGAAGGGCTATGAGCTGTGGGCCGCGGCCGTCGAGCCGACCCTCAAGAAGCTGCTGAAGGAAGACTGAGGTCGAGACGTCCCGCCTCCCCCGCGAGGGAAGGCCCGGCGGATCGTGCGGCGGCCGGCGGCGTCGGGGGCGTTCACCCCCGGCCCGCCGATTGCCATCGCTTGACGCCCTCCATGGGAAGCACGGCGGTCAGCACGTTCAGCACGAAACCGTCCCGGCAGGCGGCGAGGGCCGCCCCCTCCAGCGCGAGGAAGACCGCCGCCGAGGCCCGCGCCGGCAGCCGGGAGGCGACCTCGTATCCCAGCGCGCACGCCGCGAGGTCGCCCAGGGAATTGGCCACCGAATCGCCGACGTAGCCCTGGGCCGCGGTGGTCTTCCGATAGTGGCCGATCACGGTCTCGGTGTTCTCGAACGCCTCCCAGGCAGACTCCAGGCCGACCGCCAGGACGAACCGCGAGTCGGCCGAGAGACGCCCCCGGAGCGGGCGGAGAAGGGCGTACAGCAGCAGCCCGTGGGGGACGTGCGTGATGGTGTAAGGGTCGGCGAGGTGCTGCGAATTGTGCGGCCCCCAGGCGTCCGAGACCCACGGCGCGGCGAGCCCGCAGCGGCACCACCAGCGCCGCCCCCGGGACCTCAGCACCGCGGCGAGCGACGCGCCGACGGCCGCCGCCAGGGCTCGACCGCGAGGACTCGGGCGTTCGGCGTCCACGGCGTCCCTCCGGCTCAGATCCCGAAGAGGTCGGACGGGCGGAGCTTCGGCAGGTCGTCCCACATCGCCCGCTCGTCGGCGAACGGATGGCCGCCCGGCCCCCGGGCCTCCTCCTCCTGCTCGATCACCCGGAGGACGGCCCGCGCGAGCTTCAGGTCCTCCTGGGTCGTGATCTTGAGGTTGAACGCGGAGCCGGCCACGATCGCCACCGGATGGCCGGCCGCCTCCACGAGCTGCGCGTCGTCGGTGGCCGCCGCCGCCGGATCGCGGCGATCGTAGGCTTCGGCGAGCCAGTCGCGGCGGAAGACCTGGGGCGTCTGGGCCAGGTAGAGCCCCGCCCGCGGCACCGTGGCGGCGACGACGCCCTCTTCGACACGCTTGATCGTGTCGGCGACGGGGATCGCCAGCATGGCGGCCCCGCGTTCGAGGGCAGCGCCGAAGACCGCGGCGACCTGCGCCGGCGTCACGCACGGCCGGGCCGCGTCATGGACGGCGACAAAGTCGCACGACCCCTTGACCTTCGCCAGCGCGACCCCGACGGTATCGGATCGCTCGGCCCCGCCGATCACCACGTCGAGGCCCAGGAACGCGACGTCGTCGCGAAACCGCCTCTCGAACATCTCGCGGTCGTCCTCGGCGATGGCGATGATGATCTGGCCGACGTGGTCGTTGTTCAGGAACGGCCGGAGCGAGCGCAGCCACACCGCCCGCCCGTCCAGGTCCGTATAAATCTTCTTGGTCTTCGGGTCGCCGAAGCGGCTCGACCGGCCCGCGGCCGGCAAGATCACGGCGAAACGTCCCATGGCGTCCTCCTTCGGCTCGGCCCACGTCGCACACCATCATGCGAAGGTCGTGCCCGTCGTGCGGGGCGCGGCGTCGCGCCCTCGTCCCGATTCTGGCCGCACATCGGCGGAGCGTCAACGATCCGGGCGTCTCGAAGGCTTGGCGTGGCCGGGCGGCGACGACAGAATCGGTGTATGGACGTTCGGTCACGTCGAGGTGAGGAGGCGAGCGACGATGGAGTGCATGGGACCCGAGTGCGCCGCGACGATCCTGGAATGGCTCCGCGCCAGGGCCGAGGGCGCCCCCGCCGCGACGCCGACCGCCGGCCAGGTCCCCCGCCAGGGGCTGCTCTGGAAGGCCGCGCCGTACCAGGAGGACGCCCCGGCGATCACCTCCGCGGCCGAGATGGCCGGGGCGGTCGAGCACCTGAACTACGCGGTCTTCCGGCGCTATCAGAACCAGCTCACCCGCGCCGAGCGCGGCCGGCTCGACAACTCCATCGAGAACGCCCTGTTCAAGATCGACCGCTACCTCGCGCGGCTCGACGACGTCGAGCGGGCGTCGCACGAGGCCGAGGTCGCACGGCTCCGCGACGAGGTCCGCGACCACAAGGAGCGCGCCGAGCGCCTCCGCCTCCAGGCCCGCCGCGCCGAGCTGAAGCTCGCCCAGCTCACCACGCTCTCGCCCGAGACCTTCGAGGAGTTCGTCGGCGAGCTGTTCGAGGCGATGGGCTACGAGGTGGCCCAGGTCGGCGGGTCGGGCGACGAGGGGATCGACATCCACCTGCGGCGTTCCGGGCTCCGCGCGGTCGTCCAGTGCAAGTACCACAAGCGGGGCGTCGTGGGCTCTCCGGAACTCCAGAAATTCCTGGGCTCGGTCCACCACGCCCACGCGCACAAGGGGTATTTCGTCACCACCAGCACGTTCTCGCTGGCCGCGGAGAAGTTCGCCGCCGACCATCCGATCGAGCTGGTCGACGGCCCCCGGATCGTCGAGTTGGTGACGCAGGCGCTCGGCCCGGGGGCCCGCAAGGAGCCCGAACCCTCGTGGTTCTGACCGGCGGGCGGAATCGATTGGAAACGGCCCGCGTCGCGTCCTATGATTCGTCCTGGCGGGACCGCGAGGGCGCATCGGATACGTCGACTCGGCCGGATATGTCGACGACCCGGCGCGCGCCCCGCGCCCCTCGGCCGGGGGCCCGCCGGGTGGCGACTTGACCGGGCGGGAGACGCCCGTGTACTTTCCACATCGAGGACGTCTCGGACGACAGCCCGGGCCACCCCCGGCCAAGGAGGGTTCATCTCATGGCTCCGCGCACCCAGTCCCCCGCGCCGCGCTCCCTCGACCTACCGCCGGAGTTCGAAGACCTGGCGGGCCCCATCAGCGGCGACCTCAAGGTCGTCGCGTCGATCCTGGCCGAGCGCGCGACCGAGCGGCTGATGATCTCCAACCG
>MKTT01000058.1:209133-231345 GCA_001898385.1 Planctomycetales bacterium 71-10
CGGGCACCCCGCTCCATCGCGACGCCGACGAATGGCCGGGGGCCCTCTACGCCCGCGGCGACGACATCCTCCACATCGAATTGCGGCGACGCGCCGACATGCTCGTCCTCGCCCCGCTCGACGCCAACACGCTGGCCAAGCTCGCGCTGGGGCTGTGCGACAACCTGCTCACCTGCCTGTTCCGCGCCTGGGACTTCTCCCGCCCCGTCGTCCTGGCCCCGGCGATGAACACGCTGATGTGGGACAAGCCCGCCACGGCCCGGCACCTGGCCCGGATCTGGTCGGACGTCGCCGGCCGCGAGGTCCCCGCCGACTGGTCCCTGGCCACGGCCGAGGGCCATTTCGTCCGCGAGGCCCCGGCGATCGTCCTGGTGCCGCCCCAGTCCAAGCGGCTGGCCTGCGGCGACGTCGGGGTCGGCGCGATGGCCGAGGTCGCGGGCATCGCCGAGGCCGTCCGCGCCTGGGCCGAGCGCTCCGCCCCGCCCGGCTGACGCCGGCCCGGCCCGATCGCTCCGGTCGCGCAAACCCTCCGATCCGCGTGCGCCTTTTGCGAGCGTCGCGACGGTCCGTCGGCGCAATTTCGGGAGAAAAGTCTTGACGTGGCGCTCCCGTCGTCCGTTTATTATTACGAAAACCGATACGGGTCGGCGCACACTATCGAGAAATGCGGGCGGACGAAGTCGCATGCAGTTCGAGTCGCTTCAGATTTTCTGCGACGTGGTGCGCTGGGCCAGCTTTTCCAAGGGCGCGTCGGAGAACAAGATCTCGCAGTCCTCGGCGAGCCAGGCGGTCCATCAGCTGGAAGTCCGGCTGGGCGTCCGGCTGATCGACCGATCGAAACGGCCCCTCGTCCTGACGGAGGAGGGGAAGGTCTACTACGAGGGCTGCAAGGACCTGGTGGCGCGATACCTGGAGCTGGAGAACCGTGTCAGGACCCTGGAGGACGACCGGAAGGCGACGGGCACCGTCGGCGTGGCCGCCATCTACTCGGTCGGCCTCCTGCAGATGCATCGCTACGCCCGGACGTTCGAGGCCCGCAACCCGGCGGCGACCGTCCGGCTGGAATGCCTCCACCCCAGGCAGGTCGTCGAGCGCGTCGGCGCCGGCGACGTCGAGCTGGGGTTGATCTCGTATCCGAAGAAGTGGCCCGACCTGACCGTGATCCCCTGGCGAGAGGAGCCGATGGTGCTGGTCGTGCCGCCGTCCCACCGGCTCGCGGGCCGGGGGTCGGTGGGCGTGGGCGAGCTGGACGGCGAGACCCTGGTGAGCTTCGACCCGGAGCTGTCGATCCGCAAGGCCATCGACCGCTTCCTCCGACGCCACGAGGTCTCCGTCGAGGTCGCCCTGGAGTTCGACAACATCGAGAACATCAAGCGGGCGGTCGAGATCTCCGCGGGGGTCGCGATCCTGCCCGAGCCTTCGGTCGCCGAGGAGGTCCGCGTCGGCGCCCTCGCGGCGCTGACGATCGAGGGCCAGGATCCGAACCACCGCCTGACCCGGCCGCTGGCGATCATCCACCGCCGGAACGAGAAGCTGGACGTCGCGGCCGCGCGGTTCCTGGAACTGCTGACGGGCCGCGACGGCGAGGCCGACGGCCTCGCGGCCGACCGTCGCGTCCCGGCCGTCTCCTCGTCCTGACGCCTCGAAGCCCGGCGCGGGGGCCCACATCCCTCGCCTCCCCCGGGACGCTTCGACGGCCCGCCGGGCGTCCTCGGTCGACGCCCGGTCCCCGCACCGCCCGCAGACATCCGCCCCATTGCGGCCCCGACGCCCTCGCCGCCGACGCGGGGCGCACGCCGGGCCGACGCCCGAGATCCCTTGTCAGTCGAATGCCAGTCCCGGAAGGACCATCCCCATGCGACACGGAATACCGCCCGCCCAGGGCCTCTATGATCCCTCGAACGAGCACGACGCCTGCGGCGTGGGGTTCCTGGTCGACATCAAGGGTCGGAAATCCCACGCCATCGTCCGCGACGGCCTCAAGGCCCTGGTCAACCTCGACCACCGCGGCGCCTGCGGCTGCGAGAACAACACCGGCGACGGCGCGGGCGTCCTCATCCAGATCCCCCACGAGTTCCTCAAGGCCCGCTGCGCCCCCCTGGGCATCGACCTGGGCGAGCCCGAGACCTACGGCGTGGGCGCGTTCTTCACGTCGCCCGACCCCGCCCAGCAGGAATACGGCCGCAAGCTGTTCGAGGAGCTGGTCGCCGACGAGGGCCAGGTCTTCCTGGGCTGGCGCCGCCTGAAGACCGACAACTCGTCGCTCGGCGACGGTGCCAAGTCGGTCGAGCCGGCCGTCTTCCACGCCCTGATCGGCCGCGGCCCGGACGTCAAGGACGCCGACGCCTTCGACCGCAAGCTCTACGTCATCCGCAACCGCTTCGAAAGCGGCATCATGGCGTCGGGCCTGGACGACCACAAGTTCTTCTACTTCCCGAGCCTCTCCTGCCGCACGCTCGTCTACAAGGGGATGCTCACGCCGGCGCAGGTCGAGGAATACTACGCGGACGACCTGCGCGACCCGCTCATGACGAGCGCGATCTGCATGTTCCACTCGCGGTTCAGCACCAACACCTTCCCGAGCTGGGAGCTGGCCCACCCGTACCGCCTGATCTCCCACAACGGCGAGATCAACACCCTCCGCGGCAACATCAACTGGATGCGGGCCCGCGAGGCGATGTTCGAGTCCAGCCTGTACGACGAGGGCGACCTGGAGCAGCTCAAGCCCGTCATCCGCGAAGGGCTCAGCGACACCGCCTGCCTCGACCACGCCCTGGAGCTGCTGGTCCGCTCGGGGTACGACCTGGCCCACGCGATGATGATGCTCATCCCGGAGGCCTGGGAGAACCACGAGTCGATGTCCCAGGTGAAGAAGGACTTCTACGCCTACCACTCCTGCCTGATGGAGCCCTGGGACGGCCCGGCGTCGGTCGTCTTCACGGACGGCAAGCGGGTCGGCGCGACGCTCGACCGCAACGGCCTGCGGCCCAGCCGCTACGTCGTCACCACCGACGGCCGCGTCATCATGGCCTCCGAGGTCGGCGCGCTGGACGTCCCGCCCGATCAGGTCGAGTCCAAGGGCCGGCTCGAACCCGGCAAGATGTTCCTCATCGACCTGGAGGAAGGCCGGATCGTCGGCGACGAGGAGCTGAAGACCCGGATCGCCTCGGCCAAGCCCTACGGCGAGTGGCTGAAGGAGTACATGGTCCCGCTGGCCGACCTCCCCGCCGCCCCGATGGTCCCCGGGCCCGACCGCCGCACGCTCCACCAGCGCCAGCAGGCGTTCGGCTACACGCTCGAAGACCTGAAGTACATCGTCGGCCCGATGGGCGAGAAGGGGGAGGAGGCGATCGGCTCGATGGGGAACGACGCCCCGCTGGCCGTCCTCTCCGACCGCGCCCAGCCGCTGTTCAGCTACTTCAAGCAGCTCTTCGCCCAGGTCACGAACCCGCCGCTGGACGCGATCCGCGAGGAGCTGGTGACCTCGGTCTTCACCGGCGCCGGCGGCGAGAAGAACCTGCTGGAGCCCGCCCCGGACTCCTGCCGCCAGATCGCGCTGGAGATGCCGATCGTCGACAACGACGAGATGGCCCGGCTCAAGCAGCTCGACGGCTGGCGCGGGTTCACCTCCGTCACGCTGCCGATGCTCTTCCCGGCCGCCGAGGGCGTCGGGGGGATGAGGAAGGCCCTGGCGAAGCTGTTCGACGACGCCTGCGAGGCGATCCGCGGCGGCGCCAGCCTCGTCATCCTGTCGGACCGCGGGGTCAACGCCGAGATGGCCCCGATCCCGTCGCTCCTGGCCTGCTCCGGGCTCCACCACCACCTGGTCCGCCAGGGCCTCCGCGCCCGCGCCGGCCTGCTGATCGAGTGCGGCGACGCCCGCGAGAACCACCACTTCGCCCTGCTGCTGGGCTACGGCGCCGGGACCATCAACCCCTACGTCGCGTTCGAGACCCTGTACGACCTGATCCGCCAGGGCGTGCTCAAGGGGATCGACTACGAGGACGCCGTCCACCACTACCAGAAGGCGGTGAAGAAGGGGGTCGTGAAGGTGATGTCCAAGATGGGCATCAGCACGATCCAGAGCTACCGCGGCGCCCAGATCTTCGAGGCCATCGGGCTGAACGAGGAGTTCGTCCGCGAGTTCTTCGACAAGACCGCGTCGCGGATCGGCGGCGTGGGCCTGGAGGAAGTCACCCGGGAGGCCCTGGAGCACCACTCCCGCGCCTTCTCCCCCCGCGAGGCGTCGAACGGCACGCTGGAGGAGGGCGGCCAGTACCAGTGGCGCCGCGACGGCGAGTTCCACCTGTTCAACCCCGAGACCGTCTTCCGCCTCCAGCACGCCACCCAGGCCGGCCGCTTCGACATCTTCCGGCAGTACACCCGGCTGATCGACGAGCAGGGCGAGCGGCTGAACACGCTCCGCGGCCTGTTCTCCTTCCGGTTCGACGACTGCACGCCGGTCCCGATCGACGAGGTCGAGCCGGTCGAGTCGATCGTCAAGCGGTTCGCCACCGGCGCGATGAGCTACGGCTCGATCTCGGCCGAGTCGCACGAGACCCTGGCCATCGCCATGAACCGGCTGGGGGGCAAGTCGAACACCGGCGAAGGGGGAGAAGACCCCGCGCGGTTCAAGCCGCTCCCCAACGGCGACAGCAAGCGGTCGGCCATCAAGCAGGTGGCGTCGGGCCGGTTCGGCGTCACGAGCGAGTACCTCGTGAACGCCGACGAGATCCAGATCAAGATGGCCCAGGGCGCCAAGCCCGGCGAGGGGGGCCAGCTCCCCGGCCACAAGGTCTGGCCGTGGATCGCCAAGGTCCGCTACTCGACCCCCGGCGTCGGCCTCATCAGCCCGCCGCCGCACCACGACATCTACTCCATCGAGGACCTGGCGCAGCTCATCTACGACCTGAAGAACAGCAACCCCCGGGCGCGGATCAACGTCAAGCTGGTCGCCGAGGTCGGCGTGGGGACGGTCGCCGCGGGCGTCGCCAAGGCGCACAGCGACGTCGTCCTCATCAGCGGCCACGACGGCGGCACGGGCGCCAGCCCGCTGACCTCCATCAAGCACGCCGGTGCCCCGTGGGAGTTGGGCCTGGCCGAGACCCAGCAGACTCTGGTCCTCAACAAGCTCCGCGACCGGATCGTGGTCCAGACCGACGGCCAGCTCAAGACCGGCCGCGACGTCGTCATCGCCGCCCTGCTGGGCGCCGAGGAGTACGGCTTCGCCACCGCGCCGCTGGTCGTGATGGGCTGCATCATGATGCGGGTCTGCCACCTCGACACCTGCCCGGTCGGCATCGCGACCCAGAACCCCAAGCTCCGCGAGAAGTTCCGCGGCAAGGCCGAGCACGTCGTCAACTTCTTCCGGTTCGTCGCCGAGGAGGTCCGCGAGCTGATGGCGAAGCTGGGCTTCCGGACCATCGACGAGATGATCGGCCGCAGCGACCTCCTCGACATGAAGCGGGCCCTCGACCACTACAAGGCGAAGGGGCTCGACTTCTCCAAGATCTTCTACCGGCCCGAGGTCGGCCCGGACGTCCAGGTCCGCCGGATGAAGGATCAGGACCACGGCATCCAGGACTCGCTGGACGTCAAGGTGCTGGTCCCGGCCTGCGAGCCCGCCCTGGAGCGCGGCGAGCCGGTCGACCTGGAGTTCCCGGTCATCAACGTCAACCGGACCGTCGGGACGATCCTCGGCAGCGAGCTGACCCGTCGATACGGCGGGGCGGGTCTGCCCGACGACACGATCAAGATCAAGTTCCGGGGCTCGGCCGGCCAGAGCTTCGGCGCCTTCGTCCCGCGGGGGATGACCCTGACGATCGAGGGCGACTCGAACGACTACGTCGGCAAGGGGCTCTCGGGCGGCAAGATCATCATCTTCCCGCCCAAGGAGGCGAGGTACGTCCCCGAGGAGAACGTCCTGATCGGCAACGTCGCCCTGTACGGGGCGACGTCGGGCCGGGCGTTCTTCCGAGGCCGGGCCGGCGAGCGGTTCTGCGTCCGCAACAGCGGGGCGCAGACGGTCGTCGAGGGGACCGGCGACCACGGCTGCGAGTACATGACCGGCGGCGTCGTCGTCGTCATCGGCAAGACGGGCCGGAACTTCGCGGCCGGCATGAGCGGCGGCGTCGCCTTCATCCTCGACGAGGCGGGCGACTTCAAGACCCGCTGCAACACGGCCATGGTCGCCCTGGAGCGGCCCGACGCCGAGGACGCGGACCTGCTCCGCGACCTGCTGATCCAGCACGCCGGCTACACCGGCAGCGCCGTCGCGGCCCGACTGCTCTCCGACTGGGATCGGGCCCTGGAGTCGTTCGTGAAGGTCATGCCGCTCGACTACCGCCGGGTGCTTGAAGAGAAGAAGAAGGCCGCCGCCGAGCAGGTCGGAGAGGCCGAGGCGCAGATGGAGGTGACCCATGGGTAAGCCGAGCGGCTTCATCGAATTCCCCCGCGAGACGCCCACCCGGCGCTCCGTCCCCGATCGCCTCCGCGACTACCTGGAGGTCTACGACCCGTTCCCGGAGGACAAGCTCAAGGTGCAGGGGGCCCGCTGCATGGACTGCGGGATCCCCTTCTGCCACCAGGGCTGCCCGCTCGGCAACCTGATCCCCGACTGGAACGACCTGGTCTATCGCGACCAGTGGCGGCTGGCCATCGACCGCCTGCACCAGACCAACAACTTCCCCGAGTTCACCGGCCGCCTCTGCCCCGCGCCGTGCGAGGCGTCGTGCGTCCTGGGGATCAACAGCGACCCGGTCACGATCAAGCAGATCGAGGTCGGGATCGTCGACCGGGCGTGGGACGAGGGCTGGATCATCCCCCAGCCGGCGAAGGTGAAGACGGGGAAGACGGTCGCGGTCGTGGGCTCCGGCCCCGCGGGGCTGGCCGTCGCCCAGCAACTCGCCCGCGCCGGGCATGGCGTCACCGTCTTCGAGCGGGCCGACCGCATCGGCGGCCTGCTCCGCTACGGCATCCCCGACTTCAAGATGGAGAAGCGGCACATCGACCGCCGACTGGCCCAGATGGAGGCCGAGGGGGTCGTCTTCCGGCCCGGCGTGAACGTGGGCGTCGACGTCACCGGGGACCAGCTCCGGGCGGAATTCGACGCCGTCTGCCTCTGCGGCGGCGCCACCAAGCCGCGCGACCTCCCGATCGAGGGCCGCGACCTGGAAGGGGTCCTCTTCGCGATGGATTTCCTCACCCCGCAGAACCGGCGCGTCGCCGGCGACGACGCGCCCGACCTCGGGCCGCTCACGGCCAGGGACAAGCACGTCATCATCATCGGCGGCGGCGACACCGGGGCCGACTGCCTGGGGACCTCGCACCGCCACGGCTGCAAGTCCGTGCATCAGTTCGAGATCGTCCCCCGGCCGCCGGACTCGCGCACGCCGACCAACCCCTGGCCCCAGTGGTCGAACGTCTTCCGCGTCTCGTCCGCCCACGAGGAAGGGGGCGTCCGCGAGTACCAGATCAACACCAAGCGGTTCATCGGCGAGGGGGGCCGGGTCACGGCCCTGGAGACCGTCCGCGTCGAGATGGTCGTCGAGGGCGGACGGCCGAAGTTCGTCGAGGTCCCCGGGACCGAGAAGGTCTATCCCGCCGACCTCGTCCTCCTCGCCATGGGCTTCACCGGCCCCGAGCGCGGGGGCGTCCTGGACCAGCTCGGCGTCGAGCTGGACGCGATGGGGAACGTCAAGAGCGACGCCGCCCGCCGGACGAGCGTCGATAAGGTCTTCACCGCCGGCGACATGACCCGCGGCCAGAGCCTCATCGTCTGGGCCATCGCCGAGGGCCGCCACGCCGCCGCCACGATCGACGAACACCTCATGGGCTCCACCGACCTGCCCCGGCCCCTGGAGCACGGCAACGTCATGCGGCCGTTCGCCTGACGCCCGCCCTTTCGTCCACGAACGAGCCCCATCCCGGCCCCCGCCGGTCGGCCTCAGGCCGACCGGCGGGGGCCGTTTCGTTGATTCGATTGCCGCGACCCTGCGGCCCCTACGGGTCGCGGGGCTTGTACGGGGGATGCGACCTGTTTCGGAGGATTGGGTGAACCGATCGACGATATGGGCCGATGAATCTGCCTGACGGTCCATCGATGCGACCGTCGTCCGAGGTCAGGGACGGCCTCGGGCCGGGAGAGGCGACCGAACGATAGGATGTCGATCGATGAACATACAGATATCGATAGCCGCCCGCCGCGGGGCGTGCCTGATAGCGGTCCTCGTGATGGCCATACCCGGGGCGGCCTATGGCCAGCAGTCCGACAGGACGGCCGGCGGCGGGTTCGGCCGCGCCCGGAGGTTCTTCGACCCGTCGACATGGACGAAACCCCGGGCGGCGACCGCCGGGGAGGGCCGGGTGGTCCGGGCCCAGGACGCCCCGGCCGCGCGCGACCCGCGGCTCCAGCTCGCCCGCCAGGAGCCCGACCTCGCCGTCCCGGCCGCCGATCGCGCCCTGGGCGGCGGCGACCCCGTGATCGGCGACGTCCCGCAGCCGACCCCCCCCGATCCCTCGGCCCCGGTCGGCGACCCGTCCGGCGCGGGGACCTCCCCCGGCACGCCCGACCTCGCGGTGCCGGCGGCCGACCGCGCCATCGGCGGGGGCGAGCCCACCGACGAGACGGCCCAGACCGAGGAGGCCGAAGCCGAGGCCGACGACGCCAACGCCCCGAAGCACCTCCAGGACCTCCTGGGCTTCGAAGAGTCGCCGGTGAAGATCTACGGCTGGATCCAGAACAGCTACACCGGCAACACCAACGGCCGCGGCAAGAGCGGCGAGAACTTCGGCGTGAACCCCAACCACAAGGCCAACTGGTGGATGGGGAACCAGTACTACATCGTCGTCGAGAACCCGCTGGAGCTGGACGACACGATCAACTTCGGCTTCCGCGTCGACAACCTGTTCGGCAACGACTGGCAGTTCAACTACATGCAGGGGCTGTTCAACAACGCCTTCCCGCTGAACTACTTCCCCGGCTACGACCTGGCCCAGCTCTACGGCGAGGTCCACCTGCCGTTCCTCACCGAAGGCGGCATCGACGTGAAGGGCGGCCGGTTCTACACGATCGCGGGCTACGAACAGGTCCCGGCGATCGCCCGCCCGCTCCTCTCGACGCCTTATATGTTCACCTACGGCCAGCCGTTCACCCACACCGGCGTCCTGACGACCTGGCACCTCACCGACAAGGTCAACCTCTACAACGGCGCCATCAACGGCTGGGACCGCTGGATCAACGAGCGCTACACCTGGGGCTACATCGGCGGCTTCTCGTGGACCAGCGAGGACGACCGCACGACCCTGGCCATGACCGCCGTCTGGGGCCCGAACCAGTTCCCCAGCTTCCTCCCCAACGGCCAGCAGATCTACCCCGGCGGCTACGTCCAGGTGGCCGACCTCGCCGGCCTTCGGAACCCGGGCTACTGGCGCAACGACCGGACCCTGTTCACCTGGGTCGGCACCCATAAGTGGAACGACAAGCTGACGCAGGTCGTCGAGACCGACCAGGGCTGGGAGCGCTCGATCCCCGGCCTGGGCTCCGGCGGCCAGAACGGCGCCCCGCGCGACGCCACCTGGTTCAGCTTCGGCAACTGGTTCCTCTACGAGTTCAACCCCAAGCTGACCGGCGTCTGGCGCTCGGAAGTCTTCTGGGATCCCCAGGGCGCCCGGACCCAGAAGATGGTCAACGGCCAGTTCGTCGGCGACCGTTTCTACGAGATGACGGTGGGCGCCATCTACAAGCCCCATCCGAACCTCTGGATCCGTCCCGAGGCCCGCTACGACTGGTCCCAGTATCACGCCGCCTACACCGACGACACCCGCAAGAGCCAGTTCACCCTCGCCGTCGACGCCATCATCCTCTGGTGACGACCGCTGGAAATCTCGGATGCGTCCGCGACGTCCTCTCCCCGTCGCGGCACGAAAAGGGGGCATGGCACATCGGTTGCAGTGCCCCCCTTTTGATTTCCGAGTCGTGCCCCGCCCCGCCTCCTCGACGATCGCACGATCGAGTCCTGAAGTCGTGAACTTGCCACGACTTACGAGAGGCGAGCGGGAACCTGGGTCGGCGAAGACCTTGCCCCTCGACGAACCTCACAGCCTCGGCCCTGCCTTTCTACTAGAAGGACCTGCCCATGAAACGTGCAGTGACCCCGTTCATCCTCCTCGTGGTGCTGGCGGGACTCGCCTTCGTTCCGATCGACCTCGGCCGCGAGTTGCCCGCCGGCGACGAGGTCGACACCGGCAACGTCGCCTGGATGCTGACGGCCTCGGCGCTGGTCCTGCTGATGACCCCGGGGCTCTCGTTCTTCTACGGCGGCATGGTCTCCAGCAAGAACGTCGTCTCCACGATGCTCCAGAGCGTGATCGCCCTGGGCGTCATCAGCCTGCTCTGGGTCTTCGTGGGCTTCAGCCTGGCCTTCGGCGACGACATCGGCGGGGTCATCGGCGACCCCCGCACGTTCTTCATGTTCGATCATGACGTGGCGACGTCGGTCACGCTCGGCGAAGGGGCCGATGTCGTGAAGATGGGGATCCCGCTCCTCCTCTTCTCGATGTTCCAGCTCAAGTTCGCGATCATCACGCCGGCGCTGATCACCGGGTCGTTCGCCGAGCGGGTGCGGTTCTCGGCCTACCTGCTCTTCATCGTGCTGTTCAGCCTGCTGATCTACTCGCCGCTGGCCCACATGACCTGGCATCCCCAGGGGATCTTCTTCAAGTGGGGCGTGAAGGACTTCGCGGGCGGCACGGTCGTCCACATGTCGGCGGGCTTCGCGGCCCTGGCCGGCGCGATGATCCTGGGACGCCGCCAGACCCACAAGGAGAGCATCCCCCACGAGCCGGCCAACATCCCGTACGTGATGCTCGGCACGGGCATGCTGTGGTTCGGGTGGTTCGGCTTCAACGCCGGCTCGGCCCTGGCCGCCGACGGCGTCGCCACCCTGGCCTTCGCCACGACCAACACGGCCTCCGCCATGGCGATGCTGGGCTGGATGTTCTTCGACTGGGCCCGCGGCAAGAAGCCCTCGGCGATGGGCGCCTGCATCGGCGCCGTCGTCGGCCTGGTCGCCATCACCCCGGCCGCCGGCTTCGTCTCGGTCCGCCACAGCCTCGTCATCGGCCTGGTCGCGGGCGTGGTCTCCAACCTGGCCGTCTCGATGAAGACCAAGTCGACCCTCGACGACACGCTCGACGTCTTCCCCTGCCACGGCGTCGGCGGCATCGTCGGCATGATCCTGACGGGCGTCTTCGCCAAGGACGTCGGCCTGATCGAGGGCAAGACCGAGACGTTCATGTATCACATGATCGCGCTCGTGATCGTCGCCGTCTTCTCGTTCGTCGGCTCGCTGGCCCTCTACAAGCTCGTCGACCTGATCATCCCGCTCCGCGTCGACCACGACCAGGAAGTCCTGGGCCTCGACCTGAGCCAGCACGGCGAGGCCGCCTGGCGCCTCAACGGCCTCCTCGCCCACCACGACGACCACGTCGTGGTCGAGGAAGTTTTGGTCTCGACCGAGTCCTGACCGGCGATCGACAACCTGGAAGCGAACTTGCGGGATCCCCCTCGGCGCGAGCCGGCGTGGATCCCGTTCGAGCTTAATAAATGTTGGGTCGCGTTCCTGCGTTCGAACCGGGCTCGGGGGGAGAGGTGGGCCATCCTTTAAGCCACCGGCGGGCGAGTTCGGCCATGGGCGTGAACAGATCGACGATGCGCTCTCCCAGGGGCCGGTCGCTAGCGATGATCGGCCCTCCCCCGTCGATCTCGTTCAGCATGTAGTAAAAAGTCCCGCAGTCGATCCGATAGCTATGAGCATCGGAGTACGCGCCGGCGAAGCCGAGCATTTCGCCCATCGTGAGATCCCCGCGTTCGAACCGCAGATAAAGGAAGCCCATGACGAGGTCGTCCCGGGTTTCTAGGTCGAGCCATGGCCCGCACCCCGCCTCGACGCGACGATTGGACTCCAGAGAGAGCACGCCGAGGGCCGCATCTTGAGTCCTCGCGAGGCACAGGTCTAGGAGCCACGCCGGCGGCCTGTCGAGTTGGAGAATTCTCCCATCGGCCCAGGCGACGACATCAGCGATCGACAGCAGGCCGCTCTCCATGGCCGCCGCGAAGGCCCAAAGGTCTTCCTCGCACGAGGCACCGGACGAATCCGGATCAGTGGGAGATGAGGCCATCGCGATCCCGGGGGCTTGTCGCGGTGCAGGCGGCCGAAAGCCATTCTTTCCTGGCCGCGTGCGACGTATAGACGGAAAAGGGCCCCGGCCGGCTTGATGCCGGGCCGGGGCCCACGGTGCACTTCAAGCCTCGATCGCGTGACTCGCGATCACTTGATGAACAACATCTCCTGATACGTCGGCAGCGGCCAGAGGTCCGTCGCGACGAGGAGTTCGAGCTTGTCGCCGGCGGCGCGGACGGCGTTCATGGCGGGGATGACGACGTCGCGCGAGTGCCGGGCGTGGGCCAGGCTGTCGCCGTCGACGTGGTCTTCCATGATGTCGGAGAGCTTGTCGGAGGCGGCCTGGAGCTCGTCGATGGTGGCGACGATCTCATCGAGGAGGGACGTCTGGTTCTTGGGGACGGAGACCCCGGCGGCCTTCAGCTTGGCGATCGAGTCGGCGATCTCGCCCTGGTAGCGGAGGGCGGCCGGCAGGATCGAGCGGGTGGCGAGCTGGAGCGTCAGCTGGCTCTCGATCGAGATCGTCTTCCGGTAGTTCTCCAGGAAGATCTCGAACCGGGAGTGCAGCTCGCGCTCGGTGAAGACGCCGTACTTGCCGAACAGCTCGACCGACTTGGGCGCGGCGAAGTCCGGCAGGCTGTCGACCGTGGAGCGGCGGTTGGGGAGCCCGCGCTTCTCGGCCTCGGCGTGCCACGCCTCGCTGTAGTTGTCGCCGTTGAAGATGATGTGGCGCGACTCCTTGATGACCTTCTGGAGCAGCGTCTGGATCTCGGCGTTGAGGTCCTTGCCCGAGGCGACGGCCTGCTCCAGCTCGGTGGCCAGGTAGTCCAGGCTCTCGGCGACGATCGTGTTCAGGACCACGATCGGCCCGGCGATCGACTGGGCCGAACCGCAGGCGCGGAACTCGAACTTGTTGCCGGTGAAGGCGAACGGGCTGGTGCGGTTGCGGTCGCCCGGGTCGCGCGGCAGGACCGGCAGGACCGAGACGCCGACCTTCAGCTCGCCGCCCGCCTTGGCCGTCTTCGCGCCCCCCTTCTCGATCTGGTCGACGATGTCTTCGAGCATGTCGCCCAGGAAGATCGAGATGATGGCCGGCGGGGCCTCGTTGGCGCCGAGCCGGTGGTCGTTGCCGGCGTGCGCGACGGCCACGCGGAGGAGGTCGCCGTGCTTCGCGACGGCGCGGATCACGCCGACGAGGAAGACGAGGAACTGGGCGTTGGCGTAGGGCGTGGCACCGGGGCTCAGCAGGTTGTTCCCCAGGTCGTCGCCCATCGACCAGTTGACGTGCTTGCCCGAGCCGTTGACGCCCGCGAACGGCTTCTCGTGCAGCAGCGCCTGGAGGCCGTAGCGGTCGGCCACCCGCTTCAGCGTCTCCATGACCAGCATGTTGTGGTCGGTGGCGACGTTGGCGCTCTCGAAGACCGGGGCGATCTCGTACTGGGCCGGCGAGACCTCGTTGTGGCGGGTCTTGACCGGGACGCCCAGCTTGTACAGCTCGTTCTCGGTCTCCAGCATGCAGGCCAGGACGCGCTCGGGGATGGAGCCGAAGTAGTGGTCTTCCATCTCCTGCCCCTTGGGGGGCCTGGCGCCGAACAGGGTGCGGCCGGCGTTGATGAGGTCGGGGCGGGCGTAGTAGAAGTTCTTGTCGATCAGGAAGTATTCCTGCTCGGGCCCGGCGGTGGTGCCGACGCGGGTGGCGGTCGAGCCGAACAGCTTCAGGACGCGGACGGCCTGGGCCGACAGGGCCTCGACCGAGCGCAGCAGCGGCGTCTTCTTGTCGAGGGCCTCGCCGGTCCACGAGCAGAAGGCGGTCGGGATGCAGAGGGTGGTGCCGTTGGGGTTGTCGAGGATGAAGGCCGGGCTGGTGGGATCCCAGGCGGTGTAGCCGCGGGCCTCGAAGGTGGACCGGATGCCGCCGGATGGGAAGCTGGAGGCGTCGGGCTCGCCCCGGACCAGCTCCTTGCCGCTGAACTCGGCGATGGCGGTGCCGGCCTCGGTGGGGGCGAGGAACGAGTCGTGCTTCTCGGCCGTCAGGCCGGTCATCGGCTGGAACCAGTGGGTGTAGTGGGTCGCCCCGCGCTCCATGGCCCATTCCTTCATGGCCGTGGCGACGACGTCGGCGACCGAGGGATCGAGCGGGGCGCCCTTCTTCACCGTGTTCCGCAGCGTCCGGTAGACGTTCTCGGGGAGGCGGGCCCGCATGACGTCGTCGGAGAAGACGTTCATGCCGAACAGCTGGGTGACAGGCGTCACCGACTTGGGGGCCCTCCGGCCGAGGTTGGTCCAGGAGGTGATCGCCTCGATCGCGGCTTCACGTGCGCTGTCGTGTGACATCGAAAGGCTCCATCGATCTACAGGATGAGGGGTCCGAAGCGCGCCGACCGGCCCCGGATCGCGATCGGGCGCGGGGCCGACGTCGGGGGACCCGACGCGGAGGACCGCGGAATCGATCGGACGCGGGAGCAGGGGGCGGAGACTGGGAACGCCTATCGATCCGGAGAGCCTGGAATGCGTCGACCCGCGGCCGGCCGGCCGGACTCCGTCCAGGAGACTGGGACGGCGTCTTCGGCGTCCAACGACGGGGCTTCGCGATGCAAGGCCGACGAGGCGACGGCGGAGGGCCGCGTGGTCGCCTCGTCTCAGCGCGGGAGAGTCGCCGATCCTGGGATTGCGTTGGGGGGCCCGCCCTCGGGAGAGGGCGGGCTTCGAGATCCCATTCTCGCAGCCGAAGATTATACCGACGGCGGGGGCGGGTCGCCAGACCTTCGTCGACTTCGCATATCGCCGCGCGAGGTGATGTCCCGGTGGGACCGATGGCGGCGAGGCGGGGGGATCGGCGCGGCGTGCGGGCCGCGCCGATCGCGAGGGCTCACTTGGCGTCGAGCTTGGCGAGGACCCCCTTGGGATCCTTCTCCACGGCGTCCTTGCAGCCGCCGCAGCAGATGTAGAAGTCGCGGCCCTCGGCCGAGACCTTGATCGGCACGTCCATGCCGAGGTTCTCGCCGCTCACCGGGCAGACGGCCTGCTTGAGCGCGGCTTCCTGCTCGTCGGCCGGGAGCTTCTTGATGTTGGCGATCTCCTCGTCGGTCAGCTTCACGGTGCCGGCCTTCGGCCCCTCGACGGCCGGCGCGGCGTCGGTCGCCGACGGGATGGGCGCGGCGGGCTCCGAGGGGGTCGGCGCCGGGTTCGGGGCCTCGTCCTTCGACGGGGCGACGACGGGCGGCGCGCCGGGGGCCGGCTTGGCGGTCTCGACCGTCGCGGGGCCCTCGCCCTCCTGGGCGGCGCAGCCGACGATCAGGGCCAGCGCCAGGGCCGGCGCTCCGAGTCGCAGGATCCGGTCCATGCGTCTTTCCTCTCGCTCGTGTTCGCGTGGAGATTCGGGGCCGCGGCGCGGCCCACGTCGGGCGCATTGTATCCCGGCCGCCCCGCGACCGACAACCGGCCCGCCTCCCCTCGCGAGCGATCAGACCTCGGTGTCCGGTGCCACGTCGCCGGGCTCGACCGGGATCCCGCGGTAGAGGCGGCGGTTGTCCAGCGCCCAGACCTTGTCGGTGAACTCCTCGCCGTTCTTGTGGTCCATCCGGTGGCGGACGGCCGTGTTCATCTTCGCGTCCAGGTCGTCGATGAACGAGACGAGCAGGGCCTCCAGCGTCGACGGCACCACCGGCGCGCCGAACTCGCGGCGGCCGTGGTGAGCCAGGATCGCGTGCTCCAGGCAGAGGAGCGTCTCCTCCGGGAAGCCGTCGATCCCGCGGGCGGCCTCGCGGACCATGTCCCGCCCCATGATGATGTGGCCGAGGAGCTGGCCCTCCTTGGTGTACCGGGCCTCGACGGGGCTGTACGCCAGCTCCTTCAGCTTGCCGATGTCGTGCAGGACGACCGCCGCCATCACCACGCCCTTGTCGAGCGGCGGGTTGAGGTCTTCGTAGTACGAGCCATAGTGCTCCAGCATCATCGCGGCGACGCGGCTCATGCTCCACATATGTTCGAGCAGCCCGCGCGTGTAGGCGTGGTGCATCCCGCTGGCGGCGGGCATCTTCCGCAGCAGGTCGTCGTTGTCGCGGAGGAGGCGGACGACCAGGTCCTTCAGCATCGGCTCGACGACGTAGCGGTCGATGCGCTGGTGGATCGCCTGGAGGAGATCCTCGGCGGAATATCGGCTGCTCTCGAACAGCTCGTCGACGTCGTAGCCCTCGGCCTCGTCGCCGTCGACGGCGGGCCGGAGGGACAGCAGGACGAGCTGCATGCCGAAGTTCAGCTTTAGCTCCGACCGAACCTCGATCCGGTAGGCGACCCCTTCGGACCACGACTCGGCGGTCTCCAGGTTGGGGTCGCCGTGCCAGAGGGGGGCTTCGAGCGAGGTCTTCTTGTCGCGGAAGACGCAGCGGAGGAACGGCTTGCCCGTCTTGGTCGTGCCGCGGACCTTCTTCGCCAGCACCGCGTAGCAGACGGCCTCCTGGCCGTCGACGAGGTCGCCCAGGCGCGTGACGACGGTCGAGGTGGATCGCATGGCTCGGTCGTCCCTCACAACGGGCCTGGTCGCCGGCCTTGCCGCCGGGCGCATCCCGGCCGCCCGCTCGCCGGGGTGCGATTCAAGTTTACATCGCGCCGCACCGAGGGGCGCGCGAATCGACCCGACGACCTTGCCGATTGCGACGGCCGGCCCGTTACCTCTCGGGGGACGCCCACGTTATCCTGGAGTCGTCCCGGCGTCGATCGCAGCCCCGCCCGGGATGGGGCGGGGAGACGGTGGATCGTCCGACGAGGGACGGGAGGCAGCCATGACGACCACACCGGGAGGCCGCCGGCGGACGCTGGAAACCCTCGGCAGGATGGACCTTGAGACGCCGCTGATCGAGGTCGCGCGGCGGCGGTGGGACGTCGTGGTCGTCGGGGCCGGGCACAACGGGCTGACCGCCGCGGCCTACCTGGCCCGCGCCGGGAAGTCGGTGCTGGTGCTGGAGTCCCGCGACCGCGTCGGCGGGGCCTGCACCATCGAGGAGCCCTGGCCCGGGTTCCGCCTCTCGCCGTGCGCGTACCTGCTCGGGCTGCTGCACCCGAGGGTGATCGAGGAGCTTCGGCTCGTCGAATACGGCCTGCGCTGGACGCCCGCGACGGCCGGCCTGTTCGTCCCCTTCGAGGACGGCTCCAGCGTCCAGCTCTGGGACGACGACGCCCGCTGCGAGGAGGAGATCCACCGGCTCTCGCCCCGCGACGTCGAGGGCTGGCGCGACTTCTGCGCCGTCAAGGCCCGCCTCCGCGACGCCCTCCGCCCCGAGGGGGACGGCGACGTCTGGCTCGGCAAGGCGCCGACGATCGACGAGATCGAGGAGCGGCTGGGGGGCGACCACGAGGCCCGCCACCTCCTCTTCGAATGGTCGATGGTGGAGTGCGTCGAGAATTACTTCCAGGACGATCGGATGCAGATGGCCTACCTGGGCCAGGGGGTCATCGGCACCAACGCCAGCCCGCACGACCGCGGCACGGCCTCGATCCACTTCCACCACCAGTCGGGCCGACTCGGCGGCGTGCCGGGCCAATGGGGCTACGTCCACGGCGGGATGGGGATGGTCTCGTTCCTGCTCTGCGACGTCGCCCGCGACCTCGGGGCGATGGTCGCCACCGGCGCGAAGGTCGCCCGAATCCTCCCCGGCGAGGGGGTCGAGCTGGAAGGAGGCGAGCGGATCCGCGCGGCGACGGTCGTCTGCAACGCCGACCCCCGCGCCGCGCTCCGGCTGCTGGGCGACGCGGCCGATTCGGGCTGGCGGGCGAAGGTGGAATCCGTGCCGCAGGTCGGCTGCACGCTCAAGATGAACGTGGCCCTGAAGGAGCTTCCGAACTTCAAGGCCCGCCCCGGGACCCGCCGCGACCATCATCTCGGCCAGGTCAACACGCCGCTGACCAAGGCCGAGTGGAACGACGGCTATCGCGCGGCGCGTCGCGGCGAGCTGCCCGGCCGGCTCTGGACGGAGCTGTACTTCCACACGGCCCTCGACCCGACCATCGCGCCGGACGGCGTCCACTCGATGAGCGTCTTCGCCCAGTACGTCCCGTACGCCTTCGCCGAAGGGGATTGGGACTCGCGCCGCGAGGACGTGAAGCGTGCGGCGCTCGACTCGATCGGCCGGTTCTGCAACGGCCTGGACGCCTCCATCCTGAACGTCCAGGCGCTGGGGCCGCCGGACGTCGAGGAGCGCGTCGGCCTCACGGGCGGGCACATCTTCCAGGGCGAATGCCTGCCCGCCTACATGTGGGAGAGGCGGCTCTCCCCCCGCACCCCCATGCCCGGCGTCTTCCTCTGCGGCGCGGCGACCCACCCCGGCGGCAGCGTGATCGCCGTCAACGGCCGCAACGCGGCGATGGAAGTGCTGGGGGCCTGACCTACACGATCGGGTAGGAATACCGGGGCTGGATCGCCGTGCGGAGGTTGGCCCGCTTGGCGTACAGGAACTTCAGGTGGTAGTCCAGGTGGGTGACGTAGGTGACGACCTGATCGGCCAGCGTGACAGACCCCTTCTCGGTGTGCGTCCCCCGGCGCTTGAAGTCCGCCTCGTCGCAGCGGCGGAGGACCTGCTCGATCCAGCGGCGGTTCGCGCGGAAGAGGGCCAGGGCGTCTTCCAGCGAGGACTCCTGCATCTTCAGCCGATCGTTCCAGGCGGTCTCGTCGTAGGCGAGGAGGGTCGGCTCGGGCTCGGCGAGGATCCGCTTGATGCGGTCGCCGCCGACGGCGTCGCTGTCGGCCAGGTGGGCGACCAACTCGGCGATGCTCCACAGTCCCGGGCCGGGCCGGGCGCGGGCCTCCTCGTCGGTCAGCCCGTACACGGCGTATTCCAGGGTCGCGGGACCGATGGCGTAGCGGTCGATCAGGGCCGTGATGGCGCTCATGGCTTCTCGTCGGTTTGGGACTCGTCCTCGCCGCCCGTCGTGCGCCGCCAGATCGACAGTTGGGGGTGGCTGTACTCGACGAACCAGAGTTCTTCCTCCACGCCCAGCTCCATCGCGAAGCGGCGGGCGACGAGGTGGTTGACGACCTCCATCGAGGCCGCCAGGAAGTCGGTCGACTCGTCGGCCCCGTCCGGGTTGTGGAAGATGAACCGGATGACGATCACCCGCTCGTCGACCGGCCCGGACGCGGACATGTAGCGGCCGTCCATCTCGTAGATGGAGTACCCGCGGCTGGCCTGGCAGAGGGTCTTGATCCAGCGATCCTCGTCGAACCCCGCCTCCTTCCGACGCCGGGCGACGGCCTGGCGGACGGAGGGGATCTTGCGGATCGCGCGCTCGTCGAACAGGTCTTCGAGGACTTCCTGGATCTTGCCGAAGTAGCCGATCTTCTTCGGCAGGATGACCTCGTACATCCGGGCGGGCCGGGGACCTTCGAAGCGATAGTCGGCCATGCCCGCCCCCCCGGATCAGCCGTCGGCCTCGATCGGGCCGCCCTCGGGTAGGACGACCTTCAGCGGACAAGGTTCGCAGCGCGGGCCGGACGACTTGCAGAATCGCCGGCCGACCCCCTCGAAGGCGTCGGAGAGGGCGGCCAGCACGGCCGCGTCCCCCTCGGCGGCGGCGACCACGGCCTGCGACGCCTCGTCGTAGTCGACGGTCGGGTCGATCCAGCCGTGGCGGACCATGATGCGGTAGGTCGCGCGATCGACCGGGTAGGTCGGCACGCCGAAGACGTGCAGCGCCAGGCCGTCGGCCGTGGCGCGGCCGACGCCGTTGACGGCCGAAAGCGCGTCGTGCGGGAACGAGGGCCGGTCCTCCCCCGGGCCCGGTTCGAACTCCAGGTCGTCGCGGTGGTCGAGATACCAGCGGGCGACCCGCTGCATCAACCGCGCGTCCTTGGGGAGCATCTTGACGCGCGACGAGGCGATCGCGTCGACGACCTCCTCGATGGAAGCCTTCGCCAGCGTCTCGGGATCGAGGAAGCCGGCCTCGTCCAGGGCCGAGACCAACGACGGACGGCGTCCCGCCGCGGCGTTCCCCGCGAGGAAGGCGACGACGGCCTCGAAACGCGACGCCCCGGCGGGGGCCGGGGCGGGCGAGAGTTCAAGGGCCGCGATGGCGTCGCGCAGGGGGGGCGTCACGGGGACCTCCGCGACGTTCGCCGGGTCAGGACGAAGCCTTGGCCTTCTCCAACGCCGCCTTGTACTGGCGGGCGAGCTTGCTCTTGCGGCGGGCGGCGGTGTTCTTGTGCAGGACGCCGCGGGCCCCGGCCTTGTCGATCTTGGCGATCGCCGTGCGGAACTGGGTCTCGGCCGTCTCGAATTCCTTGGCGCCGACCAGCTCCAGGGCCTTGCGCGAGGAAGTCTTGACGATCTTCTTGGCGATCCGGTTGTGCAGCCGCTTCTTAACGCTCTGGCGCAGCCGCTTGGCGGCCGATTTGGTCGTGGGCATGGGTGCGTCGGTCTTCCCGCGGGAGTGACGAAAACGGTACGGGCCTCCCCGCGCCGGTGGGCGCGAGGGCGGGCTTACCTCGATTCGGCCGATTCAAGGCGAGACTGTAACACGAACCGGCCGTTCAATTCAAGTTCCGAAGCCGCTGGGCGATGTCCCGGTAGGTGTAATCGTTGGCGGCGACCTCGTTGTAGTGCTCCTCGGCCTGCTCCATGTTGCCCAGGGTCTCGTTGACCCGGCCGAGTTGGTAATGCAGCGCGTTGAAGTTCGCGGTGTCCGAGGGCTCCAGGGACTTCAGGGCCTCCTGGTAAGTCCGCTCGGCCAGCTTGGCGCGGCCGTCGGCCTCGAAGCTGAGGCCGGCCTGGAGCATCGACTGGATCTTGAGGTTCGGGCTCCCCTTCGCGATCTGGAACTCGCCGATCGCCTCGGCGTGCTTGGAGTCCCTCGCCAGCGCCAAACCCAACTGGTAGTGGAGGTTGTGATCCTCCGGGCTGAGCGCGACGCGGCGGCGGTATTCCTTGATCTCGTAGTCCAGGAGCATCCGGTGGAGCTGCTCCAGCTTGGACTTGGAGGTCACGTCGGTCGGGTCGTCGTCGACCCGCTTGGTGAGCGCCTCAATGGCCCGCCGCAGGCGGGTCATCTGGACCTCGGCGTAGTTCTGCTGGAGGGCGGGGTCCTTGGGGTTCGCCTTCAGGCCGGCGGACAGGATCTTCTCGGCGTTCTCGAACTGGCTGCGCTTGCGGGCCATGTCGGCCAGCTCGATGTACGGCCAGACCTGCTTGGGATCCTTCTGGATCTCGTTGTGCAGGCGCTGCTCGGGCGTCATCTTCTCCAGCTTGAGTTGCTCCAGGCGCTCGGCGATCTCCTCGGCCGACTCCTTGGGCGTCTCGCCGGCCTTCTCGATCGCCCCCTCGTAATTCGCCCGCTTCATGGTGGCGGCGGCGGCGAGGTTCTTGATCTTGCGCTCGGCCTCGTCGTCGTACGGGTCGATCCGCTTCACCGTCTCCCACGACGCGATGGCCTTGGGCCACGCCTCGCAAAGCTCGTGGACGTGGGCGGCGTGGCGGTGGAACTCCGCGTCCTTGGCCCCGACCTCGCTCTGGACCGACTCCAGGTACCACTGCGCGATCGGGTAGAGCTCCAGCATCTCGAACGACTCGGCCCCCTCGCGGGCGGCGGCGACGTCCCACGGGTTGTTCGTGAAGGCTTCTTCCAGCGTCTCGATCGCCTGCGCGTACTTCTCCTTGCCGCGGGCCGACCGGGCCGAAAAGTGGATCTTCTTGTTCGTCATCCCCACCAGGCGGCCGACCTTCGACGGCTCGTTCCCGAACTTCCGCCGCTGGATCCCCCGCAGAGCCTGCCGGAACTGGAGGTTGTCCACGGCCCGCTTGCAGGCCTCCTTGTACATATTGATCGCGTAATCGAAGTTCGACTTCAGCGCGGCTTCGTTGCCGTACTGGAAGAAGGTGCGGGCCTTCTCGATATCCTGGGCTTCCAGCTCCGGTGGCATCGGGCGTGCTCCTCGCCATGCCGGGAATGGCGGCGGCGGTGACTTGAAGACGGTCGGTTCCCCCATATCTTATCGGATCGACGCGGCCCCCACCACTGCCTGGGGCGGCCGACCCGACGCGGC
>MKTT01000058.1:231377-241176 GCA_001898385.1 Planctomycetales bacterium 71-10
TCGAAACCCTGGCCGACGGCTTCGAGTTCACCGAGGGCCCACTCTGGCTCCCCGACGGCTCGATCCTCTTCCAGGACATCAAGGCCGAGAAGACCTATCGCCTGGCCCCCGACCGCTCCGTCGAGGTCTTCCGCGACCGCAACGGCGCGGCCAACGGCCAGACCTTCCTCCCCGACGGCGACGTCGTCTTCTGCGAGCAGACCGGCCGCAAGGTCTCCCGGCTGGCCGTCGCGACCCGCGAGGCGATCACCGTCGCGTCCGACTGGGGGGCGAAGCGGCTGAACAGCCCCAACGACGTCGTCGCCCGCTCCGACGGCTCATTCTACTTCACGGATCCCCCCTACGGCGTGAAGCCCGAGGACAGGGAGATCGACTTCCAGGGCGTCTACCGCTGGACCGCGACCGACGGCCCCCTCCCCCTGCTCCGCGACTTCGAGAAGCCCAACGGCCTGGCGTTCTCGCCCGACGAGAAGACCCTCTACGTCTGCGACACCGCCCGCTACCACGTCCGCGCGTTCCCCGCCCGCCCCGACGGCTCGCTCGACGTCGACGCCGGCCGCGTCTTCGCCGTCCAGGACCCCGGCGAGCCCGGCGGCCCCGACGGCGTCAAGGTCGACCGCGCCGGCCGCGTCTACGTCGCCGTCGCCCTGGGGATCTGGGTCTACGAGCCCGACGGCCGCCTCCTCGGCATCCTCCCCACCCCCAAACGCCCCTCCAACCTCAACTGGGGCGACCCCGACGCCCGCCTCCTCATCATCACCGCCGTCGACGCCGTCCACTCCGTCCGCTTCAAGGAACCGGGCCTGGCCCCGGTCTTCCAGCCGGGGGCGTGACCTCGCGGCACGGCCATGCGACAATCGTGAGACGGTCGCGTCGACGTTTCGCGGCCGTCTTCATCTTCAGATGATGCGGAGGCGGGCTTGAAGGATTCACCGACGCAAGCGGTCTTCCCCGGATACGTCGTTCCCGCCCTGCTCTCCCTCCTCGCGTTCGTCAACCTCTGGACGGGGGGGGCGTACTGGCCGAAGCGGCGATCCGGGATCTCCGTCTTCACGGACGGCTGGCGGGTGTCCGGTTCGATCCTGCTCGAACTCGGCGTAGCCGCGGGGTTGTTCGCCTGGTACGTCCTCGCCAACGACGACCGTCGGGAGTCCCTGGCTCAACCCGTGCTCGGAGCCTCCATCCTCGCGGCGGTCGCCGGCCTGGGCCTGTTCGGCTACGGCTTCTGGGTCGCGGGGTGACGACGGCGAAGGGACCGGAAGTCGGCTTGCGCGAAGGATGCCCTATCCGTCAAGCCCTCCGTCGACTACAATGGTCGTTGCGACGTCCCGCGCCCCCATGCGGGACGAGGCGACCCCGAGCCGGCCATCCCCGCGAGTCGTCCTCCCCGCCCGTCGCGACTCGAATCACGCAGGCTGAACCCGACCCGCGCCCAGCATGGCCGGCGCGTGTCGACGCAGGAGATCCCTATGGCGAAAGAAGAGCCGATCCGCCTGGAAGGGCGCATCATCGAGGCGCTGCCCAACACGCAGTTCATGGTCGAGCTGGAGCAAGGCCACAAGGTGCTGGCCCACATCGCCGGCAAGATGAGGAAGAACTTCATCCGCATCGTCCCCGGCGACCGGGTGACGGTCGAGGTCTCCCCCTACGACATCGACAAGGGCCGCATCGTCTACCGCGAGCGCTGAGAAGGGGCCCGCGACCGACCCCGCCCGCCCGCGGCCGCGCTCAACGCTCCCGCCACCAGAGCCGCGGCCCGATGCCCAGATCGGTCGCCGTCGCCTCGACGTCGCGACGGAACCGCGACGCATCCACCGGATAGCCCGCCGACGGCTTGAGGCCCGGCACCCACCGGGCCCAGAAGGCGTTGAAGACGTCCATCCAGCACTCCCGCGCGGCCTTCGCCGCGATCGACGCCAGCGCCACCAGGGCGTCGGCGGCGTCCGCGCGGGGCGTCAGCCGCAGCGTCAGCTCGCGCCCCGGCTCGCGCAGGGCGTACTCGCTCAGCTCCGGCCCCTCCGGCCCGCGGTCGATCCACGTCCCCGGGAACGCCGCCGAGAGCGGCCCGGCGTAGAAATGCCGACCGCCGTGCTTGTCGCCCCGGACGGACGTCGGCCGGCCGTCGCTCGCGAGGTCCCACACCGAGCGGAGCAGGTTCTCGAACGCCTCGAAATGCACGCCCGCCTTCGAAGGGTGCCGGCCCAGCCCGGCGTTGAACCGCTCAGGGCCGACGACCTCCACGAACACGTCGGCGATCCGCCACCCCCCCGACGCCGGCGCAAACGGCCGACGTTCCAGGCGGGCCCTCAGGGCTTCGAGCCAGCCCGCCGACGGCCAGCCGGGCGGCTCGCGGTCGGGGTCGAGCCATCGGTCCAGCTCGGCGTCGGCGGGGTCGCGCAACGGGAGCGAGACGACGAGGCCGGCGGGCGTCTCGGGGAGCGGCCGGCCGGCGGCGTCGAGCAGGGCGAGGCACGAGCCGAGCAGCGACGCCCTCCCCTTCCCCCCCTTCAGGATCGCCTTCGAATCGTCCACGGCGAAGCGGTCGGCCGGCCCCCCCGCGCGACAGGCCGTCGCGGCCAGGTCGTCCCACAGGGTCCGCGGCGGATCGAGGTCGCGGCGATCGGGGTCGGCGGATTCCACGACGACCGCGGCCATGACGAGCGGTCCGAGGTTGGGCCCGTAGCCGGCCTCGTCGATCCCCACCCAGCGCATGGCGGCGGTCCTTCGGGCCGGGTTAAGCGGCGTCGGCGCCCGCGGCGGGCGTCGCGCCTTCGGCGTCCAGGTCTTCCTCGTCCCACAGCGCGGCCGGGGCGCGGCCGAGCACTTCCGACGCCAGCGAGGCGTAGTCCTCGGCCCCGCGGCTGGTCGGCGCGTACTGGAAGATCGACTGGCCGAAGCTCGGGCACTCCGCCAGCCGGATGTTGCGCCGGATGCGCGTCTTGAAGAACTTGGCGTCGGCCCAGGGGGTGTTCCCCTTCTTCTTGGACGAGAAGAACTCCTGCAAGTCCTCGACGACCTCGCCGCCGTGGCGGGTGCCGGCGTCGTAGAGGCAGAGGACCACGCCGCCGACCTTCAGCTCGCGATTGACCCGCTTGGAGACGAGATGCACCGTCTCCAGCAACTTCGAAAGCCCGTGCAGGGCCAGGAAGTGCGCCTGGAGCGGGATCAACACCTCGTTCGCCGCGCAGAGCGCGTTCAGCGTCAGCACGCTGAGCGACGGCGGGCAGTCCATGAGGACGAAGTCGTATTTCTCGGCGTCGACCGCGAGTTGATCGCGGAGGATGACCTCGCGGCCGACGGTCCCCAGCAGCTCCATCTCGGCGCCGGCCAGGTCGATGTGGCTGCCGACGACCGAAAGGTTGGGCGCGACGTCCCGGCGGACCTCGGCGATGCTGAGGCCCTGCGTCAGGATCTCGTAGAGCGAGGGGCCGGAGCGGCCAGGGAGGAGGCCGAGGTGGAGGGTGGCGTGGGCCTGGGGATCCAGGTCGATGACCAGGACCTTGTGGCCTTCCTGCGCCAGCGCGGCGGCGAGATTCACCGTCGACGTCGTCTTGCCGACCCCGCCCTTTTGGTTCAGCACCGCGATCCGACGCATCGTCACTCCCTCCGTGGTGATCCCTCCGGGCCATCCTGCCCGGTCCCAGCCCGTCGCGGGAGTCTATCCCGATCCACCCCACGCGCTAAGTGGAATCGACGCGGGTCACCCCCCGGCTTCAAGATCGCCGCGATTCTTGCGGCGGTTCAACTTGGGGAGGTATTTCTCAAGGAACCGGTCGCGCGATTCGTCGGCGTCGCGGCGGAGGCGGACGAGGAGGGCCGCCGCGGCGCGACGGAAGGTGTCGTCGTGGCCGGCCTGGGCGAGCAGCGATTCGACCTCCTCGGCGGCGACGACCGCGTCCTGGTGAGCCCCCAGCAGGTCCTGGATCTCGCGCGCGAGGCCGACCAGCTTCCTCCCGCGCTTCTCGGCCCGGGGGCCGAGCGTCGGGGCGATCGATTCGGTCGTGTAGCGGGCGCGCTTGGCCCGCTTGCGGAGTTCGTGGAAGGCCGGGTCGGGGCTGTCGGACGCCAGGCCCTCGGCGTCCTCGCGCAGCCGCTTCCAGGCTTTGGCGACCAGGGGCGGCAAGACCTTACGGCACGACCGATCCGCCTTCTCGACCGTCGCGGGGGCGGCGGCCGAACGCTCAAGCTCGGCGATCAGTTCGCGAAACCGACGGCCCTTGAGCGTCCGGTTCATCGCCTTCGCCGCCTTCGACCGTCGCGCGTCGAGCCAGTCGAACAGCGGCTTCAGCGCCGCGCGATCTTCCTCGGATTCCCCCTTCTCGAACCGCTCGCGCAGGACGTCGATGTCCCGGGCCTCGCCGAGGGTCGCGCCCAGCCAGCGCAGCTCGGCGATCAGCCGGCCGCCCCACTCCGGGTCGATCAGCTTCCCGAACGACTGCAACTCGCTGCGGAGTCGTCGCGACGACGTCCGCAGCCGGTGGACCCCCTCCGGGTCCCCTCCCCGCGCCAGGTCGTCCGCCGCCCGCAGCCGCTCGACGGCCGTCGCCAGCGCCTCGGCGATCGCCCGCGCCGCCGGGTCGTCCGGGCCCGCCCGATCGGGCGAGTCGGGGGAATGATGAAGGTCGTGTTCGGAAGTCATGAACATCCAACAAGATGGAGAAATTCGGACGTCGCTGCAAATCCCACCATACGATCCGGGACGGGTTCCGACAAGGCGGCCTCGCCCCCCCCTCCCGGCTAGGATCGCCGGCTTCGTCTCGATCGATTCGATCCCGGCTCGTTGACGTGCGGGCGAAACCTCGGCGATCATGGTTGGAGGAACCAACCGGAGGGGACCATGCCCGATCAGAGCGAACAATTCCAGGCGCGGGTGGAGGAGCTGGTCGCCCAATTCGAAGACGAGATCGACCGTAGCGAATGGACGACACGCCGATACCCGAAGAGATTTCGTGATGCGGACTGCGGGATCCGAGAAATCCCGGCCCTCTTCCTCCAGAAGGGGACGGTCCGGCTGCTCCTGGACCCGATCGGCTATGACATCCCGGGCGCCGAGGGGCTCGCGGACATCTATTTAATGCCGGCTTACGACCCCCAGGCCAGCATCTATTTCGAAGAGGGTCGCTGGCGGATTCACTACGCTTTTCCGGCCGACCCCGTCGAAACTCGATCGAAGTTCGAGACGCGATCCCTGCCCGTGGAAGGCGCTTCGATCAATCAGATCCTCGACTCGATCGCCGAACATGCCATACCGTAGGTTCGACTGGCACGAACATATCCGGGAGGTCTGGGGTGAATACTGGTCGGCGCGAGAGGCGGTCGACCGTCTGAGGGCCGCCGTGGCCGCCAAGCCCGACCTCCTTGATAAGGATTCCCTGGCTCGCAAACACCTTCGCGACGCGCATCGGAATCTCGAAGGCACCTATATCGTCCGGCTCTTCGCGGCTTTTGAAGCGGCGCTCCGTTCGTATGATCGCGTCGTCCATGGTGACGCGACGCGCCAGACCGACGCAGCGACGATGATCGCTCAAATCGGCGGGAAGCGAGGTCGCGGGATCCAGTCGGGAATCCGCCAGGAGGCGCAAGAAGTGCGCCTCGTCCGCAATTTCCGGGCGCATGAGTCGGACGAGGACCCTGGGCCGCTGGATATCGATGAGGCGCGGAGGCGGCTGCAAAAATTCCTCAGCGAGCTGCCGGAAGAATGGTGAAAAGCACCGCGGATCGAGGGTCGACTTCCACAGACTCACCGCAACGCATGCAGCCCCCTCGCCGCCCGCCGTCCGTTGACTAAGGCCAGCGCCCGCGGCTCGGCCGCGAGGAGCTTGACGAGCTGGGACGTCGAGCAGCCGAGGGCCGCCGCGGCCTCCTTGACGTCGTCGTGGCGGGCGGCGAGGGCGTCGAGGGCCTCGGCCAGCAGCGCGGGGAAGTCGTCGTGCTCGGGGCTGACGACGATCCGGCCGCCGCGGAGGCGGGACGACCAGAGCGGGCTCGGGGCCTCGCCGGGGGGCGTCCGGATTTCGAGGGCCAGCTTGAGGCGCAGGCGGAACAGGGCCTGGCGGCGGTTCTCGCCCTGGGTCCGGCGCTCGGCGGCCTCGGCGACGATCCCGGTGGGGCGGTGGGTCAGGATCACGGCCGTCTCGACCTTGTTCCGGTTCTGGCCGCCGGGGCCCGAGCGCCGGGTCGCCCGGAATTCGCACTCGGCGGCCAGCCGGTCGGGGTCGAGCGCGGCGGGGTGGCTCACGACGGGACCCGATCCAGCAGCCCGGCCAGGTCGTCGACCGTCGCCACGCCCGTCGTGCCGACCTGGTGGACCACGACCGACGACGCGACCGCCGCCAGCTCGACCGCCTCGCGCAGCGACGCCCCCGCCGCCAGCGCCGCGGCCAGGTTGGCCGTGACCGAGTCGCCGGCGCCGACGACGTCGATCGGCCCCCGCAGCGGCAAGGACCCGACGTGGACCGTCTCGCCGGCCGGATCCGCCGCGACGATCCCGCGCTCCGCCATCGTCACGAACACCGGCCGGCCCGAGCCCTTCGCCAGCTCCGCGGCGGCCCGGCGGGCGTCGTCGACGGACTCGGCCGGCGGCCGTCCCAGCATCGCGCCCAGTTCGGCCGCGTTCATCTTCAGGCCCACTCCCGGCCAGCCCTTCAGGCCCCGTCGCGAGTCGGCCAGGAACAGCAGTTCGGGCCGCTCGTCCGTGATCCGGTCGATCGCCTCCAGCAGCCCTCGCGTCACCACGCCGGTCTCGGCCGCGTCGACCTGCTCCAGCACGATGATCGCGTGGCACCGCGTCGCCACGGCGCGCAGGCTCTCGATCAGCCGGGCTTCGAGGGGCTTCGGCGTCGGCGTCCAGTTCTTGGAGTCCAGCCGGTTCAGCTCGACGGGGGCCTCGCCGGGACGGACCACGAGCGGCTTGCAGTAGGTGAACGTGCGGCGGTCGGCGGCCGTGTGCAGGTGCTCGGTGGAGACGGCGGGGTGGATCTCCAGGCCGCGTTGCAGCTCGTAGCCCTCGCCGTCGTCGCCCCGGAAGCCGACGACCTCGATCCGGCCCACCCCCAGCGCGACGAGGTTGTTCAGCACGGTCCCCGCCCCGCCCGGCTGGGCGCGGACGTTCGCCACGTTGTAGACCGGCAGGCCCGTCTCGATGGACGTCTCGGCGCGGGCGGGGTCGATCTCCAGGTAGCGGTCGAGGCAGAAGTCGCCGACGACCGCGATCCGAAGGCCCTTGTAGCGGGAGGCGATCTCCGCGAAGCGATCCGGGCTCATGCCGACACCAGGCGATAGAGGTTGTGGATGAACGCGGCGTTGTCGCACTGGAGGTAGTGCATCTCGCCCCCCATCCGGGCGTAGCTCTTGCAGAACCGCAGGTAGTACGCCGGGTTCGTCTTCGGCGGCTCGCCCGTCGTCCAGTCCCAGCCGCCGCCGTCCTGGAGGTCGACGACGTAGATCGCATGGTCCGAGACGATCGGCCGGCCGTCCTGGAGTCGAAGGTTGTTGACGCAGCTCAGGCTCTTTTCGAACACCTGCGGCCCCATGATCGCCGAGCCCACCGACAGCACGACGCCGTGGTCCAGCGCCTCCACCGAGCCGCCGAACAGCCGGAAGTCGTGCTCCGCGGCCCGGCCGATCACCGCGCCGTTGAAGATCGGGTGATTGGCGATGATGTCGTAGCCGATCCCGGGATGGACGGTCATCGGCACGCCGTGCTGGAACGCCTGCGCCAGGATCGACGCATGTTTCCAGCGGTGCTCGATCGCGATCCGGCCGGCGGGCAGATCGTTCGCCAGGATGGCGCGGAGGGCGTCGGCGCGGGCTGGCGCCAGGGGATGGCGGGGCTCGGCGCGGAGGGCTTCGTCAAGCTCCTCGGCGCCCGGCAATTCGACGCCGTCCTCGGCGATCAGGCGGCCGAGGCCGCCGCCGTAGCCCTCGCCGCGGAGGCCGGCGGCGATGAGGGCCAGGTGGATGTTGCGGCCGGTCTCGTCCCACGAGCCGAACGACCCCTGCGGGACGTTCTCGCGGACGCTCTCCGTGGAGCGGCCGAGCCAGGCGTATTCCCAGTCGTGGATCGTGCCGGCGCCGTTGGTCGCCAGGTGGGTGATCCAGCCCGCCGCCATCATCCGGCCGAGGATCTGCGCCGAGCCGTTGCGCAGCAGGTGCGCCCCGTAGATCAGCATCACGCCGCCGCCCAGCTCGCGGGCGCGTCGGATCCGCGCGGCGCACTCGGCCACTCGGGAAGCGACGGCGTCCGGGATCGGCCTCGGCGGGGCGTCGGGGTCGAGCAGCACGCCCTCGACGGTCGTCAGGCTGCGACGGTTTTCGAGCGGGAAGACCCGGAGCCGGGACAGGTCGAGCGGGCGGGTGTTCATGATCCCAGGATCAGCTCCAGCAGGGGGGCCTCGTCGCGGTAGTCGGGGATGACGACGTCGGCGCCGACGCCCGTCAGCCGCTCGCGCTTCCAGGGGTCCATCCGGCCCGAGCCGTTGGCCGCCTCGTCGCTGGCCACGGCCACGGCCAGGCCGCCGGCCTCCTTGGTGTTCTCGATCTCGACGTAGCCGTCGCCGAACGCCAGCAGCTCCTCGCCGTGGATGTCGTTCTCGCGCAGGATCCGCTCGATGACCATCTTCTTCGAGAACGACTTGTAGTCGTCCTGCGCCCCGTAGACGTGCGCCCCGAAGTAGCGGGCGACGTCCAGCATCTCGGCCTCGCGCCTCACGAACGGCTCGTCGGTGCCGCTGGCGAGGTAGAGCGTCAGGCCGCGGCGCGTCAGGTCCTCCAGCAGGGCGCGCGAGCCGTGGACGAGCAGGTCGTCGGGCTTGATGGAGCCGTCGCGCAGGCCGTCCAGCCGGTGCATGATCCGGTCGTCCAGGCGGCGGAGGTATTCGTGCTTGTACCAGAGGGGCTCGTGGGGGTGGCCGCCGCGCTCGCGGATCCGCTCGGCGAGCTGGATCATCTGGTAGATGGTCTGCTTGCCGTTCAGGCGCATGATGTCCTCGAACGCCAGCTTCGCGCGGTCCTCGTCGGACTCGCCCGGCAGCGCGGGGAGCATCTCCACGAACATCGGGACCATGACCTCGGGCCAGCCCTGGCGGACCAGCGAGAGGGTGCCGTCGAAGTCGAACAGGACGCGGCTGATCCCCGGGCGGGGGGCGAACGACGGCAGGAGGACGACCTCGCCTGCGAAGGTCGGGATCTGGGGGGTGGTCACGCCGGCTCCTCGGTCTTTTCCATGAACGCGTAGCAGATCATGTGATAGAGCGTCATCTGGACGTCCTCGACGCGGCCGTAGTGGGTGTCGGCCACGACGATCGGCTGCTCCGCGATCGCCCCGAGCCCCCCCTTCTTGGCGCCCACGAACGCGATGGTCCGCAGGTCGTTGTCGCGGGCCCATTCCATCGCCCGGACGAGGTTCGGAGAGTTGCCGCTGACGCTGCTGGCGATCAGGACGTCGCCGGGGCGGGCGTAGTTCTGCAACGGCCGCAGGAAGACGTCGTCGAACGAGTAGTCGTTGCCGATCGCCGTCAGCCAGGCGACGTTGTCGGCCAGGGTGATGACCCGGAACCGCTTGCCGAGCGCGTCGCTGGACCCCTTCCCCAGGTCGGTGGCGAAGTGCGAGCCGCTGGCGGCGTTGCCGCCGTTGCCGATCACGAAGATCTGCCGGTCCTCCTCCCAGGCCCTCCGCACGGTCTCGATCGCGCGCTGCACGGCCTCCAGCGGGATCGAGTCCAGCGCCCGGTGCTGGGCCTCGACGTAACGCGACAGCCAGGACTGCATCGTGGGGCCTCGCTTCCTCTTCCTTACAGGC
>MKTT01000058.1:241219-294155 GCA_001898385.1 Planctomycetales bacterium 71-10
CCCCCAAGCCGCGCCGTCCACGACCAATTCGACCGCCCCCCCCTCGCCCATGACCGAGGCCGCCGCGTAGGCCCCGTCGCGCGGGTCGGAATAGACTTCCACGCAGCGGTCGACGAGGTTCACGACCCAGTAGATCGGGATCCCGGCCTGCGCATACAGGTCGCGCTTCGGGCCGCGGTCGCGATCCAGGCTCGAATCGGCCACCTCGACGATCAACACCACGTCCGACGGGCCGGGATGCCGCGCGACGAAGTCGCGTTCCGCGCCCCGGACGACGGCGACGTCGGGCTCGGGCATGCTGAGCGGCGGCAGCCGGACCGGGTCCTCCTTGCGCACCAGGAATCCCGCCGGGATGATGTCGGCCAGCGCCTTCATGCACAACCCGCAACACGCCGAATGGGGAGGATTCCGGGTCGTCTTCTTGACGATCACTCCGTCCAGCAGCTCGATTGGGGCGTCCTCGTCCAAACCGCCGCAGGCCGCAAGGCGTTCGTAGTCCTCGACGCGGAATCGATAGACGTCGCTGAGACTCGGCCCAACCGGTATCGACGTTGGCGCGACCGTGGACATGCTCGAAACCCTCCTTTGGACCTCACGGCAGGATCGCCGCGACCTCCACCCTCCCCCACGCCGCCCCGTCGACGACCAACTCGACCGAATCCCCCTCGCCCACGACCGAGGTCGTCGCATACGCGCCGTCGCGCGGGTCGGAATAGACTTCCACGCGGCGCTCGATCAGGTTCACGATCCAGTAGACCGGGAGCCCGGCCTGGGCGTAGACGTCGCGCTTCGCGACCCGATCGCGGGTCAGGCTGGCCTCGGCGATCTCGACGATCAGCACCACGTCCGAGGGCCCGGGGTGGCGGTCGGTATATCGTTCGTCGTCGCCGCGCGCGACCGAGACGTCGGGCTCCGGCTCGCTGAACTCCGGCAGCCGGACCGGGCTCTCGGTCCGAATGTGGAATCCGTCGCCGGGGATCAGCCGCTCCAGGTGGCGGCGGCAACGGATCAGACACTTGGAATGTCGCGGTCCCTTGGGCATCTTTCGGATGATCACTCCGTCCAGGAGTTCGATCGGCGCGTCTTCGTCGAGGACGCCGCAGCCCACGAGACGTTCGTAATCCTCGACGTTGAATCGATAGACGTCGCCGAGGCTCGGCCCTATCGCCGCCGACGTTCGCGCGACCGTGGACATGCTCGGAACCCTCCTTTGGACCTCAGGGCAGGATCGCCGCGACCTCGACCCGCCCCAAAGCTACCCCATCGACGACCAGTTCCACCGCCCCCCCCTCGCCCACCACCGAAGTCGTGGCGTAAGCCCCGTCCTTCGGCTCGGCGAAGACCTCCACGCGGCGCTCGACCAGGTTCACGATCCAGTAGGTCGGGATCCCGGCCTGCGCGTACAGGTCGCGCTTGAGGCCCCGGTCCAGCGCGAGGCTGGCGTCGGCGACCTCGACCGCGAGGACGACGTCGCCCGGCCCGGGATGGCGAGCCAGGTAATCGCGCACGTCCCCCCGCGCCACGGACAGGTCGGGCTCCGGCTCGCTGTATTCGGGGATCCGGACCGGCCCTTCGCTCCGGGCGAAGAATCCGCCGGGGAGCAGCCGCTCGATCTCCCGACGGCAGAGCGCGGAGCAGGCCTCGTGATAGGTGCCCTTGGTCATCTTCCGCGTCAGGACCCCGTTGAGAAGTTCGATGCGGTCGTCCTCGTCGAGGTCGCCGACCGAGACCATCCGTTCATAGCGGTCGACCGGGATCCGGTAGATGTGCTCGCTCCCCGGGATCGGTAGTCGCGTCGTGCGTTGCGCGGCGATCATGCCCCGTCCTCCTTCACGGCAGGATCGCCGCGACCTCGACCCGCCCCCAAGCCTCGCCGTCGACGACCAGGCCGACCGAACCCGTTTCGCCCGCGACCGAAGCCGTCGCATAGGCCCCGTCCTTCGGGTCGGCGAAGACCTCCACGCGGCGCTCGGTCAGGTTCACGAGCCAGTAGTTCGATATGCCCGCCCGCGCGTACAGGTCGCGCTTGACGCCCCGGTCGCGGGCGAGGCTGGAATCCGCCACCTCCACGCAGAGCACGACGTCCGATGGGAGCGGCAGTCGCGAGGCGAGGTCGCGGGGGCTTCCGCGGAGGACGATCAGGTCGGGCTCCGGCATGCTGACCGGCGCGATCCGGACGGGGCTCTCGCCGCGGAGCCAGAATCCCGGGGGCAGGATCCGCGTCAGCTCGTCGCGGCAAAGGTCGCAGCACAGGAGATGGGGAGGGTTCTTGGTCATCTTCCGGACGATCACCCCATCCAGCAACTCGACGCGATCCTCCTCGCCGATCGAGCCGGATCCGCTCCATTCCTCGTACTGCTCGACCGTGATCCGGAAGATCTCCTCCGGCGGCGGTAGCCATGCGCCCGTTGCGGGACTCGCGATGGACATGCTCCCCCCCCTCGCCCCATGCTGGGCACCGTCGACATCCCCATCTCATCATCGCACGCCGCGTCAGCCCGTCCAGCCGCCCCGGCCCAATTCACCGCCCGACGCCCGCATGCACGCACCCGGAAATTCCGTCCTAAATCGGACGAGTTTCGTTCAAAACTCCTCTCAGGTCGGCATTTGTGTAGCAACGGCTTTGGGGGGACTTCGAAACGGCCGGGTCGGCGGGGGGATCGCTTGAGACGAGACTTCGAGAAACGGAATGCGGCCCGGGCTTCGACGACGCCGCGACGCGGGCGAACGATCCTCGCGCGCCGGGCCGTCGGCTGCGCCTCGACCGTCCCCGCGCCCGTCGGCGCCGACGCCTCGTCGTCCGCCCGTCCCCTCGCCGCCCGCGCGAAAAACCGTCACTCCTCGCGGAACACCACCGGGATCGATCGGGAACAGTGGCCCGGCCGGCCCGGCCGGGCGTCGAAAGCCGAGGCGTGGGGAGGATCGTCTCCCGATGAGTCGCGGACGCCCGGCCGGGCCGGCCGGGCCACTGTTCCTTCAGGGCTTACGTCGATCCCTGGCGGCGTTCCGCGAGGAGTGTCGAAAAACGTGAATCGAGTTCGACGAACGAAGCCAACCCACAAAAACGCAAACTACATAGACAATTTAACTTACGCCGACGCCATCGAAAATGCGGCCGACGAACGGAGCCAACGTTCAGCCGCCGACGGGGATGGTCAACAGGGGGCCGCCGGGGCCGCGGCCCTCGGAGTCTTCCAGGGAGACGAGGATCTCGATGATGGCCAGGATCGACCGGCTGTTGACGTCGTCCTGCGGGATGTAGAACCAGTGGCCGCGGTAATGCACGGCCGCCTCCGCGCCGCGGGGGCGGTGCTTGGAGGAGCGGACGAAGAAGTTGCCCGCGGTGACGCGCGTCCAGTCGTACGGACGGCCGTCGGCGTCGGGCGTGCTGGGCGCGATGCGGCCCTCGATGTGCTCGACGGGGACGCAAACCCCCTTGGACAGGAACAGGAGGATCTGGAGGATCGACCGCATGTGGAGGTAGATCGTCTCCTCCCCGTCGTCGAGCGGCTTGGGGGCGTCGAGGGCGTTCTCCATCAGGTCCGACTTCACGCGATAGCTGACCAGGCCGGGGCGCAGGCGGAAGATGCGCTCGACTTCCAGCATCTCGGGCGAGTCGACGTACCCGGGGCGGACCTTGAGCACCAGCCCCTTGTCGCGCTTCAGCAGCGCGAACCGGCCGTCCCCCTTGTGGCGGTAGACGTACCCGTCCTTGGCGGCGTTGAGCAGGTCGTCGCCGCCGAGGCCGGTCGCGGTGATGGGGTCGGACGCGTTGTCCTCGTCCACCTGGCTCCCGATCTTCAGCTCCAGCCCGCCGCGCTGGTAGAGGTCGGCGAGCAGGCGGATCCCGCGGACGTACTCGTCGTTGGAGTCGGGCCCGCGGGGGACCATAATCGCGGCCTGGGGCGCGTTGGGGACGTCGTTGATGTCGTCGATGGTCGTGAGCAGGAGCTGTTCGAGGTTGGCGCCGGCGTTGACGACGCTGAACAGCTCGGCCGAGAGGGGGGTGAGCAGGATCCGCGAGACGTCCTTCCCCTCGCGGGGGCGGAAGCTGAGCGTCGGGCTGTCGCGGGCGGTCAGCTCGCCGTTGCCGATGTTCGCGAAGCCGGGGAACTGGTTGCCCCGGCCGCCGAGGAACCCGGCCGTCCCCGCCATCTCGAACTGGCTGGTGATGCTGGGGAGGTCGACGAACACCGGCGAGTCCGCGTATCGCAGGCGGACGATGTTCATCAAAAGCTGCTCGTCGTTCGTGGACCGGATCGCCTCGTTGTACTTCATGCGGGTGGCGCGCAGTGCGTTCGGGCCCAGGCATCCGGCCGCGGAGACGGCCATCGCCAGGGCCGCCGCCAGCCCCGCCCACTTACGCCGGCGGTCGATCCCGCGTCGCTCGACCATCAGGCCCCCGAACCCCGGACCGGTTGCGGACGTATGGTGACCGTGATTCGCACGGCGAATCCCCTCGGATCGTTATCGTCAGTCCGCCCGGCGTTCTCGACCGAATCCGCGCGACCGGCCCTCCGATCGGGCCCGGCGGCCGTCGAGGATCGACGAAAATCCTCGGCGCGGCGTGACCTCGGCGGGCCCAGGGGGTACGCTGGAGCGTCGCGGGCCGCCCACGTCGCGGCCCAGTCCACGATCGATTCCGGCCGGTCCGTCCCGAGGTCGGCGGGCGTCCGTCCCGAGTGCGAGGGTCAGCCATGCCGCGCCTGCTAATCGTCGAGGATCAGCCGAAACTGCTCCAGAACCTGGAGCGAGGGCTCCGGGAGGAGGGGTACGAGGTCCTCACCGCCTCCGACGGCGAGGCCGCGTACGAGGAGGCGAGCCGGAACCTCATCGACGCCATGGTCCTGGACCTGATGATCCCCAAGCGCGACGGCATGGACGTCCTGCGCGGCCTCCGCGCCGACGGCTTCAACAAGCCGGTCCTGATCCTCACCGCCCGCGACGAGGTCGACTCCCGCGTGGAGGGCCTGGACGCCGGGGCCGACGACTACCTCGTCAAGCCGTTCGCCTTCGCCGAGCTGGTCGCGCGACTCCGCGCCCTGATCCGCCGCGACGTCGTCAGCCGGGAGCTGTGCTTCCAGGCCGACGACCTGGAGATGAACCTGGTGGCCCGGTCCGTCGTCCGGGGCGGCGTCGAGATCGACCTGACCCGCCGCGAGTTCGAGCTGCTGGAGTTCCTCCTCCGCAACAAGAACAGCCCCGTCACCCGGGAGATGATCGGCAAGGAGGTCTGGAAGGAGGGCGCCGGCACCCTCACGAACACCATCGACGTCTACATCACCCTCCTCCGCAAGAAGATCGAGAAGCCCGACCGCCCCGCGCTGATCCACACGGTCCGGGGCGTCGGCTACATGCTGAAAGACGCGGGATGACCGGCCGGCTCCCGATCCGATGGCGGCTGACGCTCTGGTACGGCGCCGTGCTGGCGGCCGTGCTGACGATCTTCGCCGCCGCCGTCGACCTGCTCATGACCCGCCTGCTCCAGATGCGGACCGACCGCAACGTGGAGCACCAGGTCGCCGTCATCGAGGAGCAGATCGGGCAATTCCAGGACGCGGGCTCCCTGCGCGAGCGCCTCGGCTCGATCTTCAACAAGCACCCAGCGTTCGAGATGCAGGTCACCGAGAACGGCGACCGGGCCTGGCTCCGCTCGGAAGGGATCCGGAATTCCGGGCTCCCCCGGCCCGCCTCGCCCGCGCCGGCCCTCGCCCGGGGGGTCTACGAGGACGTCTCGATCCCCGACGTCGGCCCCTGCCGCATGCTCAGCAAGGCCATCGAGACGCCCTACGCCTCGCTGCTGGTCCAGGTGGCGATGAGCACGGAGATGAACGCGAAGCACCTGGGCGAGCTGCGGAGCGTGTTCCTCTCCACCGGGCCCGTGCTCCTCGTCGCCGCCCTGGGCTGCGGCTACCTGCTGGCCCGCAAGGCGCTCGCGCCCGTCGGCCGGCTCGCCACCGAGGCCGACCAGATCACGGCCACCCGCCTCGACCGCCGGCTGGCCACCCCCAACCGCGACGACGAGCTGGGCCGGCTGGCCCGGACCCTCAACGGCATGATTGCTCGGCTGGAGCACTCCTTCGGCGAGATCCAGCGCTTCACCGCCGACGCCGCCCACGAGCTGCGCACGCCGCTGGCCGCGCTCCGCAGCGAGGCCGAGGTCACCCTCCTGGCCGAGCGCGACCCGGCGGAATACCGCCGCACCCTGGAGAGCATGCTGGAGGAGATCGAGCACCTCACCCGCCTGACCGAGAACCTGCTGAACCTCTGCCGCGAGGACTCCCAGGTCAAGGCGTCGTTGAAGGACCTGCGGCTCGACGAGGTCGTCCGCGAGGCCGCCGAGCCGATGGCCGCCGTCGCGGCCGAGGCCGGCCAGCGGCTCGTCCTGTCGCGGGACATGGCCCCGTGCCTCGTCCGCGGCGACCGCGACCAGCTCCACCGCGTCGTGGTCAACCTGGTCGACAACGCCGTGAAGTACACCCCCGCGGGGGGCCTCATCAAGGTCTCGCTCGCCCTCCGCGACGGCAAGGCCCGGCTGGCGGTCGAGGACACCGGCGTCGGCATCGCGCCGGAGCACCTCCCGCTCATCTTCAAGAGGTTCTACCGCATCGACGCCTCGCGGCCCCGGCGGTCGACCTCCACCGGCCTGGGGCTCTCGATCTGCCAGTCGGTCGTCCAGTCCCACGGCGGGACGATCGACATCCGCAGCGAGCCGGGCGTCGGCACCCGGGTCACCGTCTCCCTGGAAGCCCGCCCCTTCGAGACGCCCCGGCGCGAGGAGGCCGCGCCCTCGCGCCGGCCCTGGCCCCCTTACCTGGGGAGCGTGTAGAGCCCCAGGTGCTCGATCATGTTCTGGATCCACGGGTGGCTCCACGGCCCCCGCATCGCGTAGCCCACGGACGTCACCGAGACGAACAGCGCCAGCGTCGACAGCCTCCGCAGCCACGGCCTCGCGGCGACGGCGTCGAGCGCCGGGGGGAGCATCAGGATCCAGAACGGGATCAGCCAGAACAGCCACCTCAGCCCCTGCGCCGACCCGCCGTAGTTCCGGGCCTTGGGGTTCCAGGTGTAGAACGCCAGCAGGATCGCCGTCAGCGCCAGGTTCATCCAGGCCACCCCCGACAGCGGCCCGCGCCGACGCAGCAGGCCGACCAGCCCGAACGCCGCCACCAGGAAGATCGGCGACAGCGACCAGAACCCGTGGTGGCCCAGCGTCATGTGGAACAGGTACATCCCGTAGGGCTCGCCGACGATCCCCCGCCGCGCCGCCTCCTCCGGGTCGGTCCACGGCAGGTTCAGGGCGTCCAGCTCCAGCGGGGTCTGCCAGAGGCTCCCCTCGAACATGTAGGCGTCGGTCCCGAACTCCTCATACGCGAGCTTGAACGCCCCGAACGCCGCGTACTGGCACGCCATCAGCGCGACGATCGGCGCGACCGCCGCGGGGGCGAACCAGGCCAGCGACCGCGCCGGGAAGCGGACGGTCAAGGCCAGGCCGACCAGCCCCAGGAACGCCAGGGCGGGCAGCTCGCACGTCGCGGTGAACCCCGCCAGCAGCCCGAGCAGCGCGAACCGCCACGGCTGCGTCGCCCCCTCGTCCCAGATCCGGACGAACAGGTAGACCGCGAAGAACGCCGCGAAGGCCGCGACCGTGTGGTTGTTGAGGGTCTGGGTGTAGGGGAGCAGGTACGTCCCGAAGGCCGCCGCGAACAGCGTGTACCCCCACGACCAGTCGGTGCGGGAGTAGCGGTCGAGCAGCCTCGACAGCAGGACCAGGAAGCCCCAGAACGGGACGATGTTCAGCAGCACCAGGATCGGCTTGAAGTAGAAGATGTAGACCGGCCACTTCGCCGGCTGCTCGGGGGTCGTCAGCACCCCCTTCACCTTCCCCGGGTTGTCCGGGTCGGGCACCTGGGACCACCTCGGCTCGCGCTTCTGGAGCGCCACCCGGTCGAGCGGGACGCCGGTGATCGCCCGCGCGGGATAGAGCAGCCCGGCGATGACCGTCGGCAGCAGCGCGGGCTTGCTGGAGTAGTAGTGCTTCACCGGCTTGCCGTCGGGGCCGATCCGCTCCGGCTTCTCGGGGATCTGGACCTTGTCCTGGGTCTCGGCGTGCCAGGGGCAGTCGTCGATGACGTATGTCCCTCGCTCCAGGAGGCTCCAGACGGTGCACCATCGCGAGATGTCGTTGGCCCCCATCATGGTCGGCTGGCGGAGCAGGCAGCCGAACGCCAGCGCGGTCGCCGAGGCGATCAGGAGCGTCCCCAGGATCCGACGGGGCTCGCTACGGGGAGCGGCGACGTCCTTCGGCGCGGCCTCGAAGTCGGGGGTGCTCATGATACCTCGGAGGTCGGGGGTGGGGCGGGGGGGGTCGCGACGTCGCGAGCTTCCCCGGCGGCGTCCTCGACGCGGATCGTCTCCGCGACGCTGTAGGTGTCGTCGGCGCGCAGGCCGTAAGAGGTCACCAGCTCGGCCAGGAACCCCAGGCTGAAGAGCTGCGAGCCGACGATCAGGAGGGACATCGAGTAGAACAGCAGGGGCCGCACCCCGATCGGGTGCGAGGGGGTGCCGACGGAGTGCTCGATCCCCCACAGCAGGGCGAGGTAGAGCATCCCCAGGACGCCCAGGCTCGACAGCAGCAGCCCCGTCCCGCCGATGACGTGCAGCGGTCGCTGGCGGAACCGCGTGAGGAACACGACCGTCAGCAGGTCGAGGAACCCCTTGATGAACCGGCTGAAGCCGTATTTGGACCGGCCGTGCTCGCGAGGGCGGTGGTTGACCTCGATCTCGCCGACCCGAAAGCCCTTCGCATGCGCCAGCGCCGGGACGAAGCGGTGCAGCTCGCCGTAGATGCCGACCTCGCGGAGCACCTCGGCGCGATACGCCTTGAAGCCGCAGTTGTGGTCGTGGAGCCGGCACCCGGTCAGGCGGCTGACCATCGCGTTGAAGACCCGGCTGGGGTAGACCTTGTGCCAGGGGTCGTGGCGCGTCCGCTTCCAGCCGCTGACGACGTCCAGGCCCGAGTCGATCCGCTCCAGGAACCGGGGGATCTCCGCGGGGTCGTCCTGAAGGTCGGCGTCGAGCGTGAAGACCCTTTCGCCGCGGGCGCTCTGGAAGCCGACCGTGAGCGCCGAAGCCTTGCCGAAGTTGCGGCGGAAGCGGATCGCCCGGACGCGAGGGTCGCGGCGGGAGAGGTCCGCGACGGCGCGCCAGGAGCCGTCGCGGCTGCCGTCGTCCACGAACAGGAACTCGACCTCCCCGCCCAGGCGGGCGAAGGCGGCGTCCAGCTCGCGGTGGAGGGCGGGCAGGCTCTCCTCCTCGTTGTAGACCGGGATCACGACGCTGATCATGGGGCTTCCGATATCGGGACCGCCTCCTGGATGGCCTCGGCCGCCGGGACCTTCCCCGGCGCGGCGGCCCCCATCGGGACCAGGACCAGGGCCGCAAGCACCTCCGCCGCGACCCACGCCAGCCTCAGCGCCAGGGCCGAGGCCGTCGCCAGGGCCGGGCCGAACGCCGGCCCCAGCGCGTACATCAAGACCCCCTCGCGCACGCCCAGCCCGCCGGGCGCGATCGCCACGGCGAACCCGGCCACCGTCGCCAGCGCGACGCTCGCCGTCGCGACCGGGATCGCCGCCGGGCCGATCTCCGGCGACCCGGCCCCCGCCAGCCCCTTCGCCGCGGCCACCTGGCTCAACCCCAGGAACAGCCACGAGACGCCCGTGAGCGCCAGGCCCCGCGCGAGCAGCGACCCGTCGAGGTCCGGCATCGAGCCGGCGTCGACGCCGGGGATCTTCCGGAGCAGCGTCCGCGCCGCCCGGCGGAAGACCGGCGGCCAGACGAGCGTCAGCAGCGCCCCGCCCATCCCCGCCGACAGCATCGCGAACAGGATGGACGACCGGATCTCGACCAGCCCGAGCACCGGGCGTTCGAGCGGGATGACCGGGGATTCGCCGCCGGACGCGAACAGCACGGCGGCGATCAGCGCCCCGGACGCCATCATGACCAGCGTCTCGTAGAACGTCGCCACCGCCGAGGTCGACGCCCTCGCCCCGTAGGGCTTCGAGAGCGCGGCCCGCATCACGACCACCACCGCCTTCCCGGGGACGTACTTCCCCAGGTGGCTCACCAGGTAGGCCCGCTGCGCCGCGAACCGCGAGATCGGCGTCGGGCTGCGACCCAGGACGTCCCGATAGAACGCCCCGCACAGCGCCAGCCCCGCGAGATAGGCGGCCCCCGACAGCGCGAACCATCCGGGCCGGAACGTCAGGGCCGCCTCGCTCCGGCCCAGTTCGCCCCAGGTCCGGTGGACGTGGCGGGCCACGAACGCGAAGACCAGGACGGCCACCACCGCCTTGAGCGCGCGGACCGTCGGCTTGCGCCAGCCGACCGGGCTCGAAGGTGCGGGGTTCACGAGGGGGGGACTCGGGCCGGGGTGGGGAGGGCGCGGGCCCCACTCGCGGGCCCGCGGAAGGCTATCAAGGTAACGGCCCCCTCCCGGCCGGGCAAGGCCGGCGGCCTCGTCGGGTGTGCCTTTGGAATGTGGCGGTCGGCGTTCGACGTCTTCCCCCCTCGCGGGGGAAGACAGACCGCGAAGCGGTCAGATGAGGGGGACGCGAAGCACGGGCACCATCGGGAGCCGCGAAGGCCCGTCCGACCGACTCGGGAGCCCGACGGCCATTGCGCTCGTCGCCCCCCCCATCCGGCCCTGCGGGCCACCTTCCCCCGCCAGGGGGGAAGGCGGTTACGATGATTCCCGCGACCCCGACGCGATTCGCCAAAATCCCAAGGCACACCCGCCTCGTCGGGCTCCTCGCGGATGCGCCGCGGTCGCCGCGGTCAGGCCAGGACTTCGGGGATGACCTCGGCGTCGGGGACGAGCGGCAGCGGCCGGCCGAGGCGGTCGTGGAGCATCGTCGTCGGGTCGATCCCGAGCAGGTGGTACATGGTGGCGAGGACGTCCTTCGGCGAGACCCGACGGTCGACGACGTCGCCGCCGATCTTATCGGACTTGCCCACCACGTTCCCCCGGGCGACGCCGCCGCCGGCCATGACGATCGAGTAGCAGCGCGACCAGTGGTCGCGGCCGCCGCCCTGCACGTTGCCGATCTGCGGCGTCCGGCCGTGCTCGCTCAGGAGCACCACCAGGGTCTCGTCGAGCATCCCGCGGCGGTCGAGGTCCAGGATCAGGCCGGAGAGGGTCCGGTCCAGGCCCGGCAGCAGCTCGTCCTTCATGCGCGGGAAGTGGTCCCAGTGGGTGTCCCAGCCGGTGCCGGCCAGGCCGTACTCGTCCCAGAAGACCGAGACGAATCGGCCGCCGGCCTCGACCAGCCGGCGCGCCGTGAGCGTGGCCTGGCCGAACAGGTCCATGCCGTAGAGGTTCCGGGTGTCCCACGACTCCTCGTCCAGGTCGAACGCGCGCCGGAACGAGGGCGACTGGAGCAGGCGGTGGGCCGTGTCGCGATGGCGGTCGATCTCGGGGCCGGCCGGCAGCTTGCGGCGGGCCGCTTCGAGCTGTTCCAGCAAGGTGCGGCGGCGGTCGAGCTGATCGATGACCACGTCGCCGCCCCCCAGGCCGCCGAGACGGAACCGACTCTCCGGGGTGATGCCGCGGTAAAGCTCGTAGTCGTCCCACGAGAGGGTCGTCAGCGTCTTCTTCGCCTTCCGGGTCCCCTGCCCCACGAACTCGGTGCAGATCGGGTCGTAAGACTGGCCGAGGAACCCGCCGTAAGGCCCCGCGCGGGCGACCTCCCCGATGCGCTGGCTGCTGAACGCGAACGGGAGTTGGAGATTCCGAGGGACCTCGGAGCGACCGCCGGCCGGCGCGGCGGCCTGGCCGTCGAGGTAGTCGACCACCGAGCCGATGAACGGCCAGTGAGCCGGGTCGCGGGGGGACAGCTCCATCGCCAGCGGGATGACCGGGTTCCCCGTGGTGGCGTAGGCGACCCCGTGGACCGGGAACGGGTGCGAGACCGACCGCACCACCGTCACCTTGTCCATCACCGTCGCCAGCCTCGGCAGGCCCTCGCACACGTCCAGGCCGGGGACGCTGGAGGGGATCGAGCCGAACTCGCCGCGGATCTGCGAGGGGGCGTCGGGCTTGGGGTCGAAGGTCTCGATCTGGCTGTGCGAGCCGTAGAGGAACAGGAGGATGCACGACTTGGCCTTGCCGAACCCCGGCAGCCCCGCCGACGCCGACGCCGCCCCGCCGGCCAGGCCGGCGCCGAGGAAGCTCGCCGCCCCCACCTGGAGGAGGTCGCGGCGGGTGAGGCCGTCGCAGAGCCGCTTGGGACCGCCCAGCACGCGGATCATCGCCCGTCCCCCGTCGACTCGGAACGCCCGCCCCGGTCGTCCCCTCGACGCCGGGCACTCGAACGATACCCCGGAATCGGCCCCGATTCAACAACGATTCGACATCCGGCGCGGCGGTCAGGGGGCGAAAGGATCGTCGGGGAACTCCATGTCGGCCAGGATCGCCCGATAGTCGGGACGATCGCGGAGGGGCGCGAACGCCGTCTCGCTGCGCAGGGCGGACGTGTTGCGGAACCCCAGGTCGTAGACTCGCCGCAGCATCGCGACCGCCGCAAGGGCCGCGGGGGGGCCCTCCTCCGGGGCGACGCCGGAGCCGGGCGTCCGGGCGAGCCCCGCCAGGACGGCGAGCGCGGCGGCCCGCTCGTAGCACGCCTGGACGACCTGCGGCGGCGGCTCGCTCAGGATCTCGACCGCGCGGCGGGCGCTCTCCGCGGCGGCGGCCGGGTCGCCGCAGGCGAGCCGGACCTCCGCGAGCTGGCGCAGGGACTCGCCCAGGTGCATCGGCACCAGCAGCAGGCTCCCGCGGTCGTCGAGGAAGTCTCCCGCGACGGCCGCGGCGCGCTCGCAGACCGGCAGGGCCTCGCGCGGGCGGCCCAGCAGCCGCAGCTCGTTCGCCACGTTCACCAGCGCGGAGATGTTCATGAAGCGATAGCCGGGGAGCGACGGCGCGGCGTCGGCGACCGCCTCGAACTCCCGCGCGGCCCGCTCGAACAGCGGCAGGGCCTCGGCGTTCCGACCCGTGCGCGAGAGGACCAGCGCCCGGCCCGTCAGCCCGGCGGCCTCGTGCGAGCGATGGACCGCCGTGCGCGGGTCGATGCGGATCAGCTCGGCGGCGGTCGCGGCCAGGTCGTCGGCCGCCGCCAGCGCGTCGTCCATGCGGCCGAGGTTCCAGCAGGCCAGGAACCGCCAGGAATCGCAATCGGCCAGCATCGGTCGCGGCGCGACGAGCGCCGGCCGCTCGGCCAGCAGGCCCGACAGCAGCCGGCGGGCCTCCATCAGCGACGGCAGCGACTCCCGCGGGCGGCCGAGGAACTGGCCGCTCAGCGCCCCTCGCTTGATGAGGACGCCGGCGCGGGCGGTGCGGAAGCCGACGTCGTCGGGGTTCGACCGGGCCAGGGTCCCGAGGACCGTTTCGGCCTCGTCGAACAGGGCCGCCGCGTCGGCGGGCCGGCCCGCCAGCAGTTCGAACTCGCCGTACGACGTGGCGAGCGACGCCAGCCGCTCCCGCAGGCCGACCGCGCCCGGGGCCGCCTCGGCCGCGCGTCGACGGATCGCCAGAGCCTCGCCATAGGCCGCGCGGGCCTCGTCCAGCCGCGCCGCGGGGATTCCCAGCTCGGCGATCTCCTCCAGGGCCTCGGCCTGCACGTCCGCCGCGGCCCCGCCGGTCGCGCCCGAGGCGAGCCGGGCCGCCTCCCGCAGCCGGGCGTCCGACCGCCCCGCGTCCCCGACGGCCGCGCCCAGCCGGGCGGTCGCGACCAGCGAACGGGCAAGGTCGAGCGGGCCGTCTTCATCGCCGCCGCGCGGCAATTCCCGGCGGATCTTCAGCGCCTTCTCATGGAACGCCAGCGCCTCGTCCTTGGAGCCGGTCTGCTCGGTGAGGTCGCCCAGTTCGTAATAGGCCCCGGCCAGGGCCGCGAGCGAGCCGGAATCGTCCCGCCCCCGGAGCATCCCTTCGAGGCGGGCGTAGAAATCCGCCGCCTCGCGCAACAGACCGGCGCGGAGCGGGGCGAATTGTGATTCTTTCAGCAACGGCTCGTCCGCCACCTTGCGGCGCAGGGCGCCGACCGCGTCCATCGCCAGGTCGAACTGCCGCCGCTCGCGCGCGTTGGACTCGCGGAGGCCGGCGTTGGCGCGGGCCTGCACCAGCATCACGGCCGTCGCCCCGCCGACGGTCGCCAGCATCGCCGCCGCGGCCAGCGCCGCCACGGCCGGCCGGCGGCGGCACCAGAGCCACGCCCGTTCCGCGGCCCCGACGCGCCGCGCCGCGATCGGCCGCGAGCCGAGCCAGGCCCGGAGGTCCGCCGCCAGCGCGTGGGCCGTGGCGTAGCGGCGGCGGGGGTCCTTCTCCAGGCACTTCAGGGCGATCGTGTCCAGGTCGCGCGGGACGACGCGATTGTGGCGGGACGGACGCTCGGGCTCGCGCAAGCGGACCGCGTCCAGGACCTCCATCACGTCCCCGCCGAGCAGCGGCGGCCGGCCGGCGAGCATCGAATAGAGGATCGTCCCCAGGCCGTAGACGTCCGTGGCCGTCGTGATCGCTGCGCTCCGCCCCGCGGCCTGCTCCGGGCTCATGAACGCGGGCGTCCCCAGCAACGCGCCGGAGATCGTCATCGCCGAGTCGTCGTCGAACTGCTTGGCCAGGCCGAAGTCCGAGACCAGCGGGAGGCCGTCGTCGTCGACGAGGATGTTCGCCGGCTTGAGGTCGCGGTGGAGGACGCCGCGCGAATGCGCGTGGTGGACGGCCTCGGCCACCTCCGCCGCCAGCTCGGCCGCGGCGCGGGGGTCGCCGAGGTAGCGGGCCAGGCGATCGGCCAGGTTCCCGCCGGCCACCAGCCTCATCGCCAGGTAGCCCCGGCCGTCGGCCTCGCCGGCCTCGTAGATCGGGACGATCCGCGGGTGGTCGAGCCGCGCCAGGGCCGCCGCCTCGATGCGGAACCGCTGGATCTCGGCCGCGCCGGCCAGGAGCCCCGAGTCCACCACCTTCAGCGCGACCGATCGGTTCAGGCCGACGTGGCGGGCCTCGTAGACGACGCCCATGCCGCCGCGGCCCAACTCCCGGCCCAGTTCATAGTCGCCGAACCGCTCCCCCGCGGGCGCGGCGGGCTCGGCCGTCGTGAACGCCCCCGTCGCGTCCAGGCCCCCGGACAAGACGCGCGAGATCCGGCCGTCGACGGGCCAGCCGTCGAAGCTGATGCGCGTCTTCGCCGCGCGGGCCCCGCCCGGATCCGGCTCCGTGGGCTCGTCCATCGCGGTCCCCTCCCCTCGCCTCGGCCTCCGGCGTCGCGACGACCCGTCCGGGACGATCCTACCAGATCCCGACCCCATCCACCCTTGGCACGACGGCCAGCAAATGTTAAACTTCCGGCGAGGTCGCGGGCGACTCCCCAAAAGATTGACGACTCAACCCTCACCCGGCGGGAGGACGACGATGAATCGGCGCGAGGCATCGGGGGCCCCCGGCTTGCGGCTCACCCGCCGCGGGTTCGTCCAGGCGGGGTCGGGGCTGCTGGGGATGTCGCTGCCGGGCCTGCTGGCGGCGCGGAACGCGTCGGCCGCGGCGGGGGCGACGGGCCGGGCGCGGTCGGTGATCGTGATCCTCCTGAGCGGCGGCCTGGGCCAGCACGACTCGTTCGACATGAAGCCCGAGGCCCCCGACGCCATCCGGGGCGAATTCAACCCCATCCAGACGGCGGTCCCCGGCGTCCACTTCTGCGAGCACCTGCCGCGGCTGGCGGCGCGGGCGCAGGACCTCGCGGTGGTGCGGTCGATGTCGCACCCGGAGGGGAACCACCTGGTCGCCGTCCACCACGTCCTGACCGGCAGGCCCTCGTTCCCGCGCGGGGCGAGCGACCTCGACCGCGTCGCCTCGCGCGACGACTTCCCCTGCTACGCCGCGGTGGTCGACCGCGTCCGCGGCAAGGGCGAAGGGATCCCGAACGGCGTGGCCCTGCCGCTGAAGCTGATCGAAGGCCCGCTGACGTGGCCGGGCCAGGACGCCGGGTTCCTCGGCCCCCGGCACGACCCCTGGCAGCTCCGGCTCGACCCCAACAAGCCCGACGCCCGCGACGACAGCCTCACCCTCCCCGAAGGGTTGGACCCCGACCGCCTCCACCGCCGCCGGCATCTCCTCTCCCAGACGACCGCCGCCCCCGCGCCGGGCGACGCCTTCGTCGACCAGCAGGACGCCGCGCTGGCCATGCTCTGCAACAGCAAGGTCGGCGCGGCGCTCGACGTCGACCGCGAGGACCCCGGGCTGATCGACCGCTACGGCCGCCACGTCTTCGGGCGGTCGCTGCTGACGGCCCGCCGACTGGTGGAGATCGGCGTGCCGGTGATCCAGGCGACGATGGGGATCGTCCAGACCTGGGACACGCACACCGACAACTTCCCCCGCCTGAAGGACAGCCTGCTCCCCGCCCTCGACCGCGCCGTCTCCGCCCTGCTGGACGACCTGAAGGCCCGCGGGCTGCTCGACGAGACGCTGGTGGTGATGCTGGGCGAGTTCGGCCGCACGCCGAGGATCTCGCAATTGACCCCGGGCGCCGTCCCGGGCCGCGACCACTGGCCGGCCGTCTTCCCGGCCGTGTTCGCCGGCGGCGGCGTCGTCGGCGGCCAGGTCATCGGCAAGTCCGACAAGCTGGGCGCCTACCCCGTCACCAAGACCTTCGGCCCGCCGGACCTCGCCGCGACGGTCTACAGCGCCCTGGGCGTCGACCCGGCCACCGAGCTGCGCGACCGCCTCGGCCGCCCCCTCACCCTCTGCACCGGCGAGGCCATCGAGCCGCTGTACACGACCGCCGAGGTCTGAGCCGCCCCGGGCCCGCGCCGGGGCCGATCGCGCCGATTCTGCGGGGCGACCGATGAATCTTCTTCAATCCCGAAGCCGGCCGGAGGCGAGACCCGGCCGATAATTCCGTCCATCACCGCCAAGGAGGGTGGACGATGGCCGATAGGATACGCCTCGCGTCGGGACGATCGGCGTTCGCGCTCATGGCCGCCCTGGCCATGAGTTCGGCCCACGGCCAGACCTTGCCGTCCGACTCCGAATCCAAAACCCCGGCGGCCGGCTCGGCGCTCGGCCCTTCGCCCGGGGCCGGCAGCGACCTGGAGGGCCTGTCCCCCCCGGGCGGCGTCCTGTTCCCGACCCGCCCCGGCCGGGCCGGCGTGCCGCCCCTGCCGGCGGCCCTCACGCGGCCGGTCGAGCCGTTTCGACCGGGAGCGCCCGCGGGCATCGTCGTCCCTCGGCGGCCGGAGCGGCCCGCCGTGCCGGCCTACGGGGCGATCGACCTCCAGGCCGCCGAGGCGGACGAGGGGCCCCCGAACGGCCTCGACCTGGACGCCGCCATCGAGCGGCTCGTCCACGCCAATCCCGAGCTGCGCACGCAGCACTTCGAGATCCCCCAGGCCGCGGCCGACATCGTCACCGCGAGCATGCGGGCCAACCCGCTCATCTACGCCGACGCCACGGCCGTCCCCTACGGCGAGTTCTCGCCCGAGCGGCCGGGCGGCCAGACGCAGTACGACGTCAGCATCACCCACCCGTTCGACCTCTCCGGCAAGCGCAGGGCCCGCACCACGGTCGCCGGCCGGGCGAAGCAGGTCCTGGAGGCCCAGTACGCCGACGCCGTGCGGATCCAGATCGACAACCTCTATACCGCCTTCGTCGACGTCCTGGCCGCGCGCGAGAGCCTGCGCTTCTCGGCGGCGAACGTCGCCGGCCTCAAGGAGGTCCTGGAGCGGACCCGAGAGCTGCGGGCCGCCGGTGCCCGGACCGCGGCCGACGTGGGCTCGATCCGCCTCCAGAGCGAGGCCGCCGAGGCCGCGCATCGCGAGGCCGTCGGAGCCCTGCGCAGGGCCAGGCGCAACCTGGCCTTGCTCCTCGACTACCCGGTCGAGCAGGCCGACTCGCTGGAGATCCGGGGCTCCCTGCGACCCCACGGCCCTCCCCCGCCGCCGGACGACCAGCTCATCGCCACGGCCCTGGAATCCCGGCCGGACGTCGCCGCCTACCGCCTGGGGGTGGCCCGCGCCAAGGCCGACGTCCGGCTCGCCCAGGCGAACCGCTACTCGGACGTCTACGTCACCTACACGCCCTACGTCTTCCAGAACAACGCACCCTTCGGCACCAAGAGCGCGACGTCCTGGTCGGCCGCGATCACCGCCCCGCTCCCGCTCTACAACCGCAACCAGGGGAGCATCGCGCGGGCCAAGCTCAACGTCGACCAGACCGTCAGCGGCCTGGACCGGCTCCAGAAGGAGGTCGCGGCCCAGGTGCTGGACGCCGACCAGGAATACGACCTGAGCCGCGAGGCCGTCCTGGAAGTCGAGCGCGACCAGTTCCCGGCCGCCCGCGACATCCTCGACGGCGCCCGCCGGCTGTACCTGGAAGGCCAGCAGTCCAGCCCGGAATTCCTGGAGGCCCGGCGGATCTACAACGAGACCGCCCGGCTCTACCGCGACGTCCTGGTGCGGCATCGCCGCAGCATGCTCGACCTGAACACCGCCCTCGGTCGCCGCGTCCTGCCGTGATCCGCGTCAGAAATCGGTCAGCCACTGGAGCTGGAACAGCGTGCCGGTCTCGCCGGCGCGGTAGCCGGTGATGAAGTTCTGCGCGGGCGATCCCTCGATCCTCAGCACCTCGGCCGTGGTGCGCCAGGTGCGGGCCCCGCGGGGATACCAGTTGAACCCGCCGCCGTACTCCACGCCGCCACCGAAACGGCCGGTCACGAACGACGTCCGCGCGAACGCCTCCAGCTTGTGCGGCTTGAGGAAGTAGCCCGCCTGGAGCAGCGCCCCGGTGTCGAACAGCGAGCCGTACGGCGACCGGCCGCCGACGGTCCGGACGTCGTCCAGCCAGCGGAAGAAGTATTCGCCGGAGACGGCCAGGCCGCGATACTTCATCGCCGCGTCCAGCGTCCAGAGCTGGAGGTTCGTCGACCGGACCTCGATCCCCGGCGCGAGCACGCCCGGCCGGAACAGCGGCGTGCCGTCGGACAGGCGGATCAGCGTGTCTTCCGGGTTGCGGATCGCCGCCTGCGTGAAGCCCTGGTTCGACTCGTGCGCGACGTTGAGGCTCGTCCCGAAGCGGAAGCTGCGGCCCTCGTGGAATTCGACGTCCGAGACCCCCACGCCGTAATCGTCCGTCGGCTCGTACCACACCGTCCCGCCGAACGCGAGCGACGAGCCGACGCGGGTCGCCACCCCCTGCGTGAACCGGTTGTTCGAGTTCGCGATCATCGCGACGTAGTTCAGGCCGTCGATCGGCTCGCCCTGGGCCCAGATGCCGGGGCTGATGTTGGGGCGGAAGAACGTCGTGGCCATGAGGCGGTCGGCACCGAGCGTCCAGCGGAACGACTCGTACCACTCGCGCGTGCCGGGGACCAGCCAGTTGCCCACCCGCAGGTCGAAGGCCCGATTGAAGCGGTAGTTGATCCAGCCGAGATAGACGGTGTCGTTGATCGACGTCGACGAGAAGACGATGGCCGTATACTGGAGCCTCGGATCGATGCCGAAGCCGCTGAAGACCAGGAAATTACGGGCGACCTCGAACGAGTTGAAGCTGCTGATCGGCTGCGCCGCCCCCTCCGCGTCGACCCAGCTCCGGCGGCTGGCGGCGAAGTTCTGGAACCGCGCCTGGGTGAAGACGTCGAAGCGCAGCTCGAACGGCATCCGCTGGGCGTCGTGGGGGCGGACCAGGACGTACTGGCCCGTCTCCTCGTCGTAGTCGCCGACGCGGAATCGCGACTCCGACGGCGGGTCGAACGCCCCCGCCGCGCCGGGACTCCCGGGCGGGTCGGTCACGCCGGCGTCGGCGTCCAACTCCTCGTCGGGGGGCCACGGCCCGGGAGGCGACGGGGACGGGGCGGGGGGCGTCGGGATCGGATCGAGGCCCGTCGTCGATCCGGCGGCCCCGCCGTCGAGCCGACGCGACAGCTCGTCCACCTTGTCCGTCAGCGACCGATTCTTCTCCGCCAGCTCGGCGTTGCGGCGCTCCAGGTCCTCCAGCCGCTTCGCCAGCGCGTCCACCGTGGCCGCCACGTCCGCCGCCGGCCCCTGCGCCGCGGCCGGCGACGCCGACGCGACGAGGATCGCGACCATCAGGAGGACGAGCGACGGGCGGAGCATCCGGGATCCTCGGAAGGGTCGGGGCGCGCGGGCCGGCCTCGCCCGGACGCCCCATCTCCTTCGATCGGCCGGATCGGTGCGGCCGATCCAATGAATCCCGGGATCCGCTCAAGTCGTCAGGGCTGCGCCGCCGAAGGGGCGACGGCCGCCGGTCGCCCCGACGTCGTCGCGGGCGCGGGGGGCGGCTTCACCACGCCCAGGCCGATCAGCCCCATGAACATCAGCTCGACGGCCAGGGCCGCCAGCATCACGCCCATCAGCTTGCCGATCACCTCGATCGCGATCGGCCCCAGCCACCGCGCGATCCGGCGGCACTGGCAGAGGCAGGCGTAGTTGATCGCCATGATCGCGGCGATGACGAAGCTCAGGAAGACGATCGCCTTCAGGTCGTCGCGCTGGGCCAGCGCCGAGACGATCGCCACCAATCCCGAGACCGACGCCATCAGCGGCACGGCCAGGGGGCACGTCGCCATCTCCAGCGACGGCGGCGCGGGCACCGGGCCCTCGACCGATCGCGGCTCATCCCGCCGCTTCGAGACCGCCATGTCCAGGGAGAACAGCAGCACGATCAGCCCGCCCCCCACCTGGAACGCGGGGATCGAGACCTTGAACGCCTTCAGGATCGCCTCGCCGAACAGGGCGAAGACCAGGCAGACGACCGAGGCCGTCAGCACCGACCGCGCCGCCACCCGCCGGACGAACTCCGGCTCCGCCTCCTCCGTCATCGCGGCGCAGACGATCGTGACCTTGAGCGGCCCGATCGTCGCGAACAGCAGGAGCGCGATCTCCCAGGGGTTGAACTCCATGCGATTCGACCTCTTCTGCGGCGTGTTCGAAACGTCGCCCGGCCGGTGACCCGCATCGTAGCAGGGCCGCCGGCCGGGCGTCAGGCGTTCGAAGATCGACGGTGTGCCTTTGGATTTTGGCGGTCGATGTTCGACGTCTTCCCCCCTCGCGGGGGAAGACAGACGCCGAAGGCGTCAGATGAGGGGGACGCGAAGCGCGGGGCTGTCGGGATTCGAAGGCCCGTCCGACCGGCTCGGGAGCCCGACGGCCGTCTCGCGGGTCGTCCCCCTCATCCGGCCCTTCGGGCCACCTTCCCCCGCGAGGGGGGAAGGCCGTCATGACGGCCCCCGCGACTCCGACGCGATCCGCCAAAATCCAAAGGCGCACCCGACGAGCGACGGACGCCGCGCGACGTCAGCGGACGACGGCCTGGAACGAGACGTAGCCCTGGGCGCCGGGGGGGAGGGCCTCCTTCAGGTCCCAGCGCAGCTCGGTGGAGCCGGCCTGATTCTCGCCGACGGTGAACTGGGCGCCCTTGGGGCCCTTGGCGGAGCCGGGGACGTACTCCAGCCGCGGCAGCAGGCTGTCGACGATGGCGACCGAGCGGATCGGCGTGTTGCCCATGTTGCGGTAGGCGATGGCGTAGGTCACCACGTCGCCCGGCTCGGCCTCGGTGGCGTCGACGCGCTTCACGACAGCCAGGCCGGGGCGGTTCGGCGGCGTCTCGACGCCCGTCATCTCCAGCGCGGGCTGGCTGCGGACGGCCTCGCCGGTCCCCTGCACCAGGTCGGCCACGACGGGCGACTCGACGGTCTTGATGCCCGTCAGCTTCACCTTCTCCTTGGCGATCATCGGCGCCTGCCGGCGCGTCTGCGTCTGGGCCGACTGCACCAACGCCCCGACCTTGATGTGCTGCGAGTCGCTGTAGCCCATCGCCCCGCGGACGTCGGCGCCGACGCCGGGATAGACCTTGCCCCGCTCGACCTGCGCCCGGCGACGGTCCCGGGCCAGCTCCGCAGCCTGGTTCTGCACCAGGCGACGGACGTCGTCCGTCTTCTCCGCCTGCGCCGGCTTCTGGGTCAGGCTGTTCAGGTGGAGGCCGTGGACCTCGACGTTCTCGATGGTCCCGGTGGCCATGCGGACCTCGGCGAACCGCGGGGCGTAGATGCAGACGCGGTTCGTCGGCAGGATCTTGGGGTCGGGATACTGGTCGAGCCCCACGTCGAACCGGACCACGGCGTCGCGCGGTTCGATCCCACGCAGGGCCCCGCCGGCGCCGACGCCCGCCTTCGAGCCGCGGTCGCCGCCGTCGCAGAGGTATTCGTCGCGGGGGAGCGTCGGCCGCGCGCCGGGCTCCAGCGGGGGGCAGGCCGGGCCGCTCGGCAGCGGGCAAGGCGTCCCGCCGCAGGCGAACGCGCAGCGCCCGCCCGACGAGGCGACCAGGCCGTCGAGGGCGATGTCGCCGGTCGCGCCGGCGTGGATCTCCTCGACGGTGGGCCGACGGCCGCCGATGCGGACGATCGCGACCACGCGCCCTAGGGCGGCGGCGACGCGGACGGGATCCTCGGCGGCGCCCACCGTGACAGACGGGATGTGATCCTTGGGGAGCTTCAGCGGGAGGGCCTGCTCGGGGTCCTCCAGGTAGATCACCTTGGTGACCAGCCGGCCGTCGTCCACCACCTCCCACAGCTCTTCTTCGGTGAAGACGACGCGGATGGGATACTTGCCGGGGTCGATCTCGGCGGGGCGATGGAGGTGCCCGACGACCTCGACGACCGGGAACAGCTCGGCCTCGGGGCGGTGCGGGATGTTGGACAGCCGGAGCCGGTAGCCGACCCCGCGCCGGAGGCCCGCGGTGAGGCTCCCGCCGCCGTCGCCGGCGCTCGCGGGGAGCGCCTGGGGCGCGAGGATCTCAACGGCGAGCCCCTCCGGCCCCTGGAAGCGGACCGGCTGGACGTTCGGGTCGGGGAGCGGGCTGACGGCGGCCCCGCGGCCTTCCGGCGTGAGGACCGGCGCGCCGGCCGCGGGCGCGGTCGGCGCGGGGGCGGGCGCCGGCTCGGCGGGGGCCTCGACGGGCGAGGGCGCCGGGGCGAGTTCCTGGGCGGTCGCGGCCGTCCACCCCGAGCCCGCGGCCAGGCCCAAAGCGACGGCGACGATCCCACCTCGGTTCCACCGGTGGTCGGGTGGCGTAGCGAATCGGCTCATCGGCCTCGATCCTTGCTCGTGCTGGGGATGGGATGGGGACCGGCGGGCGCGGGGGGTCCGTCCCGGCGAAGGCCCCGCCGCGAGTCGTCGCTGCGACGCTCGCGCCGGGGCCTTGGGGTTCCGGGCCTCTCGGCTCGGCCGGGGGTCCGGCTCAGAGCTGGGGCGCCTCGGGGGCGGGGGCGGCGGGGACCTCGACGGCCGGGGCCGACGGCAGCTCCGCGGCGGGGACGCTCGGCACTTCCGGGGTGACGCCCGGGGCCGGGGCGGCGTCGAGCGGCACGGCCTCGGCGGCCGGCGGGGCGGTCACGCCCGGCGGCAGGGCGCCCGGCGGCAGCTCGGTGACCGGCGGGACGACGCCCGCGGCCGGGGCCGAGACGACCGGGGCCGGCGTCACGGAGCCCTCGACGGGCACGCCGCCGACGGCCGCGTTGCTGCTCTCCAGGTCGATGGCGCCCAGGCGGACGATCAGCAGGATCGTCCCGCGCTTGTCGGCCTCGATGATCGGGTCGACGCCCGGCTCCAGCCGGGTGGAGACCAGCGTCTCGACGCCGGAGACCGCCACCTCCTGGTACTTCGGATCCGGCAGGTAGATCACCTTGGTCACGAAGTTCCCGCCGTCGACGACCTGGTCGAAATCCTCGGCCGTGAACTGGACCGGGATCGCGTTGTGCGCCAGGTAGGCGTCGGTGGCGGGGGTGGTCGGGGCGACCTCGACCGTGGGGTAGAGGGCGACGTTCGGCCGGCCCGGGATGGCCGACAGCTTCAGGCGGTAGATGTACCCCTGGTTGAAGTTGTACCGGCCCGGGACGACCAGCGGGACGCCGCCGTAGCTGCGCTCGCCGGTGGGGGCGGTGCCGGTCTGCCAGGAGATGTTCATCTTGTCCGGGTCGAGGAAATAGACCTGGCTCTTCGTGTTGACGAAGCGCCGGCCGGCCGCGGCCGGGCCGGCGCCGCCGGGGCCGCCGCCCATGGTGGCGGCGTTGAACTGCGGGCCGCCGGGGGGCGGGGTGTGCGAGCTCTGCACGACGTGGGGGCGCAGCCATTTCTTCAGGCCGACGCCCGCGTCGCCGTAGCCGTAGCCGTCGCCGGTGGCGGCCGCCGCCAGCAGCAGCACTCCGATGGTTTGCATGGAAATCCTCTCCAACTCCCGAGGCCGGACGATCGATCGCCGATCGCTCCGCGGCGGGGAGAATGTGTGTCTTCCTGACCCTTGCGACCGACTCGGACCGGGGAGGGCGAACCGCCCCCCACGAGCGACTTCCGCACCAGGCCCGCGTTCCCGCGACGCCTGCCGGACTTGCGTCTCCGGACGCCCAGGATTATGATCGGGCGTCGCCCCCATACCCTTGAGAAATTGCGTACACCCCGACCATGCGCATCAACCGGATCGCCCTCCCGATGACGCTCGCCGCGGCCCTCGCCGCCGGCCTGGCCCCCCCGCCGGCCCGCGCCCAGGCCCCGGGCGATCCGCCGCAACCCCAGGCCCCGCAAGCCCCCGCGGCCGTCGCACCGGCGGCGCCCGGCGGCACCCCGGCCGTCAAGGCCGACGAGCCCGCCACCGAGGCCGAGATCCTGATCGATCAGGCGATCAAGAAGGTCGCCGCCGTCAAGTCCGTTTCCGCGGAGCTGACCCAGGACGTCAAGATGCTGGGCGAGAAGTTCCGCATCAAGGGCAAGTACCTGAAGGCCCCCGTCGCCCGCGTCTACCTCCGGCTCGACGTCGAGGGCCTCCCCGGCTCCGCCGGCACCATGCTCCAGGTCTCCGACGGCGACGTCCTCTGGGACTACTCGAAGATCCTCGACGGCCAGTCGTACCGCAAGCTCTCCGTCAAGCCGATCCTCGAACGCCTCCAGGCCCCGGAGCTGGACGCCGCCCTCAAGGACCAGATCCTCGCCAGCCTCGGCTTCTCCGGGCCCGACGCCCTCCTCGCCGGCGTCCGCAAGGTCGTCAAGTTCGACCAGCACGACGAGGGCGAGTACGAGGGGAAGCCCGTCCTCATCTTCCGCGGCGCCTGGCGCACACGCGAGGGCCTCGTCGGCCCCGACCAGCGACCCGTCGCCCCGATCGGACGCCTCCCCGCCTACATCCCCAGCCACGCCACCCTCACCGTCGACAAGGAGAACGGCTGGCCCTACAAGCTCGAACTCTACGGCCTCAAGGGCTCCCTCGTCGCCCTCGACACCCGCCAGGTCAACCTCGACGGCACCAAGAGCGGCTCCAAGAGCAGCATCGAGAAGCAGGAGCCCAGCGAGCTGACGCTCGTCTACTCCAACGTCCAGTTCGATCCCGCCCTCTCCGACGCCGACTTCGCGTTCCAGGCCCCCCCGAACGCCAACGTCGAGGACAACACCGAGGCCATCCTCGCCGGCCTCAACCGCGCCATCGAGCAGATGGCCCTCCAGAAGCGGATGGAGGCCGCCAACGCCGGCTCCTCCTCGCTCCCCGCGACCATCGACGTCCCCACGCCCCCGCCGGCCGCCGAAATCCCCAAGTGAAACGACCCGAGGCCGGCCGCCCGGCCACGCCCGGCCCCGCCGTGTACTTTTACACCCCTGGTCGATACACGACTAAGTTCGCTATGATAGTGAAGATTCGGCCGAACCTTCACGAGGTGCGATCATGACCGAGGCGAATGGCAGTACGCCCAAGCTCAGCAAGAACGAGGCCCTGAAGGCCGCCAGCGCCTACCTCCGCGGGATGGTGGCCGAGGAGCTGCTCAACGACGAGCCCTTCTTCTCCGAGGATTCCAGCCAGGTCCTCAAGTTCCACGGCACCTACCTGCAGGACGACCGCGACCGGCGCCTGCGGCTGAAGAAGGAGAAGAAGGAGAAGGCGTACATGATGATGGTCCGGGTCCGCATGATCGGCGGCCGGATGACGGGCCATCAGTACCTGGTCTGCGACGAGCTGGCGAGGCTGGTGGGCAACGGCACGCTCCGGATCACGACCCGCCAGGAGTTCCAGTTCCACGGGGTCGACAAGCAGCACCTCGCCGTGGTGATCCGGCACCTCAACGAGAACTACCTCTCGACGCTCGCGGCCTGCGGCGACGTGGAGCGCAACGTCCTGGCCTGCCCCGCGCCGATCAAGGACGCGAAGCACGAGCAGATGAACCAGGACGCCCTCGCCTGGGCCTCGCACGTCGCGCCGCGATCGTCCGCGTACTGGGACATCTGGCTCGACGGGGAGAAGATCAACAGCCTGCTCCCCGCCGGCCCCCCCCTGCTCTCCCAGCCGGGCGACGACCCGGTCGAGCCGATCCTGGGCAAGGCCTACCTGCCGCGCAAGTTCAAGACGGCCTTCGCCTTCCCCGACGACAATTGCACCGACGTCCACGCCAACGACCTCGCGTTCCTCGCGGTCGTCGAGGGGGGCTCGATCGTCGGTTACAACGTCCTGGTCGGCGGCAGCCTGGGGACCTCCCCGAGCGCATCGAAGACCTTCGCGGCGCTCGCGGAGCCGATGGGCTACGTCTCGCGGGAGCGGTTCATGGAGGTGGGCGAGGCCGTCGTCCGCGCCTTCCGCGACCTCGGCGACCGGGCGGACCGCAAGCGGGCCAGGCTCAAGTACGTCATCTACGACATGGGCATGCCGGCGTTCCGCGCGAAGGTCGAGGAATACCTCGGCCGCAAGCTCGAGGACTACCGCGAGGACGTCTTCGTCACCGACGTCGACGACCACATGGGATGGCACGAGCAGGGGGATGGCAAGCTGTTCCTGGGGATCCCCGTCGAGAACGGCCGGATCAAGGACGAGGGCTCGTTGCGGCTGGCCAGCGGGCTGCGGGCCTTCTTCGAGAAGTACAAGACCCCCTGCCGGCTCACCTGCCAGCAGAAGATCCTGCTGATGGACCTGGAGCCCGCCTGGCGCGGAGAGATCGACGCCTGGATGAAGGAGTACGGGATCGCAGGCGTCGAGGAGGTCTCCACGGTCCGCCGCTGGGCGATGGCCTGCCCCGCGCTCCCCACCTGCGGCCTGGCCGTGACCGACGCCGAGCGGGCTCTCCCCTCGGTCCTCGACATGCTGGAGGCCGAGCTGGCCCGCCAGGGCCTCGCCGACCTGCGGCTGACCGTCCGCATGACCGGCTGCCCCAACGGCTGCGCCCGGCCCTACAACGCCGACATCGGCCTGGTCGGGCGCTCGGCCAAGATCGGCGAGGACGGCATCCCGGAGCCCGGCAAGTACACCGTGTTCCTCGGCGGCCGGACCACCGGCGAGCGCCTGAACGTCGTGTTCAAGGACTACGTCCCGCACGACCGGATCGCGGCCGAGCTCTCCCCCGTCTTCGCCCGCTTCAAGGCCGAACGCCTCGACGGCGAGACCTTCGGCGACTTCTGCCACCGCGCCGTCGTCTCCGAGTCGGCCGAGGTCGAGACCGAGGCCGAGGCGGTCGCGGCGAATTGACCCCGCCGGAGGCCGGCCGCCGATGCTCGCCGACGACGATCGTCGACGCCTCCTGGAGGCCGCGAAGCTCGCGGCCTCGCGGGCCTATTGCCCGTACAGCCGGTTCCGCGTCGGCGCGGCCGTGCTGTCCGGGTCGGGGGCCGTCTTCGCGGGCTGCAACGTGGAGAACGCCTCCTACGGGCTGACGATCTGCGCCGAGCGGAACGCCGTGTTCCAGCTCGCGGCGTCGGGCGAGTCCCCTCCCCTGGTCCGGGCCGTGCTGATCTACACCCCCACCCCCGCGCCGACCGCACCCTGCGGCGCGTGCCGGCAGGTGCTCAACGAGTTCGGCCCCGGCTGCCTGGTGGTCTCGACGTGCGACGGCCCGGGCGTGATCGAGGCGACGCTCGACCGCCTCCTCCCCGGCGCGTTCGGGCCCCGGGACCTCGCCTGAGGCGGCGCCCCGCCTCGCTTGAATCGCCGGCGCCGCAGGCTAGAATAGGGCGGATCGATCCCCCGGGCCGGAAGGTCGTAAAGCGTTATGCCAGATCGCGATTACTACGAAGTCCTCGGGGTGGCGCGCGACGCCTCGCCGGACGCCGTGAAGAAGGCGTACCGGAAGCTCGCGCGGCAGTATCACCCGGACGTGAACCCGGGCGACAAGACGGCCGAGAAGAACTTCAAGGAGGTGCAGCAGGCGTACGACGTCCTCTCCGACCAGGAGAAGCGGGCGATGTACGACCGCTACGGCGCCGCCGGCTTCGAAGGCATGGGCGCGGCCGGCCCGCGGACGAGCGCCTCGGAGTGGTCCGCCCGGTTCGGCGACGGCGGCCAGCAGAACGTCGACTTCTCCGAGTTCTTCGGCGGATTTGGAGGCGGCCAGGGGGGCGGCGAGGGGGGCGCGGGGTTGTTCGAGGACCTGATCGGCCGCATGCGCGGCGGCAAGTCCGGCGGCGGACGCCCCCGACAGGGCCAGAGCGTCGAGGCCCACCTCTCCATCCCGTTCCTCACCGCGGTCCGAGGCGGCCAGACCTCCATCAACGTCCAGCGCGGCGACGGCAAGTCGGAGAGCCTGACCGTCAAGATCCCCCCCGGCGTCGACGAGGGCTCCAAGCTCCGGCTCAAGGGCCAGGGCGAGCCCGGCCCCAAGGGCGCGCCGGCCGGCGACATGACGATCATCCTCTCGATCGAGCCGCATCCCTACTTCAAGCGCGAGGACCGCAACCTCCTGGTCGAGGTCCCGCTGACGATCGCCGAGGCCGTCCTGGGCGCGAAGGTCGAGGTCCCGACGCTCGACGGCATGAAGCCGGTGCCCATCCCGGCGGGGGCCTCCAGCGGCCAGAAGCTGCGCCTGAAGGGCCAGGGCGTCCCCGGCGCCGGCGGCAAGCCCGACGGCGACCTGTTCGTCGTGGTGAAGGTCGTCGTGCCGAAGAACGTCGACGACGAGAGCCAGCGGCTCATCCGGCAGTTCGCCGACCTGAACAAGCAGAGCCCGCGGGATGGCCTCTGGTGAGCGTCGCCCGCCGAAGGCCGAGGAGCGTCCCCCCGCCCCCTTTTCCGAGCCGGCCATGAACGAACGGATCATCCCCCGCGAGAGCGTCGCCCGGCACCTGTCGATCACGACCGAGGCGCTCGTCCGCTACGAGCGCCTCGGCCTCGTCCGCTCCGTCCGCGAGGGGGAGGTCGAGGGCTACGAGCCCTCGCAGGTGCGGCGGATCTGGTCGATCACGACCTACCAGCGCGACCTGGGCGTGAACCTCGCGGGCGTCGAGGTCATCCTCAGGCTGCGCGACCGGATGTCGCACCTGCACCGCCACCTGTCGCACCTGGCCGACGACCTCGCCGCCCTGGCGGAGAGGCCGGGCGCCGACGACGAGCCGTCCTGAGCGGGCCCGCACCATGCCGCAAGCCCCCGAGCGCAAGACCCGGCTGGGCCGGCTCCTCCGCGAGCACCCCGAGGCCCGCGATCGCCTGCGAAACGCCGTCGGCGGCCTGCTGATGGCCGTGCTGGCCACCATCGCCGCCGTCGCCGCCCTGTCGATCTGGCACCTGAGACGCCGCGCCGACCGCATCCGCGACCGCCTGGAAGGCTGCCGCGGCTGCGACCTGGACCCGCCCGATCCGCGAACCGAGACCGAGAACAGCAAGGACCGCCCCGAGTGACCGAGCCGCAGCCCCCCCAGACCTTCCGCCCCCACGAGCGGATCAAGGACCCCGCCGACTTCCGCCGGGCGTTCGATCGCAAGCGCTCGGTCTCCGACGCCCACCTGATCGTCTACGGCGCGGAGAACGGGCTCGCGCACGCGCGGCTGGGGATCTCGGTCTCGCGGAAGAAGGTGCGCAAAGCGACGGCCCGCAACCGGATCAAGCGGCTGATCCGCGAGGCGTTCCGGCTCGTCAAGGCCGACATCCCGCCGGGCGTCGACCTCGTCGTCCTCCCGCGCGGCCCGAAGCTCGACTTCGAGGCGGCGCGGGCCTCGATGGCCGTCCTGGCGCGCGACGCCGCCCGCCGCCTCCGCGCCCCGCGTCGCGAAGGGCCCAAGCCCCCGCCGTCGCCGTGAGCGCCTCGCGGCCGGTCGTCGCGCTGCTCGTGCTCGCCATCCGCGGCTACCAGAAGGTGCTGAGCCCGCTGCTGGGGGACGTCTGCCGCTTCCACCCCAGTTGCAGCAACTACATGATCGAGTCCCTGCGCAAGCACGGCCCGATCGTCGGCCTCGCGAGGGGCCTTCGGCGGCTGGGCCGCTGCCACCCGTGGAACCCGGGCGGCTACGACCCGCCGTGAGCCCGCGCGGGGGCATGCCGAGGAAGCACGTCCTGGGCGGCCCGGAGGGCCGTCGGGTTTGCAGAAAGAGCGAGACCAAAACCGAAGGGTGGTCCGGGCGCCCCGCCCGGACGTCCCCATCCCGAAAGCTCTCGACGTCCGGGCGAGTCCGGCATGCCTTCTGCGCCCCGGCGACCCTCACCCGCCGCTTCGCGGCCACCCTCTCCCGGCGGGAGAGGGGATGAATAGCCCGGCTGTGGCATGGCCAAGGCGGTCTCGATCCGTCACAGCGCGTCCGACGAGACGACCTCGCCGCCGTTGCGGGTCGAGATCGAGCGCCAGGTCGGCAGGGCGACGGAGTCCTTCACGAACTGGACGTGGCCGTCGCAGAACAGGGCGCAGACGCCCCCGGCGTGGTTGCTGCGGGCGGCCTTGATCGCCGGGTTGTGCGGCGGGCTGGACTGCCAGCAGTCGTAGGCCGTGGAATTGGGCGTCAGGTAGTGGTTGTAGAGGGTCGTGCGGTAGTCGCCGTCCCACCAGCCGTAGCCCTTGTCCAGCCGCCAGCCGGTCGGCGCCGCGCAGCCGGCGTCGCTCAACGGGGTCGACCCGATCGCGGCCAGGCGGCGAACCTCGCCGGTCGGCGAGGCCCCCGTGATCGTCGACGCCCCGCCGCCCGCCGGGCCGATCAGTTGCTCCGACGCCGCGACGGTCCCGCTCGTCCCGTCGACGATCGACGAGGCCGATTGCGGCGGCCCGAGGATGAACGCCCCGTTGGGCGCGACCGTCACCCCCGCGTCGCCCGGGTTGGCGCTCCCCGGCGAGCCGTCTCCCGTGCAGAACTGGTAGTTCGACGGCCCCGAGAGCACGCCGCCCGGCAGGGTCGTCGGCGGCGCGGTCGGGTCGCTCGGGCAGGAGAAGACGGCCACCTTCGCCGCCATGACCGTCGTGTTCGCCGGAAATGGCGTCCAGGGGCTCGTCCCGAGCACGGCCCCTGGCCCGGCGGCGATCGGCCAATCCATGTTGAGGGCGTTGTAGACCGTGGATTGCTCCAGGTACGGCGAGAGCTGCGCCAGCACCGACCAGCGATAGTGGAGCGCCGGCACCCCCGGGTAGACCTGGCCCGTCCTCGGGTACAGGAACCCGACGGGGAACGTGTTCACCGACGAATGATAGTTGTGCATGGCCAGCCCGAGCTGCTTCAGGTTGTTCGTACACTGGGCGCGACGCGCGGCCTCGCGGGCCGCCTGGACGGCGGGGAGCAGCAGCGCGATCAGCACGGCGATGATCGCGATGACGACCAACAATTCGATGAGCGTAAAGGCCTTCCGACTCGACATATGCGGACCCCTGGAACGGATCTTCCACGAAGGCGCCGGGATCGCCGGCGCGGTCGAATGACGCGTGGAACGGCCCGGCCGCGAGGGCTCAGGCCGTGGGGTCCGCCTTCGGGGGCCTGTCGAGTCGGGAGTCGTCGGCCGGATGGGGGCGGTCGGACGACGGGGGGGGGAGGTGCTCGCCCGGCGATCCCTCGTGACGCGTCCCGGCGCGGAGCCACGCCTCGCCCGCCCCGACCGTCGCCGTCTTCACCGGCGCGGCGGCGTCGCCGCCGCACGGCATCGCCCCGAGGCACGGCCCCGACGGGCCGCAGGACTCATCGGGCGTGTCGTCGGTCGCGGGACGCTGAGGCTCGGGTTGCGGTTCGCGACGGGGAGTCGACCTCTTGGGCCCGCAGCAGCAGGCCCCGGGGCGGCAGTTCATGCCGCACTTGCAGGCCACCGCATGGTCGTCCGGAGTGGATGCCGTCGCGACGCCCCCCATCGCGAGCGCGATCGCGAACGCCGCCGGCAGGAGCCGGAGCAGGCGGGCGCAGGATCGAAGCCGTCGCGCGACGGGCATGGAGGATCGGCCTTCGGAGTGAGCCGGGGCGGGGAATCACCTGGAGCCTGTTCAGCTTTTGGGATCCGGCGGCGGATGTCAAGCCTCCGCCGGGTGCCGTCGTTTCGCGTCGCCGCCACATTCCTCACGGATTCCTGAAATCTCGACGCGATCCCCGCTGATCGTCGAGGAGACGCGTTCTTTGATAACCCGGCTGACTTGAGAACCCCCGGGCCCCGCCCCCTGTTCCGGCGAGGCTTCGGGACGGCGGCACCTCCACCGAGACCCAGAAGGACCTGGTTCTGCGTCACGGCCGATTCTTCGGGTGCCTCCCGTAGGCTGGGTCGTGACCCAGCCCGAGCGAGCCTCGGCCTTCTCAGGGCTGGGTCACGACCCAGCCTACAAAGGCGACCCGAAGCTTCGACTGTCCAGGGCGAGCCCCGCGGCCCGCTCGGACGGCTTCAGTTTCAAAGCCCGCCGAGGTCCGGGCGGGCTGCCCGGATCACCCTTCCCACGATCTCCGTTCGGCGCGACTCCCGTTTCCTGTCGAAGTCAGGATTCGCGATCGGGCTTCGCTTGGTTCCGACGGGGTTGAGCGAGGAGTGTTGCAGAAAGTCATTCGAAAACGACGAACGAACCCGCGACATTTGCATCGCAACTTGTTATTCATCCATGAACTTACGGCGTATTACGGGGAGCGCCGGGCGCGCGAACGGAGCCATCTTGCGGGGGATGAGGGTGCCTGGCAGGGGAGGCCGGGAATCCCTCGTGCCATGGAGGAGGAGGCATGGCCATAATGGAGGTCCAACGCCGCCTTTCCCCGCCCCAACGGACGAACGATGCCCGAATATCCCGCCGAACTCGCCATCGAACCCTACGCCGGCGCGCCGCCGGTCGCCTCGGTCCGCGTCCCCGGCTCCAAGAGCCTGACGAACCGCGCCCTCATCGTCGCCGCGCTGGCGAAGGGCCCGAGCACGCTGACCGGCGCGCTCGACAGCGAGGACACCCGCGTCATGGTCGACGCCCTGAAGAAGCTGGGCGTGGCCGTCGAGCATGACATCGAGGCCGCGACCATCCGGCTCGACGGTTGCAGCGGGCGGTTCCCGGCGGGCGAGGCCGACCTGTTCGTCGCCAACTCGGGGACCACCCTGCGGTTCCTGACGGCCGCCCTGACCGTCGGCAAGGGGACGTACCGCGTCGACGGCACGCCCCGGATGCGCCAGCGGCCGGTCGCCGACCTGCTCCAGGCGCTCAACGGCCTCGGGGCGTTCACCAGGAGCGAGTTGGGGACCGGGTGCCCCCCCGTCGAGATCAAGGCCGACGGCCTGGACGGCGGCTTCGCGTTCGTGAAAGGCGACGTCTCCAGCCAGTTCCTCAGCGGCCTCCTGATGGCCCTCCCCTACGCCCGCGGGGAGACGGTGGTGGAGGTGGAGGGAACGCTGGTGTCGGTCCCTTACGTCGCCATGACGCTCGACGTGATGCGCGAGTTCGGGTTCGAGCCCAGCAACCGCAAGTTCAAGCGGTTCGTCGTCCACCCCGGCCGGTACGAGGGCCGCAAGTATCCGATCGAGCCCGACGCCTCGGCCGCCAGCTACTTCTTCGCCCTCGCCGCGATCACCGGCGGCTCGATCACCGTCGAGGGCCTGGGCTCGTCCAGCATCCAGGGGGACGTCGACTTCGTCACGGTCCTGGAGCACATGGGCTGCACCGTCTCGCGGGGCCGCGACCGGATCACCGTGACGGGCGGGACGCTTCGGTCCGTCGACGTCGACATGAACGCCATCAGCGACACCGTGATGACCCTGGCCGTCGTCGCCCTGTTCGCCGAGGGGGTCACCCGGATCCGGAACGTCGGCCACATCCGTCACAAGGAGACCGACCGCATCGCGGCCCTCGCCGCCGAGCTTCGCAAGTTGGGGGCGACGGTCGACGAGCAGGCCGACGGCCTCCTCATCATCCCCCCCGCCGCCGGCGAGCTGAAGCCGGCCTCCATCAAGACCTACGACGACCACCGCATGGCCATGTCCTTCGCCCTGGCCGGGCTGAAGGCCCCCGGGGTCGTGATCCAGGATCCCGGCTGCGTCGCCAAGACCTACCCGAACTACTGGGACGACCTGGCCGCGGCGCTCTCGCGAACCGCCCCGACCGCTTGACGGTCCGGATCGCATCGGAGTATCGTGAACCCCTTCGCGAACGCCCGGCCGGCATCCCACAGGGGCGACCCAAACCGGAAGGGCGTCGGAATTTACGGCAACGACAGGCCGACGAGCGGACCATGCTGCTGAAACGGACCCACACCTGCGGAGACTTGACGAAGGCCAACGTCGGCGAGGAGGTCGCGCTGAACGGCTGGGTCGACGCCTGGCGCGACTTCGGCGGCCTGGTCTTCATCGACGTCCGCGACCGCTTCGGCGTCACCCAGGTCGTCTTCGAGCCCGAGGCCGGTGCCGACCTCCAGGCCCAGGCCCGCGAGCTTCGCAGCGAGTACGTCGTGGGGATCCGCGGCAAGGTCGCCCCCCGCCTCGCCGGCAAGGAGAACCCCAAGCTCAAGACGGGCCAGGTCGAAGTCCGCGCGACCGAACTCGTGGTCTACAACGCCTCCCCCACCCCGCCGTTCGAGATCAACGGCCCGGAGCCCAACGAGGAACTGCGGCTGAAGTACCGCTTCCTGGACCTCCGCCGGCCGGACCTCCAGCGCGTGTTCATCATGCGGCACCAGATCAGCCAGGTCATGCGACGGGCCCTCTCCGACCAGGGCTTCCTGGAGGTCGAGACCCCCGTGCTGGGCCGCAGCACGCCCGAGGGCGCCCGGGACTTCCTGGTCCCCAGCCGCGTCCACCCGGCGCACTTCTACGCCCTGCCGCAGTCGCCGCAGTTGTACAAGCAGTTGCTGATGGTCTCGGGCTTCGACCGCTACTTCCAGATCGCCCGCTGCTTCCGCGACGAAGACCTCCGCGCCACCCGACAGCCCGAGTTCACCCAGCTCGACGTCGAGATGTCGTTCGTCGAGGACCAGGACGTCATGACGACGATGGAGGGCCTGATCGCGGCCCTCGCCAAGGAATTCGGCGGCGAGGAGCTGGCCCTCCCCCTGCCCCGCGTCGAGTATCACGACGCGATGGAGCGGTTCGGCAGCGACCGGCCCGACCTCCGCTACGGCCTGGAGTTGAAGGACCTGGCCGACATCGCCGAGCAGACCGAGTTCCGCGTCTTCCAGCAGGCGAAGGAGGCGGGCAACCGGATCCGGGGCCTCTGCGCCCCCGGCGGCGGCCAGAAGTACAGCCGCAAGGACCTGGACGGCCTGACCGAGTTCGCCGGCTCCTTCGGCGCGAAGGGCCTGGTGTGGCTGAAGGTCGATGCCGACGCCCTGGCGGGCCCCACCGCCAAGTTCTTCATCCCCGAGGTCCAGGCCCGGCTCCGCGAACGCTTCGACGCCAAGGCCGGCGACCTGATCCTGATCGTCGCCGACACCCAGGCCGTCACCAGCCAGGCCCTCTCCAACCTCCGCGCCCGGCTCGCGGCCGAGCTGAACCTGTACGACCCGAAGTCGTTCCACTACTCCTGGGTCATCAAGTTCCCGCTCCTCGGCTGGGATGCGGAGGAGAACCGATACGTCGCCGAGCACCACCCATTCACCATGCCGCTGGTCGAGGACCTGCCGCTCCTGGACACCGACCCCTCCAAGGTCCGGGCCCAGGCTTACGACCTGGTCATCAATGGCGAGGAGGCCGGCGGCGGCACGATCCGTATCCACGACTCAGCCATCCAGTCCAAGGTCTTCGCCCTGCTGGGCCTCTCGCCCGAGGAGGCCGACGAGAAGTTCGGCTTCCTCCTCAGCGCCCTCCGCAACGGCGCGCCGCCGCACGGCGGGATCGCGTTCGGCGTCGACCGCATGGTGATGCTCTACGCCGGCCTGACCAACATCCGCGACTGCATCGCCTTCCCCAAGACCGCCAAGGGGACCGACCTGATGACCGGCGCCCCCGGCACGGTCTCGCCGCGGCAGGTCAAGGAGCTGCACATCAAGACAACCTGACGCCTATCCTGGCCGACAATTCGACGCAGCCAGGAGGCCGCGGGGCCATACACCGCGGCCTCCGTCGTTTCCGTTCATCGCGGCCCGGAAAATCGTTGACAGGGGCGGTCAGGGGTATACATTGATCCTCATCTCAACTCATGCTCCCGCCACGACGGCGGGCCCCGTGCGATCCCGAACCGGCCCCACCCCATGACGATGCCGCGCGCGTTACGCCCGATCGTCCGGCTCACGCCCCTGCTGGCTTGGCTGGTCGTCTGCGCGTCCGCGGCCCCGTCGGCCACAGCCGCCGGCTGTTCCCACCCCGCGCCGGTTGCGGGGACGTTCCGGGCTTCGGCGTCGCTCCAGATCCTGGAGATCGCCGACGCGGGCGGTACGAACTGGACCTTGCCGGGGGCTCCCTGCAACGGCCCGAGGTGTCGATCCAAGGCCCCCGCCGCCGACGTCCCCGCCGTCCCCGTCGCCATGCCCGACCGCCACGAGGCCGTGGCCGCCGCGATGGCCTTCTCGACCCCGCCGTCGTCGATCGCGGCCGTCCGGGTCGAGCCCCTCCTCTGCCCGATTCGCGCCCTCACGGCCCTCGAACGCCCGCCCCGCAGCGTCTGAGGCAAGCCCCGGGCCGCGTGACTCTCCCCGCCGCTACGGAATGGGCGATAGCTCGCGCCACGACGTCCCCTCTCCCGCCGGGAGAGGGCAGCCCGGGGGGCCGGGCGAGGGTCGTCGGACTTGTAAGCATGGCTTAGGTTCGTCGTCCGCGCGTCCCCATCGCCCTCTGCGCTCCCATGCCCCTCACCCGCCGCAGCGCGGCCGGGGGAGAGGGGACGAGAAGGGACCTCACGGGACGTCGCGAGACCGCCGCGTTCAGGCCCCGGCCCTTCATCCCGCATCCGACCCGAGACCGTCGACCGCATTCCTTCGCGCTCATCTCCTCATACTTCGAATTCGAGGTGTCCCATGTCCCGCCACGCCCGCCGCGACCGCGGCTTCACGCTGATCGAGCTGCTGGTGGTGATCGCCATCATCGCCGTGCTGATCGCCCTGCTGCTCCCCGCCGTCCAGGCGGCCCGCGAGGCGGCGAGGCGGATCCAGTGCACCAACAACCTCAAGCAGATCGGCCTGGCCTGCCACAACTACCACGAGTCCATCGGAGCCTTGCCCGGCGCGAACATGGTGTTCGGGGTCAACGCCCCGGTCAAGCTCACCGCCACGAGCTTCTCGGCCCTGAGCATGCTCCTCCCGCATCTGGAGCAGCGGGCCGCGTTCGACGCGATCAACTTCTCCCTGAGCCAAAGCGACCCCGTCAACTCGACGACGCGGAACATCACGATCGCCCAGTTCATCTGCCCTTCGGACGCCAGCCCGCCGCAGCCGGCGCTGGGTGGGCGTACCAATTACATGGCCGACATGGGGAGCGGCATCGTCTGGCAGGAGGCGGTCGACGGCAACGCCTCGCTGCCGGCGCCGAACGGGCTGTTCCACGGCAATACCTCCAAGAGGTTCTCGGCCGTGACGGACGGCCTGTCGAACACCGGCATGTTCTCGGAGCGGCTGCTGGCCGACGGCAACAACGCCGTGGTGAGCAAGGTGGCCGACGTCTTCTTCTCGCCGCTGGCCCCCACGACGGTCGACGAGGCGTACACGATGTGCCAGGCGATCGACATCTACAACCTGTCGAACCAGTTCCCGCTGTTCATGGGCGCGCCGTGGCTGACGGGCCAGCACATCTTCCAGCACATCAACCCGCCCAACGGCCGCTCGTGCGGCTTCTTCGTGACCAACCGGGCCGTCATGCCCCCCAGCAGCATGCACCCCGGCGGCGTGAACCTGCTGCTGGCCGACGGCTCGGTCAAGTTCATCAAGGACTCGGTGGCCCAGGCCCCCTGGCGGGCGCTCGGCACCATCGCCGGCGGCGAGGTCGTCAGCAGCGATTCCTACTGAGCCGCGGGCCGAACCGGAGACGCACGCATGACCGACCGAATCCGCCGCATCGCCCCCGCGGCGCTGCTCGCCGCCCTGGCCGCGGCCGCCTGGGGCTGCTCGCCCGGCGTGGCCAACCCCGTCGACCCGGACGGCGCGCGCGCCGCCCTCAAGACGACCCTCGATGCCTGGAAGGAGGGGAAGACGCCCGACTCGCTCCAGTCGGCGTCGCCCGCGATCGTCGCCCAGGACATGGAGTGGGCCTCGGGCGCCAAGCTCCTCGACTACTCCGTCGTGAGCGACAAGCCCGCCGACGCCAACCTCGACGCCCGGGTCAAGCTGACCCTCTCCGCCAGGGGGAAGAAGGTCGAGCGCGAGGCCAAGTACCTCGTCACCACCAGCCCCGCCGTCACCGTCTTCCGCGACATGATGAAGTGAACATCGCCCCGAACTTCTCGGACGAGAGGAATGAACCGATGACCCTGCGGACATGGATCCACCGCGCGGCGTGGCTCGCGGCGCCGGCCCTCGCCCTCCCCGCCGCGGCCGAGGAGCCGGCCCGGCCCCAGGCCCCCGAACGCGCCCTCGCCCAGGCCGCCGACGAGACCAGCCTCGCCCTCGGCGACGCCTGGCCGGACCGGCCCGAGTGGCTCGACATGTACACGGCGATCCTGAACGACGAGCCGATGGGGCCCACCAACGGTTGGTTCAAGACGTCGGCCACCCAGACCCGCTACGGCTGGGACGCGACCCGCACGAAGCTCGACCGCGACGGCGACGGCAAGGTCGCCCGCAAGGAGTACCCCGGCGACGACGAATCCTTCGCCCGCCTCGACCGCGATCGCGACGGCGACCTCACCGCCGCCGACTTCGACTTCTCGAAGGCGTACTCCGCCTCGCCGGGCTCGATGCTCTTCTCCCGCCTCGACCGCGACGGCGACGGCAAGGTCGTCCGGGAGGAGGTCGAGCGGTTCTTCAAGGCCGCCGACGCCGACGGCGCGGGCTTCCTCTCGCGGCTCGACCTGGAGCGGGCCCTCCCCGCCCCCTCCGGCTCCATGGGCCCCGGCGACCGCCCGACGAAGGCCCAACTCATCAAGGGCCTGTTCCGCCAGGAGATCGGCTCGCTCCAGAGCGGGCCCAGGCTCGACGAGTCGGCCCCGGACTTCACCCTCAAGACGGCCGACGGCCGCCAGGAGATCACCCTCTCCAAGATCGTCGGCCCCAAGCCGGTCGTCCTCATCTTCGGCAACTTCACCTGCGGCCCGTTCCGCAGCATGGCCGGGAACTTCGAGAAGCTCAACCGTCGCTACGGCGACCGGGCCACGTTCGTCATGGTCTACGTCCGCGAGGCCCACCCGACCGACGGCTGGCGGATGCAGTCGAACGACTCGGTGGGCGTCGCCACCGCCCAGCCCACCACCTATGAAGAACGCGCCGAGGTCGCCGGCCGCTGCGGGAAGCTCCTGAACCTCGGATTCCCCATGCTCGTCGACACCATCGACGACGCCGTCGGCGCCCGCTACAGCGGCATGCCGGGGCGGTTCTACATCCTCGACAAGGCCGGCAAGGTCGCCTTCAAGAACGCCCGCGGCCCCTTCGGCTTCAAGCCCGCCGAACTCGAACAGTCCCTCATCCTCCTCCTCCAGGCGGAAGGGGCCTCCGACCATCAGGCCCGCGCCGACGCCCCTTGATCCCCGGCCATCGAAAGCCTAAATAAGCAGGCGGCCGTCCGGATCAGGCTCCGGACGGCCGCCTGCCTTTCGAACCACACGAGCACTCGGCTAGCAGGGCGATGCTCATGACCTGTACAATGGTCGCCCGACGGCCGCGCCCCCGGTGACCCTGAAGTCCCCGGCGAGGCGTCGAATCGGCACTTCTTCCCCAGGCCGATCCGGCCCGGGGCCTTTCGTCCTTCCCTATCGCGAAACTTGTGTCAAAATAGATAAACTACAGAAACTAAAGCGTCGCTCCAAAGGCGGATGATGTTCGCGTTGCTCTCTTCGAGCGGATCGGAGACGATGGCCGCGATGGCCGAGCCCCGGGGACGCGGAGGCCGTTCGTGCGCACGATGACCACCAATCCTCACAGGCTGTTGCTGCGAGCGGCCGTCCTCGTCCTGGCGGCGGTCCCCTTCCTGGCGACCGGATTCGCACCTCGGCCTGAAGCGGAGCCGGTTGCGATCATCCAGCCGACGGCCGACGCGGGAACCCCGCCCGTCGTGGAAGTTGAACACCCGGAACTGGTGCGATTGGCACCCGGGACAAGGTTCCGGGACGACGCGCCGTCGGCCGGGTGGAGCCACGTCGCATTCAAGTCGACGCCCGTGCTGGCCTCGGGCGCGCTGGACACGCTCTCGCCCGAGGCCCACGCGACGGCCCGCCGGATCCGGCTGGTGATCCTGGCGGACGTGGCGGGGGCGAAGCTGCGGCGGGTGGGGATCGGCCTCTCCGCGCCGGTCGTGGGCGAGGGGCCCGACGCGGGGGACGTGGTGGTCGCGGCCACGAACGTCGGCGACGTCTCGGGCGAGTGGTCGACGAAGGAGCGGATCATCCTGGCGGCCGGCTCGCGCGAGCTGGGGCGGGCGAGCCTCGCGGCGGCGACCCCCACCTTCGCCCTGCTCCGCGCGCCGACGACGTGCCTGGTGGGCCAGGGCCACGAGACCGTGGGCGTGATGTACGCCCTCCTGGCCCAGCCATCGGGCCGGCTGCGACTCTTCGCGTGCAAACCCGCCGCCGACGGCTCCGCGCCGACGATCCGCGAGTTGAAGACCCCGGCGATCGTCGACGGCCCGCTGCATGTGAAGGCGAAGACCTTCGCGGGCTATCCGGTCTCCTGGTCGTTCGCGATGACCGACATCCCCGCGGGAGACGAGCGTCGCGTGCCCGAGGAGTTGACCCGCCTCCTCTCGCTCGCCGACCTGGAGGCGGCCGAGGTGGGTGCCAACGAGGTCGAGGCGGCGTTCCGGGCCTTCGCGGGGCGGCCGACGATCGCGCCGACCGCCCGCGCCGACGTTCCCGGTCAGGGCGACTGAGCCGGCTTCCTGTCCAGGAAGCCCTGGCCCTTCAGCCATACTTCGCAGAGCTTCGGCCACGCCTGGAATCCGGGCTCGGGGCCGATGTTGAACTGCTTCGCGCCGGTGCCCAGCCCCAGGCCGTGCTGGCCCTTCTCGAAGATGTGCAGCTCCAGGGGGACGCCCGCCTTGCGCAGGGCGAGCGCGAACAGCAGGCTGTTCTCGGGCACGACCGCCGCGTCGGCGTTGGTGTGGGCCAGGAAGGTCGGCGGCGTCTGGGGCGTCACCTGCTGGTCGTTGGAGTAGAACTTCACCAGGTCGGCCGGGGGATTCTCACCCAGGAGATTGCGGGCCGAGCCGCCGTGCGTGTAGGGCTCGGACATCACGATCACCGGATAGGCCAGGATCAGCCGGTCCGGGCGCGAGCTGACGCGGTCGATCGGGTCCTCGGCGTCGGCCTTGCCCGCGTCGAAGTGCGTCCCGCCCGTCGACGCCAGGTGGCCGCCGGCCGAGAAGCCCATCAGGGCGACCCGGTTCGGATCGACGCCCCACTTCGAGGCCCCCGCGCGGACCACGCGGATCGCCCGGTTGACGTCGTGGAGCATGGCCGGTTCGCGATACGCGGGCGCGAGCCGGTACTTCAGCACGAACGCCGCCACGCCGATCGAGTTCAGCCATTCGGCGACCTGCTTCCCCTCGTGGTCGAGGGCGAGCCCGCCGTAGCCGCCGCCGGGGCAGACCACCGCCGCCGCGCCCGTCGCGACGTCCGGCTTCGGCAGGAAGACGGACAGGGTCGGGACGTCCTTCGCCGGATCCGTCCCCTTCGCGTCCGGGGCCCCCTGCGCCCAGAGCTTCACCACCTCCGAGGCGGGGTCGAGCGCGTCGCCGCCCCTCGCGCCCGTCGCCGCCAGGGCGACCATCGTCAGACATCCGAACGCCGCCGATACACGTCGAATCACGTCGTCACCTCCTGGGCTGTTGCCGTCTCAATCGGGGCGACCCCCGGCGGCCCCGATCGTAGACCAGCGTCGAGGGGCCCGCAACCTTCCGCCGGCGACCCGCGTCATTTCGACGGCTCCTGTCAAAACGGCAGTCTTCGGGGGCCCGGCCGCCTGGAGTCATGGCCGCAAAATCCTGATTCCTAGAGACTTATACCTCTGATTCGGGTTCGGTACACCACTTGCATTTTGGCCGCACCGAATCACTCCGGGGGCCGCTATTGGCACGGCCCCCCGCGACGAGCCGGGCCCGCGCCCACGGCCGTCGCGATTGAGACGTCGATTGGGAGGATGAACGTGGCGAAGATTCTGGCATACGATGAAGAGGCCCGGCAGAAGCTGGCCAGCGGCGTCGGCAAGCTGGCCCGCGCGGTCCGCAGCACGCTGGGGCCGCGGGGCCGCAACGCCGTCATCGACAAGGGGTGGGGCGCCCCCACGGTGACCAAGGACGGCGTCTCGGTGGCCGAGGAGATCGAGCTGACCTGCCCTTATGAGAACATGGGCGCGCAGCTGGTGAAGGAGGCGGCCTCGAAGACGTCCGACGCCGCCGGCGACGGCACGACGACCGCCACCGTCCTGGCCGAGGCCATCTACAAGGAGGGCCTGAAGGCCCTGGCCGCCGGCGCCGACCCGATGGCCGTCAAGCGCGGGATCGACAAGGCCGTCGCCGCCCTCGTCGAGAACGTGAAGTCGCAGGCCAAGAAGATCAGCGGCAAGAAGGAGATCGCCGAGGTCGCCGCGATCGCCGCCAACAACGACAAGTCGATCGGCGAGAAGCTGGCCGACGCCTTCGAGAAGGTCGGCACCGACGGCGTCATCACCGTCGAGGAGGCCAAGGGCTTCGAGACGACCGTCGACGTCGTCGAGGGCATGCAGTTCGACCGCGGCTACCTCAGCCCCCACTTCGTCACCGATCAGGACCGCATGGAGGTCGTCCTGGAGGACGTCTACCTCCTGATCCACGAGGAGAAGATCAGCTCCCCCACCAAGCTGATCCCCCTCCTGGAGAAGATCGCCAAGGCCAACAAGCCCCTCCTCATCATCGCCGAGGACATCGAGGGCGAGGCCCTGGCGACCCTGGTCGTCAACAAGCTCCGCGGCATCCTGAAGATCGCGGCCGTCAAGGCGCCCGGCTACGGCGACCGCCGCAAGGCCATGCTGGAGGACATCGCGATCCTCACCGGCGGCAAGGCCATCTTCAAGGACCTGGGCATCGACCTCGACGCCGTCCAGCTGACCGACCTGGGCCGCGCCCGCAAGGTGACGATCAGCAGCGAGGAGACGACGATCGTCGAGGGCGCCGGGTCGAGCGAGGCCATCAAGGGCCGGGCCGACTCCATCCGCCGCGAGATCGGCGCGACCGACAGCGAGTATGACCGCGAGAAGCTCCAGGAGCGGCTCGCCAAGCTCGCCGGCGGCATCGCCCAGATCAACGTGGGCGCCGCCACCGAGACCGAGATGAAGGAGCGCAAGGCCCTCGTCGAGGACGCCCTGCACGCCACCCGCGCCGCGATCGAGGAGGGGGTCGTCCCCGGCGGCGGCACCGCCCTGATCCGCGCCTCCAGGGCTGTCGAGGGCCTGAAGGGCGAGGCCGACGAGCAGTTCGGGATCGACCTGGTCCGCCGCGCCGCCGAGCAGCCCGCCCGCTCGATCGCCGAGAACGCCGGCGTCGACGGGGCCGTGGTCGTCAACCGGGTCAAGAAGTCGTCCGACCCGAAGTTCGGCTACAACGCCGAGTCCAACACCTGGGGCGACCTGCTGGAAGCCGGCGTCGTCGACCCCGCCAAGGTCACCCGCACCGCCCTGCAGAACGCCGCGTCCGTCGCCGGCCTGCTGCTGACGACCGAGTGCATGATCGCCGAGCCCCCGAAGAAGAAGGAGGCCGGCGGCGGCCATGACCACCACCACCACGGCGGCGGCATGGACCCGATGGGCGGCATGGGCGGCATGGGCGGCATGGGGATGATGTGAGCGGGCGCGTCCCCGAGACGCCCCCCCGCCCCGGGCCCCTCGGCCGATCGAGGGGCCCCGCCCCGCCGACGAGAACGATCCACGAACACCGATTCGATCATCCGAGCAGATCAGAAGGAAACGGAAATGGCCACGCTGACGATTCGCCCCCTGGAAGACCGCGTCGTGATCAAGCAGATCGAGGCCGAGGCCAAGACGGCCGGCGGCATCGTCCTGCCGGACACCGCCAAGGAGAAGCCCCAGCGCGGCGAGGTCCTCGCCGTGGGCCCCGGCAAGCTGCTGGACTCCGGCGAGCGCAGCCCGATCGGCGTCGCGGTGGGCGACGAGGTCCTCTTCGGCAAGTACTCGGGGACCGAGATCAAGGTCGACGGCGAGGAGGTCAAGATCCTCCGCGAGTCCGACATCCTGGCCAAGGTCGTGAAGTGAGCCGGGCGTCGTCCAAGCGATCCTGACATGAACCTCGTGCGAGGAGCCTGATACCCGTGGCGAAGCAACTGCTCTTCTCCGACGCCGCCCGCCGCAAGCTGCTGGAAGGCGTCGACGTCCTGGCCCAGGCCGTGGGCTCGACCCTCGGCCCCACCGGCCGGAACGTGATCCTCAGCAAGTCCTTCGGCGGCCCGCTGGTCACCAAGGACGGCGTGACGGTCTCCAAGGAGATCGAGCTGAAGGATCCGTTCGAGAACATGGGCGCCAAGCTGGTCAACGTCGTCGCGTCCAAGACGTCCGACGTCGCCGGCGACGGCACCACCACCGCGACCATCCTGGCCCGCGCCCTCTACCGCGAGGGCCTGAAGAACGTCACCGCCGGCGCCAACCCGACCGCGCTGCGCCGCGGCATCGAGAAGGCCGTCGAGGCGGCCGTCGCCGAGCTGCACGACAAGGTCTCCCGCCCGGTGTCGAAGAAGGAGGAGATCGCCCAGGTCGGCGCCGTCTCCGCCAACAACGACCCCGAGGTCGGCAAGATGCTCGCCGACGCCGTCGAGAAGGTCGGCCGCGACGGCGTCATCACCGTCGAGGAGGGGAAGACCGCCTCCACCGTCCTCGAGTTCGTCGAGGGCATGCAGTTCGACAAGGGTTACCTCAGCCCCTACTTCGTCACCTCCCCCACCACGATGGAGGTGATCTTCGAGGACGCCTACATCCTCCTCCACGAGAAGAAGATCAGCAGCCTCCGCGAGCTGATCCCGCTGCTGGAGAAGGTGGCGCAGTCGGGCAAGCCGCTGCTGATCGTGGCCGAGGACGTCGAGGGCGAGGCCCTGGCGGCCCTGGTCGTCAACAAGCTCCGCGGCATCCTGAACATCGCGGCCGTGAAGGCCCCCGGCTTCGGCGACCGCCGCAAGGCGATGCTGGGCGACATGGCCGTCCTCACCGGCGGCACGGTCGTCAGCGAGGACCTCGGGCTGAAGCTGGAGAACCTCCAGCTCAACCAGCTCGGCCAGGCCAAGCAGCTGAAGGTCGACAAGGACAGCACCACGATCATCCAGGGTGCCGGCGAGCGCCAGGAGATCCAGCGCCGGATCGACCAGCTCCGCCGCCAGATCGAGGAGACCGACAGCGAGTACGACAAGGAGAAGTTCCAGGAGCGGCTCGCCAAGCTCTCCGGGGGCGTCGCCCTGATCCGCGTCGGCGCCCCGACCGAGGCCGACATGAAGCAGACCAAGGCCCGCATCGAGGACGCCCTCCACGCCACCCGCGCGGCGGCCGAGGAGGGGATCGTCCCCGGCGGCGGCACGGCCATGCTGCGGACCATCCCGGCCGTCGAGGCCCTCGTCGAGACGCTCGAAGGCGACGAGAAGCTCGGCGCCCGGATCGTCCTGCGGGGCCTGGAGGAGCCCGTCCGCTACATCGCCCAGAACGCGGGCCAGGACGGCGGCGTCATCGCCGACGAGGTCAAGGCCGCCGGCGGCTCGAAGGGCTACAACGCCGACGCCGGCGAGATCGTCGACATGTTCGAGGCCGGCATCATCGACCCGACCAAGGTCACCCGCACGGCCCTCCAGAACGCCTCCTCGATCGCCGGCCTGCTGCTGACGACCGAGGCCCTCATCACGAACATCAAGGAAGACGAGGACAAGGGCCCCCGCGTCGAGGGCTCCGTCCGCTGATCCCGCGATCGTCGTGAACCCCGGGGGCCGGGGCGGTCGCTCACCCGGGCGCCGCCCCGGCCCCTTCGCCGTCCGTCCCCGACGCGCCCCGCCCCGCCCCGCCCCGCCCCGCCCCGCCCCGGGCCGATCCGGCTGGGACGATGCGGGCCCGTATGCTAAAATTTTGATCCTGGACAGGGGATCGCGCGCGGCCCGGGGACGGCCGTCGCGACGCGTCCCGGGACCTCCGACCCGCCGAGACCCCGCGCCGATGGCGACCACCAAACGCGACTTTTACGAAGTCCTGGAGATCCAGCGCGACGCGTCCGGCGACGAGATCAAGCGCGCCTACCGCCAGATGGCCATGAAGTTCCACCCGGACCGCAACCCGGGCGACAAGGAGGCCGAGAAGCGGTTCCGCGAGTCCGCCGAGGCTTACGACGTCCTCTCGGACGCCCAGAAGCGCCAGCGCTACGACCGCTACGGCCACGCCGGGCTCGACGGCTCCGCCTTCCACGACTTCCGCAACGCCGACGACATCATGTCGACCTTCGGCGACATCTTCGGCGGCGGCCTGCTCGGGGACCTGTTCGGCGGCGGCGGGGGCGGCCGGCGCGGGCCGCGACAGGGCCCCGACCTGCTGATGCGCCTGGAGATCACGCTGGCCGAGGCCGCCCGCGGCGCCACCCGCGAGGTCGAGGTCGACCGCCAGGAGTTCTGCGGCGAATGCCGCGGGTCGGGCGCCCGCAAGGGGACCGTCGCGACCACCTGCAACTACTGCGGCGGCCGAGGCCAGGTCGTCCAGACGCGGGGCTTCTTCCAGGTCGCGACCGCCTGCCCGTCGTGCGGCGGCGAGGGGGTCAAGGTGACCGACCCCTGCCCCTCCTGCCACGGCGCCGGCCGCGTCCCCCAGCGGGCCAAGCTCCGCGTCGACGTCCCCCCCGGCGTCGAGACCAACATGCGGCTCCAGCTCCGCGGCCAGGGCGAGCTGGGCGACGTCGGTGCCCCGCGGGGGAACCTCCAGATCCAGATCCTCGTGCGCAAGCACCAGTTCTTCGAACGCCGCCGCAACGACCTGCACTGCCAGGTGCCGATCAGCTTCGCCCAGGCCGCCCTCGGGGCCGAGGTCGAGGTCCCCACGCTCGACGGCCCGGACAAGGTCCAGGTCCCCCGAGGCGCCCAGAGCGGCGAGCAGATCCGCATGAAGGGCCGCGGCATGCCCGACATCTCCGGCCGCGGCCGGGGCGACGAGATCGTCGAGGTCGTCGTGGAGACGCCCCGGCACCTCACGCCCCGCCAGGAGGAACTCCTCCGCGAGTTCGCCGAGACGGAGCACGAGCAGGTCAGCCCTCGCCGCAAGAGCTTCTTCGAGAAGCTTCGCGACTACTTCACCGAGGAAGAGGCCGAGCCCGAGGACCGCGAGAACGCCTGACGCGGCCGCACGGCCGGGAGACCGCAGCATGTCCGACGCCCACCGCCACGAAGCCACCCCCGACTCCGACCCCGCGCCGGGGACGACCGCCGAGGCCCCCCCCGCCGACCTCTCCGCCCTGACCAGGGAGCGCGACGAGGCCCGCGACCAGGTCCTCCGCACCCGCGCCGAGTTCGTCAACTACCAGAAGCGCACCAAGCAGCAGGCCGAGGCCGACCGCCTCTACGCCGTCGGCGACCTCGGCCGCGACCTGCTCGACGTCCTCGACAACCTGCAGCGCGCCGCCGACGCCCTCCGGTCCTCCGCCCAGGAGGGGATCGCCTCCGGGCTGGACATCGTCCACAAGCAGTTCCTCGCCGTGCTGGCCAAGTACGGCGTCGAGCCCATCGAGGCCCTCGGCCAGCCCTTCGACCCCAACTTCCACGAGGCCCTGATGCAGCAGCCCTCCGCCGACGCCCCCGAGGGGACCGTCGTCGCCGAGCTGGGCAAGGGCTACAAGATCCACGACCGCGTGCTCCGGCCCAGCAAGGTCGCCGTCTCGGTCAAACCCTGACCGACGCGATCGGAGAGAACCCATGCCCACGTACGACTACGTCTGCGACGCCTGCGGCCACGAGTTCGAGGCGTTCGAATCGATCAAGGCCGACCCGCAGACCGACTGCGCCGCCTGCGGCAAGCCCAGCCTCCGGCGCCGGATCGGCCCCGGCGCCGCCATCCTGTTCAAGGGCTCGGGCTTCTACCAGACCGACTACCGCAGCGACTCCTACAAGAAGGCCGCCAAGGCCGACACGTCGTCCGGCGGCCCGTCGAACGGCTCGTCCTCGGGCGGCGAGTCGAAGAAAGCCCCTTCGCCCCCCCCCTCGGCCGACGGCGGCGGGGCGAGTTGATGATCCAGGGTCGCTGCCCCATCTGCGCAAAGCCCTTCGAGGTCGAACGGATCGACGACCTGCCGACGTTCCCCTTCTGCTCCGAGCGCTGCCGCCTGGTCGACCTCGGCCGATGGATCGACCAGGCCTACGCCATCCCGGGGACCCCCGCCGACGTCGAGCCCGGGGGGGCGGCCGGGCCCGCCCCCGGCGTCGATGAAGGGGATGCCGATTGACGATCCTCAGCCTCGCCCCGGCCGAGGCCGGTGGGGACGAGGCGTGAGCTCTGCGGTTGACAGCCCCCCCCCCTTCTGTTAAGAACCACACGCATGTCCAGGGAGCGGCCCCGGCGGGGGTCGGGGGTATCGATCAAGGAGGATCGGCATGAATCCGGTGGTGACACCCAGCGGCACCGCTCAGGACGCGGCACGCGTCTCCGACTTCTGGGCCAAGCAGTCCGAGCACGCGCGGGCGATCAACTCGAACTGGGTCAACAATCAAATCATCTCGTCGAACATCTATCGGCTGGTCTCCGGCCAGGACAAGCACTGGCTGAGCTGGTTGCTGGAAGATTACCTCGCCGACCGCAAGTCGATCAACAACGTCCTGAGCATCTGCTGCGGCGACGGAGCCCACGAGCTGCAAATGATGCAGTCCGGCAAAGTCCGCTTCCTGCGCGGGTTCGACATCTCCAATGGGGCGATCCGGACGGCCGCCCAGCGCCTGCGCGACGCGGGATTCGCCGACGACCGATTCCAGCTGGAAGTGCAGGACGCGAACGACCTGCAAATCTCCGGCACGTTCGACCTGGTCCTCTCCGCCGGCGCCATCCACCACGTGACGAACCTCGAAGGCATGATGACGAAGGTCGGCGAGATGCTCGCCCCCGACGGTCGCTTCGCCTTGATGGAATTCGTCGGCCCCAATCGGTTTCAGTGGACCGATGAGCAGATCGAGCTCATCAACCGGCTGCTGGGCGCCCTCCACCCCGGCTACCTCCAGGACGGCGTCCGCGTCCAATTCGGCCGCCCGTCGATCAAGGACATGATGCGGATCGACCCGTCCGAAGCCGTCCGCTCGCGGGATATCGTCGATCTGGTGCGCGAGTGCTTCGACGTCGAGTATGAGCGGAGTTGGCACGGGACCATCCTCCACCAGCTTTTCCCGCTGCTGAACACCGACCTGTCGAACCAGGGCCGGGGCGACTTCGACTCGATCATCCGGCTCATCGCCGAGTTCGAGGACATCCTGATCCGTGGCGGGCTCATCCCGAGCGACTTCGTCTTCATGGTCTGCCGCCCTAAGGCGGGAGGCCCCCGCCGGCCGCGTCCGACCCGGAAGTCGTGGTTCTCCCCGATGATGTGGCGTCGGCGGGGGACCCCCCGAGGCCGCTGACGATCCGTACCATCAGGCGCGGGCGTCCGTGCGACGCCCGACGTTCTGCCGGCTCCACCGCCCGTCCCGCCGGGATCGGGCGTCGCACGCGAGAGGTGCCCCTAGGCGTCCGACCGCTTCAAAGCGACGACGCCCCGGCCGATCACCGGTCGGGGCGGGGCGTCTCGGCTTCCCGGCGTGTCGGATCCAGCGATCCATCTCAGATGTGGACGGATTCGCCGAGGCCCTGGCCGGCCGCCTCCATGACCGACTCGGAGAAGGTCGGGTGGGGGTGCATGGCGTGCATGATCTCCTCTTCGGTGGCCTCCAGCCGCATGGCCATGACCAGCTCGGAGATCATCTCGGTGGCGGCGGCCCCGATGATGTGGGCGCCCAGCAACTCGCCGTACTTCTTGCCGAAGATCAGCTTGACGAAGCCGTCGCTCTCGCCGGCGGCCAGGGCCCGGCCGCTGAAGGCGAACGGGAACTTGCCGACGCGGATCTCGTGCCCGGCGGCGCGGGCGGCCTTCTCGGTCAGGCCGACGCTGGCGACGCCCGGCTCGGTGTAGGTGCAGCCCGGGATGATGTTGTAGTCGACGTTGTGCTTCGAGTGCCCGGCGATCCGCTCGACGCAGTAGACGGCCTCGTGGTGGGCGACGTGCGCGAGCCACGGCGGGCCGATGACGTCGCCGACGGCGAAGATGCTCGGGACGTTGGTGACGAAGCCGTTCTCGCGGTCGACCTTGATGTGGCCGCGGTCGATCTCGACCTTCACGCCGGGGGCGAACAGGCCCTCGACGTTGCCGGTGACGCCGATCGCCACCAGCGCGACGTCGGCCTCGATGGTCTTCTTGCCCTGCGGCGTCTCGATCTCGGCCTTCACGCCCGTCCTGGTCTTCTCCAGCTTCGAGGTCTTCGAGCCGGTGTGGATCTCCAGGCCCTTGGCCGTCAGGCTCTTCTTCAGGGCGATCGAGACCTCCTCGTCCTCGATCGGCAGGACGTGTTCCTGCATCTCGACGACGATGACCTTGGTGCCGATGGCGTTGTAGAAGTAGCCGAATTCCAGGCCGATCGCCCCCGCGCCGATGATGAGCATCGACTTCGGCTGCTTCTCCAGCGACATCGCCTCCTTGGAGGTGATGATCCTCTCGCCGTCGAACTCGACGCCGGGGAAGGGCCGCGGCCGCGCGCCGGTGGCGATCACGATCGCGCCGGCCGTGACGACCTCGTCGCCGACCTTGACCTTGTTCGGCCCGACCACCTGAGCGGCACCGAACTTGGACTTCACCTTGTATTTGCGGAAGAGGCCCTCGATCCCCTTGTTGAGCTGGCCGGCGACGCCGCGGCTCCGGCCGATCATCTCGCCGAAGTTCCACTCGCCCTGGCCGTGGAAGCCGAACTGAGCGCCGTGGCGCTTGACCATCTCGACGAGGTGGGCGTTCGAGAGGAGGGCCTTGGTGGGGATGCAGCCCCAGTTGAGGCAGACGCCGCCGAGCTTGTCCTTCTCGACGCAGAGGACGCTCTTGCCGAGCTGGGCCGCGCGGATCGCCCCGGCGTAGCCTGCGGGGCCGCCGCCGATCACCACGATGTCGTAGTCGTTGGCCATGGTCGTGTCAGTCGGATTCCGGAAAGAGGGGATGGTTCGGACCTCGGTTCATCTCCCCTATTATGGGACGACGTGGCGAGGCCCGGAAGCGCGGGGCCCCGCGACGATCCTCGCGGTCTGCGAGGCCGGCGCGGGGCCCGTGGGCAGGGTCGGCTGTCAGAGCAGCATGCGGGCCGGCTCTTCGAGCAGGTTCTTGAGCGTCCGCATGTAGTCGGCGGCCGTGGCGCCGTCGACGGCGCGATGGTCGGCCGAGAGAGTCAGCGTCATGACGTGGCCGACGACGATCGCGTCGCCCTCGACGACGGGCCGCTTCTCGGCGGCGGAGACGGCCAGGATGGCGACCTCGGGGAGGTTGATGATGGCGTCGAACTGCTTGACGCCGTACATCCCCAGGTTGCTGATCGTGAACGTCCCGCCCGAGAGCTGCTCGCCCGAGAGGTTGCCGCCGCGGGCCGCGGAGGCCAGGGCCTCGCTCCCCTTGCGGACGTCGATCAGGCCCATCTCGTCGACGCGGTGCAGGACGGGGACGATGAGCCCCTCCTCCAGCGCGACGGCGATGCCGATGTTGATCTCGCCGTGGCGGATGATGGCGTCGGGCTCGAACGTCGCGTTCAAGGCCGGGTGGCGGCGGAGCGCGACGGCGACGGCCTTGGTGACGAAGTCGCCGACCGAGAGCTTGACCTTCTCGGCGGCCAGCTCCTTGTTCAGCGTCTCGCGAAGGGCCAGCAGTTTGTCGACCCGGACGTCCAGCGTGACGTGGATCTCCGGGGCGGTCTGCTTGGACTGCACCATGCGCTGGGCGATGGTCTTGCGCATCCGCGAGTTCGGGATCCGCTTCTCTTCGAGCGGGGCCGTCGAGATGCGGGCGGCGGGCGCGGCGGGGGCCTTGGCGGCGGCCGGCGCGGCGGGGGCCTTGGCGGCCGGGGCGGAGACGCCCCCCTTGCCGGCGAGGAAGTCCTCGACGTCCTTGCGGACGACGCGACCGCCGGGGCCGGAGCCCTTCACGCGGGCGAGGTCCACGCGGGCCTCGGCGGCGATCTTGCGGGCCAGCGGGCTGGACCGGACGCGACCGCCGGCACCGACCGCGACCGCCTCCTCGCCCTCGTCGTCGACCTCCTCGGCCTTCGGCTCGTACTGCTGCTTGCCGTTACCGCCGCCGGACGGGGCGGCCGGGGCGGGCTTGGCCTCGGCCTTGGTGGCGCCGCCGCCCATCTTGGAGGCGACGTCCTTGGGGTCCTCGCCCTTCTTGGCGAGGACCATGACGCGGTCGCCCAGCTTGACCTCGTCGCCGGCCTGATGGTCGATGAGGGCGATGACGCCGTCCTCATACGACTTCATCTGCATCGTGGCCTTGTCGGTCTCGATGTCGGCCAGGACGTCGCCTTCCTTGATCGTATCCCCCACCTTGACGAGCCACTGCGCGATGACCCCGCTCTCCATGGTGGGGCTGAGCTTGGGCATGGTCACTTCGATCGGC
>MKTT01000059.1 GCA_001898385.1 Planctomycetales bacterium 71-10
CAAGCAACGGGGCGTCGATTGGCAATTCCGGATTGAAGACGCCCGCATGAAACTGAAGCGGCTCTACCCCAGAATCAAGACTTGACGGGGCACTAGCCTGGGACAAGCCAGCATCCTGATAGTCGCTTCCAGGCGGGAGTTTTGGAGGACGTGTGCGGACCCTTCCTGGGAACGATGGCTGCCGAAGTCGGTCTTCGAGGATCGCTCGCCGGTCGATGTCGCCGAACGACGACAAACCGATCAAGCCGATCCGATCGCCGGCATCCGGCTCCCCGACAAGTTCACGGAGGATGAACTGGAGGCGGCCTGGCTCCGGGCCGGCCAAGCACGGCAGGGCTTGTCCGCCCTGCCCGTCGAGGTGCAGGAAGAACTCCGACACCCCTTCACTCTGCGTGTTTTTCTCGAACTCCGCAGCCAGGAGGGAGGCATCCCGCCGATTCCGACGAAAGCCTCTCTCCTGGAATGCTGGTTGAATCGCCGGCTGGACGCCGAGTCTTCGCCGGGCGACCGGGTCACCCGCAGCCTTTTCCAGAAGGCGTTGCGGACCCTGGCGGGCCGGGCCACCGATGCGAATTCCGGCTCGATCTGCGTGGACGAACTATCCGACATGCCCCGCTTCGATCCGGCTCATCCGCCTGGTCCGGTCCTCCAACGGCTGATCGAAGCCAACATCCTGGAAACCGTGCCGGGACAATCGGATCGGATTCGCTTCGCCATCGAAGCAGTGCAGGATTTCTATCGGGCCGATGCGGATGTCGTGGACATCAAGGCTGTCCCCGCAGCGATGGCCGAAGCGTATTCACGCCTCACGTTCACGACGGCATACACGAGGCTGGAACGAATCGGACATCAATTGGCCGGCGAAGCTGCCAGGGACGAGTTCGCACGCCGCCTGGCGGAATTGGACGCCCGGATGGCGGCGGTCGTGGTGCGGACCGCAGTCGATCGGTTCTCGCCGGACATCAGGAAGATGATCGCCGACGAACTCGGTCGGCAGATTTCGGCGCAGCATCGGGTCCGTGCGGCGATGGCGATCACGCTCCTCGGCCGGTTGGATTGCCAGGAGGCTATCGAGGTCTTGGCGGCGCAGGAGCCTCTCCTCACGGGCCGTCACCGCTACCTTAAAGCACGGGCGGCCAGGGCATTCATCAAGCTCGGCCATGCCCCGGCGACTCCGTTCGTGTTCCGATGGGCGAGATTCGGCCTAACTTCGGACAACCAGTCTATATACATAGACGAACTTTTATGCCTTATCCGTAATTCCACCACCGAATTTCGACACGCCCTGGCGGACGAAGCGATCCAGCGGATCACGAACGCCAGTGGATCGCCGGAGCACGCCAAAGCCGTGATGGTGCTGGCGTACCTCGGCGACGACCGCCTGGTGCCGCACCTGGAGGAACGACTCGCCGTCGGCGGTTGGCTCCACCCTTACGAAAGCCACGCCTTGATTGCGCTGGGGACGGACCAGGCGGGCAGTCTGTTCACTCGTTGTTTCGCAAGCATCGAAGCCCTCCTTCCCGATGCTCACGGCGACCACGACCGTAGCCTCAAGGGGGATCTTCTTCTTGCGATGACCTTCGAGCTGCCGGGCGATATCCGTCACTTGCTGACCCCGGCGTTCGAGCGCTGCCTCAAACGGCTTTTCGAGTCCAACGACGCCAGAGTCCGTCACATCGCAGCCAACATGGCCAGGAACAGCCTCGCCCCAGCTCTCCTTTGTCAGGCCGTACTGTCAGAGGGCCCGTTCGCTTGGCACGCCCCTTTCGATGACGTATACCGCACCTGCATCTCCCCAGACGAATGGCTGAATTGGTGGCGGACTGCTTCGACGGCCCAAATGAAGCGACGACTAATGCAAATACCCCCGCTGCACCCGAGCGTCGAAGTCGAAGAGATCCTCGTCGAATGCCTGGAAGTTCCAGAATTGAGCGGTCCGGCGGCCAGAAAGCTCGGCGAGCTTGGAATCGTTCGTTCGGCGGCGGTGCTCCGACGAGTCCTCGCAGGATCACTGGCCGGGGAACACGGTTGGACACAGGCCGAAGCGGCGCATGCGCTCGGAGACCTGCGGGACGAGGCGGCGGTATCGGCCCTGGTGGAGGTTGCGAGAGAACATCCCGATGAATGGACTTTTCGACAGGCGGTGTGGAGCCTCGGACTGATCGGTGGGGGGAGAGTCGAATGGGCCTTGCAAGAACTCCTCTGCCGTGGAGGAGATGAGAAGTGCGATAACGTCGTCTCGGAGGCCCTGCTGCTTTGTGGGTCGAAGACGGCGGTGAGACTCGTCATCGAGCAGGCTAAATCCAAGAGTGATGGACCTCACTGGCTGTTCGAACGCCTCAACCTCCTCGGTTGGGTTCGTGGGTCAAGGCGAGACGAGTTCTACATTCACATCGAGTGTGACGATCTGGTCGCCTACCTCAAGTCCCATTATCCGAAGGTGCCACCAGGCCAGGATCGGATGATATTGGACGCCTTCGGTCGAATCGACGGGCCACCCGTCAGAGACCTCCTACGAGAGTGGGCGGTGGAAACTGATTCGATAAATATTCGGCTGAATGTGGATGGCGGCCGCAGGCCGTCGAACATCTACTTCGAGATACTGCAGCAGAGGGGCGACGAGTCGGCTATCGATTACACGCTCGACGAGGGGGAGGGTGACCGAGCCGAGATGTACGTCTCCATCGTCGCCGATCGTCTCCAGCGTTTTCCGAAGACCGCCGTTCTCAGGAATCTGCGGCTCCGGCTGGCAGAAGAATCGGACAAAGTGCGATTGGCGAGCATTCTCGCCCTCCTCGGCCGATACGGAGAGCCGGACGACGCCGAACTGGCCGTTGAATATCTGGATCATCCCGACGAACTGGTGGCGAACCTGGCCTGCGAGACCATGCTCCGACTGAGCGATCCCCTCCTCGTCCCCGATCGTTGGCGGGAACTGTGACGCTGGTCGAACGTCGGTCGAAAATGTGGTCCGAGATCCAGGCGGGCGAAGGTGGACTCAACATTTCCCATGATATTCGAAAGCGAAGTGCGGTTTCAGGAGACGGACCCATAGTATGAATCCACGGCGGGCTGGCCGGTGTAGTTCGGCCCGGCTCGGTCGTCCGCCCCGAGGTAGCGATGGGGCAGATCCACGACCTTACGACCCCGGCAGACGACGAGCCGCCGCCTGCGATCGTAGTCCAGACCAGCCCTCCGCAGGTCGGCGGCGACCCGACGCCCGGTCGGCTTGCCATCGGAAATCTTCACGTTGTGAAGATCCAGGCTCGCTGTGAACAGCCCGTCGTCGGCCAGCCACGAGGCGGCACGGGCGATCAGGCCGAGCTTGTCGCCGACGTAGTGCAGGCCGTGGACGCAAGTGATCAGGTCGAAGCTCCGGTCGGGACGCCAGTCACTCAGCGAAGCCTCGACCAACCGCAGGCACGTCAGATCGGGATCGACCCGCCGGAACATCCCCGCCAGGTCGACGCCGACGACCTCCACGTCCAGGCCCTCGGCGTGGACGATCCGGGCGGCCTCGATCAGGGCTTTGCCCGAGCCGCAGCAGAGGTCCAACCAGGCGGCCGACCGGCCTTCGCCCAACAGCGTCTTCAGCACGCCGAGCGGGTTGAAGCCGAGTTCCCGGTCGTAGCCGTTGGAGCCGAGGAGGCCCCGCTCCCGGTTCATCCGGCAGTTGGCGACGACCGCCGATCGCTCCAATTCTTCGCCGCCCAGCAGATTCATGAGGGGCCGCCGCCTCGGGCCTCAGCCGATCCCGATTTCCGCCAGGAGTTCATCCTCGGCCTCGTAATCCAGCAGGCCGAGGCCCTGGATGGCGGTCGGTGGGTTCGCCCGCTCCCAGGCGATCGTCCGCTCCATCGCCTCGCCCGGCGGCACGGGCTCCGCATAGCCCAAATCCCGCCGGATGCGGTGGGAGTCCATGTCGATGTCCTGGCTCATCCGATACGCCAGCGGGACTCGGCCGCCCGGCGTCGTGACGATCCGCCCCCGCCAGCCCACGACCTCGCCGATACGGCGGACCCATGCGGCCTCCGAGAACGAGACCGGCTCGGCGACGTTGAATGTTCGGCCCGCCCCCCGATCGTCCACGGCCGCCAGGGCGATCGTCGCCGCCACGTCTTCGACGTAGCCTCGTGGGCACTTCCAGCCGGCCGTCGCCTCGTCGAGGACGATCGCCGGCCGCCCGTCGTCCATCCGTTTGACGTAGGCCGACAACCGCCGGTAGGGGTCGCCGGGGCCGTGGACCATCGGCAGTCGCACGACCGTACCGGGCAGTTCCGGTTCGCTCGTCACGACCCGCTCCACCGGGATCTTGTCGTAGGTGAAGAAGAAATCGCCCGGCCCTTGAGCCTGGCTGCGGTAGGGGAACAAAGTCTCCCGCAGCGGCGACTCTTCCGTGAGCGGCGTCGGCTCGACCGGGCCTTCCTCGGTCCCGATGAATCGACCGTAGGCCCGGTATACGTCGGCGCTGGAGACGACGACCGACCTGCGGGCCAGCCCCCGGAAGGTCTCGACGAGCCCGAGGGCGTCAGCCTCGGTGAAGGCGATCATGTCCACGACCACTTCGGGGCCGAACCGACGGAACTCGTCGGCGTCCATTCTGAGGTCGTGACGATCGCCCACGACGTGCTCGACGCCAGTCGGCAGGTCTGCCTGGGTTTGGCCCCGGTGGAAAACGGCGACCTCGTGCCCGAGATCGACCAGCCTCCGCACCAGGGGAGGGCCGATGAAGTTCGTGCCGCCGATTACCAAGATACGCATGCGCCACTTCCTCCTAATCGGCCTTGGAGTTCGACGCCCGCCTCTCGACGAGCCGGTAGACAGTCATCGGCGACTTGCCCAGGCGGCGGGCGATCTCGGGGGCCTTCACGCCCTGGCGGTGGAGTTCGAGGATCTGCTCCCGGACGCCCAGCGACGTGTACTGCTGCATGTGAACTTCCCAGGGTCGCTCGGGGCGGCGTCGAAGACGGGCTGGAGATCTCGGCCGAGCTGGCGGAGCGCCCGGAAGACCTCGCCGAACGGGCGGTTCGTGTAGAGGTCCAGCAGGTCGTCCTTCTTCACGGGCTTGCCGTGCATCAGGAAGACGGCGGCGACTTCGCCCCCGGCGATGTGGCGAATCCGGTCGGCCGCCGTGTCCCGCAGGCTCGTGAAGCTGTACCGGGGGAAGTCGGGGTGGTCCTTGCGGACCCGCTTCATCAGCGCCCCCCACTTGTTGATGAAGATCTGGGTCACGTTCTTCCCGCTCTCGGTGCGGCGGTAGAACGGGAGGCCCCGGTCCGTGATGAGGAGCTGCGACGACTCGATCCCCTTCCGGCCGCAGATCCGCTTCTGACGGTCCACCGCCCATCGGAGGCCGTCGATCGTCTGGGGCCAGAGCAGGAACTCGCCGTAGACCTTGGACTTGTTCCGGGAGTACAGGACGAAGCGGTCGTCGGCCTGGAGGTCGAACCCGGTTCGCTGCTGGATCGTTCCAGCGTGGGGGTGGGGCCGGGTGGTCGAACCGCAACGTCCCTTGCTCGGCCCCCTTGAAGCCGCAGTTCAGCCCCAGCAGGATCAGCAGTCGTTCGAGCGGGGTGGCGTACTTGTTCAAGATCGCCAGCTCCTCGATGCGGAAGACCTCGACGTTCAGGAAGCCGATGCCGGTCCGCTCCTCGGGCAGATCCTTGACCTTGGTTTCGAGGTCGTCGAAGTCCTCGGGCTTCCGCCAGTCGAACGCCTTGGCCTTGTGCAGCCACTTGAAGAACCGGTTCAGCTCGGCGACGTGGTTCTCGCAGTACCTCGCCTCCATCGGCCGGCTCGGGCGTTTGGGCGTCTTCTCCGTCAGGGGCCGCATCCGCCAGTAGTCGAGGAGTTCCTGACAGCCCTGGAGGTCGAGCGTGGAGAGCGGCCGATCGGCTTGGCGGGCCTTGATGCGCCGGGCCTGCTCGACTTTCAGGTGGCCGAACGAGGTCAACATCGGCCCGTCTGGGGTCGGTTCCAAGGCGGCCTTCCTGACGTGCTCGACGTAGGCGTCGAGGGCCTCGTGCAAGGACTGGGACGCCCGAAGGACGACGTTCGTGAGGGGCAGCGGGAACTTCTTCTGCTGGTGTTCGACGGCGATGCGCCAGAAGTCTTCTCCCTCACGGTAGACCTCCGGCGCTTCGGGCACGAAGTAGACCATCGGGTACGACTTCCCAAGCCCGTTGATCCTCGACACATAAGCGGAGGCGTGGAGCCTCTCGGGTGGGGGGGCGGAGATCTGGACCCGGCCCGCCGCAAGCTCTCTTGCGATCCACAGGGATTCGGCCTTCCAACGGCACTCGGTCCGCTCCGGCAGCTCGAATCGGGAGTTCAGCTGCTGCAACGACTCTTCGTGGACCTTCTCCAGGTGCGACCAGAGTTCCTTCAACCGGAGGTAGCGTGCCTTCGCCTGGTCGAGGTCGACGCCCAGGTAGAACGGCTGCTGGACCCGCTTGCCGCCCTCCTCCTCCTTCCAGCCGACCATCCGACGATAACGTCCCCTGGAGTCGGTCTTCCACTCGGATGAGTCTTTGCGGCGGGGCATGGTAAAAGCTCACGATGGGCGTTGGATGTTCGGGTGCTGTTCCGTCCAAACTACCCTGAGAGCATTCGTCCGGCCAAGCCATAGCACCCAGGATCGCCGAAAACCAGCACCCAGAACCGCCCGCAGGCCCCGTCCAACACCACGCCGATCGACGCAAGTTCAATAAAAAATCCCCCTTGCGGCAAACCGCAAGGAGGCTTAATAGTGGAGGCGGCGGGAATTGCACCCGCGAGATTGATTCTATAAACACTTTCAGGACATGTGTTTGCGGAAAACTGAGAGTCCGGTGGCCGGAAATAGGCCGGGAACGTGTGTCGCCTTCGCCAGAATTGCTGGAAGTCTTTGAAAAATGGCCGGTTCTGTCGCCGCACATCGTACAGGCTATTCTGGCTTTGGTGCGATCTTCCACCGCGTAGCGGAGGCGAGATGAACTGAATCCGTGTTATGGTATGCCGGCCTCAACGTCCCGGCTGCGGCATTGGTCGATCCGGATTGGTCAACGGCGGAGCCGGCCCCCCGCCGCGTCGACTGTCGGCCGGGAAGTTCTACGCGCTGCCGTGAGAGGCTTCGAGAGTGTATCACCGGGACGCATGTGGGCGAATCGTTGCGGAACATCGCATAGTCCCGGAATGCGTTTTGTCAGAGCTTTGCTCGGAACAGGACTTGATTCCGTTACAACGAAACCCCGACTTCCAGGCGTGGGAGGACGTCACTCCAGCAACTTCCCGGCGAGCTTGGCCGCCGACCATTGCTTGATGTTACTCCGGAGAGTTCCGCGACGCGGGCGGACCATGCGGAATTCCTCGTGCTCCTGCCGCAGGTCGATCGCGAAGTTGCCCGCCTTGAGCTCGTCGGCGACGTCCGAGAGGAACTGCGCCCAACTGGTCGCCAGCACGTACTTCTTCTCCTCGTTCCGCCCGAAGTTGATGATTTGACCGACGACGCCGTTGGGGCCCGGGTCGAGGTCCACACCGAAGAAGTCGCAATCGGTCAATGCCCCGAGCGGGATCCAGCCGCGATTGGCGTAGCATCGCTTGATGGCCCCCTCCAGGGAGGAGGTCTGCCACTGGTCCACGTCGCTGTAATCCTCGTCTGCGATCTCAGCCCAGCTTTGCCATAGCCCGAGTGCCGAATCGCCGGCCGCCGGACATTTCCGAGCGACAAGGTTCAACAGCGCATCGCCGAAGATGATGCCGATGAAATCCTGGGGTTCCGTGTCCTCGTTCTCTTCGAGAAGCGCCTCCAGCACGTCGTCGGAGAGGACACGCTGCCCGTCGTGAATCCGCCACGACTGGCGGACGTCCTCGGGGAGCGCGGTCCCGATAGCCTTCTCGAACTTCGCCAGATCCTTATCCGAAACGCCCGGCTTGAGTGTCTTCTTGTAGGGCGGGAGGTGGGCGTCCAGCCACGCCTCGATCCTCTTCCACGAGTCCGCCACGGCAGGGGGCTCCGTCGGCTTAGGCGCGTCCCCCTCGTCTTTCTTCACCATCGCACCCTCCCTCGTCAGTTCGCCCAAATCCGCCGGTGCGTCTCGCGGCCCGGCTTCCGTATCGTACAGGACTTCCCAAGCGACGAGGGCGGATCACTGCTTTCCGCCCTCGTTTCACAACCCTCCTCGCCCGTCGTTCAATCGCCGGTCTGGGATGCTGGATGATAGCCGCAGGCGGCCGGTCGACTCGCCCGGGATCGGCCGCGCCGATCTTCTTTCGCACGGCGCGTCACATCAAGTATTCGCCGACGACGACGCTCGCCAGGAGCGTCGACGCGACGGCGAGCCAGGCCAGCCCTATCAGTCTCCCAACTCGATCGAGCCAGGTCGGTCGAGGCCGCCACCGACCGCCGACGGCGAGCATCGCCCAGGTCGCGATCACCGCCGTGGCGATCGCCGGCGCGTGGCCGCTTTCGATGGGGACGAGGATGATTCTCGAGAGGCAATTCGTCGTCGCTCCCATCGGCTCGGGCACGTCTAGGGTCCCGGCCGGCCAGGTCATGAACGGCGGCGAGGGCAGCTTCGCGATCGCGCCGGTCCTGGTCATCAGGGCGACGACCTCTCGGAGGGCTTGCATGAGAGCCCCGACGCCGAGCCCGACCGTGGCCGCCAGGCACGCCGCAAATCCCGGGCGGATCGACAACCTTCGCAAAGAGGGCCGCGGCCGCCTCAAGTGCAAGACGACGAGCGTCGGGGCGAGCGGGATCAGGAAGGGGGAAAGCTCCAACGCCCCCTCCCAAGCCACGTACACCGGCGATTCGGGCCCGTATTTCGGGCCGCCCGGCCAGAGGTAAGGGGCCGAGTGGCGCTTCAACCAGAGGCCGACGGCCGCCGCAGCCACGAGGATCATCAGGTCGAAGGTCGAGAACCTGCGCGAATCGCGGTTTTCCATAACGCCTCCTCACGAGAGCGGACCGCCCGATGACGAGTCCCGGCGATCGGAGCCGAGAGGGCAACAACCCTCGCGCCCATGCAGCACGGCCGGAGACGACTCCGGAATCTCCCCGGCCCGCCCAGACCACACCCGAGAGCCTGGGTTCGTTCGCGTGCTTGCGGCCTTCACATCAAAGACCGTCGCCCTGAAGGCTAGCGCGGACCGGCCGAGCGCCGGGGCGGGGCTGCGCGTTGGCCATGCTCGCAGGGAGGCGCCAGATGCGGAGGAAGCCGTGGGCGTCGGCGGTCGCGGCGAAGCGGCAGTCGGGCGAGACGGCGAGCAGTCCGACCGACTGACTGTGGCCCGAGAACCGCGCGAGTCGCTCGCCGGTGGCGACGTCCCAGAGCCGCAGGTCCAGGCCGTCGCCACCGACGACTGTACCGCTCGTCCCGGCCCGCGGCCGAGGCGGCTTCGAAGAACCGCTCCATCTCGACCCGGTCGGCCTCGCCGTTCGGGATCCAGATCATGGACCTGGCCTCGCCGTCATCCCCCACCTCGGCCCAGACGAGGTTGTCGCCCGACCGCGTCGGCGGGGTCAGCAGGCGGCGGACCTCGTCGGACGGCGCGTCGACCGAGCCGGGCGGAAGAGCGAAAGTCCCGAGGGCTTCGACCGGCTTCCGTTTGGGAAGCGGCTCCGTCCCCAGCTCGACACGCATTCGGAGCGTTTTGACGAAGTCATCCCAATCTTCCATCGGCGTCTCCCCCCTCCCAGGTCCGGCCCCGAGGCCGACGAGACTCTCCCAAGCCTTACGTGGCGCGATCGCCGGCGTCGGTGACGGACTTTCGGCTCATGGAGGGGCTTGGGATGGGACGGCACCCTCGAGCGTCGCCCATTCTCTTGATTCACATCATCGTGACTTGTCGTGGTCGGCCCCTCCCATAGGCAAGAGGCCGATCCCCTTCGCCATGCCGGGGTCGTCGGCGATCGCCCCGCGGACGGCCTCGATGGGGCTGGTCTCGAATTGGATCCGGCCGATGCTCGGGACGAGCAACTCGCGGTCCCCGGAGACGACGAGCCGGAGGCTGTAGCCGAGTCCGGGGGCCAGATGCAGCTCCCCGGCCTGGCCGGCGTCGAGTTCCTTCAACCTCTCGGCCCATCGCTCGCGACTCCAGTCGAGCTCTTCGAACGTCCCGAGGCCCAGGGCGCTTACGACTCGAGCCGAGCGCTCGCGGGTCAAACCGGCTCGCAACTGTCGCCCGCCTTCGCGGTACTCGGCGGTCACGTCGCGGACCTGCCGGAGGAAACCGCCGAGGTCGCGGCAGGCCTCGCGGGTCGTCTCCAGCTCCTTGCGCTCGGACACCGCCCGTTAGGCGTCCTCTCGGTGCTGCTGGAGGCGGCCTCTATCCCGAGTGGTCGGCGGCGAAGTGCGTCCCCAGGGACCGCTGACGCAACCTGGCAAGTTCCGAGGTTATCGCCTCGACCACCCTTGCAATGGGTGCTGAGCCGAGGGATGGAACTCCGCCACGACCACCTCAGCGATCGCCTCAGGCTCCCGTGCGGTCGAGCGGACTCGGCGCGGGAGAAGTCGACTTTGGGGCGTTGCGACACCTGGCTTTCTGGCGTAGAAGGCCCGACCGAGTCAACTTCTCCGCGCGCCGATTCAGTAGGGTTCGTTGATTTCGATCAAGCCGCCCTTCGAGGCCGATGAGCGGAAACCAACGCCTCGCCGGCCATGAAAGCGAGGCGACAGCCCAGGATGGTCGCGAGGAGCCCGGGGACCAGGATCCAGGGGCCGGCATTCTTCAACATTGCTCGCGGAAGCAGATCCCACCGGAACGCGAGATTCACGAGCATCGGCCACGTCGCCGCCGAGGCCATCAAGATCCTGAGACCGAACGATCCCTCCGCCCACCTCGAGCGGAACGCTTCCAGCATCGGCCGCGTCGCGCCGCAACGCCATGCGGCCGTCGTGCACGCCGCCGCCGTTGTTGTTGTTGCGACGACGACGTACAGCGACTTGCCGTCGATCCAGGCCGGCGTCGCCATGGCGGCCGGCCACGCCGCGAGATTCGAGGCCACGACCCAACCCACCGACAGCCAAGTCAGGCCGGCGTCGCCCGCGATGCGAAGCCGCTTCGGCACCGGATCGAGCAGGCCGGTCCTCCTGTACCAGGCCGACCGCCGCAGCCGCCCGCCCAGGAACGCGTAGACGGCCGCCATGCCGGCGCATAGATTTATGCTCGCGACGGCGAGCATCGTCGTCATCGTCGCCCGGCCGGGAGGCGGTCCGTGCGCGATCGCGCCCGTCGTGAGGACGGCGAGGCCGTCGATCAGGGCGAAGGCCGCGATCGCGAGCAGGAGGCGGCCGAGGGTCAATCGCGGCCTGGGCATGTCGCCGACGGGGGGCGACTGGGGGAATCTCGACGCAAGGCACGCCCAGCAGTAATGGGCCTCGACGTATCCGCCCGACGGCAGACGCTCCGTCACCTTCGTCGTCGCCGCTTCCGCCCGGCAGTCCTGGCACACCATGGCCTCGCCTCCCTCACCTTGGCCCGCGTCGCAGCGCTTCGTCATCATACGTACTCCCCGGATCGCGTCGATCCCGACGCAGAGGATTGAGACCCCGCCGGCTCCGCTCGTCCCGTCCGGTATTCGGAAGGCACCATCGCCAAGGCTCAGGTCTGGACGACGTGGGTGACGACCCCCGCCAGGCTGCCGTTGCGGGTCAGCCCCAGGAAGAGCCGGGGATAAACGCTGGGGGTGAACTTCATGCCCGACTCATCCTTGCGCCTTTTGATCACGAGGGCGTCGATCCGGTCGAAGTCGCCGATCGCCACGTACGCCGCGTCCACGAATTCCGGCTGGTCGTGGAACCAGCGCAGCAGATTCCGCCAGACGTCGAGGAAGGCCTCGATCGCGCGAGCCCGGTCCTTGCCGTACGCCGACTCCCTGGCGCACATGCGGACCTGGGACCACCACTTCGCGTCCTCGGACAG
>MKTT01000060.1 GCA_001898385.1 Planctomycetales bacterium 71-10
TACCCTGCGCGCAGCAGGCATGGGCCAGCTTCGCGCAACACCGCGCCACGTGGGGGTGGTCCGGGCCGAGTGCGTTCTCGAAGGTCGAGAGCGCCCGTTTCAGGAGCGGCTCCGCTTCGGCGACCTTCCCCTGTTTCGCGTACCACCACCCGATCGCCTCGAGGCTCGTCGCCACGTCCGGGTGATCCGCGCCGAGCGCCTTCTCGCGGATGGAAAGCGCCCGCTTGAGCAGAGGCTCGGCCTCGGGGAATCTGCCTTGGTCGAGATAGAGGACCCCGAGGTTGTAGAGGGTGGGCGCGAGGTCGATGGGGTTTGCGTTCGGCGCCTTCTCGCGAATCGCGAGCGCCCGCTTGTACGCCGCCTCCGCCTCGGCGTTCTTGCCGAGGACGTGATCGACCGTGGCCAGATTGTCGAGCGAGGCCGCGACGGCCGGGTCCCCGGGCCCTTTGGTCTTCTCGTCGAGGGCGAGGCACCGCTCGTAGAAGCGTTTCGCCTCCTCGGGCTTCCCCTGCATGTCGTAGAGACACGCGAGCGTGTGCAGGCTCTTCGCCACATCCGGGTGCTCGGTGCCGAGGGCCTTCTCGCGGATTGCGAGAGCGCGCTTCGCGAGCGGCTCTGCAACTTCGGCCTTCCCCTCGCCGCAGAGGACCCACGCCAGGTGATCGAGCGTCGTCGCAAGCCGGGGGTCATTTGCGCCGAAGGTTTCCGCCTCCTTCTCCGCCGCCCTGAGTTGTTTCTCGGCCTCGTCGAGCCGACCCTCCTTATAGGCTTTCCAGCCCGCGTCGTGCGCCGCCTGCCATTTCGAGTCCTGGGCGAGCGCGGCCCCTGGGGGGCACGCGAATCCCGCCACGATGACCGTGGCCGCCATCCACCAACCAGTCTTTCGAATCATGGGATGTTCCCTCGTTCTGAAAGTGTGTTCGTCGCGTTGTGCGTGATCCAGCACGGCGGTCCTTCAGTCCCTCGCCTGCAGCCACGGCTTCGCGAGCGGGCTATCGCGCCCGGTCGACCAGTCGCGGTGGCCAGGTCCGACGGTCATACCGCCAGGTCCGTACATGCCGGGGATGGAGGACATGTAGCTTTGACGGGCCGACCGGTGAGCCATCGGCGCCGGGCTCGTGTATGGGTAGTAACCGTATCCCTGGTAGCCAGGGCCGTAGGTGTACCGCGGAACGACCGGGACGCCGCCTTGGGGGGCCGTGGGCTGGGCGACCGTCGGCTGCGCGACCGGCTGAGGGACGAATTCCAGGGGCACGGTGAAGTTCGCCTTGGGCTCGGCGGTGCCCGAAAGGCCGGTGATCTCGAAGGCGACCTTAACACCAGACTGAGGGGCGTTCGTCAGGCCGATGGCGAGGTCGAGAGACTGGGGAGTGCCACGCAGCGGGCGCGAGAACCACGGCTTGGGCGAGTTCGGGTGGTAAAAGGTCGCGTTCCCCGCGAGCTGCGAGGCGTCTGCGGCTGCGCCCGCATGGTCCTGCGGGAAGACCCGCACCCCTGTAGGGTAGAAGAACACCTCGAATTGCTGGTGACCGACCTTCGCCAAGAGCCCGCCCCTCGCCGTCTTGACCGGAGGCGGTTCCTCACCGGCGCCGCTCGGAACCCGGAGGCCGGCGATCAAGATCGCGGCCACCCCGAGCGCGGCAAAAGCACTTCCTCGTGGCGTACGTGTGGCCATGGAGCGTTCCTTTCCTGTGTTAACGATCGTTCGGGCGTGCCCGGCATGGGAGGCCCGGCCACGGTTGGGCATGAGGCCCGACGGATAGAGTGAATTCACTTTGATTCACTTTTTTGCCCGTATCGCCCATCGAGCCTGAGCTTTCCGAATCTCTCTAAGGCATCCGACGTGCCGCCAGGCTTGGCGAACTCCCGATTCGCATTCTTGAGGCAGCGATTGCGTCAGTATCGCCTCCCAGAGCCGGATTTCCCGGCAATTATCGATCCACGGACGTCTGGATGAGGCCGGGGACGGCAGGAAAACGACCCTGCATCGCGTCTCTCATCTGGCGAACATTTCGCCACCTGATGGAAAACCGACCGGCCAGGACAGGTCTCCCTCGGCTGGCGCGGAGGATTGCCGCGCGCGAAAGCGCATGGCCACCGATGCGGCTGTAGGAACGAATTGTTGCCGAGGATTTCCGACTCAGGAGTGGTGGCCGTCGTCAGCGAATGCCGACCGGCCAACCGCCATCCCGAGCTGGCCGAGCCTGGTCCG
>MKTT01000061.1 GCA_001898385.1 Planctomycetales bacterium 71-10
CGCCCGCATGAGGAAAAAACACTTGAAATCCAACACAGCCGCTTCTCCCTCAAGGGGAGAAGGGTCGATCGCTACAGCGGTCCCGAGATCCGACGACCCTCACCCGGCCCTCCGGGCCACCCTCTCCCGGCGGGAGAGGGGGCTTCAGGCGGGGGTCGCCCGCAAGTCGCGCCGAGCGGGGCCGACGGATGTTCAGGGCAGGAGGCCCTTCGATTTCATCAGCTCGATGATGCGGTCGACGCTCTGCTCGACGCTGACCTGATCGGTCTGGAGGATCAGGTCGGGCGACTTCGGCTCCTCGAAGGCCGCCGTGACGCCGGGCATCTGGGCGATCTTCCCCTCGTCGGCCAGGCGGTAGGCGCCGCTCTGGTCGCGGGCCCGCATGACGTCCATGGGGGCGGTGCAGTAGACCTCCAGGACGCGGTCGCGGCCGATCAGGTCCTTCGCCCGCTCGCGCACGGCCTCGTGAGGCGCCACGAACGCCGCGACGGTGATCACGCCGGCGTCGTTCATCAGCTTCGCCACCTCGGCCGACCGCCGCAGGTTCTCGGAGCGGTCGTCGGCGGTGAAGCCCAGGTCGCGGTTCAGGCCGGTCCGCATGTTCTGGCCGTAGAGGACGGTGACGGCCCGGCCCTCGTCCCAGAGGCGACGCTCCAGCTTGTACGCGATCCGGCTCTTGCCGCTGCCGGTCAGGCCGACCAGGAGCACGGTCGACGGCTTCTGGCCGAGGCGGGCCTCGCGCTCGGCCGGCGCGACGAGGCTCTCGCGGGCCTTGAGGGGCGTCGTCGGCTCGGCCGCCCAGACGTCGGCCGGGGGCCGGCCGCCGCCGGCCTCCAGGATCATGCCGGCGCCGACCGTGTTGTTCGTCAGCCGGTCGATCAGGATGAACGCCCCGGTCGCGTGGTTGGCGCGGTAGGGGTCGCAGGCCAGGGCCTGGGTCAGGCTGAGCTGGACGTGGCCGACCTCGTTCAGGGCCAGGCGGGCGATCGGCCGGTGCTCCAGCGTGTTGACGTCGACCCCGTGGCGGAACGAGGCGACCTCTGCCGACACCTGACGCGTGGTCTGCTTCAGCGTGTAGGGCCGGCCGGGGACGAGCGGCTGCTCGGCCATCCAGACCACCATGGCTTCGATGTCGCTGCTGACGTGGGGCGGGCTGTCGGGCTGCACCAGCATGTCGCCGCGGCTGACGTCGATCTCGTCCTCCAGCGTGACCGTCACGGCCTGAGGCGCGAACGCCTCGTCCAGCTCGCCGTCGTAGGTCACGATCGACTTCACTCGGCTGCGCTTGCCGGAGGGGATCGCCATGACCTCCTCCCCCTTGCGGAGGATGCCGGAGGCGACCGTGCCGGCGAAGCCGCGGAAGTCGAGGTTGGGGCGGATGACGTACTGCACCGGGAACCGCAGGTCGGTCAGGTTGCGGTCGCTGGCGATGTGGACCGTCTCCAGGTGGTCCAGCAGCGCCGGGCCGTGGTGCCACGGCATGGCGTCGCTCTTGGAGGCGACGTTGTCCCCCTTCAGGGCCGACATCGGGATGAAGGTGATGTCGCGGAGGTCGAGCTTGGCGACGAAGCCGGTGTACTCGTCCTTGATCCGCTCGAAGACCTCGCGCGAGTAGTCGACCAGGTCCATCTTGTTGACGGCGACGACGACGTGGCGGATGCCCAGCAGCGACACGATGAACGAGTGCCGTCGGGTCTGGGTCATGACGCCGTGGCGGGCGTCGATGAGGATCACGGCGAGCTGGCACGTCGACGCGCCGGTGGCCATGTTGCGCGTGTACTGCTCGTGGCCGGGCGTGTCGGCGATGATGAACTTGCGGCGGTCGGTCGAGAAGTAGCGATAGGCCACGTCGATCGTGATGCCCTGCTCGCGCTCGGCCTTCAGGCCGTCGGTCAGCAGGGCGAGGTCGATCTCGCCCGCGCCGGTGGTGCCGACCTTCTCGCTGTCGCGCTTCACCGCGGCGAGCTGGTCCTCGTAGATCATCTTGGTGTCGTGCAGCAGTCGGCCGATCAGCGTGCTCTTGCCGTCGTCGACGCTGCCGCAGGTCAGGAGGCGGAGCAGCTCCTTCTTCTGGTGGCGGGCGAGGTAGGCGTGGATGTCTTCCTGACTCAGGTCAACGGGTTGCATCTCAGAAATACCCCTCGCGCTTCTTCTGCTCCATCGACCCCGCCTCGTCGTGGTCGATCACCCGGCCCTGGCGCTCGGAGTTCCTGGCCAGGAGCATCTCCTCGATGATCTCGGGGAGGGTGGCGGCGTCGCTCTCGATCGCGCCGGTCAGCGGGTAGCAGCCGAGCGTCCGGAACCGCACCCGCTTCATCATCGGCTTTTCGCCGGGGAGGAGCCGCATCCGGTCGTCGTCCACCATGATGAGCGTGCCGTCGCGCTCGACGACCGGGCGGACGTCGGCGAAGTAGAGCGGCACGATCGGGATGTCCTCCAGGTGGACGTACTGCCAGACGTCCAGCTCGGTCCAGTTGCTCAGCGGGAAGGCGCGGATGCTCTCGCCCTTGTTCACCTTCCCGTTGTACAGGTCCCACAGCTCCGGGCGCTGGTTCTTGGGATCCCACTGGTGCAGGCGGTCGCGGAAGCTGTAGACGCGCTCCTTGGCGCGGCTCTTCTCCTCGTCGCGGCGGGCGCCGCCGAACGCGGCGTCGAACTGGTAGTGGTTCAGCGCCTGCTTCAGCGCGGCCGTCTTCATGACGTCGGTGTGCTTCTTCGACCCGTGGTCGAACGGGTTGATGTTCTGGGCCCGCCCTTCCGGGTTGACCCAGACCTTCAGGTCGAGCCCCTGCTCGCGGCAGAACCGGTCGCGGAACTCGATCATCGCCCGGAACTTCCAGGTCGTGTCGACGTGCAGGAGCGGGAAGGGGAGCCGGCCGGGATGGAACGCCTTCTGCGCCAGCCGCAGCATGACGGCGGAGTCCTTGCCGATCGAGTAGAGCATCACCGGCCGCTCGAACTCGGCGGCGACCTCCCGGATGATGTGGATGCTCTCCGCCTCGAGCACTTTCAGGTGGGTCAGGTTGTAGCTGCTGCTGGTCATTCGTCCTCCTGCTTGGCCTTACTCCTATCGATCTTATAGATTTGGGCCCCGCCCGGGTAGTGCCACATGCCCTCGGCCGCGGAAGGCCGGCCTCGCGACGTCGTTGTGATCTCGACGGCTGCGGCGGGTTTGCCGTTTTCAGCGATTTTATGGAGCCGGCGAGGGGGCTTCGTCGACAAGAACGCAAGACACTTCCGAACTCCGTCGCCCGCGGCCCTGCTTCTCCGGCCGAGGAGGGACCCGAGGATGCGGGCGAACGCCGACGACAGCCCGGGGCGAGGGAGGTGCCGGGCGGCGTCCCGGGCCGCCTCGTTCCTGTCGTGCCTGGCGACGCTGCTAGCCGCGACGGGTTGCCTCGGCCCCAAGAGCCTTGAACTGACCCGGCTGCGGTACGACGAGGCCGTCCACGAGACCTCCGAGCAGCAGTGGCTCCGGAACATCGTCCGGCTGCGGTACGGCGACCTGCCGTCGTTCCTCGACGTGGCGGCGATCACCAGCCAGTTCGAAGTCTCCGGGCGGGGCGGGATGACCGGCGGGCGGGAGCGGGACTCGCCGAACCGGTCCCTGTTCGGGGACTTCTGGCTCCAGTTCCGGGACGCGCCCACGCTCAGCTATACGCCCCGCGACCCGGCCGAGCTGACCCGCGTGATGGTCGCGCCGGTGGGGATCACGGCGCTGGGGCTGATGGCCAACAACGGCTGGAGCATCGAGGACGTGCTGCGGCTGATCGTCGGCGAGATGAACGGCCTCCAGAACGCGCCGGGGGCCGAGGCCATCGTCCCGGAGGCCGTCCCGGGGCCGTCGCCGTTCCTGGAGATGGCCGGGATGGCGGGCCGGCTGCGTCGCGAGCGGCTGCTCGTCCTGTCGTCCGTCGACGGGCCGGAGGCGGTCTCGCCCGAGATCGCCGCCGATCGCGTGGACGGCTCCGACTTCGTCCAGGCCGCCAGCCACGACCTGGAATACCGCCCCGCCGAGGGGTCGGACGCCCTGGTCCTCACGAGGTCCGCGCCGCAGTATCGCCTGTCGTTCTCCCCCGCCGCCGAGGGCGTCCCGGACGCGATCGCGCTGCGGGAGATCCTCCGCCTGGCGCCGGGCCGTTCGGACTACGCGATCCGGCGCGAGGGGGTCCCCGGAGGGGTGGGCCTGCTGCCGCTGCCCGACTCGCTCGACTCGATCGACGTCCGGACGCGGACGCTGCTGGAGATGCTGGCGTTCCTGTCCAAGGGGGTCGTCGTCCCCGAGGAGCACGCGGCCCGAGGGCTGGCCGCGCAGGCCGTCGGCCCGGACGGCGTCCCCTTCGACTGGACCTGCGTGACGCGCGGCCTGTTCCGCGTCTGCTCGCGGAAGAAGCGGCCTAGGGACGCGGCGGTGGCGATCGAATACCAGGGCTACTGGTACTTCATCGCCGAGACGGACAAGCGGTCGAAGTCGACGCTCGGCCTGCTCCAGGCCCTCTTCAACCTCCAACTCTCCGAGCCCAAGAAGTCGGGGCCGTTGCTGACCCTGCCCGTCGGTCTTTGACCGCCGCCGGGGCCCGGGAGCCCGGTCCCGTACCGTAGAACACGTCGTTTTCGGCCCGATCTCGCAGGCGCGATCGCGCCCGCCGCGGCCAGTGAGGAGTCCCGGGATGGTCCAGCCGTGCATCGCCCGCGTTTTGATCGCATCGCTCCTGCTCGCGGGCGCGGCCGGCCGGGCCTCGGCGCAGGGGGTCGTGGCGTCCGGCGCGGGGCCCATCAACCGGTCGATGGCCGGGGCCTCGACGGCCGCACCCGTCGACTTCGGCGCCAGCTACTGGAACCCGGCCACGATCAGCTTCCTCGACCGCGAGGAGGTCCTGCTCGGCACCGAGCTGATCATCCCGAGCATCCATTACACCGGCTACCTGCCGGCCGGCTCGATCAACGGGACCTTCCCTCCCACCGATCGCTACGGGACGTCGCGGAGCGACAGCGGCGTCGCCAGCAACCTGGCCGTGGGCGCTTCGTTCAAGCTCGACCCCGACTCGCCGATCACGATGGGCCTGGGCATCTTCGGCGTGGTCGGCGGCGGCGTGAACTTCGCGGGGAGCTATTCGACGCCGACCCTCGCCCCGAGGCAACCGCCGAACTATTTCGGCCTCGGGCCGATCTACGCCAACATGGCGCTGCTCGCCATCAAACCGATGGCCTCCTACCGGGCCAACGACCGGCTCGCCGTCTCGTTCGCCCCGGTGATCACGTCGGGCACCGTCCAGTTCAGCCCCGCCTTCTTCGCGCCGGGGCCGGCGGACCAGTACGGCGTGTCGACCTTCCCGACGGCGGTCAACTCGCGGCCGTTCTGGGGGGCCGGATTCGAACTCGGCCTCTTCTACGAGGTCAACGACTCGTGGAACGTGGGCTTCTCGTACAAGAGCCCCATCTGGCTGGAGAAGTGGTCGTACAACACGTTCAACGCGGACCTCTCGCCGCGGCGGATCGGCGTCCAGTCGCAGATCCCGGCGATCTACTCGTGGGGCGTAGCCTACAAGGGGATCGAGCGGCTGTTGGTCGACGTCGACCTGCGCTACTTCGACTACGCCAACGCCGCGCTCTGGGGCGACTCGATCGCGAGCGGCGGGCTGAACTGGCGGAGCATCTTCGCGGTGGCCGTCGGCGGCCAGTATCAGCTCACCGAGCGCCTGACGCTGCGGGCGGGGTATCTGTTCAACCAGAACCCGATCAACGAGGTCCAGACGCTGTTCAACGTCCAGGCGCCCGGCTTCATCCAGCACACGCTTTCCCTGGGGGCCTCGCTCCGCCTCAACGAGAACCTCGTCTTCTCCGGCGGCTGGGTGCACGGCTTCCGCAACGACATCGAGGGGCCGATCGGGCAGGTCCCCGGCTCGACGGCCAGGATGGACGCCCAGACCGACTCCATCCTCGCGGGCCTGACCATCCAGTACGGCGGCCGAAGGCGGCCGGCCTCCGAGGCCGAGGAACCGGCCTCGCCGGGGCCGGGGCCGGAGACGAGGTGATCGCCGGCCGATTCCGGCGGGCGGGGGCGGGAAGCGCGGTCGCCCCGCCGACGGGTTCGATAGAATGGACGGCTGGGGCCCCGACTTCCTCATCTGCGGCAGGCTGATGCAGGCCACGATCGACCGACCCGAACACGAGCACGAGCTTTACCTGAGGCTCTTCATCACGAACGGCGGCGGCTGGTGACCCGGCTCGCGTCCGTCGGCCCGCTCGCGCGCCGATCCTGAAGGCCCGAGCGTCATCCCCTCGCCCGCCCATGAAGAGGAAGCCCCCCGTGCCGCCGCAATCTTCGACCGATCCGGGACAGACCGTCTCCCGCCGCATGCGTCGCGATTTCACCCCCCTCCTCGTCGGCCAGACCGTCGGGGAGGCCCTGGAACGGCTCCGACGGAGCCCGAACGGCGACGGGGTGGTCTACTTCTACGTCGTCGACGACGAGGGCCGACTGCGGGGCGTCGTGCCGACCCGTCGGCTGATCCTCAGCCCGCCGGACGCCGCGCTGTCGGAGATCATGATCCGGGACCCGGTGGCCGTGCCCGAGTCGGCCACCGTCGGCGAGGCCTGCAAGCTCTTCATCCGCTATCGCCTCCTGGCCTTCCCGGTCGTGGACGAGGAGGGCCGGCTCGGCGGCGTCGTCGACGTCGACCTCTACACGAACGAGTTGGAGCGGCCCGAGGGCCGCACGCCGGTCGACCGGCTGGTGGCCCCGTTCGTCCGCTTCATGCACGTCGAATCGTCCGGCGGGCTCGCCCTCGTGGCCGCCACGGCGATCGCCCTGGCGCTGGCGAACTCGCCGCTCGCGGATTGGTTCCACCACTTCTGGGAGACGCCCGTCGGCGTGACCTTCGGGGCCTTCGAACTCGTCGAGCCGCTGCGGCACTGGGTCAACGACGGCCTGATGACCCTGTTCTTCTTCGTCGTGGGGCTGGAGATCAAGCGCGAGGTGGTCTCCGGGGAGCTGGCCGACCCGAGGAAGGCGCTCCTGCCGGTCGTCGCGGCCCTCGGCGGGATGGCGGCCCCCGCGGTCGTCTACTCGCTCGCGATCTGGGGCCGGCCCGGGCGCGAGGGATGGGGCGTGCCGATGGCCACCGACATCGCCTTCGTGGTCGGCTTCCTGACGCTGCTCGGCTCGCGCGTGCCGAACGGGCTGAAGGTGCTCCTCCTGAGCCTGGCCATCGCCGACGACATCGGCGCGGTCCTGGTCATCGCGGTGGCGTACAGCGGGGCGATCGGGGCCGGGCCCCTCGCGACGGCCGCGGCCGGCTTCGGCCTCGTCGTCCTGCTGCGGTCGCTGGGCGTTCGCAGCGTCGGGGTCTACGGCGTGATCGGGGCCGGGATCTGGTACGCGGTCCTGAAGTCGGGCGTGCATCCGACCGTGGCGGGGGTCGCGCTCGGCCTGCTGACGCCCGCGCGGCCGATGATCGGCCGGGGGATCCTGGTCGACGCCGTCGGCGAGCTGTACGACCGCCTGCGGGGCATCCAGCAAGGCGAGCCCCAGGAGGCCCCCGAGGCGATCTCGCCCGCGGAGCGACTGGAGCACGCGCTGCACCCGTGGGTCGCCTTCGTCATCATGCCGGTCTTCGCGCTGGCCAACGCGGGCGTGCGGGTCGAGCCCTCCGCGCTGACGACCCCCGTCGCCTTGGCGGTGGTCGCCGGCCTGGCGCTGGGCAAGCCGATCGGCATCGTCCTCTTCAGTTGGCTGTCGGTCCGGCTCGGCCTGACGCGACTGCCCCAGGGGGTCGACTGGCGGGCGATGATCGGGGCCGGCTGCCTGGGGGGGATCGGCTTCACGATGTCGTTCTTCATCGCCGGCCTCGCCCTCCGGGGCGACCTGCTGGACGACGCCAAGATCGGCATCCTCGCCGGCTCCGCGATCAGTGCGGCCCTGGGCTGCCTGCTCCTGGTGATGGCGCTGAGGGACCGTCGCGAGCCCGTGATGGAGGGACCCGTCGAGCCGTGAGGCCGGCGGGAAATCGCCCGAAAGGCCCCTCGCCGCGCTCGACCGGCTCGTCAGGCCCCGCACCTCGGGCTAGAATGGGCGTCGAGGGGCGATTAGCTCAGCGGTTAGAGCGTCCGCCTTACACGCGGAATGTCGGGGGTTCGAATCCCTCATCGCCTATTGCAGGTCGTTAGCCCGGGAGCCAGTCGAAGAGCGCGACGAGCCATGCTCCCCCGTCGAGCCCCGTCCCGACGGGGGCCGGGACGGGGTCGCGGGCGCCGCCGAGTTGCGCGGCGAGCATCGCCAGGGTGCTCGTGGCGTTGAACAGGGCGTGGACGATGATCGGGGCCAGCAGGCTCCCGGTCCGCCACCTGAGGAGCCCCATCACCATCGCCAGGATGAACAGGGGGATGGGCGTCGGCCACTGGCGGTAGTGGACCGCGGCGAACAGGGCCGAGGTCAGGACGATCCCCGGCAACTCGGCCGCCGTGATTCGGCCGTTCGGGGGCGTGACCTCGGCAAGTTCGTCCGTGTGGGGGACGACCGGCTTGCGCGCCTCGAAGTCGAATATCTCGCGCGAGACGCGGGCCAGCCAGCCCTGGATGACGCCCCGGAAGATCGTCTCTTCGAACAGCGGCGCCAGCGCGACCGCGCTGAGTACGGAGACGCCGGCCATGACGGGGGAGAAATCGACCTCCAGCATCTGCTCGACGGGATGGAGCCGCGGCGGGAACGCCTTCAGGGCCAGCGCGTGGATCGCGTAGACCGCCGGGGTGGCCAGCAGCCCGGCGACGATCCCGACCTGCACCTGCTCGCCGAGCCTCGTGGGGACGACCCCCAGGTCGGCGAGGCTCGCGCCCGAGGTGCGGCGGAACACCCAGGGGAAGAGCGCGAGGAACAGGACGTTGAACGTCGCGTTCCAGCTCATCAGGTGCATCGCGTCGGTCGCGGCCCGTCGCGCCTTCGCGTGGTCGGGCCTGGCGTCGGCCGGCGCGGCGTTCCGCGCTTCGAGTTCATCGGCGTACCGGGCCGACACCTCCGCGAGGTCGACGCCGACGACGGAATGATAGGCCGTCGAGGCCGCAGCCTGGGCGCCGACGTACAGGATGAACAGCGCCAGGAGCGTTCCCGGCCCCCAGGCCGCCGTGCGGGGCGGGGCGAACGGCTCGACTTCGAGGAGCCGCCGGCCGCGGAGGAGGCGCGAGCCGGCCCAGATCCATGCGGCGATCATCCCGAAGGCGATCAACTCCAGCAGCATGGAGACGATGCGGAAGAGGGCGGCCTGGAGCTGGGGCGACGTCATGGGGCCTCGCGGCGGGCTGGGCGCAAGCGATCATCGATCCGAACGGCCCATCGTAGCAGCCCTTGCGCCCGCAGGCCACCTTGTGGAGTCGGGCCGGGGCCTCTAGAATCGGCGGATCGATGGCCGCCCCGCCCGGAGCCGCGGCCGGACCCTGGAGCCGGATGAAACGATGCTGGACGTGCAAGGCCAACTGGAGATCCTCCGCCGCGGCGTGGAGCAGATCGTCCCCCAGGGGGACTTCCTCAAGAAGCTGGAGCGCTCGGTCCGCGAAAATCGGCCGCTGCGGGTCAAGTACGGCATCGACCCGACCGGCATCGACGTCCACCTGGGGCACACCGTCCCGCTCCGCAAGCTGCGGCAGTTCCAGGACCTCGGCCACACCGCGGTCATCATCATCGGCAATTACACCGCGCTCGTCGGCGACCCCTCGGGCCGCGACGAGACCCGCTCCGCGCTCACGAAGGAGCAGGTCGCCGAGAACGCCCGCGACTACCTCAAGCAGGTCGGCCGGATCATCGACCTGGACCGGGCCGAGGTCCACCACAACGGCGACTGGTTCGGCAAGTGGGAGTTCCTGGACGTCCTGGACCTCATGCGCCGGATGACCCTGGGCCAGATCTCCGCACGCGAGGACTTCGCCAAGCGGATCGCGGCCGAGAAGCCGGTCTATCTCCACGAATGCCTCTACCCGCTGATGCAGGGCTGGGACTCGGTCGAGATCAACGCCGACGTCGAGCTGGGGGGCACCGAACAACTCTTCAGCCTGATGGTCGCCCGCCAGTTGCAGCCCGTCCGCAACCAGGACCCGCAGGTCGCCATGACCATGCCGATCCTCGTCGGCACCGACGGCACGCGCCGGATGGGCAAGAGCCTGGGCAACTACATCGGCGTGGCCGAGTCGCCCGAGGACCAGTTCGGCAAGGTGATGAGCGTCCCCGACGGGCCGATGGCCCAGTACTTCACCCTGCTGACCGACATCCCCCAGGCCCGCATCCAGGAACTGCTGGCCGAGGGGACGAACCCTCGGGACGCCAAGGAGGCGCTGGGCAAGGCGATCGTGGCCCAGTACCACGGCCAGGAGGCCGCCGACCGCGCCGCCGAGGCGTTCCGACGCCGCTCGGCCGGCGAGGATCCGCTGGAGATCCCGGTCGCCTACCTCGCGGCCGACAAGCTCGACGCCGAAGGCCGGATCCCCGCGCCCAACCTCATCAAGGAACTCGGGTTCGCGACCAGCACGTCGAACGCCCGCCGCGACATCGAGGGGGGCGGGGTCAACGTCGGGCCGCGTCGCGAGCCGGTGACGGACGTGAAGGCGCTGATCTACGTCAGCGACGGCCTGGTCGTCCGGGTGGGCAAGCGCAAGATCGCCGAGATCCGCCTCGTCTGAAAGGTGATGGTATCGATGGCCGAACACGGGATCGGGATCGTCGGCTGCGGGATGATCGCGGAGTATCACGCCCGCGCCGTGAACGAGATCGACGGCGCCCGCGTGGTGGGGGCGTACAGCCGCACGCGAGCCAACGCCGAGAAGATCGCCGGGATCGCCGGCCACGACTGCCAGACCTACGACGACCTCGGCGCGATGCTCCGCCGCCCCGACCTCGACGTCGTCTGCATCTGCACGCCGAGCGGGGCCCACATGGAGCCGGCCGTCCAGGCGGCGCGGGCGGGCAAGCACGTCGTCGTCGAGAAGCCGCTGGAGATCGACCTCCCGCGCTGCGACGCGATCCTCAACGCCTGCGACGAGGCCGGCGTCCGGCTCTGCGCCATCTTCCCATCGCGCTTCTCGCCCGCCAACGTCCGCCTCAAGGAGGCGATCGAGGCGGGCCGGTTCGGACGCCTGACCCTGGGCGACACCCACGTCAAATGGTGGCGGACCCAGGAATACTACGACTCCGGCGGCTGGCGCGGGACGTGGCGGCTCGACGGCGGCGGGGCCCTGATGAACCAGGCCATCCACAACGTCGACCTGCTCTACTGGCTGATGGGCGACGTCGAATCGGTCACGGCCCACACGGCGACGCTCGCCCACGCGCGCATCGAGGTCGAGGACACGGCCGTCGCCAGCGTCCGGTTCAAGAACGGGGCGCTGGGGACGATCCAGGCGGCCACGAGCGCCTATCCCGGGCTCTCCAAGCGCATCGAGATCCACGGCGACCGCGGCTCGGCCCGGGTCGAGCAGGACGACGTGACCCTGTGGGACTTCCAGGAGAAGATCCCCAGCGACAACATCATCCTGGCCGCCATCGCCGGCCGCTCCGCCGGGAACTCCGGTGCCAGCGACCCGCGCGGCATCAGCCACCTCGGCCACCGCGAGCAGATCGCCGACTTCCTCCGGGCGATCGACGAAGGCCGCGAGCCGATCGTCGACGGCCGCGAGGGCCGCAAGTCCGTCGAGATCATCCGCGCCATCTACCGATCCGCCCGCGAGGGGAAGGCCGTCACCCTGCCGCTCGCCGACGACCCGCCGTCGGCGTGAGCTTCGACGGCGCGCCTTGACGCCCTGGCGGATCCGGGACATACTCCGCGGATTCCCTCCGCCGGGGGTCAAGGAGCGACCGCAACATGGCACGGAAGAAAGTCCAACGGCCCTGGCTGGACTACCTGGTTTACCTGGTGGTCCGCTCCCTGGTCTTCACGGTGCAGTCGCTGCCCATCGCGGCGTCGTACGCGCTGGCGCGGGGGCTGGCGTGGCTGATGTACACGGTCGACAAGCGGCACCGCCTGGTCGGCCTGGAGAACCTCCGGATGGCGTACGGCGACGCCATGACGGAGGCCGAGCGCGACCAGGTCGTCCGGGGCGTCTATCGCCACTTCTGCATGATGCTGATGGAGATCTTCCACACGCCGAAGCGGATCCGGCTGGAGAACTACCGGCGGTACATCCAGCTCGCCGGCCACGGGCCCGTGCTCGACAAGCTGATCTCCGGCGAGCCGATGATCCTGCTCACCGGCCACTACGGCAACTGGGAGATCGCCGGCTACCTCTTCGGCCTGTTCGGCTTCCCGACGTGGTCCGTCGCCCGGACGCTCGACAACCCCTACCTGGAACGCTACCTGAAGTCGTTCCGCGAGAGCACCGGCCAGAAGATGATCCCCAAGGCGGGGGGGTACGACCAGATCGTCGAGGTCCTGGAGACCCGCCGGCCCCTCTCCATGCTCGCCGACCAGGACGCCGGCCAGCGCGGGCTGTTCGTCGACTTCTTCGGCCGGCCGGCCTCCACGCACAAGGCCATCGCCCTGCTGGCGATCGAGCACCAGGCCCCGGTGGTGGTGGGCGTCGCCCGCCGGATCGGGCCCGGCTTCCGCTACGAGCTGCGATGCGCCCAGATCATCGAGCCCGGAGAGTTCACCGGCGGGGCCGAGGACGCTCGCCTGCTCACCCAGCGCTACACCAGCGCCCTGGAGGAGCTGATCCGCCAGGACCCCTCGCAGTACCTCTGGCTCCACCGCCGCTGGAAGCACCAGCCGCTCGCCCGCAAGAAGGCGGCGCGGCCCGAGGCGGCCCGCTCCGAGGCCGCCCCGGCCTGAGCGCTCACTTCGACGGGAACGTCCGCTCCGGGCCGTCCGCGCCCAGGCGCACCGTGAAGGACTTCCCGCCCGCGGCGACGGCGACCCGGATGTAGCGCCCGCCCGCCGGGTCGGCGTTGGCGAACAGGGCGGGATCGCCGTTGTCGGCGTCGGCGGTCTCGGCGTTGCGGTGGAGCTGATAGAAGGCCCGGACCGAGGGGAGGGCCTTGAAGCGACGGACCGTCTCCGCCGATCCCCCCTTGCGCGGGCCGTTGTCCATCACGGCCACCGTCGGGGCGATCGTCGCCAGGAAGGTGGGGTGGTTGGAGATGTCCTGCCCGTGGTGCGTGACCTGGAACAGGTCGATCGCGCCGACGAGGTCGACAGGGCAGACCAGCTTCTTCTCGACGTTCCAGGTCAGGTCGCCGCAGTCCAGGAAGTCGAAGTCGTCGAGGCGGAACTTCAGGACGATGCTCTGGGCGTTGTCGGAGCCGTCCGGCTCGTGGTCGGCCGGGGCCGAGTCGCAGAGGGCGTTGGGGCGGGCCCCGGCGGGCGTCGGGATCGTCTCGCCGGAGGCGGCCAGCACCACGGCCGAGACGTCGCTCCGCAGGGGGAGCTTGTCGCCCGCCTTCAGGATCGAGCGCCTCCCGTTCGCGGCCTTGCGATAGGCGATCCCGAGCGGGTCGTCCGGCTTCGGGCCGTCGGGGTAGACGCCGCCGATCCCGTCCTCGGGGAGGCCGCGATCCCAGAATCGGCCGATCTCGACGCGCTCGGCGAGGCCCGCGACGCCGCCGAAGTGGTCCATGTGCCAGTGCGTCACGACCAGGTGGTCGATCCGCTCGCAGCCGGCGTCCTTCAGGGCCCGGACGATCCGCTCGGGGTCGCGACCCCCCTGGCCGGGCCAGCCGGAATCGATCAGGACGCTCTCGCGCTCCGGCGTCACGACCAGGGTCGCGGCGCCGCCCAGGACGTCGACGAAGTAGATCTGCAACCCGGCCTCGCCCTCGGCCGCCGCCGACCGCGGGGTCGACGGGGCCATGCCCAGCCAGGCCGCCATCCCCACGACGACCGCCCATCGATACACCTGGAATTTCGCCATAATCTTCGTCTCCCGAACTGGATCGATCCTCGGCCTCACACCCGAAGGGCGAGGATCGATCGTGGCGCGTCCCGGCCGGGGACGCAACCCTCGGGCGGGTCGGGCGCGGGAGCTTCTGAAAGCATGCGTGCTTCGAGGCGTCCAGGGGGGGGTGGCGTCGTTGACGCAAAAAGTCGTCATCGTGTTGATCGGGATCACACCTCCAGGCCCATCCGCCCGGGGCGGGCGGCCTGCGAGCAACATCTTGCTCGAAAATCGCAAGGTCGTGTCAACGAGTTCGACCCCGTGTCTTAGACTGCCTTTCGAGCGTGCTTCGGTCGCCTCGACGCTCATCCGGAGCGGGGAGACCTGGGTGTCACACGGATGGCCGGGCCGGTTCGTCGGAAAAACTTCGGGATGGCGCGTCGCCTCCGGCGAAGTTTCGCGGTTCCCTGAATAAGCGGTCGGAGGATCGGGCGCGAGATTCGCGGCGATCCTCCTCCGGGATAAGTCGGGGCGAGCTGGCCTTACTCACGGCACGAGAGGGCGGGACGGGTATGAAGGGCACGACGATCCTGGCGGTCACCAGGGATGCGGATTGGCTGGTCGCGATGCGGCCCGCGCTGTCGGAGGCCGGCCGCTGGCGGCTGGTCGTCTCCGAGACGATCGCCGAGGCGGAGCAACTCCTGGAGTTGGCGAAGCCCGAGATGGTGATGGTGGACTGGAGGCGCGAGGAGTCCGAGGCCGACGAGCTGGCGGCGCTGCTCTGGAAGAATTCGATCCAGGGGCGGCGGGCGTCGGTGATGATCGTGGCGGCGGACTATCAGGTGGCGGAGGCCACGCACCTGTACCGACTGGGCGTGGACGAGTACGTCAGCCAGGCGGACCATCGCGACGTGCTGGGGGCGGTCTTCTCCGCCCACACCCCGACCGGGGCCGCCCCCCGGGGCTGGAGCTTCGACCCGGCGTCGGGGCCGGCGCCGGCCCGTTGCGGGCTCGCGCCCGCCGGGAGCCTCTGAGCCGCCGTCGCCCGGGGCTCGCCCTCGCGGGCACCCCGGGCGACGCGGGCCCGTTCAGGGAGCCTTCGAGGGACGATCGAGCCCCAGCGGGGCCTTGCCCGCCTTCACGTCGTCGAGCCGGCGATCGTACTTCTCGTACAGCTCGGTGTGGCGGCTGGTCGGCGCGACCGGCTTGCCGTCGATGAACAGCATGAGCACGGGCGTCGTCGGCTGGAGGATGTGCCCGGAGGTGACGACCAGGTTCGCGCGCTTGCCGACCTCCAGCGTCCCGAGCCGATCCCCGACGCCGAGGATCTGCGCCGGGTAGGTCGTGACGGCCTTGAGCGCCTCCTCCTCCGGCAGCCCGAACGCCGTCGCCATGGCCGCCTCGAACGGGAGGAGGCGGGAGTTGCGGGGCGACGATCCTCCCGGCGACGATCGGATCGCGAAGGTCACGCCCGCCGCGTGGAGCTTGGCGGGGTTGGCGTAGGCCGCGTCGTAGGGGTCGTGCTCCCGCGCGGGGAAGTTCATGGTCCCGGCCACCAGGACGGGGACGCCGGCCTCCTTGATCTCCGCGGCGACCTTCCAGGCGTCGGCCGCCCCGGAGATCGCGGCCCTGAGCTTCAGCTCCTTCGCCAGCGCCAGGGCGTCGAGGATCTCCGTCCGCTCGTCGGCGTGGAGGATCACCAGCCTCTCGCCCTTCGCATACGGGGCGAGGGCCGCCAGCCTCACGTCGACCCTGGGGGCGTTCAGGGCCTTCGCCTTCGCCTCGGCGACGACCTCGTCGTACCGCCTGGCCTTGAGGAACTGCTCCTTCAGGGCTTCGATCTGCTCCTTGCGGCGGGCGTTGGGGTCGGGGTTGTCGCCGCCGCGGCCGGCCTGGGAGCCGACCGGCCGGTGGACGAAGCGCGGGATGTTGACCGAGAGGGCGGCGGGGTCCTCGAAGGCCATCTCGCTCGGCACCCAGCCGTCGAAGTCCGCCAGCGCGGCCTGGCCGGAAATGACGCCGCCGGAAGGCTCCACCAGGCCGGCCAGGACGCCGTTGGCCCGGGTGACGCGGACGTGCTCGCTGTCGGCCCGGAGGGCTATGGCCGCGCGCAGCTCGGGCTGATACCGGGCGGCGTCGGCGAAGTCCAGGGTCTCGTTGAGGCTGCCGATCTCGGCCAGGCCGACGGTCGTGCCGGCGTCGATCAGCCCCGGCCAGACGTCGAGCCCCTTCACTTCGATCGTCTGCGCCTCGGGCGGGACGGGCGTGCCGACGGGCCCGACGGCCGCGATCTTGCCGCCGGCCACCACGAGGACCCCGTTCTCGATGACGGGCCCGGAGACCGGATGGATCGTCGCCCCGAGGAGGGCGTAGTCCTGCTTGGGCTGCGCGGTGAACTCCAGGGGCCGGGCCTGGGCGCCGGGGGCCTGCGGCATCCTGGCGTGGTCGCCGGGGCGGATCGTCGGCGTGCGCTGGAAGTAGACCTCGCCCTCGATCAGCGTCATCTCGCAGCGCGCGAAGGCGTCGAGCGGGTGGCCGTTGAAGAGGGCGACGTCGCCGTCCTTGCCGACCTCCAGCGAGCCGATGCGGTCCTCGCGGCCCAGCTCCAGGGCGGGGTTGATCGTGACGAACGCCAGCGCCTGCGCCTCGGTCGCGCCGCCGAACTTCACCATCTTGGCGGCCTCGTGGTAGAGGTGCCGGATCAGCTCCTCGGAATCGCTCTTGATCGAGACCGCGACGCCGGCGCGGGTCATGAGCATGGCGTTGAACGGGATCGCGTCGTAGGCCTCGATCTTGTAGGCCCACCAGTCGGAGAAGGTCGAGGCGTGGGCGCCGTGGGCGGCGATCTCGGCCGCGACCTTGTAGCCCTCCAGGACGTGCTGGAGCGACCGGACCCGCACGCCGTAGCGCTCGGCGGTCCGCAGCAGCATCAGGATCTCGTCGGCGCGATAGCAGTGGCTGTTGATCTTGATGGAGCCGTCGAGGATCCGCTCCAGGGCCTCCAGGCGGAAGTCGCGCCGGGGGGGCGGGCCGGCCTTCTCGCCCTGGGCGGCGACCCGGTCGTTGTACGCTTTCCACGCCTTCTTGTAGGCGAGCGCCTCCTCGAAGGCCCCGGCGATGACGGACTCGACGCCCATGCGGGTGTTCGGGAACCGGCCGGTCGAGCGGGTGACGTTCTCGCCGAGGGCGAACTTCACGCCCTGCGGCCCCTCGCGGACGATCAGGTCGCGGCCGGGGAGGCCGTACTTCAGCTTGATGACGGCGTCCTGCCCGCCGATCGTGTCGGCCGAGCCGTGCAGCACGCGGGCCGTGGTGGTCCCGCCGGCGACCGCCCGGTAGATCGAGACGTCGTCGCCCGTGATGACGTCCTTGACCCGGACCTCGGGCACGACCGAGAGGCTGAACTCGTTGACGCTCCCCTGGACGGCGATGTGCGAATGGGTGTCGATCGCGCCCGGGGCCGCCACCAGCCCCGCGGCGTCGATCACCGCGACGCCCGCCGGCCCGGTCACGTCGGGGCCGATCGCCTTGATCTTCCCCTTCTCGATGAGGATCGACCCCTTGGGGATCGTCCCCTGGGTCCCGGTGACGATCACGGCGTCCTTGATGAGGACGTCGCCGCCCGTGTGCAGCGCGGGCTTGCGGTCGGAATCCAGCTCGGCCGCCACGTCGACGAACGGGGCGGGCGGCTCCTTCGGCTTCTCGTCCTTCTTGTCCTCGGGCTTCTTCTCCTCGGTCTTCTTCTCGTCCTTCTTGTTCTCGGGCTCGCCCTCCGGTCGGGGCCGGGCGTCGGGGCCGCGACGGCCGCCGGGCGGCTCCTCGGACTTCACCTCGAACTTGCGGCCGTCGATGAAGGCGTACCGGACCCTGGCCTTCTCGTCCTGGAACGGCGCGGAGAAGACGACGACGTGGGCGAGCTTGCCGGGCTCCAGCGTCCCCAGCCGATTCTCCAGGCCGGCGAGCTTCGCGGCGGACAGCGTCAGGGCCTCCAGCGCCTGCTCGGGCGCGAGGCCCTGGGCGATCAGGGCCCGGAGCCGCGCGGGGACGTTCTCGATCTTGTCGATCCCTTCCGTCCCCAGGGCGAACGGCACGCCCTCCTTCGCGAGCCGCGCCGCCGCGCCGACGCGGTCCTTCCAGCGCTCATGATGTTCGACGAGGACGCGGAGCGGGTCGTCCCGCTGGGCCTCGGGGCGCTTGCGGTATTCCTCCTCCGTCGGGGCCTTGGGCTCCTCGGGGAAGTCGAGCCGGAGGACGACGGGGACCTTCTCGGCCTTGAGGCGATCGACCACCTTGGACGCCTCGCGACCGCCGACGACGACGGCCGTCGTGCCGAACTCCCTCGCCAGGTCGAGGGCGCGGTGGATCTCGTCGCGGGTCTCGGCCTGCCACCAGACGGGGAGCGACTTCGCGCGGGCCTGGGCGAGCACGTCCAGCGCCGGGTCGTCGGCGACGGTCGCGCCGCCGTGGGCCTTCTCATAAGCGACGAGCTTCTGATGATGCTCGGCGTCGCTCATGGCCTGGCGCAGGTGGGCGACGGCCCCCATCAGGGCGCGCGGGTAGGGATCCTCCGAGGCGCCCCCGCCGCCAGGCCCGCGGCCCCGGCCCCCCGGGGGCGTCGGCTGGCCGCCCGGCGGGGAGGGCTCCTGCGGCGGCGCGACCTGGACGTGCAGCGCGACGGGCGACTTGAGCAGGGCGTCGCGGCGCGGCAGCCCGGTCAGGCCGACGAACGCGCTGCGGCCGGTGGCGATCGCGCCGGCGGGGGCCGTCAGCATGTCGGTGAAGCCCAGCTTCCGGCGCGGGTCGGCGAGGCCGTCGTTCAGGTCGAGGGCGTCGGCGGCCAGGAACTCGGGGGTCAGCCCCTTGCGGTTGTCGGCCGGGGTGGCGGCGAGGGTGGTCTCCGACAGCTCGACCGGCCGGCCCCTCCCGGTGGTCGATCGCTCGACGCCCGCTTTCTGGCCCGCCGAGGTGAACAGGTCGATGAAGCCCGGATAGACGACGAGCCCCTTCCCCTCGACGACCTCGGCGTCGAACGGGACGGCCACGTCGGCCGACGGGCCGGCGGCCTCGATCAGCCCACGGCGGATCACCAGGACGCCGTCGTCGACCACCTTGCCGGGAGCGATGAACAGCTTCGCCCCCTTCACGGCGTAAGCTTCGGGGAAGCCGAGATCGTCCGCCGCCATCGTCGGGGGGCCGAGCGTCGCCAGGAGGAAGGGCGTGAGCAACCAGGCGAGTCGCGCGGGGGGGCGCGGCTCGCGCGACGGGGCGGGCGGACGATTCATCGGGCGGCTTCTCCGGAGGGATCTCGGCGTCGCTCCTGGGCGATCCGATCATCTTAGTCCATCGGCCGACGCCGACGCCATCGCCGGGGCCCGGGGGGTGCCTTTGGGATTTGGCGGTCGGCGTTCGACGTCTTCCCCCCTCGCGGGGGAAGACAGACCGTGAAGCGGTCAGATGAGGGGGACGCGGAGCACGGGACCCATCGGGATTCGCAGGTCCGCCCGACCGGCTCGGGATCCCGACGGTCGTCGCGCTCGTCGTCCCCCTCATCCGGCCCTGCGGGCCACCTTCCCCCGCCAGGGGGGAAGGCCGTTACGATGGCCCCCGCAACCCCGACACGGTCCGCCAAACCCAATGGCACACCCGGCTCGGGCGTCCGGGTGGAGCGTTGCCCGGGCCCCGCCGGCGCGGCAGACTGTGGGCCGGCCCGGATCGTCCCGACGGACCTCTCCGCGGGCGCCGCGACGACCACCCAACCAGGAGCTTCCGCCGCCATGAGACGCCGGATCGCCTTCGTCTTCATCGCCCTCGCGATCGCCGGGGCCGCCTCCACGCCCGCCTCGCGGGCGCAGTCGCCCGCCGAGTTCGCCCAGACGGCCGCCTACGTCGCGTCGCTCCAGAACCCCGACGGCGGCTTCGGCCCCGCGCCGGGGCGGCCGTCGTCGCTGGGGACCACCAGCGGGGCCGTGCGGATCCTCAAGTACGTCGGCGGCTCGATCCCCGACGTCCTGAACTGCATCCAATACGTCCGCTCGTGCCGCGCCGACGGCGGCTTCGCCCCCGCGCCCGGCGGCAAGGCCGACTCGCTGACGACCTCGATCGGCCTCCTGGCCGCGGGCGAGCTGAAGATCGCCGACAAGGAGCTGGTCGACGCCGCGGTCGCCTTCTTCCACGAGCACGCGAAGGAGGACGAGCAGGTCCGCATGGCGGTCGCGGGCCTGGAGGCCGTCGCCGGCAAGTCGGCCGACCTCCCGCGCTGGCTGGACCAGATCCGGAAGCTGGGCAACCCCGACGGCACCTTCGCCGAGGGACCCGGCCAGGCGTTCGCGGCCGGCACCGTCGCCGCGACCGTGCTCCGCTCCGGGGAGGCCCTGGCGAACCGCGACGCGGCCATCGAGGCCATCAAGGCCGGCCAGCGCCCCGACGGCGGCTGGTCGAAGGACGGCGGCCCGTCCGACCTGTCCAGCTCGTACCGCGTGATGCGGGCCCTGTTCCTGCTCAAGGAGCGGCCCGACCTCGGCCGCCTGCGCGCGTTCATCGCCCGCTGCCGGAAGTCGGACGGGACCTATTCGAACACCCCGGACGGCGAGGGGAACCTCGGGGCGACCTACTACGCCTCCATCATGACCTCCTGGTCGCGCAAGCTCGACGGCGAGCCGCCGGTCGTGGAGACGGCCGGGTTCGTCCCGCTGTTCAACGGCCGCGACCTGGCCGGCTGGGAGGGGGACGAGTCCGTCTGGTCCGCCCGCGACGGCATGATCGTCGGCAAGTCCGGCAAGCTCGACCACAACGTCTTCCTCGCGACCAAGGAGTCGTACAAGGACTTCGTCCTGTCGCTGACCTTCCGCGTGATCGACGGCAAGGGGAACAGCGGCGTGCAACTCCGCAGCGTGCGCGTGCCCGGCACCGAGATGTCCGGCTACCAGGCCGACATCGGCGAGGGCTACTGGGGGAGCCTCTACGACGAGTCCCGCCGCAACAAGACGCTGGTGCAGGGCTCGCCCGAGGCCCTCGCGAAGCTCAACAAGTCGGACTGGAACCATTACGTCGTCCGATGCTTCGGCGGCCGGATCACGATCTACCTCAACGGCGTCACCTCGGTCGACTACCGCGAGGCCGACGACTCGATCGCCCGCGAGGGCCTGATCGCGCTCCAGGTCCACGCCGGCGACCCGATGGAGGTCCAGTTCAAGGACGTCGTGATCCAGCGCGCGCCGTCGCCCGACGCCGGAGACGGCCCCGGATTCCACGTCCGTCGGGTCCAGACGGAGCAGGGCCCCCGCGACTACACCGTGTACGTCCCCGAGGGCTACGACCGCTCGAAGCCCTATCCCGCGATCCTGTTCCTCCACGGGGCCGGCGAGCGCGGGGAGGACGGGATCGTCCCGTCCCAGGTGGGGATCGGGCCGGCGATCGTGCAGCGCGGGGGCGTGCCGGCGATCGTCGTCTTCCCGCAGGCCCGCAAGACCTGGCAGGCCGATTCGGAGGACGCGGCGGCGGCCCTCAAGGCGCTCGACGACGTGACGAAGGATTACAACGTCGACCCGAAGCGGGTGATCCTCACGGGCCTGTCGATGGGAGGGATGGGGACCTGGAGCATCGCCGCGGCCCATCCGGAGAAGTTCGCGGCGCTCGTGCCGGTCTGCGGCCCCGGCAAGTCCGAGGACGCGGCCAAGTACGGCTCGATCCCGATCCGCGGTTTCGTCGGCGACGACGACTTCCCGCGGCTCCACCTCGGGATGCGGGCGATGATCGAGGCCCTCCGCGCCGCGGGGACGCACCCGGGATACACCGAGTACCGGGGCGTCGGCCACGAGAGCTGGGACCGGGCCTACAACGACCCGGCCACGATCGACTGGATGCTGTCGCAGAAGCGGCCGTGACCGGACGGGGGCCGGGCGGGCCGCGGCGTCAGGGATTGACCTCGCGGCCCGACCACCGCCCGCGAGGGTCGGCCTCGTAGATCCAACGATGCTGGGGGTCGCCCTGCAACTCCAGGTGGTCGACCTCGGTCGCGGTCAGGGTCAGCAGGAGGAAGTTCTCGACGGGCGACGAGGGGGCCGGCGGGACGTCGGAGAACCTCGACGCCGCGTCGCGGGGCTCGCGCGGGGCGGGCCAGGTGAAGCCGGCCCGGACCTCGTCGCCCAGCTCGGCCCACAGGTCGGCCCGCGCCTGGCGGAGGGCCGGATCGGTGGAGCCGGGGCCGATCAGGGCCAGCATCCCGGACACGCGGAACTGCTCGCGGGTCTCGGGGAAGTACCAGCAGATCTCGCCCCGCGGGTTGGCCTCGATCTCGGCCCGCTTGGCGCTCCGCGAGTCGGTGGCGAAGGCGAGCTTGCGGGGGTCGTCCAGGAAGCCCCGGAAGACGACCGTCCGGATCGCGGGACGGCCGTCCGGGCGGACGGTGGCGAGCTGCACCAGCCGCATCTCCGGCCGGCTCCGGTTGCGGTGCAGGGCCAGGTCGAGCGAGGGGCGCCAGAGTTCCGCGGGCATGGGCCACCACCTTCCGCGGGGGTCGTCGACCGGCGGGGGGTCGGGACGTCAGACCGGGGACCAGCCCTCGGCCGACTTCGGGCCCGCCGCGGGCGCGGACGCCGCCTTGAGGGCGTCCTGCACCACCGTCTCCAGGACGTTGATGTATTCGAGGAACCGACGCCGGCCGCCGTCGGTCACGCGGCAGAGCGTCTGCGGGCGCTTCTTGTGGAAGCCCTTCCAGATCTCGACGAAGCCGGCCTCGTGCAGGATCTGGAGGTGCCGGCTGAGGTTGCCGTCGGTGAGCTGGCAGAGGTCCTTCAGGTCGCCGAAGACCAGCCCGCGCGAGTGCGTCACCAGGGACGTCATGATCCCCAGCCGCGCCTTCTCGTGGAAGATCCGCTCCAGCCCGTCGTACGCGAAGCGGCCGGTCGGCTCGTCGATGGGGGACTCAGGCCGCGTCATGATGGCGCTCCAGGGTGCGGTAGAGCACGGCGGCGGCCAGGAACTGCCCCACGCCGAACGGGACCCCCATCGCCAGCGGGCTGAGGGCCCACTCGCCCTGGGCGAAGGCCAGGGTCGTCACCCCCGCCGCCGCGTAGAAGACCGCCACCGCCGACATCGGCCGGGGGAGGAGCCGCGAGGTCGCGAAGATCCCCAGGCTGTAGAACACCTGCCACAACCCCGGCAGGATCCACGCCAGCGACGGCGACGTCCGGACCACCACCAGCGTCGTCAGCGCGCCCGCGGCCAGGCACGGGAAGAACTGCTCCATCGCCAGGGCGGTCTGCTCGCGGGTCAGCGACGAGCCGGCGTTGCGGGCCCGGATCACCATCTCCATCACGGCCGAGGCCCCGCTCACCACCGCCGCGCCGATCCAGAGCGCGAGGTAGGCCCGGTACCGCTGCGCCGGGTCCGGCAGCGCCAGCGCCTGGACCGTCGCCGCCGTCAGCGCGACCGCGCCCGAGAAGGCCGCGGGCACCGCCCGATAGCCCCGGAACACCTCGGCCCGCGCCATCTGGGTGCGGATCTCGGTGATCTGCACCAACGCTTCCTTGAGTTCCATGCGGCCCCTTCCGAGGGTCGGCGACCTCGAACGTCCGGGCCTCCGCGGCCCTGATGCTTGGGATCATAAAGCCCCGAGGCCCTCCGCGCCAAGGGGCGCGAGGGCCTCGGGGGTAGGGATCACTTGGGGCCGAGGTTCTCGAACAGGTAGAGCCCGCTCTTGCCGGGGCAGACCAGGTCGAGGTCGCCGTCGCCGTCGATGTCGACGGCGGTGAGCTGGAGGCCGGTGCCGGCGGTGCCGGCGGGGAAGTCGCGGAGGGCCAGGCGGTCCTGGGCCTTCTCGGGGGCGTCCTTGGCGGGCTCGCCCTGGAAGACGACGTGCTTCGTCCACGCCTTGGCGGCCGGGTCGAACTTGTACCAGGCGACGAGCGAGCCGTCGGTCGCGCCGGGCTCGATCTCGTGGGCGTAGACGCGCTTGCCGGTGATCAGCTCGTCGGCCTTGCCGTCGCCGTCGACGTCGGCCCAGAGCTGGGTGTGGACGGAGGCGACGCCCTCGTCGATGGGGGCTTTGGTCCAGGTGGGCTTGCCGTCGGCGCCCTTGGACTGCCTGGCCCAGTAGAGGCCGAAGTCGTGGCCCATGCCCCAGACGAGGTCGGAGAGGCCGTCGCCGTCGACGTCGCGGGCGACGATCTGGATGCCGGTGGCGCCCAGGTTCCAGTCGGGGTGCCAGGTCCAGGTGTCGTGGGCGGGGTCGGCGGGGGCTTCGAACCAGCCCTTGGGGGTCAGGAGGTCGGTGCGGCCGTCGAGGTTGACGTCGCCGGTGCCGACGCCGTGGCCGGCGGCCTCGGTCCCGAAGTCGTGCTTCTTGAACTCCACGCCCTTGCCGTCGGCCTTCTTCGCCACCTCGTACCAGACGACGACGTTGGTGGAGTTCGGCAGGACGTCGGGGACACCGTCGCCCGACAGGTCGACCGCGACGGCGGCCTCGCTGGTCCCCGGGGTGTCGACCAGGTGGAAGTTCCACTTCTCGCCGGCCTTGCCCGGGTTCTCGACCCAGGCGACCTCCCGGCCGAAGTACGAGGCCGTGACGAAGTCCAGGTCGCCGTCGCCGTCGGCGTCGAGCGGGAGGACGGCGAAGTCGTTGTAGTACGTCCCGTGGCGCTGGACCTCGCGGATCGGGTGCTTCTTCCAGTCGGGGGCCTGGAACCACGAGTCGCCCGAGACGACGTCGAGCTTGCCGTCGCCGTCGACGTCGAACACGCCGGCCGCTTCGAACTCATGCTTGCCGTCGATCGCGTGCTGCTTCCACCTGGGCTCGCCGGCCGAGGCCGTCCACGAGGCCCCCGCGACGAGGGCGGCGGCGATGAGCGTCCGTTTCATGGCATTCTCCCTGGGGGTCGTCGTGTCGGTCGTGGGGGGAAGGCGGGGGGCGTCGCGGTCAGACGGCGGGCAGGACCCACGGCTTGCGATATTCCTTGGTCAGGAACTGGTTCGCCTCGGCGTGGTTCGTGATCCGCTCGGCGGCGGGATCCCAGACCAGCTTCTCGCCCGTCCAGAGCGAGATGTTCCCCAGCTCGCCCACGGTCGTCAGCCGGTGGCCGTACTCGAAGTTGCACGAGCACGCCGCGCGGGTCCGGATGGCGTTCAGCCACTCGCGGTGGTGCCCGGGGGAGCGGGGGAGGGTCTGGGCGATCGCGGCCTCGTCCACGGCCTTCCCCTTCACGGGGAAGATCTCGTGGTGGTTGTAGTTCGTGACCAGGGTCGCCTCGGTCCCCTGGAACATGACGCCGGACGGCTTGCCGTCGAAGCCGTGGTCGCTGGCGTCGGTCTGGCTCCAGGCCAGGACGAAGCGGTCGTCCCCCTTCTCGTACTCGTAGGCGACCTCGAGCGTGTCGGGGGTCTCGGCGTTGTCGTCCGAGGCGTATCGGCCGCCGGTCGCGGCGATGGTCCGGGGGGCGTCGACCTCCATCGCCCAGTGGACGAGGTCGATCAGGTGGCAGCAGAAGTCGGTGAGGATGCCGCCGCCGTAGTCCCAGAACCAGCGCCAGTTGAACGTGAAGCGGTTGATGTTGAACGGCCGCTCGGGGGCGGGGCCGAGCCAGAAGTCGTAGTCGCAGCCGGCGGGGGGGGAGGCGTCGGCCGGGCGTCCGAACGACTCGCGGGAGGCGGCCATCCAGGCGCGGGTCTTGGTGATCTTCCCCAGCGCGCCGGAGCGGACGATCTCGACGACGCGGTGGTAGTTCTCCCCGGCGTGGATCAGGTTCCCCATCTGGGTCACCCGCTTGTACTTCGCGGCGGCGTTCGCGACGGCGCGGCCCTCGGCGACGCGGTGGGCCAGGGGCTTCTCGCAGTAGACGTCCTTCTCGGCCTGGCAGGCCATGATGGTCGGGATGGCGTGCCAGTGGTCGGGCGTGGCGACGACCACGGCGTCGACGTCCTTCCGGTCGAGGACCTTCCGGAAGTCGCCGTAGACGTCGGGCTTGCCGCCGGCCGCCTCCTTGGCCTTCAGGGCGTGGGGCTCGAAGACGTCGCAGACCGCCGCGACGCGGACGTCGGGGAAGCCTTTGAAGATGTTCAGGAGGCCCGACCCCATCCCGCCGACGCCGATGAAGCCCAGCGTGATCGCCTCGTTCGGCGAGCCCGAGGGCTTCTCCTGCGGGGCGGCGTCCTGGGCCGAGGCCCTCGGCCCCGCGGCCGTGGCGGCGGCGCCGAAGGCCGAGTAAGCGAGCAACTCCCGCCTGGTCCAACGTCCCGTCATCGCTCCTCCTCCCAGATCGGCCGGCCCCGCGGATGTCCCGAGGCCGGGCGCATGGCGCTAATGAGCTTCCTACCAGACCCCCGCCCGCTTCTCAAGGCTCCACCGGGCCGGGGCGGCGTCGCGCCGGCCTCGGGCGATGAAACGAGGAGGCCCCGGGCGCGACCGGCGTCGCGCCCGGGGCCTCCGGTTCAAGGCGGACGCGGGCCGGGTCAGCCGAACTCGCGGTCGCGGACGATGCCCGGCTGCGGGATCGGGTACTTGCCGTTGGGGAGCGTCTGGAGCGGGGCGGGCCCGTTCATCGTCAGCTTCTCGAGGTCGGGGGCGAACTCGTGGGGGCAGTTGAGCATGTCGTCGAAGGTGATGACCTCGCCGGTGTGGGCGGCCATGCGGCCCATCGACGTGACCAGGCTGGCCTTCACGCCGCGCTCGACCTCGTTGTACGGGTGGTCGGTGCGGATGGCCTCGACGAGGTGGTCCCACTCGAGCTGGTAGGGGTTGGGCTCGGGCTGGGGGACGGCCCAGATCAGGTCCTTCTTGGAGCCGAGCTTCTGGCCCTTGTAGATGCGGCACTTGGCCGGCGAGTGGGCCGCGGTCGAGATCACGGCCGAGTTCTTCGAGCCGTGGGCGTAGCTGGCGAACTCGGACTTGCAGCCGTCCAGGTTGCGGCCTTCGAGGAAGAACTTGGACCCGTCCTCGAAGGTGTACTCGACGGAGTAGGTGTCGAAGTTCTGATCGATGCAGCCGTTGCGGTAGGTCCGGGCGCCGGAGGCCTCGGCCTTGACCGGCCAGGCGTCCTTCACCCAGCAGCACTCGTCGATGTTGTGGATGAGGAAGTCGCTGTAGCAGCCGCCGGAGGCCCACAGGAAGCCGTGGAACTTGCGGATCTGGTACAGCAGCTCGCTGATGTCGTCCGGCTTGGGGGGGACGAAGGCCACGCCGACCGGGCCGGTCTGACGGTAGGCCCGCATCGTGATGATGTCGCCGATCTCGCCCGAGCGGACGCGGTCGATCAGCTCGGCGCGGGCCTTGCAGTGGCGGCACATCAGGCCGACGCCGACCTTCAGGTTCTTCGCCTGGGCCTTCTCGTTCAGCTCCAGCATCCTCTTGGAGGTGGGGCCGTCGACGGTGACGGGCTTCTCCATGAAGACGTTGACGCCCTTCTCGATCGCGTAGGTGTAGTTCACCCAGCGGAAGGCCGGCGGGGTGGCGAAGATGGCCACGTCGCCGGGCTTCAGGCAGTCGATGGCCTTCTTGTAGGCGTCGAAGCCGATGAACTTGCGCTCGGCCGGCACGTCGAGCTGCTTGGACTCGGTGAAGCTCTTCTCCAGTTGGGAGTAGCTGTCGTTGAGCTTGTCCTCGAAGACGTCGGCCATGGCGACGAGCTTGATCGGCCCGCTCTTGGTGGAGAGGGCGTTCTCGGCGGCTCCGGTCCCACGCCCGCCGCACCCGATCAGCGCGACGTTGATGGTGTTCTCCTCGCCGGCGTGGACGAGCGGGGCCGCGGTCTGCGCGATCGCCGCGGTGGCGGCGACGGCGCCGCCGGTCTTGAGGAAGTCTCGGCGCGAGGCGCCCGTCTTGGGATCGGTCATGTCGTCGCTCCTGGGGTCTTCGTTCCGAAGCAGCGGCAGGGAGGGGACGCGTGGTCGAAAGCAAGGCACGAACCGGATCGGAGCCCGGAAGCGTGGCCGGTCCCCGTCATGGGGGTCGCGGAGATCCGGACCCTTCGACACGCCTGGATCATAACCCCGGCCTCGTGAAGTCTCCAAAAGAAATCCAATTTTCGGCGCCGCCGCCCCGGTCCGATCCGCCGATCCCCCGGGACGCCCGCGGCGGGATCTGCTATGCTCGCGCCGAGCGGGGCCGCCCCGCCCCCAGGCCCCGGAGGCAGCCCCATGGCGACCGCCCTCGACTCCCCCCTCGTGACGCGAAACCCGGCCACCGGCGTCGAGGTCGGCCGCGCCTCGCCCGCGGCCCCCGAGTCGGTCGCGGCCGTCGTCGCCGAGGCGCGGCGGGCCCAGGCGGCCTGGGCCGGACTCCCCTGGCACGAGCGCCGGAGGCCCCTCGACCGCTGGCTGCGGATCCTCGCCCGCGACGCCGACGCCTGGGCCGACCTGATCCGGGACGAGGTGGGCAAGCCCGCGGCCGAGGCCATGGCCGGCGACGTGATCCCCAGCCTGGACTCCCTCCGTTGGACCTACGGTCGGGCCTGGGCGAGCCTGATCGACGAGCGGATCGGCCCCGGGTGGCAGCGGATGCTGCTGATGCCGGCCGGCCGCCTGCGCTGGCGGCCCCTGGGCGTCGTCGGGATGATCGGGACCTGGAATTACCCGCTCTTCCTCAACGCCGGGCCGATCGCCCAGGCCCTCGCGGCCGGCTGCGGCGTCGTCTGGAAGCCGTCCGAGCTGGCCGTCGCCTGCGGCGAGCGGCTGCAAGCGAGCCTGGAGGAGGCCGGCTTCCCCGCGGGGCTCGTGGGGATGGTGCAGGGGGGGGGGGACGTCGGCGCGGCCCTCCTGGAAACCCCCATAGATAAGGTCGTGTTCACCGGCGGCGTGGCGACGGGGCGGCAGGTCCTCCGGGCCGCCGCGGCCCGGGGGATCCCCGCGGTGGCGGAGTTGTCGGGGTTCGATCCCGCGATCGTCCTGCCCGACGCCCCGCTGGAGCCGACCGTCCGGGCGTTGCTCTGGGGGGCGTTCGTCGGCTGCGGCCAGACGTGCGTCGCGGTGAAGCGCGTGCTGGTCGTCGGCGACCCGAAGCCCTGGGCCGCGGCCCTCGCCGACGCCGCCCGGCGGTTGGTGGTGGGGGACCCGTCCCGGCCGGGGGTGGACGTCGGGCCGATGATCGACGCCCACGCCCGCGATCGGTTCCATTCCCTGATCCGGTCGGCCGTCGAGGCCGGGGCCGAGGCGCTCGCCGGGGGCGGGCCGATCGAGGGCCCCGGATCCTTCTATGAGCCGACGGTCCTCCTGGGCCGGACCGCGGAGTCCGAACGGGCCCTGGAGGGGGCGTTCGGGCCCGTCGTCCTGGTGCGGGGCTTCGCGAGCGTCGACGAGGCGGTGGCCGCGGCGAACTCGGCGGAGATGGCCCTGGCCGCGAGCGTCTGGGGGGCCGACCGCTCGGCCGCGCGGGCGGTGGCTCGCCGGGTGACGGCCGGGACGGTCGGCGTGAACGAGGCCGTGACCCCCGCCGCCTCGGCCGCCGCGCCGTTCGGCGGCTTCAAGGCCAGCGGCCACGGCCGGACCCACGGCGCGATCGGCCTCCGCGAGTTCGTCGCGCCCCAGGTCCTCTTCGAGCGCCGGGCGGGGGGCTTCCGTCCCCAACTCTTCCCCTACGGCGACGGCCGTCTCGTCGCCCGATTCCTGCGGTTTTACCGATCCCTCTTCCATCCCCGCGCGTAAAATGCGGTCGGGAGGACAACCAGCATGAAACAGAACAAGATGATTTTCGCGTCGGCCCTCGGCCTGATCGCCGCGGCGGCCCTCTCGGTGGCCGCCGTGGCCTCGCTCCGGGCCTTCGGCGACGCCCCGGCCCCCGCGCCCCCGCCCGAGGCGCCCCGGGCGAGCACGCCCGTCCCGACGCCGACCACCCCCAGGGAGACCGCCACGAACATGCCCACCCAGGACGAGACCCCCGCGGCCGACCTCCCGAAGACCGAGGAGGAATGGCGGAAGAAGCTCACCCCCGAGCAGTACCACGTCGTCCGCGAGAAGGGGACCGAGCGCGCCTTCACCGGCAAGTACTGGGACCACCGCGAGGACGGCGTCTACCGCTGCGTCGGCTGCGGCGAGCCCCTGTTCGACTCCACCTCCAAGTTCGACTCCGAGTGCGGCTGGCCCAGCTTCGACAGGCCCATCGGCGACGGCAAGGAGGTCAAGGAGGAGGTCGACAACAGCCTCTACATGACCCGCACCGAGGTCCTCTGCAAGAAGTGCAACGCCCACCTGGGCCACGTCTTCGACGACGGCCCGACCGCCACCGGCCTGCGCTACTGCATCAACTCCGCCTCCATCGACTTCCAGAAGCGCAAGCCCACCGAACCCAAGCCCGAAGCCCCGAAGCAACCCTGAGATTCCTCCCCATCGGAGAACGGTTTTCGCGAATTTCCCCCGCTTCGACTTGTTCGGACGTTTCGCAGGATGTACCTTTTCTGTAGAAACTGTCTAACCTGTCAGAGCGGTGACCATCGTGGAAATGACCCCTGCCGCACAGAAGTTCGTGCTCCACTGGGGCGAGATGGGCCAGGCCTGGGGCATCAACCGGACGATGGCCCAGGTCCACGCCCTGCTGTTCATCGCCCCGACCGCGCTCGATGCGGAGGAGATCAGCTCGCTGCTGGACGTGAGCCGATCGAACGTCTCGACGAGCCTCCGCGAGCTGATCACCTGGGGGGTGGTGCGCCGGGTCCACATCATCGGCGACCGTCGCGACCGCTTCGAGGCGTTGAAGGACGTGATGGACACGTTCCGCGTCATCATGGCCGAGAGGCGTCGGCGCGAGATGGACCCGACCATCTCGCTGCTGGAACACTGCATCGAGGAGGCGAAGTCGGGCGGGGAAGGGGAGGCGTACACCCGCGAGCAGCTTGAGAAGATGCTCAACTTCACCCGGATGGTGACCGACTGGTACGGCCAGATCGAGAACCTGCCGACGCCCGCCATGCTCCGCCTCTTCCGCGGGGGCACGCTGATCGCCAAGCTCTTCTCCAGGACCGGCAAGGCGGGCAAGCCCGGCTTCGGCCCCGAAGACTCGGAGGAAGCCTTCGACGAGGAGGAGCCGGCCCCGCCGGCCCCGAAGGACGCCCCCCCCAAGAAGTGACGTCGCGAGATGGGTCCGCTTGCGGTTCGTTCGTCGGCCGAAGTTGGCCGCGGGACGTTTTGCAAGTTGTTTGCAGGGATCGTTTTAGATGCCGGTTTCGGGCCTGCGGATTTGGCTTCGATCGTCGTTTTCGAAGTCGTTTTCGTTCGACCTTTGCCGACGTCCCTTCTCCCGGCGAGCCGAGATGAGGGCCCATCCGTGTCGATCCGGATCCGGGCGGGAAGAGCGGGCGTGGAGTTTGGAACGGGCGAAGGGAAGTAGGGAACGGTGGTCCGGGCGGCCGGCCCGGACGTCCCCATCCCGAATGCTTTTCGACGTCCGGGCGGGCCGCCCGGACCACCGTTCCGCCATCCCAAACCTCAGCCCGCTGATCGCGCCCCCAACATGCCCACCGCGCTCCAACGACCCTCATCCGGCCCTCCGGGCCAATATTGTTCGGCACGAGATTTGAGCGGGTTTGAGATGTCCCCTCTCCCGCCGGGAGAGGGCGGCCGCGCAGCGGCGGGTAAGGGTCGCCGGAGCGCGGAGGGCATGTCGGCGCGCGAAGACGTGGGACCTGGGCTCTCTCAGCCGACCCGACGCCCCTCACCCGGCCCTTCGGGCCACCCTCTCCCGGCGGGAGAGGGGACTTCGGACGCGGCTGAAACGCTTTCATATGCAAGTCGTGCCGACCGAGGGCGTTCGCCGGGCGGGCCGTCGGTCTATCGCGCTTGAGCTTCGGGCCGCGGTGCTGCTGGACGTATTGTCAAAGATCCATGGGTAGGCTCGCCGGTTCGGGCCCCGGGATTTCAGGAATCTCCACCGGCCCCCGATTTTCTTGGCGGCTCCGGGGTCGCGGCTCGGGCCGGGAGAAAGGTGATAGACTGGCCTCGGACCGCGTCCCCATCCTCCATCGCCCCCGAGGCCCCCCGCCGTGAGCGCGACTTCGAACGAACGTGTCTTGGTGGTCCCCGCCGCGGAGCTGGACCGGCTGGGGCGGTTCCAGGGGTTCCACGCGGACGCCGATCGCTATCTTTCGGTGTTGCTCCGGCCCGAGAACACGTCGTTCCGGCCCCGATCCGAGGTCGAGACCGACCCGAGCCTGAAGCAGCTCATCGCTTACGTGGTGATCCGGTCGCGAGGCTCGGTCTTCTGCTACACCCGAGGGGGGTCGCAGGGCGAGGCCCGGCTGCATCGGCTGCGGTCGCTGGGGGTGGGGGGGCACGTCGACGAGGCCGACGCCGAGGGGCGTTGCGGCTTCGAGGCTTACGACGTGGCCATGCGGCGCGAGCTGGCCGAGGAGGTGGACGTCCGGAGCCCCGGCGTCCTGAAGCTGGCCGGGCTCATCAACGACGACGCGACGCCCGTGGGGGAGGTCCATCTGGGCGTCGTCCACATCTACGATCTCGACGAGCCGATCGTCTCGCCGCGGGAATCCGGCCTGGCCGACGCCGGATTCGTGCCGGTCGCCGAGCTGATCGCGGGCCGCGAGCGGTTCGAGACCTGGTCGCGGTTCTGCATCGACGAGCTACTGGCCGGCCGGTGAACCCTCCGAGGGCGCCTCGGCGACCTGGGGGCTGGGCGTCGCCTGGGGGCTGGGGGCCGGGCCGGGCTGGCGGGCGTCGAGCCACTGGATGACCGCCGGGAAGATCTCGACCGGGGCGTGCTTGCTCCAGACGAGGTCGCAATGGCCGTAACGGCCCAGGCTCCCCTGGCCCTCGCCGAAGATCAGCAGGGTCTTGTCGGGGCTCCCCAGCCGTTCGTAGGTCATCCGGGTCGAGGGGACGTCCGAGATCAGGTCGGATTCGCCGGCCACCATGAGCGTGGGGACGACCACCTCGGGGAGGTGCTCCGCGTAGTCGATGCGGTCGTCGGCCGAGAGCAGGTGGCCGTGCCGGAGGTACGGGGCGAACTGCCGGAGCGCCGCCGGGCCGGGGTCTTCCAGGGTGTAGCCGTAGAACCGCGAGACGGTGCGGGGCTCGACGTTCTCGGCCGTGTAGTAGAAGCGGTCCACCTTGTCCATGCCCGGCATGCGGAAGAAGGTGAGGGGGCGGCCCAGCCGGCCGGGGCTGGCGACCCGGGACAGGGTCTGGATGCCGTTGTTGGCCGCGAGCATCGGCTTCTGGGGCGTGGTCGCCTGGATGATGGTGCTCCCCATGCCGACGAAGTTGGCGATCCGGTACGGCTCCTTGCTGAGCTGCTGGAAGGGGAACATGACCATCCCCCCCAGGCTGTGGCCGACCCAGTTCACCTGGCGATGGCCCGTCTGGCGTTCGACATGGTCGAGCATCGTCGGCATGTCGTAGCGGACCACGTCGTCGAGGGTCCAACTCGATTCCCCGCGCTCGCGGAATGGGGTCTCGCGAAGGAAGCGGTTGAACCGGTCGCACGAGCCCAGCCGCGCGTTCTCGCCGGAGGCGCGGAGGTCGAACAGGAAGACCTCGTAGCCGGCCGCGGCGAGCTGCGAGGGGAGGTGGTCGTCGGTGATGGTCCAGAAGGTGGCGTTGAGCCCCAGCCCGTGGCAGAGGACCACCGGGAGCTTGCCCGGGTCGGGCCGCGCGGGGCGATAGCGCCGGACGCCCAGCCGCCAGCCGTCCTCGGTGTAGGCGTACTCGTCCGAGCAGGGCCGCAGGTCGATGGACGCGGCGTTCCGTCGCATGGCGGCGCAGCCGGACAGCCCGGAGAGGCCGAGGGCCAGGGCGGCGGCCGTCCACTCCCTGCGCGACAGTCGGTGCATGCGTTTCGGAGTCCTTCCGACGGCGACGAGATCGCGGTCCTCCCGACCGCGGGGGCGGATTCTAACCCAGGCCCCCCGGCGAGGGAACGCGAGATTGCACCCCCGAGGGCGCGGGGGGCCTCGCCCTCCATAATCGGCCCGGGAGGACGGGCTTGCGCCTTGAACCTCGCGCGGCGGGGCCGCAAGATCGTGGTGCGGCCCGGCGCGAGTCCGGGGCGGGTGGGAAACCGGCGCCGGGCCCGGCGTCCAGGGGAGCGCAGTCATGCCTTCGGGAATCTCGGGCGTCCTCATCGTGGCGGGCGTGGTCGTGGCGGCGGTGCTGGGCTGGATCGCCATGGCCTACAACGGCCTGGTGGGGCTCCGCAACCGCTACAAGACGGCCTTCAGCCAGATCGACGTCCAGCTCAAGCGGCGGTACGACCTGATCCCCAACCTGATCGAGACCGCCAAGGGCTACCTGAACCACGAGCGCCAGACGTTGGAGTCGGTGGTGCAGGCGCGGAACTCGGCCCTGGCCGCGAGCCGGACCGCCGCCGCCAACCCCGGCGACCCTTCGTCTATGGCCGGCCTGGCCGCGGCCGAGACCCAGCTCAACGGCGTGCTGGGCCGGCTGTTCGCCGTCGCCGAGGCGTACCCGGACCTGAAGGCGAACCAGACGATGACGGCGCTCCAGCAGGAGCTGAGCAAGACCGAGGACCAGATCGCGGCCTCCCGCCAGGTGTTCAACGAGAGCGTCCGACGCTACAACACCGCGCGCGAGAGCTTCCCGACGAACCTCGTCGCCGACGCGATGGGCTTCGCCCCGGCCCAGCTCTTCGAACTCGGCTCCGAGAAAGAACGCGAGGTCCCCGGCGTCTCATTCTGACCGGGCTTGCACGATCGGGCCGAGATCCCTATGATGCGTGGGTCGGGTCGAAAGCGATCCCCGACTCCCGCCTGCCTTGGGGAATGGTGTAACGGTAGCACGACTGACTCTGGATCAGTTAGTCTAGGTTCGAATCCTAGTTCCCCAGCTTCTTAAGCGATTCGCCCATAACGACTTGCACTTGCAGTAGTTCCTTCCGGGCGGTCGTGTTTTCCCGGTGGCCATCCGGGTTGCAGATCAGGGGCGAGGGCGACCCCTCCAACCTTTCCTTTGGCCGCTCGGCTCCAGGGGCGATGACGAGGTCTTCTTCGCGCCCCGGAAAACCCTGGCCGAATCCGCGGCGGGGGGCTTCGGCCCCGCTCCCGAGCGCCGGGCCGTCTTCCCGCGCGCCGGCCCGCCTGGGGCTCGTTCGCGCGACCGTTCACGTCGCGTCGGGATCGGCCATGAGCCTCCAAGGATTGCGTCGGCGGTCGTCGGGGAGGACGTCGCGCCGCTACGTCGGCGGAGCCGGGGCGGATCTCCCGATCATTTCGCGGGGTGGGCCGCGGGCCGTCCCATGTGAGAGAATCCGGACGGAGTCCTTGTCCACCTGCCTGGGAGATTGCGGCCGATGTCGCTGGAGATACCGACGCGCGACGAGTTGTATGTGCGGTATGTGGACCAGTTGCCCTACGAGCCCTACCCCGTCCAGGACGCCGCGCTGGCGGCCTGGTTCGAGTCCGATCAGGGGGTGCTGGTCTGCGCCCCGACGGGGACGGGCAAGACCCTCATCGCCGAGGCGGCCCTCTTCGAGGCGCTCCATACGCGGAAGGTCGCCTACTACACGACGCCGCTGATCGCGCTGACGGAGCAGAAGTTCCAGGAGATGCAGGACCGCGCCGTGGAGTGGGGGTTCCGCCGCGAGGACGTGGGGCTGGTCACCGGCAGCCGCAAGGTCAACCCCGACGCCCCGGTGCTCGTCGTCGTGGCCGAGATCCTCCTCAACCGCCTGCTCAACCGGGCGGACTTCTCCGACGTGACGGCCTGCGTCATGGACGAGTTCCACAACTTCGCGGAGATCGACCGGGGGATCGTCTGGGAGCTGTCGCTGGGCATGCTGCCGGCGCACGTCCGCCTGCTCCTGCTCTCGGCGACGGTCGGGAATTCGGCCGAATTCGTCGCCTGGCTGGCGAGGGAGCACGACCGCAAGATCAGGCTGGTCGAGGGGAACGAGCGCCGGGTGCCGCTGACCTACGAATGGGTGCCCGACCTGTTCCTCAACGAGCAACTCGTCGCGATGGCGGTCGGCGACGAGGAAGGTCGCCGGACGCCCGCCCTGGTCTTCTGCTTCGACCGCGAGGAGTGCTGGAGCGTCGCCGAGAACGTCATGGGCAAGGACCTCAACCTGTCCGACGAGAAGAAGAAGGAGCTTCACGACCGGGTCAACGCGCTCGACCTCGGCCAGGGGGCCGGCCCCAAGCTCAAGCGATTGCTCCACCGCGGGGTCGGCGTCCACCACGCGGGGCTCCTGCCGAAATATCGCCTGGCCGTCGAGGACCTCTTCCAGCGCAAGCTCCTCCCGGTCGTCGTCTGCACCGAGACCCTGGCGGCCGGGATCAACCTGCCGGCGCGCTCGGTGGTGCTGTCGTCGCTGGTGAAGGGCCCCTTCGGGGCGAAGAAGCTGATCCAGCCCAGCATCGCCCACCAGATCTTCGGCCGGGCCGGCCGGCCGCAGTTCGACGACCGGGGCTTCGTCTACGCCCTGGCCCACCCCGACGACGTCGACATCCTGAAGTGGAAGATCAAGTACGACGCCATCCCCGAGGACACCCGCGACCCGGGCCTGATGAAGGCGAAGAAGGCCCTCAAGAAGAAGAGGCCGAAGCGCCGCGAGACCGAGCAATACTGGGTCGACGCGCATTTCAACCAACTCCAGGCCGCACCGCCGGGCAAGCTCTACAGCAAGGGGGCGCTCCCCTGGCGGCTGCTGGCCTATCTGCTGGAGGTCTCGCCGGAAGTCGAGGGCCTCCGCGCCGCGGTCCGCAAGCGCCTGATGGACGACCCGAGGATCGCCGCGGGCGAGAAGGCGCTCGACCGGATGCTGCTGGCGCTGCACGCCGGCGGTTTCGTGACCCTGAGCCCCGAGCCCCCCGCGCCGCCGGAGGCCGGACAGCCCCCGACGCCCTATGCGCCGGACCTGGCTAGGCCGACCCCCGCGCTGGGGAAGCTGCTGGCGTTCCGGAGCATCCATCCCCTCTACGGCGCCTTCCTGATCGAGATGCTGGCCGAGGCCGACGCCGACGAGCGCGTGCAGGCGATGGAGAGCGCCCTGGAAGTCCCCGGCCCGGTCCGCAAGCGCCTTCGGGTCCCGCTCAAGCTGCTGGACTCGGGCGCCCTCGCCGCCTCGAAGCTCGACGCCGAGCTGATCCAGCGCGGCCTCATGATCGCGAAGGTCGAAGAGGAAGAGGAGGACGACGACGACGAATGGAAAGAGAGGCCGCCGGCGTTCGCGGAGAAGCTCCGATCCTATTTCGACCACGCCTACCCCGATGTCGGCGAGGTCCGCACGAATCCGATCTGGTGCGTCGGCGAGTTGGTCGAGTTCGGCGGCAACTTCAACAAGTTCGTGACCAGCCTCGACCTGACCAAGCAGGAGGGGATCATCTTCCGGCACACTCAGCGGATGATCATGCTCTGCGGCGAGTTCGATCGGGCCCTCGCCCTGGCCGTCGACCCCGGCCCCTCCGTCCTCGCCTGGCGGGACGAGCTGCGCGACCTGGCCGCGATGCTGATCGAGAGCTGCCGGGCCGTCGACCCGACCAGCACCGATCAACTGGTCGCGAAGATCGGCGAGCCCGACGTGATCGACGCCGAGGCGGCGAAGCTCGTGGGCGGGGCGAGCCCGGGGCCGCAAGGGAGCGATGACGAGCCTCCTCCCCCCCTCGTGGGCCGAGATGAGGCCACACCGTTCGGATTCGGGCTTTAGGCGGCCTGGGCCGTATCAAGGTGGCCCAGGATCCTCTTTCCCGTCCCCGCTCCCGGCGGGCTGACGGCCCGACACTTTTCTCCGTCGGTTCGAAAGCCCCGGGGAAGGCGTGACGACGAGCATTCTTCTCCCCTGGTGGGAGAAGGTGGCCGAAGGCCGGATGAGGGGCCCGGTCCGGGATTTCTCCCATCCCTCGGGCGAATTTCGGCCGCCGCCCTCGGCGGTCGCGGCCTCGGCTCTCGCGCCTGGGTTCGATATGATCGCCGCGATTTGGAACTTCCGAGGCCGGATGTTTCCCAAAAGCTGCAAAACTCGAGTTCGAGCCCGATTCCATGCCGATGGATTGCTTCGGTCGGCGATATTGTTAGGATCGTTTCACTTTATGGGCCCTTCGTTCGATCGGGCCCCGGGTAACGTTACGCCAGGAGGCTCCACCATGTCGTCGACGTCCCGTCGCCTCGCCTTGCTGTTCGTCGCCTCGGTCTCCTCCCTCGCGCTCCCGGCCCGAGCGGACATCGAATTCGTCGACCAGTTCCGATCCCTCTACAGCACGCAGACGGGCGACGGCGCCACACTGACCCAGGACGGTTACGTCTTCTCCACGAGGCTCTTCGCCAGCGGCGCGAACGTCTATGATTCGGTGACCATGACCGGGCCCGGGGGCGTCGTCTCGCTCGTCGCCGATCCGTCGGCCCCCGCGGTCTACAGCTACGGCTCCGGCCTGTATCCCACCGAGGCGGCGATGGACGCCGACTTCCCGCTCAACACGACCTATGAATATCTCGCGACGAACGCCTCCGGCTCCGACGCGACGTCCCTGCCCGTCGATTCGACCGCCTACCCTCAGTCGATCCCGTATCTCGACGGGACGACGTACTCGCGCCTCCAGGGGATGGACGCCGCGGCCAGCTTCCAGGTCGACTTCAGCCCGTTCACGACCGGGTCCGCCGCCGACGAGTCGTTCATCTTCTTCACCATCTACGACGTCACCCAGGGGTCTTCGGTCTATGACGCGGGCCTTCTCCCGCCCACGAGCGGCGGGCTGACGCTCGCGGCCAACACGTTGAAGGCCGGCCACCAGTACACTTACGAACTCATCTTCTCGAACCGCGACCTGGTCCCGACCGGCGGGACGACCTTCGCCTCGCAGCTCGGCTTCGACTACCGGACCGGCGGGACGTTCACGACCGCGGTCCCCGAACCGGCGTCGTTCGCCCTGGCCGCCTTCGGCATCGCGAGCGGGCTCCTCTACGGGCGAGGCCGTCGCACCCGCCGCGAGGCCCGTTGAAGGGGCCTCGCCTCGTCGCCCGACGCCCTGGATGAGCCGGATGCGAGGCTTGACGCGGGCGTCACGGCGCGAGATCCGAGGAGCTTGGCGGAAACGGGGCCGGCCGCCGGGCCGTCGCCGCCGCCCTGCGGGCGCGCGGCGGGGCCTTGTCCGCGGGGCCCGCTCGTGATGGAATCGGGAGCGTCCGGTCGCGGCCGAGAGGTCACGGATTCCCGCGCGATCGCCAGAACGTCGAGGATCGAGAACGCGCCATGCCTCCCCGCAACGTCGTCGTGGCCCAGTCCGGCGGGCCGACCTGCGTCATCAACAACTCGCTGCGGGGGATCATCGAGACCGCCCGGCGACGCCCCGACAAGATCGGCAAGGTGTACGGCGGCCGGTTCGGGATCGAGGGGGTGCTGAAGGAGGAACTGATCGACCTCTCCGCCAGCCCCGCCGAGGAGGTCGCCCTGCTGCGGACCTCGCCGGCCGCGGGGAGCATCGGCACCTGCCGCTACAAGCTGAAGGAGGGGCAGGACCAGGACTTCGCCCGCGTCGTCGAGGTCTTCAAGGCCCATGACGTCGGCTACTTCTTCTACATCGGCGGCAACGACTCGCAGGACACCGCTCACAAGGTCAGCGTCCTGGCGAACGAGCACGGCCTGGACCTGGTGGCCGTCGGCGTGCCGAAGACGATCGACAACGACCTGGGCGACGCCGCGTTCACGCTGCTGGACCACTCGCCGGGATACGGCTCGGTGGCCCGATACTACGCCCACTACGTCCGGCAGGCGAACGAGGAGAACGCGGGGTCTTGCCCGGCCGACCCGGTCCTGGTGATCCAGGCGATGGGCCGGAAGATCGGATACATCCCGGCCGCCGCCCGCCTCGCCGACCCTGCGCGGGAGATGCCGCTCCAGATCTACCTGACCGAATCGGGGTTGAGCCTCCAGCAACTCGGCGAGAACGTCGTCCGCCAGCTCGAATCCGACGGCCGCTGCATCGTCGTGGTGAGCGAGGGCTTCGACGTCGGCGAGGTCGGCAACGTCCGCGACAACTTCGGCCACGTCCAGTTCAGCTCCAGCCAGCAGACCGTGGCCCAGGTGGTGGTCAACTACCTGAACACGCTGAAGTTCCCGGTGCCCGGGAAGGCCCGCGGCCAGGTCCCCGGCACCGACCAGCGGAACGCGATCGCCTACGCCAGCTCGGTCGACCTGGACGAGGCCTACGGCGTCGGCTGCCACGCGGTCGAGATCGCGCTGAACGAGGGGAACGGCTGGATGGCCACGATCCTCCGCGACCGCTCCGGCTCGGCCTACAACGTCCGCTACGACAAGGCCCCGCTCGACAAGGTGGCCAACTCGGAGCGCTTCTTCCCGAAGGAGTGGCTCGCCCCGAACGGGATCGACGTCACCGACGACTTCGTAGAGTATGCCCGGCCGCTGATCGGCGAGGACTGGGTGAGCGTGCCGACCGTCGCCGGGCTCCCCAGGTTCGCGAGGCTGGCCCAGGTCTTCGCCCCGAAGAAGCTGCCGGAGTACGTCCCGCAGACCTATCGCAAGTGAGGCCGACGGGGTTCCCCGCCCGGGGGCCGCGCCGCGGCGATGGACCCGGCCGCGCGCCGGGGATAGAATCACGTCCTTGGACCAACTCTTCCGCCTGAACGATCGGGAATCGAAGCACATGGCCGCCATCCAACCGACCGCCGACATCGGGCTCGTGGGCCTCGCCGTGATGGGCGAGAACCTGGTGCTGAACATGGCCAGCCACGGGTACACGGTGGCCGTCTTCAACCGGACGACCGCGCGGGTCGACGCCTTCCTCGCCGACCGGGCGAAGGGGAAGACGATCATCGGGACCCATTCGGTCAAGGAGCTGGTGGCCAACCTGAAGCGGCCCCGGAAGATCATGATCATGGTCAAGGCCGGCGCGCCGGTCGACCAGGTCATCGACGAGCTGGTCCCGCTGCTGGAGCCGGGCGACGTCCTCATCGACGGCGGCAACTCCCACTTCCCCGACTCCACCCGGCGCACGCGGGCGCTGAAGGAGAAGGGGATCCTGTTCGTCGGCACGGGCGTCTCGGGGGGCGAGGAGGGGGCGCTGAAGGGCCCCTCGATCATGCCGGGCGGCAACCCCGACGCCTGGCCGCTGGTGAAGCCCATCTTCCAGGACATCGCCGCCAAGGCCCCGGACGGGACCCCTTGCTGCGACTGGGTCGGGCCGGAGGGCGCCGGGCACTACGTCAAGATGGTGCACAACGGCATCGAGTACGGCGACATGCAGCTCATCTGCGAAGCCTACTTCCTGATGCGCAGGCTGCTGAAGATGGAGCCGCCGGCCCTCCGCGACGTCTTCGACCGCTGGAACAAGGGCCCGCTGGACAGCTACCTGATCGAGATCACCCGCGACATCCTCGGCCACAAGGACGAGGAGACCGGCAAGGCGACCGTCGACGTCATCCTCGACGCCGCCGGCCAGAAGGGGACCGGCAAGTGGACCGTGATCTCGGCCTGCGACAACGGCGTCCCCCTGACGCTCATCGCCGAGGCCGTCTTCGCCCGCGCCCTCTCGGCCCAGAAGGATGAGCGCGTGGCGGCGTCGAAGGTCCTGAAGGTCCACCCGACCTCGTTCAACGGCAACCCCCAGACGATGGTCGACGACGTGGAGCGGGCCCTCTACGCCAGCAAGATCATCTCCTACGCCCAGGGCTTCGCCCTCATGCGGGCGATGGCCAAGGAGTCGGGCTGGGAGATCAACAACGGGGCCGTCGCCATGATGTGGCGGGGGGGCTGCATCATCCGGAGCGCCTTCCTCGGCCGCATCAAGGAGGCGTTCGACCGCGACCCCAACCTGACGAACCTCCTCATCGACCCGTTCTTCACCCAGGAGGTGAGCCGGGCCGAGGAGAGCTGGCGGCACGTCTGCGCCTCGGCCATCACCCACGGCGTCCCCGCGCCCGCGATGACCTCGGCCCTCTCGTACTTCGACGGCTATCGCACCGCCGACCTGCCGGCCAACCTGCTCCAGGCCCAGCGCGACTTCTTCGGCGCCCACACCTACGAGCGGACCGACAAGCCCCGCGGCCAGTTCTTCCACACGAACTGGACGGGCCACGGCGGCACCACCGCCTCCACCACCTACAACGTCTGACCTCAACGGCCCGGCCCCGGTCCCCGCGCCGGGGCGAACACGGGGGTGATGCGTCGCGGGCGACGCCTCGCATCATCCCCGGCGAGCCTCCCCCCGCCGGGCCCCCCCGACCCTCCACGCCTGCACCTCTCTCATCCGTCGCAAGTCGTTTCCTGGGACGCGGTTCACGTCGAGAGCCGGCCGCCGCGGCACGGCCTCGTGCGCGCTCCTTGCGCGAGTCGACGATCCCTGGAAGGGACGACGGCCGATTTCTCGCGTGAGACAGCGGCCGGAGCGATCGAGGCGACCGCCCGCCGGACCGCTCCCTTCGGAAAATCCTGTCGCCTGGACGGCCTGGAATCCGTCCTATCTGGTGACGGAGATGAAGGAAACGCACGATACGACGATCGAGGTTTGGCTCCAGGGCGATTGGCGAGAGACAAGGAGGTCACGATGCTGGTTCTCAGCCGCAAGGCGTTGCAGTCGGTGGTGATCGGGCAGGACGTCAAGATCACCGTGATCCGGGTCGAGGGGAATCAGGTCCGGATCGGGATCGAAGCCCCCGGCGACGTCCGCATCCTCCGCGGCGAGCTGGTGGACGAATCCGAGTCGACGCCGTCCCTCGCGGGCGAACTCCTCGAACTGGCGTCCGCCGCCTCCTGACGCCCGGCCCGAGGCTCGACCTCGCCGCGACGACCGGGCGGGCCCTCGGTGCGCACGCCCCGAGTGCCGACGCGCCCTCGTACCCCGTTCCCGGATGCGATGTCGCATCTCGGCCGCCCCGACGACGATCCGGGGAGGCATCGGGCCTCTTCCCCCCTCATCACGAAGGGGGGCCATGCCGCCAAACAAACAGGCTTCGACGAAGCGTCCCGACGACCCTCGGGGCGCGATGCAAGCCCGTCACGGCCCATGGGGCGGCGGTCTCGGGCTGCGCCCCGGCGACGCTGAGGGCGCAGGAAATGGCCCGAGGTCCGTCGCATCTCGACGGGCCTCGGGCCGTTGTCTTGCGGGGGCCGGGGGCTCAGATGGGGGGGGCCGCCTCGCCGCCGCCTTCGCCGCCCTCGCCGTCGTCTTCCTGGCCGCCGCTGAAGGCCTGGCGGGCGGGGTCGCCGACCAGGAAGTTCTCCAGGGTGAGGCCGATCTTCGGGCTGATGGAGTTCTTCTCGGTCTTGGGATACTCGAAGATCAGCGCCACCTTGTACGGCGTGGTCTTGGAGCCGTAGAGATAGACCTGCATCTCCTTGTCCCCCCGGTCGATCGTCTTGGCCAGGAAGGTGTTGGCCTGACGCCTCGCCTTGACCTGCTTGGTCTCGGGCTTGAACTGGCTCAGTTCGACCTCCGCCCCGGTCTGATTCTTGATCAGTTCGACGACCTCTTCGTTGAAGTCGCCGCGCGGCGGGGGCTCCGGCTGGGGGGGGGCGTCCTTCTTGGGGGCGGCCTTGGGCCTGTCGACGCGGGCGAGGACGTGCAGGCTCTGCCGGTCCCCTTCCAGGAAGGAGTTCTCAAGATCGAACCGGCCGGCCTCGATGGCGGCGAACTGGAACGTCTGGGTGGGGCCCTGGAGGTTCTGCGGCGGGCGCAGGTAGATCCCCAGTTCCTCCATCTTGCCCTTGGCCACGGGCGGGGTCAGGTTGGCGTTCAGCCGCTTGTCGTACTTGATCCGTTCCAGCGTCTGCTCGATGCGGTAGTCGTAGTTCTTCATCCCGCAGCCGATCGCCAGGAGCATTCCGAAGCTGATCAGCATCGCCCGTGCGCGTTTCATCAACGAAAGCCCCTCTCGTCTCGTCCCGCCCCGCTCGCCGACGACCCCGGCGCGTTCCCGGGAGGCCGGGCCCGTGGTAATCTCAGAATCATAGTCCTCCGGCGGGGCCGACGCCAGTCGCCCGCCGTGATTGGCAGGAGCCGCCGCGATGCCCGAGCCCGCCGAGACCGATGAGCACGATCCCGGGTCGGCCCCGGTCCAGATCATCGCCCTGGTGAAGCCCTTCCGCGCCCAGGCCGTGCTGGCGGCGCTGGAGTCGGTGGAGATCCTGGGGGGCGTCGTGCGCGAGGCGATGGGGTACGGGCGGCAGAAGAACCGGCTCCACCAGTACCTCGGGAGCGAGTACAACACGTCGTTCCTCCCGAAGGTCGAGCTGACGATCTTCGTGGAGGAGCGGCACCTGGCCGCGGCGCTGCGGGCGATCGCCGAGCAGGCCCGGACCGGCCGCATCGGCGACGGCAAGATCCTGATCTTGCGCTGCCACCCCGATTACCTGGCCTGGTGAAATGGGCGCGGCTCGATCAGCGAGCCGCCTCGATCCAGAGGACCCGGCGGATCGAGGCCGGGTCGTCGTCGGCCAGGTCGACGCGCATCGGCCGCTCGCATTCGTCCTCGGCGCGGAGCACGCCGTGGTCGCCGCGGTCCTCGAACCAGCGGACGAAGACCTGGCCGTCCATCCGGGCCACGACCATGCGGCCGTCGAGCGCCGTGGGGGGCTCGGCCTCGGCGGCGAACGCGACCGTCATGCCGCGCGTCAGCACCGGCCCCATGGCGTCGTCCGGGACCGCCAGGCAGCGGCCCTCGCGACGGGCCTGGAGCCACTCGCGCTCGCCCCGGCCGCGATCGGCGCGGAGCATGTCGCGGTCCGGCGCGGAGGACGCGCGGGGCGGGCCGTCGAGCTTGCCGTCGGCCTCGCCCGCCGGCGAACGCCCCGACTCCAGGAACCGGGCCGTGGCGGACCCCGGCTCGGGGGGGGCCCCCCCCTCCAGGAGCTGGAGCGCGGTCCGCAGGAGGGCGCCGACCATCACGGCGGGCTGGGATGAGGGATCGCCGCGCTCCTGGCGGTGGGACGGGCGGAACTTCGGACCCTTGCCGCGCAGCAGCCAGCCGGGCTCGGCCGACGTCAGCTCGATGATCTTGAGCACGACCTCGGCGGGGACGGTGACGCCCCCTTCATAGTTGTACCAGGTGCGGACGGGGATCCCGAGCCGCCGGGCCATCTCCGGCCCCCCGCGATCGCCGAACAATTCCAGGCGCAGGGCCGTCAGCCTCTCGGCGAGCTCGAGCTTGGCCCGCAGGGACTCCGGGAGGGTTTTTCGCCGAGCCATTTGGAGGATCCCATCCTGCAAGGAGGCCGTCTACCGGTCGTCGAGGAAGCTCCCCAATCGCGCCTCGGATCGAGGAGGCGGCGCGACGGGGCCATTTATAGCAGAGGCTCGGCCGACGTCCAAGATGGAAGCGGTGATGATGATAAACGTCAACATCCGGCGGGCGCGGCCGTGCCGAAGCCCGCGTCAGTCCTCTTCATCGAGCTTGAGGTCCATCAGGAACTGCGCGACGGCGTCGTCCTCGCCCGCGCCCGCCTCGGTCGCGAGATCGACCGTCTCCTCCTCGGCGGGCTTGGCCTTCGCCGGGGCGGCCTTCTTGGCGGGGGCGGGAGACGGCGGGGCCTCGTCGTCGAGCGGGATCACGTCGTCGAGGCCCATGTTGAAGCCGTCGTCGTCCTCGGCGGCGACGCTGACCTCGAAGTCGTCGGCCTCGTCGACCTCGACGGCGTCCGCCACCTCCTCCAGCTCGGCGGTGTCGTTCGCGGGCGTCGCGACCGGGGCGGGGGCCCCGGCCCCGGCGGCGCCGCCGGCCGGGTCGACGCGGAGCGCCACGCCGCCGATCGAGATCACGTCGCCCACCTTCAAGGGCTGCTGCCCCAGCACCCGCAGGCCGTTCACGTAGGTGCCGTTGGAACTCCCCAGGTCGCGGACCATCAGCCGGCCGTCGGCCTCGAAGATCTCGCAATGCCGCCGGCTCACCTGCGACGAGCGGATCCGGATGACGCAGTCGTCATGCCGGCCCACGCTGTTGACGCCGTCGATCAGCCTGAGGGCGGTGACGTCGCTCCGCCCCTTCAGGACCTGGAGTGTGTAATTCATCGCGAATCGATCTCGCCTGCTTCGGGACCGCGAAGAGTCGTCGCGAGGGCGGTCGGGGGGGACCGCCGGGGCGCTCGCGTCTGTCGTTCGAACCTACATTCTGGGCGACGCGCGAGCAAATGGAAAGCCCTCGGGCGGCCGAGCCGCCCCGCCGGGGAAATCCGAGATTTCGGGGCCGGCCGCTTGCATTCCCGGAGACGGCCGATATAGTAGGTCTACCGCCTGACGAGAGGGGCCGAAAACGCCCCTCACCCCAAGTCGGCGGCCGCGGTCCTGAAGGCCGAGATACGCGGGAGTAGCTCAGGGGTAGAGCACCACGTTGCCAACGTGGTTGTCGTGGGTTCAAATCCCATCTCCCGCTCTCTTGAATAGCCATCTGGGTTGGCCGTTTTCGCTCGAGCGCGTCGGTTGCGTGTTGGCGAGTCAAGCCGCCCAGCCCGACGTGAACCGAGGAAACGCCTCTCATGACACCCGGCGAAGAGCTTCAGTCGACCGCCGTCGAGCCCACCGAAGCCGAGGCGGCCCAGGCCGAGCCCGAGAAGAGGAAGCTCGAGATCGACGTCCAGGTCTCGGACGCCGGTGCCTGCAAGAAGCACGTCACGATCACGATCCCTCGGGCGGAAATCGACCGCCAGTATGAGGAGTCGCTCAAGACCCTCCAGAAGGAAGCCCAGGTCCCGGGCTTCCGCCCCGGCCGCGCCCCCAAGACGCTGGTCGTGAAGCGGTTCAAGAAGCAGGTCGGCGATCAGGTCAAGTCGGCCCTGCTGATGGAGACGCTGGAGCAGGTCGACCGCGACTACCAGCTCAACCCCATCACCCAGCCCAAGCTGGACGTCGCCGCCATCGCCCTCCCCGACGAAGGGCCCCTCACCTTCGACATGGAAGTGGAGGTCCGCCCCGAGTTCGCCGCCCCGGCGTACCAGGGCCTGAAGGTCAAGCGTCCCGTCCGGACCGTGTCGGACAAGGACGTCGACGTCCAGTATGACCGCTTCCTGGAGCGTTACGCCCGCGTCGTCCCCAAGCTCGAAGGCGGGGCCGAGATCGGCGACTACGTCACGGCCGACCTGGCCTTCCTCCGCGAGGACGGCTCGACGATCAACGAGGTCAAGGAGATCCAGTTCCGGCTCCAGCCGGAGCTGCGGTTCCAGGACGGCCGCGTCCCCGAGATGGGCAAGGCCCTCGCCGGGGTCAAGCCGGGCGAGGCCCGCGACGCCGAGGCCGAGCTGGGGACCGCCGTCTCCGACCCGTCGCTCCGCGGCGCCAAGGTGAAGGTCAAGGCCGACGTCCATGACCTGAAGACGCTGGAACTCCCGCACGTCGACCACGAGTTCCTCCAGGGCATCGGCTTCGAGAGCGTCGACGAGCTGCGCGACGCCGTCCGCGACGCCCTGGTGCGCCGCGTCGAGGCCCAGCAGCGCCAGGCCGTCCGCCGCCAGGTGCTCGACGCCCTGATCGACGCCACCCCCTTCGAACTCCCCCCCGACCTGGTCTCCCGCCAGGAGAAGAGCACCGCCAGCCGGCTCGTGATGGAGCTGCGCGAGGAGGGCTTCTCCCCCGAGGACATCCGCGCCCGCCAGGCCGAGATCCGGGCCAACGCCCACGAGATGACCCTGCGGTCGCTCAAGGAGTTCTTCATCCTCGCCAAGATCGCCGAGGCCGAGGACATCAAGGTCGAGGCCGAGGACCTGGAGGCCGAGATCGAGGCGATGGCCGAGCGCTCGGGCGAGAGCGTCCGCCGCGTCCGCGCCCGGGTGGAGAAGGAGGGCCTCGACGACGCCCTCGCCACCCAGATCCTGGAGCGCCGCGCCCTCGACCACATCCTCAAGTCGGTCGAGTATGAGGACGTCGCGGCCGACGAGCCCGAGGTCGCCGTCGAGACCCTCGACGAGGCCGCCACCCCCGAGACGGAAGCCGGGGAATCCGACGAGACCGCCCCGGAGTGACCCGGCCGGAGCGGACCCCCTTGAATTTCGGCCGCCGGCCCCTTCAATAACACCATGAAGGGCCGCGCGGCCGTCTCGCCCCCACTCGTCACCGAAAGGGATCGTCCATGGCCTTCGACCACCCGCTGGCGGAACCGAAGCTCCAGCGCTATCGCGACTACGCGCGCCAGAGGCAGATGACCCTCGGCGACCTGCTGCTCGAGAACCGGATCGTGTTCCTGGAAGGCGTGATCGACGACGGCGTCGCCAACGCGGCCGTCATGAAGTTCCTCTACCTCCAGTACGAGAACCGGACGCAGGGGATCAGCTTCTACATCAACAGCCCCGGCGGCAGCGTCAGCAGCACGCTGGCGATCTACGACACGATGCAGTTCATCGAGTGCCAGATCGCCACCTATTGCATCGGCCTGGCGGCCTCCGGTGCCGCGGTCCTGCTGGCCGGCGGCAGCAAGGGCCGGCGCTTCTCGCTCCCCCACTCCAAGATCATGATCCACCAGCCCTACGGGCAGGTCGGCGGCCAGGTCTCGGACATCGAGATCCAGGCCGAGGAGATCGTCAAGAGCCGCCACGTCATCAACGAGATCCTCGCCCGCCACACGGGCCAGCCCATCGAGCGGATCGCCAAGGACACCGAGCGCGACCGCTACCTGACCGCCAATCAGGCCAAGGAATACGGCCTGGTCGATCAGGTCGTGGGCCGCATCGACGGCATCAAGGGCGTCGACGGCGTCACCCCGCCGGCCCCCGGCTCCTATTGATTCGATCCGGGACGAGGACGAACTCCACCGCGGCGTCGGGCCGGCAACGCCCGACGCAACGCCTGTCCGAGGGCTCACACCGATGCCACTGGTTCCCATCGTCATCGAGCGCAGCGGCCGCGAAGAGCGGGCGATGGACATCTACTCGCGCCTGCTCCAGGACCGCATCATCATCCTGGGGACCGCGATCGACGACAACGTCGCCAACCTGGTCGTCGCCCAGATGCTCGTCCTGGCCCACCAGGACGCCAAGGCCGACATCCACCTGTACATCAACAGCCCCGGCGGCAGCGTGACCGCCGGCATGGCGATCTACGACACGATGCAGTGGGTCCCCTGCGACGTCGCCACCTACTGCATGGGCCAGTGCGCCAGCATGGGCTCCCTCCTCATGACCGCCGGCGCGGCGGGCAAGCGCTACGCCCTGCCCAACAGCCGGATCATGATCCACCAGCCGCTCGCCGGCATGGAAGGGACCGCCACCGAGATCCTGATCCATGCGGAAGAGTTCATCCGCATGAAGAAGGCCCTCAACGACATCTACCGCAAGCACACCGGCCAGACCCTGGAACGCCTCCAGGAAGACACCGACCGCGACCGCTTCATGTCGCCCCAGGAGGCGAAGGAGTACGGCCTGATCGACCACGTCGTCGACCGCGCCCCCGCCTTCCCGACCAAGACCGACGAGCCCGAGAAGTCCTGACTTCGGCCCCGCTCGTCCTATACGCCCCGATCACGCCGCGTCCGACCGACGCGGCGTTTTTCATGCGCGGGCGTTGCAGGATCGGGACGCCCGTCGAGGATTTCCGCGGGCCTCTTGACTTCGCTTCCGGTCGCCTGTTCAATAGTCCATCGTCTGGTCGATGGGATGAATCCTCACATGGGAGGACGGCGGCCATGCTGGAGCGGGCGAGCGTCGTCGGGGGCGGCATGCCGGCGGGGAGGCGGACGGTGAAGGCCGTGCCGTTCGTGGAGTTGGCGGGGGGGCGGGTGCAGGGGGTGGTGTCGAGCGGGTCGGACGTCGAGCGGGTGTACGTCTCGTTCATCGCTTCCGGCGGCGATTACTACTGCTGCACGAACAACAACCGGCCTTGCGGCGGGCTCGGCGGCGGCCCTTGCAAGCATATCCGCGAGATGGTCGACGAGGCCGTCGTCCAGTGCGGCGCGGCTCGCGTGGCCGAGTATCTGGGGATCGCGGAGGCCCAGGGCCTGGACGACGGCCGGGCCATCCTCGGGGCGTTGCGGGGAGACGAGCGGAAGGAGTCGCCCGGGGAGGTGTTCAGCCGGTTCCTGGGCTACCTCCGCTATTGCGAACTCCAGGCCAGGCCGGGGACGGTCCTGGAGATGGGCTGGTTCGCGTCATGAACGCCCTGCAAACCATCCCCCCCGGCGTGGCCGAGGCGCTGGGGCTGGCCGAAGGCTTCGACGACGCCCTGATGCACGGCTTCGCCCGGCTCGGCGAGGACCAGCGCGGGGGGCTGGAGGCCCTGGCCGGCGTGTTCGACGGGTCGCCGCTGGGCCCGATCGTGGCCGAGGCGGTCGAGGCCGTCGGCCGGAGCGAGTTCGTCGCCCGCTCGTTCGCGGCGCTCGCGTCGGCCCGGGTCGCGCTCCTCGGCGCGGCGCACGACGCGCTCGTCGCCCAGGCCCGCGAGGCGCTGGGTCGGGTCGTCCCCGCGCCGGACGAGCCGCCGCCGTCCCCGCCGAACGGCTCGGCGGCCCTCCTGGCGAGCGTCCAGCAGTGGCTCTCGGAGCTGGCGATCGCGGGGCTGAAACACCTGGAGGAAGACTCCATCGCGCCGTTCTCCGCGACGCTGGAGAACCTCCAGGCCGTCCCGGAGATGGCCGGGCTCGCGGCGCTGCTGACCGGGTTCGCGAACGAGCTGACGCGGTACGTCCCGGCCTCGCGACGCCCCGACGTCCCCGCCTTCCGCTGGGGGGATCTCTGGTCCGCCGCGATGGTCCGCACCCACCAGTCGCCCGCCTCGCCGACGTTCCGCGAGGTCGAAGGCGTCCTGACGCCGCTGGGGCTCGACGTCCAGGCGCACGAGAACTTCCTGTGCGCGATCCTGTACGGGATCCTCGACGACGGCGAGGCCCGCACCGTCCGCATCCCGTTCAGCTCCTACAAGGTCGACGCCCTCGCGGGCCCCGAGGTCTGGGACCTTTTCGACCCGATCCAGGCGCCCGTGCTGGACGCGCTCGACGGCCACAAGACCTTGCAAGTGAAGGGCGAGTTGCGGGCCGACGGCGACCTGATCCTCCGGTCGCCCCCCGAGGTCGGCGCGGCGGCGGACCCCTTCGGCGCGGCGGAACGGCTCGGGTCGTTGCCAGCGCCGCCGGCCCTCCATCGCCACCCGGTCCACATCGCCGAGCCGATCAAGCTCGCCGTCGGCCACGGCCTGCCGATCGCCCGCGAACGCCTCGGCGCGGCGAGCGAGCTGACCGAGGCGATCGTCGAGAAGGCCGCCGAGCTGGTCGGCCTGCTCCGATTCGACCGCGGCGGCTGGCGGTTCCAGCCGCTCTGCGCCGGGGCGAAGAAGAAGTACGTCGTGAGCGGCGAGGGCCTGGCGGGGGCCCGGAAGAAGCTCAAGAACCGCTCGCTCGACGTGCTCAAGGAACGCTCCGGCCGGCTCCTGCGCAAGGGGTGATGCACGATGGGCGACGCGAACGTCCTGAAGCGGCGGCAGATGCTCTACTGGCGGCTGATCGCCGCCTCGTCGGGCCTGGAAGACGTCGGGGCCGCGTTCGACGCGACGGCCGTCGAGTTGGCCGACCGCCTCGAACTGCCGGCCGCGATCCTCGACCCGAACGTCGGCGTCGACGTGCTGCTGCATCGATATCCGAAGCTCAAGCCCGACTTCGACGCCGTCGCCGCGTGCGTCCAGGCCCCGGAAGGCGAAGGGCAGGGGGGGGCGGACGACGTCGACCTGCGGCGGACGTTCGCCTACTCGAAGCTCCTGCTCAACGTCTTCGGGCCGAACACCCGGACGCCGTCCTGCACCGCGGGCCAGTACCAGCAGTGGTGCCAGGACGTCGAGGCGCTGGAGCGTTGCATGGGCCTCGCCCCGGGGAGCCTGCGGGCCGGCGCGGGGCCGCCCGGCGGGGGGGCGGGGCAGACCATGGCGGGGACCAGCGGGGCCGGGATCAGCGGCAACGCCCCGAACGTCGACGATCGTCAGCTCCGCGAGGAGCTGGTGGCGATGGAGAGCGACCTCGTCAAGCGCATGGACCTGCGCGAGGTCCTGAAGGACGACCGCCTCGCCGCGCAGCTCACGCCGACGCTGTCGCTGCTGGAACAGCTTCTTCGCGACAAATCGAACCTGTCGGGGCCGGCCCTGGCCAACGCCAAGCGACTCATCAAGAAGTACGTCGACGACCTGGCCGCGGTCCTCAAGCGGCAGGTCTTCAGCACGAAGACGGGGGAGATCGACCGCTCCGTCCCGCCGAAACGGGTCTTCCGCAACCTGGACCTCAAGCGGACGGTCTGGAAGAACCTCAAGAACTACAACCCGCAGGACGGCCGGCTCTACGTCGACCAGCTCTACTACCGCCGCACCGCCCAGAAATCCCTGAACAAATATTTGATCGTCGTGGTCGATCAGTCGGGCTCGATGGTCGACGCGATGGTGCAGTGCGCGATCCTGGCGTCGATCTTCGCGACGATCCCGCGCGTGGTGGTCTCGCTGGTGGCGTTCGACACGAACGTCATCGACCTGACCCCGTGGGCGGCCGACCCGTTCGAGTCGCTGCTGCGGACCAACCTCGGCGGCGGCAACGACGGGCCGCTGGCGATGCAGCACGCGCGGGGCCTGATCGTCGACCCCAGGCGCACCACGATGGTCTGGATCTCCGACTTCTACGAGTTCCACAACGACCGGCCGCTGTTCGAGATGATCAAGGCGGTGAAGCAGTCGGGGGTGCATTTCATCCCGGTCGGCTCGGTCAGCGGCAAGGGCTATTTCAGCGTGAACGAGTGGTTCCGCAAGCAACTGAAGTCGATCGGGCTGCCGGTCCTCACCGGCAACATCAAGAAGCTCATCGTCGAGCTGAAGAAGCAGCTCAACTGACGCGACCGGATCGGAGGCGAGCCATGGCCAGGGCGAAGTCGGGCGGGGCCGAGGGGGCTGTCGCGACGCAGGCGGATCCGGGCGAGGTCCTGCGGGCGCCGGCGGAGGTGAAATACGCCGAGGAGCTGGAATGGCTCCGGTCGATCGACGGCGACGCGAGGCCGGCGTCGTGGCGGCTGTCGCCGCGGCTGGTCCGCGTGTTCGTCCTGGGATCGTCGCCGTCGGACCGGCTGGAGCGCGAGATCCGGCCCAAGTTCTTCGGCGACCCGGGGACCGTGGAGCGCGCCATCGTCACCCTGGCGAGCGACCGCGGCCTGCTGCTGATCGGCGACCCGGGGACCGGCAAGAGCTGGCTGGCCGAGCTGATGGCCGCGGCGATCTGCGGCGACAGCACGCGCGTCGTGCAGGGGACGGCCGGGACGACGGAAGATCATATCAAGTATTCCTGGAACGTCGCGATGGTCATCGCGGCCGGCCAGTCGCGCGAGAGCCTCATCCCGTCGCCGATCATGACGGCCATGCAGGGGGGGCTCATGGGACGGTTCGAGGAGCTGACCCGATGCTCCAGCGACGTCCAGGACGCGCTGATCTCGATCCTGTCGGAGAAATACATCGCGATCCCCGAATTGAAGGGGGACGACGTGGTCTTCGCGAGGCCGGGCTTCAACGTCATCGCCACGGCCAACGCGCGCGACCGGGGCGTGAACGACCTCTCGTCGGCGCTCAAGCGGCGGTTCAACTTCGTCCAGATCCCGGTCGTCACGAACAAGAAGACCGAGCGCGAGATCGTCCTGTTCCGGACGAAGGAACTCCTGGCGCGGAACCGATTCGAGGTCGAGACGCCGCCGGCCCTGCTGGACATCCTGCTCCAGACGTTCGCCGATTTGCGCGAGGCGTCGGCCTCGCAGACGTCGGAGGATGACCGGCTGGAGAGCGCGCTGTCGACGGCCGAGCAGATCGGCGTGCTGGAGGACGCGGTGTTGCACGGCCGGTTCTTCGGCGACGGCTCGCTCGCCCCCGGGGCCCTGGCGAAGTCGCTGGTGGGGACGCTCGTCCGCCGCATCCCGGAGGATGTCTCGATCCTCAACAAGTTCTGGCACGCGGCCGTCGCCAAGCGGGCCAAGAAGGACGGCGGCGCGTGGGAGGCGTTCGAAGCCGCCGGCAAGGACGCCCTGGAAGGGATGAAGTGACGCGACCGTCGCGGCCCTGGGATGGTCCCTGTAACGCCCTTCCCCCCTCGCGGGGGAAGGTGGCCCGGAGGGCCGGATGAGGGGGACGACACGCGATAAGGCTGTTGGGTTTCGTGGCGGCCGTTTCGAGAGGGCCCGCAAGCTCCGATGGCGCCCGTGCTGGTCGTCCCCCTCATCTGACGCCTTCGGCGTCTGTCTTCCCCCGCGAGGGGGGAAGACCGTCCGCGTCGCAAGTCCAGAATCCTTGAGGGCCAGGAAGTGACGCCATGAGCACGCCGACCGACCGCGACCGGGCGGACCTGCCCATCTCCTTCGCCCCGCTCCGCGACCAGCTCCTCGCCGCCGCCGGCGCGTTCGCCGCCGACGCGAAGGCGCTCGGCCACATCCTGGGCGGGCTGGTGGACGACGTGGAGCGGGCGTTCCGCGAGCCGATGGAGATCTTCCCGGTCTGCCACCACTCGCCGTCCTCGGCCTTGCACATGGCGCGTCGGCTGGCGGCCCGGCCGCCGCGGGCGATCTTCATGGAGTGCTGCGAGGACATGCGGCCGGTCGTCGAGGGCCTGCGCGATTGCCGCGCGCCGGTGGCCCTCCAGGCGTTCGCGTCCACGTCCGAGCACTTCCCGGCCGCTTGGTCGCCGCTCAGCCTGGTCTGCCCGCTCACCGAGTTCTCGGCCGAGTACCAGGCGATCGCTTACGCGATGGAGACGTCGGGCGTCGAGCTGCATTTCGTCGACCGCTCGGCCGATCACGTCTTCCAGTGGATGCCCCAGGAGCCGGGGGCGCTGGAGGACGCGGTGCCGGACGACCCCGACGCCGAGGATCAGGACGCCGGCATGCACGGCTCGGCCGTGGGCGTGGAGATGGGCTCGCTGGTCCCCACGTTCGGCCTCTTCCGCGACGTCCTGCTGAAGAACGCCCGCGTCCAGCACTTCAGCGAGTGGTGGGACCAGTACGTCGAGGAGGCCGTGATCGACGGCGACTACCCGGCGTACCGGCAGGTGATGTTCCTGATCGGCAGCCTCTTCCGACGCCTCGGCACGGCCGAGCCCGACCGCCGCGAGGACGAGCTGCGCGAGCGGCACATGTGGACGCGGATCAAGCAGGGGCTCCGCGCGACGGGCGTCGACCCGAAGGACGCCCTCTACATCTGCGGCGCGGCCCACGTCGCCAGCCGGGTCGCCGAGTTCGGCCTGGAGAACGACGCCCTCTGGGACGTCCCCCCGCGCACGCCCACGACCTGGCTCTACGGGATCCTCCCCAGCAGCTACAGCGCCATCTCGCACCAGTTCGGCCACCCGCGCGGGGCCGTCACGCTCGCGGAGACCCGCTGGCGCAAGGGGATCGCGCGGAACGGCCTCAAGCCGTTCGCGATCCAGCCCCGGATGAAGGGGCGGAAGGGCGAGGAGGAAGGTGCCGCGCCGGCGAAGGCGACGAAGCCGAAGAAGGCCCCGAAAGCGGTCCCGCCGCCCCCGCCGATCGAGGTCGCGCCCGCGCCTGACCGCCTCCTCGGGTATCTCCAGGGGCCGCCCCCGCCGGTGGAGTCGGACGAGGAGGAGCTGCTGAAGAACTGCGTCAAGATCGTCGAGCTGGCGCGGAACAACGGCTACCTCGCGTCCACGGCCGACGGCATCGCGACGTACCAGACGGCCATCCTGCTGGCGAACCTCCGCAACCGCCGCCACCCCACCCCCTACGACTTCCGCGACGCGGCGATCACCTGCATCGAGAAGGAGTCCGTCCCGGGCAGGCGCGACGTCGCCCGGCTCTGCGACGTCCTGCTCGGGGGCGATCGGGTCGGCCGGATCGGATTCGAATCGCTCCCGCCGCTCGCCCGCGACGTCTACGCGCGGCTCGCCCCGCTGCCGATCACGTTGGAGTCGCGGACGATCCAGCGGGCGCTGCTGGACTTCCGCAAGTCGCCCGAGCTGCTGCCGTGCTCGGACCTGCTGTGGAAGCTGCGCTATCTGCTCCCCCAGAACGTCGTCCGGCCGATCATGGGCCGGCGCGAGCTGGGGCACGTCCCGCAGCAGGAGAGCTGGGACGTGGCGATCGGCCAGAACCAGGGGGCCGTGATCCAGCTCGGATACGAGGGCATGACGGTCGAGCATGTGCTCGAACGTCGATTGAAGAAGGCGGCCTTCGACCCCGACGCCCGCGCGGCCGACGCGCTCCGCGCGGCCGAGGACGGCCTTTTGTTCCTCGGGAGCGAGCGGCTGGTGGAGGAGCTGGGCGAACGCGCCGTCGACCTGCTCACGCGCGAGCCGGACGCGAGGCAGGCCCGCGAGATCCACACGCGGGTCACGCGTCTGGTCCACTACTACCGGACCACGGAAGCCGGCCTGCCGGCGTGGCTGAAGCGGTTCGTCACCGCGGGGTACTCGCACTACGCGACGATGCTGCCGAACGGCTTCGCCGACCGGGGCGTCGCGCCGGGCGACCTGGCGGCGATGCTCCAGTTCATCTTCACGCTGGAGAGCCTGGCGCTCTCGCTGGGGTGCGAGCGCAGCCAGCTCGTGATCGCGGTCCGCCAGGCCGGGCCGGTCGCGGTCGACCCGCCCAAGCTCTCGATCCTCTGGGCCGCGGAATGCGTCCTGCGGCTCCGGGATGTCGCCGGCCTGCGGGCCCGGTTCGACGCCCTGGCCGAGAACGAGCTGACGCTCCCCGCGCTGCCGGAATACCTGGAAGGGCTGCTGCTGGCCCTCGCCTTCACGCCGCTGGTGGGCGGGCTGACGGTCGAGCTGTTGAGCAAGGCGTTCGAACGCCTGCCGGATCGACTGCTCATGCCGTGGATGCCGAAGCTCCTGCGCATGCTGCGCCCGCACGCGGACGCCGCGCTGCCGGTCCTGGTGAAGGAGGCCGCGGCCGTCTTCCCGAGGGGGCTCGACGCCCTGGAGGGCTGGACGGCCCCCTGGGATCGGACGAAGGCCGGGCCGAGCGTCGCGACCGTCGAGGCGCCCCGGGCGGCGAAGGGGCCGACCGAACGCGAGGCGTCGCGGCTCCTCGCGGCCTTCCCCGCGACGACCGACGCCCTGGCGACGGCCCTCGGACTCCCCGCCGTCTGGTCGGCCGACGGACCGTCCCCCTCGCCGTCGGACGCGCCTCGCGACTCCGAGCACGAAGCCGCCCGCGCCCTCCTCCGCGATCATCCCGCGACGTCCATCGCGGCGGCCTCGGCGCTCGGGTGAGTCCCGAAGCCGCGGATCGCCCCGGAAGGGCCCGCGGTTTGCACGTCGGGACATCGAAAGCAGGAGCTTGGAATTCGTGATGCGCAAGCGAGCGTGATCGGAGGCGCGCGATGATGCGTGAAACGTTCCGCGACCGCCGCGAGGCCGGGCGGGACCTGGCGGACCGGATGACCGGGCTCGCAGGCCGTCCGGACGTGCTGGTCCTGGCCCTCCCGCGCGGGGGCGTGCCGGTGGGGTACGAGGTCGCGCGGAAGCTCGGCGCTCCGTTGGATGTGTTCCTCGTCCGCAAGCTGGGCGTCCCCGGGCAACCCGAGCTGGCCTTCGGGGCCATCGCCAGCGGCGGGGTCCGGCTGCTCAATCGCGACGTCGTGCAGGGGCTCCGCATCCCTCCCGAGGAGGTGGAGGCCGTCGCCGCCGAGGAGGGCGAGGAACTGGCCCGCCGCGAGCGCGCGTACCGCGACGACCGGCCCCCGCCCGACGTCCGGGGCAAGACCGCGATCCTGGTGGACGACGGCCTGGCCACCGGCGCGAGCATGCGAGCCGCCGTCGCCGCCCTGCGCGGGCTCGACCCCGCCCGGATCGTGGTGGCGGTCCCCGTCGCGGCGCCGTCGGTGTGCGAGGCGTTCCGCCGCATCGTCGACGAGGTCGTGTGCGCCCGCACGCCCGACCCCTTCCATGCGGTCGGGCTGTGGTATCACGACTTCTCGCAGACGAGCGACGCGGAGGTGCGCGAACTCCTCGACCGGGCGGCGTCGGAACATGAAGCGCCGTCGATCCCGAACTGAGGGAGGGCCCCGTCATGCGTCCAGCAACCCTCGCCACCCCCGCGCCCGTGGAGATCCCCGCCGGGACGGTCATCCTGAAGGGCGACCTGACGGTCCCCGAGGCGCCTCGGGGCGTGGTCCTGTTCGCGCACGGCAGCGGCAGCGGCCGTCTCAGCGCGAGGAACCGCCACGTCGCCGAGGCGCTCCAGGCCGGCGGCCTCGCGACGCTCCTGTTCGACCTGCTCACCGAGGAGGAGGAGCGGCGGGAGCGCCATACGCGCCACCTGCGGTTCGACATCGACCTGCTGATCGGCCGCCTGATCGCCGCGACGGGATGGGCGGAGTCGCGGCCCGAACTCCTCGGCCTGAAGGTGGGGTATTTCGGGGCGAGCACGGGCGGGGCGGCGGCGCTGGGCGCGGCGGCCGAGCGGCCCGAGGTCGCGGCGGTCGTCTCGCGAGGAGGCCGGCCCGACCTCGCCCCCGACTCCGCGCTGCTCGCCGTGCGGGCCCCGACCCTGCTGATCGTCGGCGGCGCGGACGCGCAGGTGCTCGCGCTGAACCGGCGGGCGATGGACCGGATGTCCGGCCCCGTCGCGCTGGAGGTCGTCCCGGGCGCCACGCATCTGTTCGAGGAGCCCGGCGCCCTGGAGCGGGTGGCGGGCCTGGCCCGGGAGTGGTTCGAACGGCATCTCCGGTGAGCCGCGCGGCCGACATCGGCCGGGAGGATGGCCATGGCTCGGATCGATCGCAGGATGTGGCGGGAACCCTCGACTCCCGCCGGCCTGATCTCCCAGGCCCGCGCGCTGGCGAGGCCGCTGCGCGGGCCCGACGACCTGGGGCCGCTCATCGACCGGATCGGGGACGCTCGCTTCGTCCTCCTCGGCGAGGCGTCGCACGGGACGTCCGAATTCTACTCGTGGCGCGCGGCGATCTCGCGGCGGCTGATCGTCGAGGAGGGCTTCTCGTTCATCGCCGTCGAGGGGGACTGGCCCGATTGCTACCGGGTCGACCGCTACGTCAAGGGCCGCGCCGACGCCGCCGGCTCGGCCCGCGAGACGCTCCGCGCCTTCGAGCGCTGGCCGACGTGGATGTGGGCGAACGAGGACGTCGTCGCGCTGGCGGAGTGGCTCCGCCGCCGCAACGATTCCGTCCCGGAGGGCCGCAAGGTCGGCTTCTACGGGCTGGACGTCTACAGCCTGTGGGAGTCCCTGCACGCGATCGTGGGCTATCTGAAGAAGCACGACCCCTCGGCGCTGCCGGCCGCTCTGGCGGCCTTCCGCTGCTTCGAACCCTACGCGGAGGACGTCCACGACTACGCGCGGGCGGCCCGGTTCGCGCCCAACTCGTGCGAGCGCGAGGTCGTCGAGCTGTTGAAGGAGGTCCGCCGCGCGAAGGGGCGCGACGAGCCCCCGTCGGCCGACGAGCGCGAGGCCCGGTTCGCGGCCGAGCAGAACGCCCTGGTGCTGCGCGACGCGGAGACCTACTACCGCATCATGGTGCGCGGCGGGCCGGACACCTGGAACCTCCGCGACCGGCACATGGTCGAGACGCTGGAGCGGCTGATGGAGTTCCACGGGCCGGACGCCCGCGCCATCGTCTGGGAGCACAACACCCACGTCGGGGACGCCCGGTACACCGACATGGCCGACCGCGGCGAGGTCAACGTCGGCCAGCTCGTGCGCGAGCGCCGCGGGGACGAGGGCGTCGTGCTCGTCGGCTTCGGCGCGCATCGCGGGACCGTCCTCGCCGGCCGCGAGTGGGAGGCTCCGATGGAGAGGATGCCCGTCCCTCCCGGCCGCGAGGGGAGCTGGGAGGACGTCTTCCATCGGGCGCTCGGGTCGGACGCGCTCGTCGTCTTCGACGAGGCGTCGCGTACGCCCGAGGCCCTGGAGCCTCGCGGCCACCGCGCGATCGGCGTGGTCTACCACCCCGAGTACGAACGGCTCGGCAACTACGTCCCGACGGTCCTCCCGCGGCGCTACGACGCGTTCCTGCACCTGGAGCACGCGCGGGCGCTCCGCGCCCTGCACGGCATCCCCGTCCGCGAGGGGGGCGAGGTCCCGGAGACGTACCCTTCGGGCGTGTGAGCCGAGGGTGCTCCGTCGAAAACATGAGAGCAGGGTGATGACAAGCGCCCTTCTCCCACGAGGGGAGAAGGGGGGGATTTATGCTCGTACTCCGATACTTTCGACGGGGCGAGCCGCGGTCAGAAGAACATCGCGAACCGCATCCAGAAGGTGTTGTACTGGTCGATCGACCCCGGGCCCGCGATCGGGATGGGGTTGTTGAACCAGGTCCAGACGTAATTGAAGCTGATGCGCGTGTACTTGTTGGGCCACCAGTTCAGGCCGGTCATGAGGCTGTCCATCCGCTCGGTGGAGCGGGCGACGTCCACGAAGCCGCGGTCGATGTCGCCGCGGCCGGCGTTGAACTCGGACCACTGGGCGGCGACCTGCCAGGCCCCCGGGCCGTACTCGCCGCGGCCGGGGATGAACGAATGGAGCGGCTCCATCACCGTGTAGCCCTGGAAGCCGTTGCCCATGAAGTCGCGCTCGCCGGTGAGCCAGTAGGACGCGTTGACGTAGTAGGCCCACTGCGTCGAGCGGCCGGTGGTGCGGCCGTCGGTCAGCTCGCGGCTGAAGTTCATCATCTCGGCCAGGACGCTGAACCGGCCGTACCAGTAGATGTGAGGCGCGACCCGGGACCGCATGCCGTCGGCCCAGACGTTCTGGTTGTAGATGTACCAGGGGAGCCCGACGGGGGTCACGAAGCTGGGGTTCGTGGTCGCCTCGCCGTTGTTCAGGAACGCGATGCTCGACTGATGCAGGGCGTACTTCTGGTCGCCGGCCGACATGCCGATGCCGCCGCCCAGCCCCTCGAAGATCGAGTCGTGCCACGCCTCGCCGCGGAAGGGGGTGAAGTCGACGGCACCGTTGTACTCGACGTTCCGGTTCAGGTCGCCGAACAGGCTCGTCCCCGTGTTCGTCACGCCCGACCACCACTGCATCCGGTTGTCCAGAGCCGTGCCGCTGAACATGAGCCCGATGGGGCGCTTGGCGGCCAGCTGGAACAGCGGCGAGTTCGTGATGACCGGCTCCAGCGCCGGGGAGAAGGCGTAGTACTCGTAGAGCGGCGGGGCCAGGCCCTTGCCGGCGCGGAGGGTGATGTTCTTCGTCAGGTGCCAGGACATGAACATGTCGAGAAGGTTGTAGGTCCCGAGGAAGCCCTGCGTGCCGACCTGGTAGCTCCAGTCCTTGGTGATGTTCCCGTAGAAATACATACGGGTGAAAGGGATGTTGAAATTCTGCTCGTTGGTGGGGAGGTTGGCGCGGTCGAAGAAGGTGCCGTCGAGGGTGAGCTGGTTCGTGATGTTGAGCGAGAACTCGTCGTTCTCGTCGCTGAAGCTGAAGTAGCCGCCGCCGCCGTTGGGGCCGGTGCCGTCGTGGTGGTATTTGTAGAGGCCCGACAGGGGATGGCGGTCGGCGTCGGGGGGCTCGCCTTGGTCCGGGCCGAAGGTGCCGGAGTGGTAGCGATTCGGGACTCCGTTGGAGCCCTCCCCGGACGGCGCGGACGCCGCGCCTGGCGCCCCGAGCCCGGGGGATCCCGCGCCCCCCCCGACGGCGGCCGTCCCGGCGCCGCCGACGGTCGCGGATTGGAGCTGGTGCTGGAGGGCCTCCACCTGGGCCTTGAGCTGGTGGGCCTCGGCGACCTCGGCGCGGAGGCGGCGGAGTTCGGCCAGGATCTCCGCATCGGTGGCCGAGGCGGGGGACTCCGGCGGGGTCGTCCCGGCCGGGATCGGGGGTGCGTAGGGGGGTCTGCCCGTGCGAAGGAGCGGCGCAAATGCCCCAGCCGATCAGTACGCCGGCGAAGACCCCGCCAATCCGCGCAACCCGATGAGCCATGACGCCCTCCCTTGGGGCCGGAGCGATCCTCGAACACCGCCCGGGGGCGGTCGATGGGCCTGACGATCTTTACGGTGGTATCGATCGAGGGGGCCGTCCGGCATGACGAATTATTCAGCGGCACTGCCCGATTGATTCGAACGCGGGGTTCTGAGATGCTCGGGACGTGGGCTGTAGGATTCTTCATCTGGGACGGTCGTCGACACATGGGTCGGTTCGAATCACTCGCCCCTCGCTCCGGCGAGGACGCCCAGCACGCGGCGCGGGTCGCCCTGCGAGGCGTCGGCCAGATCATGTTCCAGGGGCACGCCGGGACCGGCCTGTTCTTCCTGGCGGGGATCGCCCTGGCGTCGCCGGCGATGCTTGCGGGGGCGATCCTGGGCGCGGCGATCGGCCCGCTCGTCGCCCGCCTCGCCGGCTTCGATCGGGACGGGCTGGAGCAGGGGCTCTACGGGTTCAACTCGACGCTCGTCGGGCTGGCGACGCCGGTCTTCCTGAAGCCCTCGCACCCGCTGACCTGGCTCCTGGCCGCGGCCGGCTGCGCGGCGGCGACGTTCCTGACGCGGCTGGCGGGGCGATATCTCAAGTTCCCGGCCTACACCGCGCCGTTCGTCGTGACGACGTGGCTGGTGCTCCTGTCGGCCCACGGGCTGATGGGGCATGCCATCGACGCCCCCGCGCCGCCGACGGTCATCGAGGAGGGCGGGTTCCTCTCGGCCGTGCTGCGCGGCGAGGCCGAGGTGATGCTGGGGGCGAACGCGCTGACGGGCGTGCTGTTCCTGGCCGGCATCGCGATCAGCAACCCCTGGCACGCGGCGATGGCGCTGATGGGCTCGCTGGTGGGGACGGCCGTGGCCGTCTACCACGGCGACCCGGACGCGCCGGTGTCGGTGGGCCTGTACGGGTACAACGCCTCGCTCGCCGCGATGGCCCTGTTCCTGCCGCGGCCGTCGCTGACGCTCCCGCTGCTGGCGGCCGTGGCCTCGACCCCGCTGACGGAATTCTTCCCCAAGTCCCTGGGGATCCCGGCCCTGACCGCCCCGTTCGTGGTCGCGGCCTGGCTGGTGCTGCTCGCGACCTGGGCCGAGCGGCGGCTGTTCGGGACGCGAGACTGACCCCCCCGGGAAACGCCTGGATTCGGAGACGGCCCATGCACCTGACCCCCCGCGAGATCGAGAAGCTGATGATCCATCAGCTCGCCGACGTCGCCCACCGGCGCAAGGCGAAAGGCCTGAAGCTCAACCACCCGGAGTCCATGGCCGTCATCTGCGCCGCGGCCCTGGAGGGCGCCCGCGAGGGGAAGACGGTCGAGGAGGTCATGAAGGAGGCCGCGACCGTCCTGACCCGCGCGGACGTGATGGATGGGGTCGCCGACATGATCCCGTTCGTCCAGCTCGAGGCGATCTTCACCGACGGCAGCCGCCTCGTCACCGTCCACGACCCGATCAAGTGACCCCCCACCGCGAGACCGGAGGCGAACCATGGCCGAGCCCGAGAAGCAGCCGGATGAGCCCGGCGTCGGCGACTGGAAGGAGGGGCATCCCGACGCCCCGCCGCACGTCAGCGCCAGCGCCAAGAAGGTCCCCGTCGGCGGCGTAGTCCTCGCGCCGGGCGAGATCGAGCTCAACGCCGGACGCCCGACGACGACCCTGAAGGTCCGGAACACCGGCGACCGCCCCATCCAGGTCGGCTCGCACTTCCACTTCTTCGAGGTCAACCGCTACCTGGAGTTCGACCGCGAGGCGGCGTTCGGCCGGCGGCTCGACATCCCGGCCACGACGGCCATCCGGTTCGAGCCGGGGGATGAGAAGGAAGTGACGCTCGTCCCGATGGGGGGCAAGCAGTTCTGCTTCGGGTTCAACAACCTCGTCGACGGTTGGACCGGCGACGGCCCGACGCCCGACTACCGGCCGAACCGCGAGGCGGCCGTCCGGCGGGCGAAGGATAGGGGCTACAAGTCGAGCGGGTCCTGACGAGGGGGGTGGTAAGGCCATGTCGAAGATCTCGCGCAAGCAATACGCGGACCTGTTCGGCCCGACCGTCGGCGACAAGGTCCGCCTGGGCGACACCGACCTGTACGTCGAGATCGAGCGCGACCTGCGCGTCTACGGCGACGAGCTGGTGTGCGGCGGCGGCAAGACGCTCCGGGACGGGATGGGCTCGGACAACAACCTGACCCAGGAGGCCGGCTGCCTCGACCTGGTGATCACCAACGTCACGATCCTCGACCCGCTCCTGGGCGTCCTGAAGGCCGACGTCGGCATCCGCAACGGTCGGATCGTCGGCGTCGGCAAGGCGGGCAACCCCAGCACGATGGACGGCGTGACGCCCGGCCTGACGACCGGCACCGCGACCGACGCCATCACGGGCGAGCACCTGATCCTGACCGCGGCCGGGATGGACACCCACGTCCACTACATCTGCCCGCAGCAGGCGTGGGACGCCCTCTCCAACGGGGTCACGACCCTCTGGGGCGGCGGCATCGGGCCCACCGACGGGACCAACGGCGTCACCTCCACCAACGGCCCCTGGAACCTGGAGATGATGCTCCGGTCCGTCGAGGGCCTGCCGCTCAACTTCGGCTTCCAGGGGAAGGGGAACGCCAGCGCGCCCGGCCCGCTCGTCGAGCAGCTCCGCGCCGGCGCCGCCGGGTTCAAGATCCACGAGGACTACGGCACCACGCCGGCCGCGATCCGGTCGTGCCTCTCCATCGCCGACGAATACGACGTGAGCGTCGCCGTCCACACGGATACGCTCAACGAGTCCGGCTTCGTGGAGGACTCGATCGCCGCGTTCGACGGCCGCACCGTCCACACCTACCACTCCGAGGGCGCCGGCGGCGGCCACGCGCCCGACCTGCTGAAGGTGGTCGGCCAGCCCAACATCCTCCCCAGCTCGACCAACCCGACGCTCCCCTGCGGCGTCAACTCGGTGGCCGAGCTGTTCGACATGATCATGGTCTGCCACAACCTCAACCCCCGGATCCCCTCCGACGTCGCCTTCGCCGAGAGCCGCGTCCGGGCCGAGACCATCGTGGCCGAGAGCGTCCTGCACGACATGGGCGCCATCTCCATGATCGGCAGCGACTCGCAGGCCATGGGGCGCATCGGCGAGAACTTCCTCCGCGCCGTCCAGACGGCCGACGCCATGAAGAAGGCCCGCGGCCAGCTCCCCGAGGACGCCCCCGGCAACGACAACTTCCGCGTCCTCCGCTACCTGGCCAAGGTGACGCTCAACCCGTGCATCACCGCCGGCATCTCCGAGCACCTGGGCTCGATCGCCCCGGGCAAGATGGCCGACCTGGTCCTCTGGGAGCCCGCCTTCTTCGGCGCCAAGCCCAAGATGGTCCTCAAGGGGGGCTTCGTCGTCTGGGCCAACATGGGCGACCCCAACGCGTCGCTCCCCACGCCCCAGCCGATGTACTACCGGCCCATGTTCGGCGCCTTCGGCTCGGCGCTGGCCAAGACCTGCACGACCTTCGTCTCCCGCGCGGCATACGATTTGAACGTCAAGGAGAAGTACGGCCTCCAGCGGTCCGTCGAGCCGGTCTCGCAGACGCGGGTCCTGACCAAGCACCACATGGTCCGCAACGGCCTGGTGCCGAAGATCGACGTCGACCCCCAGACCTTCGCCGTGAAGGTCGACGGCGTCCACGCGACGGTCACGCCGCCGAAGTCGATCTCGCTCAACCAGCTCTACTTCTTCTGCTGATCCCGCGAGGGCGGCGGGGGGGACCATGATCCTCATCGAACGACCGCTGGGCAACGCCGACGATCCGGCGTGGGCCCAGCTCCTGGAGGGGGCCGTCGTCGACCCCCTCGACCTCGACCAGTGGCAGGCCCAGAAGAACCGGTTCCGCCTCAAGACGGAGTCCGGCGTCGAGGTGGCCGTCGCGCTGGAGCGGAACACCCGCCTCCGCGACGGCGACGTCCTCGCCTGGGACGAGCCCAACCTGACGGCGATCGTCGCGCGCGTCAGCCTGAAGGAGGTCATGGTCCTGCGCCTCGACGGCCTGCTCGGCAGGCCGCCGGAGGAGCTGGCCCGGACCTGCGTGGAGCTGGGCCACGCGCTGGGGAACCAGCACTGGCCGGCCGTCTTCAAGGGGGGGGCCGTGTACGTCCCGCTGACGGTCGACCGCAAGGTGATGGCCTCGGTCATGAAGACCCACGCCTTCGAGGGGATCTCCTGCGAGTTCATCCCCGGCTCCGAGGCGATCCCGTACCTGGCCCCTCACGAGGCCCGCCGGCTGTTCGGCGGCGCCGGCGCGACGCCCCACTCGCACACGCCGCCGTCGCCATGAGCCGCCGGACCGGCCCCGCACCCCAGCCCCCGGAGGACGCTTGGCGACGATCGCGGAACTGATGCGCGTCCTCCAGTTCGGCGACTCGCTGCTGCCGATCGGGGCCTTCTCGTTCTCGAACGGCCTGGAGACGGCCGTGCAGCTCGGCGTCGTGCGCGACGTGGGGACGCTGCGCGCGTTCGTCCGCTCGGCCGTCGACCAGGCGGCGACCTCCGACGGCCTGGCCGTCCTCGCGGCCCACCGCGCCGCCGCGGCCGGCGACGCCGACGGGGTCGACCGCGCCGACCGGGCCGTCTTCGACCGCAAGCTGAACGAGGAGATGCGGACCATGACCGTCCGCATGGGCCGCAAGCTCGCCGAGATGGCCGGGCGCGTCCTGGGCCGGTCGGCCGCGGCCGATTGGCTGGGCCGGATCAAGGCCGGCGCGACGCCGGGATGCCTCCCCGTGGGGCAGGCCCTCGTCTTCGCCGACCTCGGCCTGTCGGAGCGCGACGCCTTCGCCGTCCACCAGTACGGCGTGGCCACGATGATGGTCAACGCCTCGCTCCGGCTGATGAAGGTGCACTACCTGGATGCGCAGGCGATCCTGTTCGAGGTCAACGAGCTCGCCGGGGCCGCCTACGACCGCGCCGCGGGCCTCGGCCTGGGCGACATGGCCGCCTTCGCGCCCGAGTTCGACGTCCTGGCGTCGCTGCACGTCCGGGCGCACGTCCGCATGTTCATGAATTGAGGTTCGATCATGGCCAGGAACATCACGCGGATCGGCGTCGGCGGCCCGGTCGGGTCGGGGAAGACGGCGATCATCGAGGCGATCACGCCCAAGCTCCTCGACCTCGGCGCCCGGGTGCTCATCATCACCAACGACGTCGTCACGACCGAGGACGCCAAGCAGGTCCGCCGGACGCTCAAGGGGATCCTGGTCGAGGAGCGGATCATCGGCGTCGAGACCGGCGCCTGCCCGCACACGGCCGTCCGCGAGGACCCCAGCATGAACCTCGCCGCCGTCGAGGACATGGAGGCCCGCTTCCCCGACACCGACGTCGTCCTGATCGAGAGCGGCGGCGACAACCTCACGCTCACCTTCAGCCCGGCGCTGGTGGACTTCTTCATCTACGTCATCGACGTCGCCGCCGGCGACAAGATCCCGCGCAAGAACGGCCCGGGGATCTGCCAGTCGGACATCCTGGTGATCAACAAGACCGACCTGGCCCCCTACGTCGGCGCCAGCCTGGAGGTCATGGACCGCGACTCCAGGCTGATGCGCGGGGAGAAGCCCTTCGTCTTCACCAACTGCAAGACCGGCGAGGGGATCGACCGCCTCATCGACGTGATCCGCGAGAACGTCCTGTTCGACCTGGCGACGAAGGATACCGCGTGAGCCCCGCATCGACGCCCCACGAGCTGCTCCCGTACCTCGACGAGCCGCCGCAACTCCCCGTCGGGTCGTTCGGCAAGGATGCTCACCTGCGCCTGCGCTTCGAGCCCCGCGGCGAGCGCTCCATCCTGGCGGTGATGGAGCGTCGCGCGCCGCTGCTGGTGCAGAAGGCCCTGTACTGCGACGAGGGGATGCCCGGCCTGCCGGTCGTCTTCATCATCACGAACTCCGGCGGCGTCCTCCAGGGCGATCGCTACACGATGGACTTCGCCGTCGCCGCCGGGGCCTGCGGCCACGTCACCACCCAGGCCGCGACCAAGATCCACGAGATGGACGCCAACCACGCCGTCCAGACGCAGGAGATCACGCTGGAGGACGGCGCGTACCTGGAATACCTCCCCGAGCCCGTCATCCCCTTCGCCCGTTCGCGATTCCTCACGCGGACGAGGGTCCGCATCGCGCCGACGGCCACGCTCCTCTATGCGGAGACGCTGATGGGGGGGCGGAAGTATTATCGCGACGGCGAGCTGTTCCGGTTCGACCTCTTCTCGTCGACCGTGGCCGGCGAGCGGCCCGACGGGTCGAGCCTGTTCGTCGAGAAGTTCGTGATCGAGCCGGACCGCTCCCCCGTCCCTCGTCCGGGCGTGATGGGGGATTTCGACGTCTTCGGCAACGTCCTGCTGCTGACGCCGCCGGCCGTCGCCGACGCCGTCGCGGAGCGGGCGGCCTCGGCGTGGAATCGCGAGGAAGGCTGGGCCGCGGGCGTCGGACGGCTGCCGAACGGGGCGGGGCTGGTCTACAAGATCATCGCCCGCGAGACCAGCGTCGTCCGCGCGAAGATCCGCGACTTCTGGTCGATCGTCCGCCCCGAGGTCGTCGGCCTCCCGGTGCCGCCGGAATACCCCTGGCGCTGAGGGCGAGGCGGCCGTCTTCCGCATCCTTGCGCCCGATGTGTGGGAGGTTCGCATGGCCGACTTGCCGAGGCGGGAATTCCTGGGCGGTGCCGGCGTGGCCGCGGCCGTCGCGGCGATGGCCGCCTCGAAGGAGGCCGCGGCGGGCGACCCCAGCTTCCTGAACAACGTCCCCGACGACGTCCTCGCCGGTCGCGAGCTGCCGACGTTCAAGTTCGAGCTAGAGAAGTCCCAGGGCAAGGTGATCGGCGGCAGCTACGGCAAGGAGGCGACGGTCGAGCAACTGCCGATCTCCAAGGGGATCGCCGGCGTCTCGATGAAGCTGGAGCCGGGCGCGATGCGCGAGCTGCACTGGCACGCCACGGCCGCCGAATGGGCCTTCGTCATCGGGGGCCGCGTCCGCACGACCGTCATCGACCCGGAGGGGGGGGCCGAGACGAACGACTTCAACCCCGGCGACGTCTGGTACTTCCCGCGCGGGCACGGCCACGTCCTCGAATGCCTGGGCGACGAGCCCACGCACTTCATCCTCATCTTCGACAACGGCTACTTCTCCGAGTTCGGCACGTTCAGCATCAGCGACTGGATCGGCCACGCGCCCAGGGCCCTCCTCGCCAAGAACTTCGGCCTGCCCGAATCCGCCTTCGACGGCTTCCCGAAGGAGGAGGTCTACTTCGCCCGCGGCGCGAAGCCGCCCGAGCCCCCGCGGGCTCCGCTCCAGGGCTGGAAGGCCCCGGCGCTCACGCACAGGTACGAGTTGCTCAAGCGCCCGCCCCACCGGACGTTCAAGGGCGGTCGCGAGTGGCGGGTGGATTCGACGACGTTCCCGATCTCGAAGACCGTGGCGGGCGTCGTGCTCGACCTGGAGCCGGGGGCCCTGCGCGAGCTGCACTGGCACCCGACGGCCGACGAGTGGCAGTACGTCATTGAGGGGGACGTCTCGGTCACGATGTTCGGCTCGCACGGCCGCTTCCGCACCGAGACGCTTTCCAAGGGGGACGTCGGCTACATCCCCCAGGGGTACGGGCACTCGATCGAGAACGTGGGGGAGAGGCCGGCCCGCGTCCTCATCGGCTTCAACACGGGAGTCTACGCGACCATCGACCTCTCGCAGTGGATCGCCGGCAACCCGGCCGACGTCCTGGCGACGAACTTCGGCAAGCCGGCCGAGCTGTTCGAGAAGTTCCCGCGCAAGGACGTGTTCATCGCCCCGCCGCCGGAGGGCGACTGAGCGACGGGCGGCCCGCGGCCCTCGTTCAGAGGGTCGCGAGGTAGCCGCCGTCCACCGGCAGGGCGACGCCGGTGATGTAGTCGCTGGCCGGGCTGGCGAGGAAGACCGCCGCGCCGGCCATGTCGGCGGGCTTGGCCCAGCGGCCCTTGGCGATGCGCGACAGCACGCGCTCGTGCAGGCCGGGGACCTGCTGACGGGCGGCGATGGTCATCTCGGTGTCGAACCAGCCGGGGAGGATGGCGTTCACCTGGATGTCGTCGGCCGCCCAGGCCAGCGCCAGGCTCTTGGTGAGCTGGACGATGGCACCCTTGGAGGTCGCGTAGGCCGCGGCGAACGACGAGCCCAGGACCGACGTCATGCTGCCGGTGTTGACGATCTTCCCGCCCCCCTGGCGCTTCATCCAGGGGTAGACGGCCTGCGACGCCAGGAACGCCGAGGTGACGTTGGCGTTCATGACCTCGTTCCACTCCTCCAGCGTGAAGTCCTGCGGGGCGCGCCGGATGTTGATGCCGGCGTTGTTGAACAGGGCGTCGATCCGGCCGAAGCGCCCGCCGGCCTCGGCGACGGCCCGCTCGACGTCCTCGGGCTTGCAGAGGTCGGCGACGACGGCCAGGGCCTTGGAGCCGGTCTTCTCCTCGATCTCGGCGGCGGCGCGGCGGGTCTTCTCGGCGTCGCGGCCCACCACGGCGACCGACGCGCCGGCCTCCGCCAGCCCCAGGGCCATCCCCAGGCCGATGCCGCCGTTGCCCCCGGTGACGATCGCGGTCTTTCCCGACAGGTCGAACAGGCTCAAGGAACCGCTCCCTTTCCCGGCCGGTTCGGGGGCTCGTCGTCGAGGCCCGCCGGCCGCCGCGTCTTGCCGCCGCGGCGCGAAGGTTGGATCATGGAGGCGGGGCCCCGGCTGGTCCGGTCCCCCTCGCTGTTAGGCTATACCACGCCCTCGCCGCGGGCAAGCGGGGCGGCGGCCGGGTGTGCCTTCGGAATTTGGCGGATCGCGTCGGGGGTTGAAGGGACATCATGACGGCCTTCCCCCCTGGCGGGGGAAGGTGGCCCGAAGGGCCGGATGAGGGGGAAGACGAGCGAGGAGGCCGCCGGATCTCGCGCCGGCCCGGACGGGCGGGCCTTCGAATCCCGACGGTGCCCGTGCTTCGCGTCCCCCTCATCTGACCGCTTCGCGGTCTGTCTTCCCCCGCGAGGGGGGAAGACGTCCATGAACCCGCGACCTTCCGCCGAATTCCGAAGGCACACCCGGACGCCGACCCCTAGCGCCGCGGCGTCACGGAGCCACGCGCCGATGCCCGACCCCCGCTGGGAGACCCTGGCCGACATCCTCATCGACCACTCCGTCCGCCTCCAGGCCGGCGAGACCCTCCTCGTCGAGTGCTTCGACCTGGCCGATTCCACCCTCCCTCGCCTGCTGGTCGAGAAGGCCGCGGCGCGGGGCGGGATCGCCCTGGTGGAGACGCGCGACGCCCGCATCGTCCGCGAGTTGGTCCTGCGCGGATCGCCCGAGGCCGTCGAGAAATGGGGGCGGATCGACCGCGCCCGGATGGACCAGGTCCAGGCTTACATCGGCCTGCGCGGGGCCTGGAACATCAGCGAGATGAGCGACGTCCCGCCCGAGAAGCTGGACGCCTACAACGCCCTCTATCAGAAGCCCGTCCACTTCGAGCGCCGGGTGACGCACACCAAATGGTGCGTCCTCCGCCTGCCGAACTCCAGCATGGCCCAGCAGGCCGGCATGAGCACCGGCGCGTTCGAGGACTTCTACTTCGACGTCTGCACGCTCGACTACGCGAAGATGGCGAAGGACCAGGCCCCGCTCGTCGCCCGCATGGACGCCGCCCGCGAGGTCCGCATCACCGGCCCGGAGACGGACCTGACCTTCTCCATCGCCGGCATCCCGGTCGTCCCCTGCTTCGGCACGATGAACATCCCCGACGGCGAGGTCTTCACCGCCCCGGTGCGCGACTCGATCGACGGCCACATCCGGTTCAACACCCCGACCATCTACCAGGGGGCCTCGTTCGACGGCGTCCGGCTGGAATTCCGCGCGGGGAAGGTCGTGAAGGCCGACTGCGCCGGCGGCGACGCCGAGAAGCTGCGGCGCATCTTCGACGCCGACGAGGGCGCCCGCTACACGGGCGAATGGTCCATCGGCTGCAACCCGAAGATCCTCTCGCCGATGCGCGACATCCTGTTCGACGAGAAGATCGCCGGCAGCTTCCACCTCACGCCCGGCAACGCCTACGACGAGGCCGACAACGGCAACCGCTCGAAGATCCACTGGGACCTCGTGCAGATCCAGCGCCCGGAGTACGGCGGCGGCGTCATCGCGTTCGACGGAGCGCCGATCCGCGTGGACGGCAAGTTCGTCGTCGACGACCTGAAGCCGCTGGACGCGAGCTGACGGGCGTCAGGCGAGGATCTCGTGGATGACCTCGCCGTGGACGTCGGTGAGGCGGCGGTCGATGCCGGCGTTGCGGAACGTGAGCCGGGTGTGGTCGACGCCCAGCAGGTGCAGGATCGTGGCGTGCAGGTCGTAGCAGTAGGTCTTCCCCTCGACGGCCTGGTATCCCAGGTCGTCGCTGCGGCCGTGCGCCACGCCCGCCTTGATCCCCGCCCCCGCCAGCCAGGTGACGAACGAGCCGCCGTTGTGGTCCCGCCCCAGCGAACCCTGCGCGAACGGCGTGCGGCCGAACTCGGTCGACCAGACGACGAGCGTGTCTTCCAGCAGGCCGCGGGCCTTGAGGTCGCCGAGCAGGGCGGCGATGGGACGGTCGACGCTGGCGGCCATCGGCGGCAGCTCGGCCGGGATGTTGCCGTGGTTGTCCCAGTTGTCAGCGGCCCCCTGCGGCCCGCTCCAGACCTGCACGATCCGCGTCCCGCGCTCGATCAGCCGGCGGGCCAGCAGGCAGCGGCGGCCGAAATCGGCCGTGCGGTCCTCGTCCAGCCCATACGCCTTGCGGACCACGTTCGACTCGCGCGAGAGGTCGAAGACCTCCGGCGCGCTGAGCTGCATCTTCGCGGCCAGCTCATACGAGGCGATCCGGGCCTCCAGCCGCGAGTCGTCGCCGCGGGCCTCGGCGTGGCGGCGGTTGAAGCGGCCGAGCGCCGCCAGGCCGTCGCGGTCGGCGTCGGCGCCGACGAACGGGAACGAGGGATCCGGGAAGAGGTCGGGGACGGGCCGCGGCGATCCGGCGTGGATCATGGTCCCCTGATGCCGCGCCGGGAGGAACCCCGCGCCGAAGTCCGCCTTCTGGTTGTACGGCAGGCCGCGGGGGTCGGGCAGGACCACGAACGCGGGGAGGTCGTCCGCCAGGCTGCCGAGGCCGTAGGAGATCCAGGCGCCCATGCTGGGGAACCCGGGGAGGACGAACCCGGTGTTCATCATGAAGCTGGCGGGGCCGTGGACGTTGGTCTTGGAGGCCATCGCCATCAGGAACGCCATCTCGTCGACCCACTGCGCCTGATGCGGGAAGACCTCGCTGACCCACTGCCCGCGCTCCCCGTAGCGTCGGAACTTGAACGGCGTCTTCATGATGGCCCCGGCCGGCGCCGTGAAGCCTTCCGGCTTCTCCTTCGGGCCGATGCTCTGGCCGTGGAGCCGGTCCAGCTCGGGCTTGTAGTCGAACGTGTCCATCGGGCTCGCGCCGCCGTTCATGAACAGCTGGATGACGCGCCTGGCCTTGGCCGGGTGGTGCAGCCCGCCGATGGCCCCGGCGTCGGCGGCCCCCTCGCGGGCGAGCATGTGCGCCAGGGCGACGGAGCCGATCCCCCCGCCCAGCCCGGCGAGGAAGTCGCGACGCGAGACGGCCGGCCGGCGATCGAGGGGGCGGTTCATGCGTCAGTCCACGAAGAGGAATTCGTTGCTGTTGAACAGGACCCGGCCGACGGCGGCCGCGCCTCGCGATTCGGCCAGGGCGCGGAACTCGGCCAGCTCGGCCGGATCCGGGTCGCGGAGCAGCACCAGCCGGAACGCGGCGCGGATCCGCCCGTCGGCCGACGGGTCGATCGCCTCCACGCGGGCCGCCAAACGGGCGGCGGCGCGGAGCACGAACGGGTTGTTGTAGAGCGTCAGCGCCTGGAGCGGCGAGGCCGAGAACCCCCGCGACGGCGTGAGCAGGCCGGCGTCGGGGAAGTCCAGGGCCTCGAACAGCGGGTCGGGGATCCCGCGCCAGACGACGCGGTAGATCGAACGGCGGTCGGCCGAAGGGGACTCGGGGTCGAACGCCTCGTAGTCGAGCTTGGGCGTGACCTGGGCCCCGGGCGAGGTGGTGAAGTGGGCGTCGCCCGGCCCGCCGGCGCGGTCGTCGAGGCGGCCGGTGGCGGCGAGGACCGCGTCGCGGAACTCCTCGGCGTCGAGCCGGCGGCGGGGCATGCGCCAGGCCAGGCGGGCATCCGGGTCGACGGCCGTCGCGTCCTCGCGGCCGGCCGAGGATCGCCGGTAGGCCGCGCTGGTGCAGATCAGCCGGTGCAGCCGCTTGACGGAGCCGCCGTCGCGCAGCTCGACGGCCAGCCAGTCCAGCAATTCGGGATGCGACGGGACCTCGCCCATGCGGCCGAAGTCGCTCGGGGTGTCGCTGAGGCCCCGGCCGAAGTGCTGCTGCCAGATGCGGTTGGCCAGGCTCCGCCACGTCAGCGGGTTGCGAGCGTCGGCCAGCCAGTCGGCGAGCGCCGCGCGCCGGGCGGATTCATCGCCTTTTGCGGCGGAGTCGAAGCGGGAATCCAGCCCTGCGACGGCCGACAGGGCCCCGGGCCCGACCTCGGGCCCCGGCGCGTCGATGTCGCCGCGGCGGAGGAGGTGGATGGGCCTGGGCGTCGCGTAGGCGACGACCCCGCGCTCGTTCTCGGCGGCCTTCGACGCGGCGTAGACCTTCGCGGGAGCCGGCAGCCGGGCCAAATCGTCCTCCGCGACGGCCCGCAGGACGACGGCCGCTAGCGCCAGCCGCTGGGCGTCCGTGCGGTCGGCCTCCGGCGTCGCGAGCGCCTCCCGAGCGGCCTCCGGGAGCACGAGCAGCGATTCGCCCGGGGCGTCGGAGGTCGAGACGCGGAACCGCCCCAGGGTGTGGGCCCGGCCGTGGCCCTGCTTCAGGGCCACGACCAGCCGCGACCCGGCCGGCAACTCCGCCGGGGCCTCCAGCTCGAAGACGGCCTCGTGCGCCTCGCCGACCTTCGGGAAGATCCCCCAGGCGGTGGCGGGGTCGCCGTCGATGGCGTGGGCGGCGGTCCAGTTCTCCTGGTCCCAGTCGGCCGAGGCCCTCCGGAACTTCAGGTCCCGGGGCTTCGCCTCGCCGGGCGCGACGACCTGGGCGGTGACCTCCGACAGGTGGAAGTTGCCGTTGTCCGCCCGGCCGGGCCCGCGGCCGGGGAGGGCGTCGTCGGGGAGGACTTCCAGCCGGATCCCGGCGATGCGGCCGGGGGGCGGCTTCAGCGTGAGCGTCGCGACGTCCTTCTCGGGCCGGGCCCCCGCGACGAGGATCGAGCCGTCCGGCCGGCGCTCCAGGGTCGCGCCGTCGGACGAGGCGAGGGCCTCGACGTCCGCCGGCCGCCACGCCGCGTCGACGCCCCCGCGCCGGCGCTCCCAGGCGGCGACCCGCTCGCGGTTCTCCGTCGCGAGGAGGACCGCCGCGTCGCCCCCTCGGATCGAGGCGAGGAACGCGCGGATCTCGCGACGACGCGCCGCGACCTCGTCGTCGGCGTCGAACTCCACGTTCCCCTTGCCCACGCCCGCGAAGACGGCCTGGAGGGCGTAGTAGTCCTCCTGCGGGATGGGGTCGAACTTGTGCGAGTGGCAGCGGGCGCAGTTGATGGTCGTGCTGGCGAACGCCGCGATCGTCTGCGTCACCAGGTCGTCGCGGTCGAGGTTCTCGAAGTTCCGCGGCGCGGTCCCCGCGGCGCTCCGGTCGTAGGGCCCGGCGCCGAGGAACCCCAGGGCGACGGTCAGGCTGGGGCGGTCGGGATGGAAGGCGTCGGCGGCGAGCTGCTGGCGGATGAACTCCGCCCAGGGGAGGTCGCGGTTGAAGGCGGCGATGACGTAGTCGCGATAGCGCCAGGCGTGGGGCCGGAACTCGTCGTGCTCGAAGCCGTGCGTATCGGCGAAGTGGATCACGTCCAGCCACTTCCGGGCCTGGCGCTCGCCGTACCGCGGCGAGGCCAGCAGGCGGTCGACCAGGCGATCGTAGGCCGCGGGGTCGGCGTCGGCGACGAAGGCGTCGACCTCCTCGAGGGTCGGCGGCAGGCCGGTCAGGTCGTGGTGGAGCCGTCGGATCAAGGTCCGGCGGTCGGCCTCGGCGACGGGCCGGATCCCCTCGGCGTCGAGCTTCGCGAGGAGGAAGGCGTCGATCGGGTTGCGGACGTCGCCGCGGGCGGCGGGGACCTCGGGGCGGGCGAGGGGCCGGAGCGACCACCAGTCGGACGTGGGGGCGGCCGGCGGCGCGGCGTCGGGCGTGCGCGGGTCGACCGCCCCGGCGACGATCCAGGCGCGGAAGTCGGCGGCGACGGCGGCCGGGAGCTTCGCCTTCGGGGGCATCGGGGGCGCGTCGTCGGCGTGCTCGATGGCCCGGAGGAGCAGGCTCTCCTCGGGATCCCCCGGCACGACGGCCGGGCCCGAGTCGCCGCCGCCGCGGACGTGGTCGCGCGTGTCGACCCGCAGCCCCCCCTTCGGCGCGGGGCCGTCGCCGTGGCACTTCGAGCAATGCTCGACCAGCACGGGCCGGATCTTCGTCTCGAAGAACGCGACCGACGCGGCGTCCTCGCCCGCATGGGCGGGGGCCGCCAGGAAGGCGAGGAAGATCAGGAGGAAGGAGGCGAGACGCATCGGCGGGCCCCTCGGCATGCGGTTCCGGGCGGCGGCGTCGGGCGGGTCGACGCCCCCCGCGGCGGCGCGGGGGGCGTCGAGGTTCGGCGGCTCAGTCGTACTTCAGGATCGCGCCGGTGTCGGCGCTGGTGGCGAGCTTCTGGTAGCGGGCGAGCCAGCCGGAGCGGAACTTCGAAGGCCGGGGCTGCCACGCGGCGCGGCGGGCGGCCAGCTCTTCGTCGGAGAGGCGGACGGCCAGCTTGCCGGCGGGGATGTCGACCTCGACGATGTCGCCGTCGCGGATCAGGCCGATGGGGCCGCCGACGGCCGCCTCGGGGCTGACGTGGCCGATCGACGCGCCGGCGGTCCCGCCGGAGAAGCGGCCGTCGGTGATGAGGGCGCACTTGTCGTCCAGGCCGACGCCCTTCACGGCGGTCGTCGGGGCGAGCATCTCCTGCATGCCGGGGCCGCCGCGCGGGCCCTCATACCGGATGACGATGACGTCGCCGGCCTTCACCTTGCCGAAGACGATGCCGTTGTAGGCGTCCTCCTCGCTTTCGAAGATGACCGCCGGGCCGGAGTGGACGAACATCTTGGGGCTCACGCCGGCCGTCTTCACGACGGCGCCGTCGGGGGCGAGGTTCCCCTTCAGCATCGTCAGCCCGCCCGTCTTCGAGTAGGCGTTCTCGACGGTCCGGATCACGTCGTAGGCGTCGTAGCCGTCGTCGGCGGGGCCGTCGCCGTTCCCGGCCCCGTTCCCGTTCGAGCCGACCACCTCCGACTCGCCCTCGGATTCGAGCACGGCCAGGCCCGCCGCCTGCGAGCGCGGGTCGTCGCCGACGCTGGCGACGGTCCACGCCTGGGACGTGCGCTCGCCGCCGGGGCGGACGCGGGTCATCGTGCGGGCGGATTGCAGGGCGTTGGCGCCGCGGACGTCGTACGCCTCGATGTTCTCGCCCAGCGTCTTGCCGGTGACGGTCCGGGTGGTCAGGTCGAGCAGGCCGGGGAGGCCGCGGGCGACCTCGCCGAGGATCGTGTGGATGCCCCCGGCGCGGGCGACGTCCTCGATGTGATACTTGCTGGACGGGCTGACCTTGCAGATGTTGGGCGTCTTCTTGCTCAGCTCGTCGATCCGCTCCAGGCTGAACGGGACGCCCGCCTCGTGGGCGATGGCCAGGATGTGCAGGACGGTGTTGGTGCTGCCCCCCATGGCCATGTCCAGGACCATCGCGTTGTCGAACGCGGCGGCCGTGGCGATCTCGCGCGGGAGCAGGCCGTGGCCCTCGCCGACGCGGCCGAACTCCTTCGCCATCTCGACGACCCGCTTCGCGGCGGCCTCGAACAGGGCCTTGCGGTCGGCGGCGGTGGCCAGGATCGTGCCGTTGCCGGGCAGGGCCATGCCCAGGGCCTCGGCCAGGCAGTTCATGCTGTTGGCCGTGAACATGCCGGAGCAGCTGCCGCAGGTGGGGCAGGCGGCCTTCTCGATCGCGTCCAGCTCCTCGGCCGAGATCTCGCCGCGGGCCTTCTGGACGCCGCCGACGAAGGCGTCGATCAGGTCGACCGTCTTGCCGTCGGCCGTCTTGCCGGCCTCCATCGGGCCGCCGGAGACGAAGACCGTCGGCACGTTCACGCGCATCGCGCCCATGAACATGCCGGGGACGATCTTGTCGCAGTTGGGGATGCAGATCATCCCGTCGAACATGTGCGCGTTGATCATCGTCTCGACGGAGTCGGCGATCAGCTCGCGCGAGGGGAGCGAATACTTCATGCCGACGTGGCCCATCGCGATGCCGTCGTCGACGCCGATCGTGTTGAAGATGAACGGCACGCCCCCGGCCGCCCGCACGCACTCCTTGACGAAGTTGCCGACCTCTTGCAGGTGGACGTGGCCGGGGATGATGTCGACGTGGCTGTTGCAGATGGCGATGAACGGCTTCTTCCAGTCGTCCTCGCGGACGCCGGTGGCGCGCAGGAGGCTGCGGTGACCCGCGCGCGCGTCGCCTTTCTTGATCGTGTCGGAACGCATGGCATCGTCCTCGGTCGGCGGACCGTCTGTGGGCAGGGGGACCCTCGCTGCGACCCATGATCGTAGCAGAAGTCACGCCGGCCCTCCAAGCCGCCTGCGACGCCGTCGTCTTGACGACGGTGCCACGCCGGGGTACTGTTTGTCGTGGCGGCCGAGCTGCCCTGGACGTCTCCATCGGGGGCCGCCATCGGAGATGAGTCGGTGTCCGATCCCCGCTCGCCCGACCCCGGAGCCCGCGACCCGAAGGCTTGTTCGTTCATCTGGTCGCCGTCGTTTCGCGCCCGCTGGGATCGCCTCAAGCTGCCCGTCGACGACCTACGCTCGAAGGCCTCATCCAGGCCTCGCCGAAAGGCTGGGTCGTGGTGCCCGGATCGAATGGCATGCGCAAGGTCCGGTTCTCGCCCCCCAGCCTTCGAAGGGGCAAAAGCGGCGCTTATCGCGTGTTCTACCTGGACGCCCTCGAGCACGGCCTCTTCTTCCTGATCACGATCATCGACAAGGGCGAGGAGGCGAATCTTACGCGAGACGACGTCAACCATTTCGCGGGCCAGATCGCCGAGATCAAGCGACTTCTGAGAGACAAGAAATAGGCCGGGCCTCACGGGTCGCAGGTCCGCCGACTCGACGCCCGGGGCTTGGAGTGGAATTTATGGACGATGAGAAGCACCTCTCCCCGTTGGGGGCGGAGATCGCAGCCAGCCTGGACGAGGTGATCGACGCCCTCAGGTCCGGCGAACCGCTTGAGAAGCGTTTCACCGTCCGCACGGTCTCGCTCGACCTGGAGCCGCACGCCTACGCCCCGGACGACGTCAAGGCGGCCCGACGGAAGCTCGGCGCCAGCCAGCCGCTCCTGGCCAAGTTCATCGGCGTGAGCGTGAAGACGCTGCGAGCCTGGGAGCAGGGGACTCGCCCCGTCCCGACCATCGCGGCCCGTTTCCTGGACGAGATCCAAGCCACGCCGGAAATCTGGACGCGACGGCTTCGGACCCCCTGATCTTTCGTCCCCGATCGACTCCATCGGGCCCTCCACCGACCAGGCCCCGAACCCCTTCCCGTCTTGACGATCGCGAGGGGGCCGATACAGTCGCGTGCGGCGGCGGAGGGGGAGGAGCGGTCGGGAGGGGCGGCGGTGACGCAAGGATCGGGCGCGACCAGGCCGCGACGGCCGCCGATCTCGTCGCACTGGCTGGCCCGCCTGGGGTTCGTCATGAGCCATCAGCCGGGCGTCTCGCGCGCCTGGCGGCTCGACGTGGGGGACGACTATCTCCTCGTCACGGACGTCGGCGGGTACGACGTCCCCGAGCCCGGGGCGCCGGCCTCGGCCTACGCGTTCACCCGGTCGGACGACCTGCTGGAGTTCGAGGAAGTCTTGATCGACTCCCGCTCGCTCCACGGCTGGGTCCGGTCCGCCTCGCGGCGATGCCGCCGCCGCTCGCGCCAGGGCGGGGGAGCCTCGCTCACGCCTTGAGTTCGAGCGTCGACCAGAGGCCGGGGTTCTCGCCGACGGGGAAGTCGCGGCCGACCCCGAGGAACTGGTCCTCGCGCTCGGCGTCGGAGACCTGATAGGCGAAGCCCAGCCGCCGGTTGACGTCCGGGTCGTAGCCGTGGAGCGCCTTCGCGGGCAGGAAGAGTTCGAGCTTCCAGCCCTTCCTGAGCAGTTCGGCGCGGTGGCGGAGGAGGGAAGGGGGGGCGATCGGGGCCTCGGCGGTGGCGCGGGCGATGGCGCGCTGCTCGACCTCGGCGTTCAGCGACTTCTTATCGCGGCCCAGGGTCAGCCGGGCGTGGAAGCGGTGGCAGAAGCGGGTCGCGCGGGCGACGTTGCGGGTGTCGCGGGTGTCGATCCAGAGCGAGACGTTCGCGAAGCCCTCGGGTCGGTCGGGCGACTTCGCGTTCGCCCCGAGCCCCTCGGCCTCGATCGCGATCCCCAGGCCCTCCGGGTTCCAGCCGACCCGGACGTGCGCCCAGGACTCGCGGCCGTCGAGCGCCGCCAGGTCCGGGATGGCGCAGGACTTCGGCAGGTCGAGCAGCGGGCCCGAGTCCCCGGGCCGGGGGATGTCGTCCACGCGAGGGGCGGACGCGGCCACGCGGAACCAGAACGCTTGCGGCAGCAGGAGGGAGGACATCGCGGGCGCTCCGGTCAATCGAGGGTGCTGTCGACGTAAGGCTTAGGCCCCGCGGTCCCGCGGAGCAGGGCGGAGGCGATCATCCCGGTCCCGAGGCACACGAACAGGGCCGGCAGGCTGAACCGCATCGTCGCCCAGGCGCCCAGCAGGATCATCAATGCCCCGGCCCGGCCGGCGTCGCGACGCTCCGGATGACGGTACGCCGTCGCGAGTCCCGTCGCGCCGCCCAAAAACAGGATCCCCGGCCAGACCCAACGCGCCTCCAGCAGCGCCGCCAGGCCGATCAGCCAGAGGCCGGCGATGATGAGGCCGGACTTGTCGTGGGTGGGACGATTCACGGTCCGGGCCTCCCAGGCTTCGTCATTCCAGCCGCATGTCCACCGCCGGCTTGCGATCGTCGGCCTGCCGTTCGACCATCCGATACAGGATCACGCCCGCCGCGCCCAGGAGCAAAAGTTCCAGGACGCCGACGCGGCAGGCGACGACGAGGCCCAGGGCGACCAGCACGGCCCCGGCCCGGAACGACCGCCGCCGTTCGGGGTGTCGGCAGGCTTCGACGAGCCGGACGGCCCCGACCAGGAACAGGAGGTCGGGCCAGATCCGGTTGCGGAGGAGCATCAGGCCGATCCCGGCCAGCCACATCCCCCGCGTCAGTTGTTGCGTCCGTTCCCATCCCGCCGATCGCATCGCGCCCCCCTCCCGTCGACACCTCGCGCCGTCTTCCCGGGTCTTCGGTCCTCGCCCGGGATTATTGGACCCCTCACGCCGTCGTGACCGCGGTTCGGGTGTCGCATTTTCGACGGAATCCTGAAATCCCGCGGCGTCCGGCCGGGATCATAGGGGTGGATCGTCGTTCCTTGACAATTCGGAAGCTCGGAACGGGAGCCGATGCGACCCGCCGCGACCCCGATGCGCGGAGGGCCGGCGCGAGCGAGTGGCCACCGGGCGGGTCGACGCCGGACCTGCGGCGAGGTCGACGACGGATCGTCGGAAACCCGATCGATTTCGACGAACGAAGCCGAAGTTGTTCGGCGAAACTGCTTGTCGTCCAAAGGTTTGCGATGATCGCTTCGGCGAAGCCGGCCGCGAACGAAGCCACCTCGGCCTGTCGCCGGATCACGCGTCGTCGATGGTCTTCAGGAGGTTGACCATCTCGATCGCGGCCATCGCGGCCTCGCCCCCCTTGTTGCCGGACTTGAGGCCGGAGCGGTTCAGGGCCTGCTCGACGGTCTCCGTGGTCAGGACGCCGAAGATCACCGGGACGCCCGTGGCCAGCCCGGCCTGGAGGATGCCGCCGGCGGCCTGGCCGGCGACGTGGTCGTAGTGGCCCGTCTCGCCCCGGATCACGCAGCCCAGGCAGATCACCGAGGCGTGCCCGCCGGCCTCGGCCAGCTTGCGGGCCACCAGCGGGACCTCGAAGGAGCCGGGGACCCAGTAGACGTCCAGGCGGTCCTCGCCGACCCCGTGGCGCACGAAGGCGTCGCGGCAGCCGGCCAGCAGGGCCTCCGTCACCAGGGAGTTGAACCGCGACACGACGATCGCGAACCGGCCCGACGGGGTGGAGAAGTCGCCTTCGTAGATCGGCATGGGAGTCCGGGGGCAGGGGGATGCGAGATGACCGTCTTCCCCCCTCGCGGGGGAAGACGGACGCCGAAGGCGTCAGATGAGGGGGACGCGAAGCAGGGGCACTGTCGCGATTTCGAAGGCCCGCCCGACCGGCCTGGGATCCCGACGGCTTTCTCGCTCGTCTCCCCCCTCATCCGGCCCTTCGGGCCACCTTCCCCCCGCGAGGGGGGAAGGCCGTTCGTATAGGATGGCCGCCCTATAACGCCGGGACGGCCAGGCGAAAGGGCCCGCCGGGGCCCCGAAGGACCCGGGCAGACCCGGGGATCGTCGCGACGAGTCCGACCGGCCGGGGTCAGCCGATGTTCATGCTCGACAGGAACTCGGCGTTGCTCTTGAGCTTCTTCATCCGGCCGATGAGGAACTCCATGGCCTCGACGGGGTTCATGTCGTTGAGCACGCGGCGGAGGATCCACGCCCGGCGCAGCTCGTCGGCGTCCATGAGGAGTTCCTCGCGGCGGGTGCCCGACTTGTTGATGTCGATGGCCGGCCAGACCCGCTTGTCGACCAGGCGGCGGTCGAGGTGCAGCTCCATGTTGCCGGTCCCCTTGAACTCCTCGAAGATCACGTCGTCCATCCGGCTGCCGGTGTCGACCAGCGCGGTGGCGAGGATCGTGAGGCTGCCGGCCTCCTCGATCTTGCGGGCGGCCCCGAAGAACCGCTTCGGCTTCTGGAGGGCCGAGGCGTCGATGCCGCCGGTCAGGATCTTGCCCGAGTGCGGCGCCTCCGTGTTGTAGGCGCGGGCGAGCCGGGTGATCGAGTCGAGCAGGATCACCACGTCCTTGCCGAACTCGACCATCCGCTTGGCCTTCTCGATGACCATCTCGGCCACCTGGATGTGCCGCGAGGCGGGCTCGTCGAAGGTGGAGCTGATGACCTCGGCCGTCGGCCCCTTGACCGACCGCTCCATGTCCGTCACCTCCTCCGGCCGCTCGTCGATGAGCAGGACCATGACGTAGGCTTCGGGGTGGTTGGTCAGGATGCTGTTGGCGATCTTCTGGAGCAGGATCGTCTTGCCCGTGCGGGGCGGGGCCACGATCACCCCGCGCTGGCCGAAGCCGATCGGCGTGACCAGGTCGACGACCCGCATGTTGATCTCTTCGTTCGACGTCTCCAGCTTGATGCGGCCCTGCGGGTGCAGCGGCGTGAGGTCGTCGAACCCGACCTTCTCGCTGAGCTTGTCGGGATCCTCGAAGTTGATCGCCTCGACGCGGAGCAGGGCGAAGTAGCGCTCGTTCTCCTTGGGCGGGCGGATCTGGCCCGAGACGATGGCCCCGGTCTTCAGGCCGAAGCGGCGGATCTGGCTGGGGGAGACGTAGATGTCGTCGGGGCAGGGGAGGTAGTTGTAGTCCGGGCTGCGGAGGAAGCCGAAGCCGTCGGGGAGGACTTCCAGCGTCCCCTCGCCGTACATGAGGCCGTTCTGCTTCACCCGCTCCTTGAGGATCTTGAAGATGAGGTCCTGCTTCTTCAGGCCCATGTAGTCGGCGATCCCTTCGGACTTCGCCGTCTTGATGAGCTGGGGCATGGTCATCTTCTGCAGCTCGGTGAGGTGGATCTCGCCGCGCTTGATGTCCTCATACCGGTCGTGGATCGCGGCGTCGCCGAAGAGGTCCTCGTCCTCGACGTCGGGGAATGCCTCGGCGGCGGGCTCGGCGTAGTTCGCCGCGGGCGCGGGGGCCGGGGCGCGCTCGGCCTTCGCCGGGGCCGAATAGTCGCGGTCGCGGGAGTTGAACGAGGGCTCGCGGTCGGGGCGCTCGCGGTCGCCGCGGTCGCGGTAGCTCGGGGCCGGCTCGATGGCGGACTCGCGGGCCCGCTCGCGGGCGGGGGGGGCGTAGTCGCGGTCCCGGTCGCGGTCGCCGCCCCGCTCCCGCACGGGGATGCCGTCGTGGGCGGCGGGGGCCGAGGCGGCCTCGCGCTCGGCGCGGTCGCGGGCGAGGCGCTCGCGGAGGGTCATGCCGGCGCGGGGCTCGGGCTCGTGGCGCTCGGCCGGGGCCTCGGCGCGGTCGCGGGCGCGGATGAAGCGGATCGGCTCGCGGTCGGCGGGGGCCTCCTCGCGGAAGGGCTCGCGGGCCGGGCGCTCGGGGGCCGCGGCGGGCTCGGGGGCCGGCGCGTAGCCGGGCGTGGAGGCGGTCCCGGCGCTCTCGTCCTGCGCGGGCGGAGGGGCCGACGCGGCGCTCTTGCGGATGCGGGAGCCTCCGGAGGGCTCCCGGCGGGGGCGGGTCTCGTTGGCCATGATGGACCGTTCTCCATGAACAGACTAGACGAGTGTATCGGCCGAGGCGAGTGCGCCGCGGGGGACCTGGGGCGTGGGACTTTCGTGGCGGAGGGCTGCGACGTGGGGCATGGCCGGGCGTGGTTCTCTGGGATGAGGCGTCCGAGATCGGGCGGCGACGGCGCTTCGGCTTCAACTCACGGGGCGGGCTCCGCGGGGGCGAGCTTCATCAGCAGGCGGTCGACCTCGGCCTCGAGGCGGGCCGGGTCGCCGTCGTTGGTCAGGACGTGGTCGGCGCGGGCTTTCTTACGTTCGAGGGGCCACTGGGCGGCCTCGCGGGCCGTCAGCTCCGCGTCGGACCAGCCCCGGTCTCGGCGGACGCGGTCGAGGCGGGCCTCGCGCGGGGCGTCCACGAAGGCGACCGCGTCGCACGCCCGATCCCAGCCGGACTCCAGCAGGATCGCCGCGTCCAGGACGACGAGCGGGGCGTCGCCCCGGGACCGGGCCGCGGCGATGCGGCGCTCGAACTCCTCGAACATCGGCGGGTGGACGATGGCCTCCAGGTCGCGGCGGGCCGCCGGGTCGGCGAAGACGACCCGCCCCAGCGCCCGGCGGTCGACCCGGCCGTCGGCCGCGATCGCCCCGGGGCCGAACCTCTCGGCGACGCGGCGGGCGACCTCGGGGCGGCGCAACACCTCGTGCCCGACGGCGTCGGCGTCGACGACCTCCGCCCCCCGACCGGCGAGGATCGACGCCGCGGCGCTCTTGCCGCCGCCGATCCCCCCGATCAGCCCGATCACGGGGATCGGGCCTCGGCCGGCTCGCGACGCCGGCGCGGCGGGGTTGCCGATGGTCGTGGTCGACTCGGGCATGACGGGCCTTGGTGCTCGCGACGGGGAGGTGGGGAAAGGAGACGTCGACCGGCCCCCTCGACGGCCGAGGGCCCCCGCGCGGGGGCGTCCCTCGGACGAGGCACCGGACGGTCAGGTTCGGCGGACGTCGGTGCGGACGAGCCGACCCATCCCGGGCGCGACCGACGGACGCGGTCCCGGACGAGCGGGCGGCTGGGGTGCGATCTCTAAGCCCTCATCTCGATCCGGGCAAGTCACGGGGGGTGGGCCGCGGGGAGGAGATGATGGGGGTGATGGGGACGCGCCTCGGGCCGGCGCGGGCCAAACACGATTGATCCACTAACTTATACGCTCCGGACCTCCCCGCCGCAATGCCGTTCCGACGATTTCCGGCCCTCGCGGGCCCCGCGGATTCAGGCCCCCAGCGGCTCGACGTCCAGCCAGTTCGGGCCGGCCGCGAGGTCCACCTTGAGCGGCACGGACAGCGCCAGCGCCCCGGTCATCTCGTCCCGCACCAGCGCCGCCAGGGCGGGCGTCTCGGCCGCGGGCCCCTCGAACACCAGCTCGTCGTGGATCTGGAGGATCATGCGGGATGCGAGGCCCTCGGCCCGCAGGCGGCGGTCCACCAGGATCATGGCCCGCTTGATGAGGTCGGCGGCCGAGCCCTGGATGACGGTGTTCACGGCCAGGCGCTCGGCCAGGTTGCGATTCCTCCCCGTCGTGGCCTTGATCCCGGCGATCGGCCGGCGGCGCCCCAGGATCGTCTCCACCCGGCCGGCGGCCTGGGCGGACTCCAGGGTCGTCGTGATGAACCGATCGACCCCCTCGTACTCGCGGAAGTACGCCTCGATGAACGCGGCGGCCTCGGCCTGCTTGATCCCCAGCCGGGCGGCCAGGCCGAACGGGCTCAGGCCGTAGATGACCCCGAAGTTCACGGTCTTCGCGACGCGCCGCATGTTCGAGTCCACCTGATCCTCGGGCACGCCGAAGATCCGGGCCGCGACGGCCTGGTGGATGTCGTGGTCGGCCTCGAACGCCCGGCACATCGCCGGGTCCTGCGAGTAGTGGGCGAGGATCCGCAGCTCGATCTGCGAGTAGTCGGCCGTGAGGAGCGCGCGGTCGGGGCCCTCGGCGACGAACGCCTGGCGGATCTGGCGGCCTTCCTCGGTCCGGACCGGGATGTTCTGGAGGTTGGGGTCGCTGGAGCTGAGCCGGCCCGTCGCCGCGACCCCCTGGTTGAACGACGCGTGGATCCGGCCGTCGTCGGGGTGGACGAGCAGGGGGAGGGCGTCGAGGTACGTCCCCTTCAACTTGGTGAGCTGGCGGTGCCGCACCAGCAGCGCGGGGAGGGGGTGCTTGCTCGCCAGCTCCTCCAGGACTTCGGTGTCCGTGCTGGACTCCCCGCCGGGCGTCTTGCGGAGGCGCGGGAGCTTCAGGTCCTCGAACAGCACCTGGCGGAGCTGGGGCACGGAGTTGATGTTGAACGGCCGGCCGGCGAGGGCGTGGATCTCCTCCTCCATGGCGGCCAGCCGGACGGCGTATTCCCCGGAAAGCTGCTTGAGCCGGGGGACGTCGACCATCACCCCGAGGGCTTCCATGTCCGCCAGGATCGAGACCAGCGGGCGTTCGAGGTCCGCGTACAGGTCCCACAGCCCTTCCTCGCGGACGCGGGGGGCGAGGATCTCGTAGATCCGCCAGGTGGCGTCGGCGTCCTCGCCCGCATACTCGGCGATCCGGGGGACGTCGACCTGGTCCATCCGCAACTGGTTCTTCCCCTTACCGATCAGGTCGGAGATGGGGATCATCTCGTGGCCCAGGAGGCGGTCGGAGAGCTGGTCCAGGCTGTGGTTGCGCTCGCCGCTCTCCAGCAGGTAGCTGAGGATCATGGTGTCGGTGATCGGCCCGGCGACGGAGACCCCCGCGCGGCCGAAGGCGAGCATGTCGTACTTGAGGTTCTGGCCGACCTTCTCGACGTTCGGGTCGGCGAGGATCGGCCGCAGGCCGTCGAGGACCATCTCGGGGTCGAGGATCCGGAAGCCGATGGGGGCGCGCAGGGGGATGTAGTACGCCTCGCCCGCCTTCCAGGAGATCGCGATCCCGACCAGGCTGGAGAGCAGGGGGTTGATCGAGGTCGTCTCGGTGTCGATGCAGAAGCTGGGCTGTTTGCGGAGTTCTTGCAGGAAAGTCTGGAACGCTTCGGGGGTGTCGATCGTCGAATAGTCCGCGACCCATTCGGCCTTGGGCGCGGGGGCGGCCTCGGGGGCCTTCGCCTCGCCCAGCTCGGCGACGAAGCGGTGGAAGCCCGAATCCACGCAGATCGCCCGGAGCGCGGGGATGTCCGGGGGCGCGGCCTTCAGGGCGTCCCAGTCGAGGGCCAGCGGGAGGTCTTCGCGGAGGGCCACCAGGGTGCGGGCGCGACGGGCGGTCTCGGCGTGTTCGCGGATGGCCTGCTGCTTCTTGGGGCCCTTCACCTGGTCGGGGTTGGCCAGGAGGACGTCGAGGTCGCCGAACTGCTTGAGGTAGCCCGAGGCCAAAACCGGGCCGACGCCCGGGACGCCGGGGACGTTGTCGACCGAGTCGCCGGTGAGGGCGAGGAAGTCGACGACCTGGGAGGGGCGGATCCCCCACTCCTTCTCCAGGCCCTCCGCGTCCATCACGCTGTTCTTCCGCAGGTTGAGGATCTTGATGTGATCGGTGATGAGCTGGCGGGCGTCCTTGTCGGACGTGCAGATGAAGACGTCGAGCCCCCTCTCCTCGCCGCGGCGGGCGAGCGTGGCGATGACGTCGTCCGCCTCCATCCCCGGCTCGACCAGGACGGGGACGTTGAACCCCTCGAAGATCGATTTGATGACGGCGATCTGGGGGACGAGGTCGACGGGCATCTCGGACCGGTTCGCCTTGTAGTCGGCGAAGATCTCCGAGCGGAAGACCGGCCCGCCGCCGTCGAAGGCCGCGGCGATATAACCGGGCTTGCGGTCGCGGAAGATGTTGAGGAGGTCGCGGAAGATGCCGAACGCCGCGTTCCTGGGCTGGCCGGTCGGGCTGGTCATCTCCGGGATCGCGTGGAACACCTGGAAAATCAGCGAGTACGCATCCAGAATGTAGAACGTCGGGCGGTCGGCCATCGTAGTCATCCGGTAGGGGGTCGGGACGAGTCCCGGGCCCGGAGGCGGCCCGTCCCGTCGCTCATCTTGTCGGCCCGTCGGGGTCGGTTCTGGAGCGGGCCCCGCCGCTCGGCTCAAGTCTCGCCCCCCGGCGCACCCGGAAATTCCGTTCCGCCTGGATCGCCGGGGTAGGATTTCCCGGCGGGTTTTTCGTTTTCCCCCCGCCCATGTGACATAGTATCTCCAAACCGGCCGACTGCATGCGCCGTCGCCTTAGCTCCGCTCCGAGGGAGTCTCGATCATGGCCGCGTCATCGAATGAATCCCAGGGTCTGAAGATCGCCGTGGCGGTCTTCGTGACGCTCACGGTGATCCTGGCCGTGACGTCCTATTTCCTCTACTCGTCCTATTCGCGATCCGAGGGGCTGCTCGCCTCGGAGGCGGACAAGGCGTCCAAGGCGCAGCGCAATGCCGACGAGGCCCTGAACCAATACGACGAGATCCGCAAGACGGTCGGGACCAAGGCGGCGGAGTTCGACTCCGCCAAGACCGAGGTCGCGAAGCACCTGAAGACCGTGGACGAGCGGCTCGCGGCCGTCGTCAACAGCGTGAACGCCGCCGTCGCGCGGGCGCAGGCCGCCGGCGCGAAGGGGACCGAGCTGGAGGATTCCGTCCAGAAGGCCCGCCTCGCCGTCGAGTCGTTCCGCAAGGAGCCGAACAAGAACTACATCTCCGCCCTCGACCGCCTGGTCGAGCTGATGGAGAACCTCGCCCTGGTCGACGCCGAGCTGGCCGCCAACGAGGACGCCCTGAAGAAGAACCTGGAGTCGGCCACGAGCGTCGCCAAGCAGCAGATCGACGTCCAGGCCAAGTCGGCCGACGACGCCAAGGCCGACCTGGAGGCCGAGCACAACAAGCACGAGCAGGAGCGCCAGGTCCTGCTCACCAAGGTCGACCAGCTCACCACCGACCTCGACCAGGCCCGGACCGAGATCGCCAACCTGACGACCCAGCTCCGCCAGGTCAAGGACGAGGACACCACCCGCATCAGCCAGCTCACGGCGATCGTCCGGCAGATCCGCGACCAGGCCGAGCAGAAGGAGAACGTCCTCGACCGCCCCGACGGCAAGATCACCTACGTCGACTTCGGCACCAACGAGGTCCACGTCAACGTGACCCGCTCCCAGGGCGCCCGGCCGCAGATGAAGATGACGATCTTCGACGCCAACGCCCCCGGCATCCCGACCGAGAAGCCGAAGGGGAACATCGTCCTCACGCAGGTCGGCGACAAGTTCAGCATCGGCCAGATCGTGAAGACCAACAGCCCGATCGAGCCCATGCGGGTCGGCGACATCGTCTACTCGCCCACCTGGTCCCCCAACGACCCGATGAAGTTCGCCCTCATCGGCAAGATCGACGTCAACCGCGACGGCAAGGACGACCGCGACGACCTCAAGCGGATGATCCAGGCCGCCGGCGGCATCGTCGAGTACGACCTCCCCCCGCCCAATTCCGGCAAGGAGTCGGGCAAGCTCAGCGCCCTGGTCGCCTGGTACGTCACCGACGACCCGAAGGAGCGGCCCCCCCTCCGCGAGGTCTACGAGGGGAACAAGTCCGACAACTCGATCGCGGCGGAGGCCCTGTTCCAGCAGCGGTTCGGCGAGGTGATCAAGGAGGCCCGCCTCCTCGGCATCCGGCCGATGAGCCTCGGCAGGCTCCTGGCCTACCTCGGCTACGACATGAACGTCCCCGTCGTGGGGCAGGCCGAGGGGGTCAACGCCCCGGCCCTCCGCCGGCTGACCGAGCCCAAGCCCAAGAGCGACGCGCAGAAGGCCGCGGAGGCCGCCGAAGAGGCCCCGACGCCCTGACCTCGCCCGCCATCTCCTCCCGACCCGGACCCCTCGCGGAGCCTTCCCCGGCCGCGAGGGGTCCTTGCATTTCAGCCCTCGTCGTCGTCTTGGAGCAGCCGGCCGAGTTCGGCCGCCTCGCCCGGCCCCATCGCCATCAGCTTCGAGGAGAGCGCGTCGAGCATCCCCAGGAAACGCCGCAGCGCCTGCACGCGGTCCTGGAATCCCCCGGGCCCGTCCCGGCCCGGGGCGGCGGCCAGGTCGTCGAGCAGCTTGACGGTCGGCTCCAGTTCGCGACGCTTCCTCTCCGTCACGATCCTCTGGAAGAGCGTCCAGACGTCGGACTCGGCGCGATACAGCTCGCGGCGCTCCCCGGGGCGGTGGACGCGCCGCACCACCCCCCAGCCGAGCAGCTCGCGGAGGTTCATGCTGACGTTGCCGCGCGAGACGTCCAGCCGCGCCCGCAGGTCCTCGGCGGTCCAGTCGTCGCCGCTGATGAACAGGAGCGCGAACAGCTCCCCCATCGTCGGGTTGATGCCCCAGGCGCGGGCCATCATCCCCCAGTGCTCCACGAAGCGACGGACGACGTCGTCCGGGCCGGCCGCGGGCGGCGCGGGTTCGTCGCGGCGAGACGGCGTCGAGGCATCCATCACACCCACACCTCCCGGTCGGGTCGCGTCGGCGGGCGGCGATGGCCCTCTCGTCCCACGATACGGGTTCCTGCTCGCCGCCGAAACCCGGAGGCGACGGACGCCCGAAGTCCCCTGCAAGTCGTCGCGCTTGGATCGATGGCGTGAGCGACGGAAGCATGGGAGTAAGCCTGATTCCGTCGACGGGTCGCGCCGCTCCGATCGATCGTAGGCTTGCCTGGGTGCAATCGCTAACCTAATCCGGGAAACGACCTTGCATCCAGGGCGGGAAGGCCCAAAATAGAGGGCCGCAGGACAAATCGCCCTCCGACGAAAAAATTCCAAGATTGTGCGTGGTGCCGGGTACAATTCTCTGCATGCCCTCCAACGCGCCGGGTCGCCCGGCGCCGGGGTGGCGGAGGACCGCGACTTCACGCTCGCATCCCTTCCCCCTTCCGAGGAGCCGATCCGATGCCCGAGACAGTCGTCCATTTCCAGATCCGGATGCCACCCGTCCTCCACGAGCAGCTCGCCAGCTGGGCGAAGGAAGACAAGGCCTCGCTCAACGCGCTGATCGTCGGGATCCTGGAGAAGGCGATCCAGCAGCACACGAAGGAAGCGTCGTCCTGACTTCGCCCCGGCACGCCGCGCCGACCCCGATCGGGGCCGGCGTCGGGGGCCGGCTCGGCGGGGTCGCGGTCGCCCCGGGAAATCGGCCCGATTGCCCTTGAGTCGACCGGCCCCCCCAGGTATCTTGGGTCTCGTCATTCCCCGATAGCTCAATCGGTAGAGCGAGCGGCTGTTAACCGCTAGGTTCAAGGTTCGAGTCCTTGTCGGGGAGCTGAGGCCGTCGAGCTGGCCCTCGGCTCCTGAAAGCGAACGTCCTGCATCGCAGGGCGTTTTTGCTTGCGCCTCCCCGTCCCCGATTCCCCGATAGCTCAATCGGTAGAGCGAGCGGCTGTTAACCGCTAGGTTCAAGGTTCGAGTCCTTGTCGGGGAGCTGAGGCCGCCGTCGTGCGGCCTCGCCCTTTCCCGGCCTGGCCCGCACGGCCCGCTCAGGCGTCGGAGGCGAGGATGATCATCGAGCGCCCTCGGACGCGATAGGTCGACATGACCTCCACGGCCGGGCCGGCGTCGACGTCGATGAAGTCGTCGGGCGAGGGGAGCGCGGTGTCCGCCACCCGGTGCCACGGGCGACCGGAGGGGGAGGCCGGGACCTGGAAATCCAGGTCGTCCGGGCCGGCGTTCATCGCGATGTAGAAGTCGCGATCCAGATAGTTGGGCCGGTCGCATCGCCGGCCGTCGAGGGCGAACGCCAGGGCGCGGCTCGTCGGCGAGAAGTCCGGCCTCACGGGCTGGACGCCGTGCCAGAGGATCTCCGGTGGGCCCGAGGCCCCCCCCGCGCCGAAGAACGTCCGCCGTCGGAAGGCCGGGTGGGCCTTCCGCAGGGCGATCATCTTGCGGACGAAGCGGAGGAAGTCGGCGTTGGCGTCGGCGAACTTCCAGTCGACCCAGCTTACTGCGTTGTCCTGGCACCAGGCGTTGTTGTTCCCCCCCTGGGTCCGGAGGAACTCGTCGCCGCCGAGGATCATCGGTACGCCCTGCGAGATGAGGAGCGTGGCCATCAGGTTGCGCGCCTGCCGCCGCCGGACGGCGAGCACCTCGGGGTCGTCGGTCGGGCCTTCGACGCCGCAGTTCCAGGAGAAGTTGGCGTCGTTGCCGTCGCGGTTCCCCTCGCCGTTGGCCTCGTTGTGCTTCTCGTTGTAGGAGACGAGGTCCCAGAGGGTGAAGCCGTCGTGACAGGAGATGAAGTTGATCGAGTGGAGCGGCCCGCGACCGGCGTAGAGGTCGTCGCTGCCGCAGAGGCGGGTCGCCAGGTCGGACGTCATCCCCGGCTCGCCCCGCCAGAAGCGCCGGACGTCGTCGCGGTAGCGGCCGTTCCAGTCCGACCATCGGCCGCCGCCGGGGAACGTCCCCACCTGGTAGAGGCCGCCCGCGTCCCAGGGCTCGGCGATGAGCTTGGTCCGGTACAGGAGCGAGTCCTCGGAGATTCGGTTGATCGTGGGGGGGCTCATCAGCACGTCCCCGCGCCGGTCGCGGCCCAGGACGGACGCCAGGTCGAAGCGGAAGCCGTCGACGCCCGCCTCGGCGACCCAGTTCCGCAGGCAGGCGAGGAGGAAGTTCCGGACGACCGGGTGGTCGGTGTTGAAGCTGTTGCCGCAGCCCGAGAAGTTCAGGTATCCGCCCTTCTCGTCCAGCATGTAATACAGGGGGTTGTCGAACCCCCGGAAGCTGTAGGTCGGCCCGCCGTCGCCGGACTCCGCCGTGTGGTTGAAGACGATGTCGAGGACGACCTCCAGGCCCGCCTCGTGGAAGGAGTCGACCATCGCGCCGAACTCGTCCCAAGGCTCCGACGGGCCCGCCTTCACGGCATAGGTGGCCTTCGGGGCGGAGAAGGCGATCGTGTTGTATCCCCAGAAGTTCAGCAGGCGTTCGCCGGTCAGCGGGTTGACGTAGTCGCAATCGTTCTCGTCGAATTCGTCGACCGGCAGCAGCTCGACCGCCGTGATCCCCAACTCGCGGAGATAGTCGGTCTTCTCCGCCAGCCCGGCGAACGTCCCCGGGTCTCGCACGCCGGAACTGGGGTCGATCGTGTAGCCCCGGACGTGCAGCTCGTAGAGGATGGTGTCCTCCAGCGGGACGGCGGGGCCGACGGCCGGCTCGCGCTCGACCATGGCGTCGTTCACGAGGCTGCGCCTCGGGCTGGGCGAGGGCTCGCCCCACCCCCCGCCGTTGGAGACGGCCCGGGCGTACGGATCGAGCAGGATCACGCCCGGATCGAACCGGAAGCCGTCGCCGGCGGGCCCGTCGACCCGGTAGCCGTAGCAGAACTCGACGGGGAGGCCGTCGACCCGGACATGCCAGTGGTCCCCCGTCCGATTGAGCCGGGGGTCGAGCTGGACCTCGGTCTCGAACCCCGGTGCCCGGGGGTCGCCGAGGACGAGCCAGACCGCCGAGGCGTGGCGGCAGGCGACGGCGAAGTTGACGCCGTTCGTCTGGGTGATCGCCCCCAGGGGGAGGGGACGCCCGCGCCGGATCGACAGGACGCAGTCGCGGAAGACGTATTCCGCCTCCACGGCGTCGGCCGAAGGTTCGATGGAAATCGGAGCGTGCCTTTCTGGTGCACCGATCGCGGCGTCGGGGGGAGGTGCGACGGTCGCGGACGAAAAAGATCGCCGAACCATCCGTCCCGACCGGGCGTCGGGGGGATCGTTCGGCGGACGGAGTCACTCGGGCGGACGCCCGGCGGGGGGGCGGCTCAGCGCCCGTTGGCGGCCCGGTCGACGACCCGGCCGTTGCGCGACGTGTTGGCGTAGGCGGCGGTCAGCGCCCCCAGCAGGGCCGCGCGGCGGCCCGCCCGGGGCGACTTGCCCCCGCGACGGACGCGGGCGACGGTGCCGGCCCACTCGAAACCCGGCTGCGTCGAGGTCGACTTACAGTTGTCGTCGCTCATCGAAAACCTAACTCCAGATGGTGGATGCGTCGCCCGGAACCCTCGGGCCGACGCCCAACCACTCCCTTGGACCGTCGGGGATCCCGATCCCCGGCGGCTTCGCCGTGCGTGGCGGCACGCGTGACGCGGTCGTCGTACTTTCCGTCGAGGGACAAGGCTCCCTCGGGCGGAGATTCGGCCGGGACCGTCGGTCGGTGTGGACCGAGGCGGCGAGGCCCGGCGACCGCGAACCCTAACACAATCGGACGAATCCGGCCATCACTTCAGCCGACGAATGGGCGAAGGGCCTTGACGACCCCAACGCTCGTCGCCCGGATCATGCCCGGTCGATCGTCTCATCTTCGTGGAAACTTATCAGTCCGCGTCCCCGTCGTCCAGGAAAAACGGGGCCCGAAGCGTGGATTTCCGCCGACTGCAAGGGGGCGGCCCCCGGGCGTCCGGCGTTCTCGACCCTTCGGCGAATATGATACGTTGATGACCTTGACGGCGGCCGGCGGACGGATTCGACGCCCCGGCGCCGGCTCACACCACCCGAAGGTCATCCATGATCCCACGCCTCGACTCCTTCGTCGCCAGGGCGGCCCTCGCAGCCCTGATCTCCGTGTGCGTCCCGGGGGCCCTCGCGCGGGCCGAGGACGGGTCGAACGACGCGAAACGCGAGGGGAAGCTCCCCTCGCCGGCCGACGCCTTGCGATCGTTGCGGGTCGCGCCCGGGTTCAAGGTCGACCTGTTCGCCGCCGAGCCGTTGCTGGCGAACCCGGTGGCGTTCCACGCCGACGAGAGGGGGCGGTTCTACGTCGTGGAGACGTTCCGCCACAGCGACGGCGTGACCGACACCCGCGGCCACATGAACTGGCTGGTCGACGACCTGGCCGCCCGCACGGTCGCCGACCGCGTGGCGATGTATCGGAAGTTTTTCACCCCCGAGGAGTTCGCGGCCTTCGGCGTGCAGACCGAGCGGATCCGCCTGGTCGAGGACCGCGACGGCGACGGCAAGGCCGACCACGCCGAGGTCTTCGCCGAGGGCTTCTCCTCGCCCGAGACCGGCATCGCGGCCGGCGTCCTCGCCCGCAAGGGGGACGTCTACTTCACCAACATCCCGGACCTCTGGCTCCTCAAGGATGCGGACGGCGACGGCAAGGCCGACGGGCGCAAGTCGCTGCACACGGGCTACGGCGTCCACGTCGGCTTCCTCGGCCACGACCTCCACGGCCTGATCTTCGGGCCCGACGGCAAGCTGTACTTCTCGATCGGCGACCGCGGCTTCAACGTCAAGACGCTCGACGGCCGGACGCTCGTCGCGCTCGACAGCGGCTCGGTCCTGCGCTGCGAGCCCGACGGGACGAACCTGGAGGTCGTCGCCACCGGCCTGCGCAACCCCCAGGAGCTGGCGTTCAACGACGCGGGCGACCTGTTCACCGTCGACAACAACTCCGACGGCGGCGACAGGGCCCGGCTCGTGCACGTCGTCGAAGGGGGCGACTCCGGCTGGCGGATCGGCTTCCAGTTCATCGAGGAGCCGAACAGCCGCGGCGTCTGGAACGCGGAGAAGATGTGGACCCCGGAGTGGGAGGGGAAGCCGGCCTATCTGATCCCGCCCCTGGCCAATTACTCCGACGGCCCCTCCGGGCTGGCGTGCTACCCGGGCGTCGGCCTGAACGACGGCGAGAAGGGCCGTTTCTACCTCAGCGACTTCCGCGGCGCCGCCGCCACCAGCGGCGTGCGATCGTTCCTGCCCCGGCCGAAGGGGGCCTCGTTCGAGCTGGCCGAGCCGAAGGAATTCCTCTGGGGCCTCCAGGCCACCGACTGCGACTTCGCACCCGACGGCGCGCTGTACGTCTCCGACTGGATCAAGGGCTGGGGCAAGACCGACAAGGGCCGCATCTGGCGCGTCTCCGACCCGGCCGCCGCGAACGACCCGCGCGTCGCCGAGGTGAAGCGGCTGATCGCCGAGGGCTTCGACGCCCGCCCCGACGCCGAGCTGGCCGGGCTGCTCGGCCACGCCGACCGCCGGATCCGCCAGGAGGCCCAGTTCGCCCTGGCCGGTCGGGCGAAGGGGCCCGAGGGGGCCGAGGCCCTGGCCGCGCTGGGCCGCGTCGCGACGACGCCCGCCGAGGGCTACGGCCGCCTCCACGCCGCCTGGGGCCTCGGCCAAATCCTCCGCACGGGGGACGACGCCCGCCGCGCCCAGGCCGCGCCGACGCTCCTGGCGCTGCTGAAGGACGGCGACCCCGAGGTCCGGGCGCAAGCCGCCCGGGCCCTGGCCGAATCCCCCGCGACGCCGCCGGCCGCGATCCTGCCCCTCGTCGGCGAGGATTCGCCCCGCGTGCGGCTCTACGCGATGGTCGCGCTGGCGCGGCTCGCCCCGTCCGCCGAGGTCGTCGCCACGATCCTCGACCGGATCCGCGACGGCGACGGCGTCGACCCGTTCTTGCGCAGCGCCGCCGTCTCGGCGCTGGCGCGCGGGGCGGGTGATGCGGACGCGAAGGCGACGCTCGTCGAGCATGCTGCGGACCCCTCGGCCGACGTCCGCATGGCCGTCCTGCTGACCTTGCGCAAGCTCGACGACCCGACCGTCGCCCGCTTCCTCGACGACGTCGCCCCGGCGATCGTGCTGGAGGCGGCGCGGTGCATCGTGGAGAGGCCCGGCATGGACGAGGCGCTGGCGAAGCTCGCCGCGCTGGCCGACCGCCGCAACCTGCCCGAGCCGCTCTGGCGCCGGATCCTGACCGCGTGCGAGGGCCCCGGCGCCTGGTCCGACCCGAAGGCGCTGGCGGCGGTGGCGACCCGTCGCGACGTCCCCGCCGCGATCCGCGTCGAGGCGGTGGAGATGCTGGCCCGCTGGGCCGAGCCCCCCGCGCTCCACCCGCTGACCGGGCTGCATCGCGGCGAGTCGAAGCGGCCCGCCGACCCGGCCGTCGCGGCGTTCGCCCCGGCGCTGCCGACCCTGGTGGCCGACCCGTCCGACAAGGTCCGCGAGGCCGCGGCGTCCGCCGCCGCGGCGCTGAAGCTGGCCGACGCCGGCCCCGCGCTCCGCGGCCTCGTCGCCGACGCCTCCCGCCCGGCCGCGTCCCGCATCGAGGCCCTGCGCGCCCTCGACGCCCTCAAGGACGTCAGGCTCGCCGAGGTCGTCGACGCGGCGATGAAGGACGACTCCGTCGCCGTCCGGGCCGAGGGCCTGAAGCTCCTGGCCCGCCTGGATCCCGCGAGGGCGATCGGGGCGGCGACGCGGGCGCTCGCGTCGGGGTCGATCCCCGAGAAGCAGGCGGCCTTCGCCGCGGTCGGCTCGATCCCCGGCCCGGAGGCCGACGCGCTGCTCGCGTCCTGGCTGGAGCGGCTGAAGGCCGGCGAGGTCCCGCCCGAGGTCCGGCTCGACCTGGCCGAGGCCGCCGCCGGCCGCGACTCGGCCGAGGTCAAGGCCGCGCTCGCCCGCTACGAGGCGACGCGCGACCCGAACGACCCGCTGGCCCCGTATCGCGACGCCCTCGCCGGCGGCGACGCCGAGCGCGGCCGCCGCATCTTCCGCGAGAAGGCCGAGGTCCAGTGCCTCCGCTGCCACAAGGTCGCCGGCGACGGCGGCGAGGTCGGCCCCGAGCTGGCCGGCGTCGGCCGCCGCAAGGATCGCGCCTACGTCCTCGAATCGATCGTCTTCCCCAACAAGCAGATCGCCGAGGGCTTCGAAACCCAGGTCCTCGCCCTGGCCGACGGCCGCGTCGTCGCCGGCATCGTCAAGGGCGAGGACGACAAGGAGGTCCGCCTGGTGACCCCCGAAGGCGCGCTGGTCGTCGTCCCCAAGGAGGACGTGGACGAGAAGACCCGCGGCAATTCCGCCATGCCCGAGGACCTCATCAAGGACCTGCGCAAGTCGGAGATCCGCGACCTCGTCGAGTTCCTCATGAGCACCGAGCCCGTGGCCGGTCGCTGAGCCTCGCCCCGGCCGGCCGGACTCGGGCCGGCCGGGGTTCACCATGTTCCAGGGCGCTTCACGGCCGGATACACTCGGGGCTGCCTCGTCGCGAAGACGCGTCCCCGGAGGAAGCCATGAAGCGTGCCTGGTGTCTGACGTGCTGGATGGCCCTGGCGTCCGCGGCCCTCGGCCAGGAGCCCGCGATCGAGACGACCTCGGACCTCGTCGGCCGTTGGCGCGAGGACGTCATCGCGACGCCCGTCAATCAGGTCCTCACCCCCTACGGCCGCCAGGTGGAGCTGGCCGGGCTCCGCCCCCAGGCGCTCGCGCTGTCGCCCGACGGCAAGCGCCTCCTCGTGTCGGGGAAGACGAGCGAGGTGCTGGTGATCGACGTCGACGAGGCGAAGGTCGTGCAGCGGGTCGCCCTGCCCGGCGAGGAGCAGCGCGAGCCGCCGACCGTGGTCTCGCCCAACATCCTCCACCCGGACAAGAAAGGGCAGGTCAGCTTCACCGGGCTGATCTTCTCCCACGACGGCCGGCGCGTGTACCTGAGCAACGTCGACGGGTCCATCAAGGTCTTCACGGCCGGCGACGACGGCTCGCTCCTCCCCTCGCACGTCTTCCGCCTGCCCGACGCCAACGCCCCGCGCCGCAAGGCCGAGATCCCCAGCGGCCTGGCGCTGTCCGAGGACGACTCCCGCCTCTACGTCTGCGGCAACCTCTCCAACAAGCTCCTGGAGCTGAACACCGCCGACGGCGCCGTGCTCCGCTCGTGGGACGTGGGCGTCGCCCCGTACGACGTCGCGCTGGCGGACGGCAGGGCGTTCGTGAGCAACTGGGGCGGCCGACGCCCCGGGCCGGGCGACCTGACCGGCCCCGCCGGCCGCGGGACCGAGGTCCGCGTCGACCCGGTGCGGCACATCGCCAGCGAAGGGTCCGTCAGCATCGTCGACCTGGCCGGGGGCCGCGTCGCGGCGGAATTGCCGACCGGCCTGCACGCCTCGGCGCTGGCGGCCTCGCCCGACCGCAAGTTCGTCGTGTGCGCCAACGCGGGGAGCGACACGGTGAGCCTGATCGACGTCGCCAAGGAGGCCGTCGTCGAGACGGTCTGGGTCAAGGGCAAGCCGTCGGACCTCTTCGGGGCTTCGCCCAACGCCCTGGCGTTCGACGCGACGGGCCGCCGGCTGTTCGTGGCGAACGGGACGCAGAACGCCGTGGCCGTCCTCAAGTTCGACCCCGAGGACAGGGGGGACACGAAGCTCCTGGGCCTGATCCCCGCCGGCTGGTTCCCGGGGGCGATCGCCTACGACGCGGGCCGCAAGGCCCTCTGCACGGCCAACATCAAGGGCCTGCCGATCGCCCCGAAGACGCAGAAGGACGGCACGCAGGGGTTCAACTCGCACCACTACCACGGGTCGGTCTCGCTGATGCCGATCCCCTCGGAGGACGACCTGGCGAAGCTCTCCGAGCGGGCCGCCCGCAACATGCGCCGCGGGGCGATCGACCAGGCGTCGCTCCCGGCTCGCGAGGGCCGGCCGCCGCGGCCCGTCCCCGAGCGGATCGGCGAGCCCAGCCCGATCAAGCACGTCGTCTACATCATCAAGGAGAACCGGACCTACGACCAGGTCCTCGGCGCCCACGCGCGCGGTCGCGGCCGGGCCGACCTGTGCGTCTTCGGGCCCGACGTCGTGCCGAATCAGTACAAGATGGTCGACGAGTTCGTCCTCCTGGACAACACCTATTGCGCCGGCATCCTGAGCGCGGAGGGCCACCAGTGGAGCACCACGGCCTTCTCGACGGACTACATGGAGAAGAGCTACGCCGGCTTCCCCCGCAGCTACCCGGACGGCATGGGCGAGGACGACAAGGACGCCCTGGCGTACTCCCCCGCCGGCTTCCTGTGGGACAACGCCGTCGCCCACAAGAAGACCATCCGCAACTACGGCGAGTTCATGGGCCCGAAGGTCCGCTGGCGCGACCCCGAGAAGAAGGGCTCGCCCGACTTCCTCGCCTGCTACCGCGCCTGGAAGGGCGAGTCCCAGGACGTGATCTTCGAGAGCGAGCCGTCGGTCGAGTCGATCCGGCCCTTCTCGCCCGTCGGGTACGTCGGCTGGGAGATGGCGGTCCCCGACCAGTTCCGCGCCGACTTCATCATCCGCGATCTGAAGGAGTTCGAGGCGAAGGGCGAGTACCCGAACCTGGTCATCATCTGCCTGCCCAACGACCACACCAGCGGCACGAGCCCCGGCAGCCCCACGCCCGCGGCGTGCATGGCCGACAACGACCTGGCGTTCGGGCGGATCGTCGAGGCCCTCAGCCACTCCCGCTTCTGGCCCGAGATGGCCGTCTTCGCGATCGAGGACGACCCCCAGGCGGGCTGGGACCACGTCAGCGGCTATCGCACGACGGCCTATTGCATCAGCCCCTACGCCAGGCGCAACGCCGTGGTGAGCACGCAATACAACACCACCAGCGTCATCCGGACCATCGAGCAGATCCTCGGCCTGCCGCCGATGAACCAGTTCGACGCGAGTGCGACGCCGATGTTCGACTGCTTCGCCGACGAGCCGGACCTCGCGCCGTTCGCGGCGGTCGCCAACCGCGTCCCGCTCGACCAGATGAACCCCGACCCGAAGGCGATGCTCGACGAGGCGCTCAAGGAAGACGCCCTGGCCTCCGCGCAGCTCAACTTCCGCGAGGTCGACAAGGCCCCGGAGGACGTCCTCAACCGGATCCTCTGGCGGGCGATGAAGGGGTCGGCGATCCCGTACCCGGAATGGGCCGCCGGCGTCGACGAAGACGACGACGATTGAACGAGGGGGAGGCGCGAGCATGGCGAAGAAACCGCGGGCCGCGGCGGCCGATGCCCCGCCGCCCCCGCCGACGGGCGACGTCCTGCGGCCCCCGGCCGAGGCCCAGTACGTCGACGAACTGGCGACGCTGGCGGCGGCCGACTCCGGCCCGAAGCCCCCCGGCTGGCGGCTCTCGCCCCGGGCCGTGCGCGACTTCATCTGCGGCTCGCGCGAGGCGGGCGTGCGCCGCAAGTATTTCGGCGACGACGTGATGGTCGAGCGCGCGATCGTCAGCCTCAGCAGCAACCGCGGCCTGATGCTCGTGGGCGAGCCGGGGACGGCGAAGTCGATGCTCTCGGAGCTGCTGGCCGCGGCGATCTCCGGAACGTCGGCCCACACCATCCAGGGGACGGCGGGGACCACCGAGGATCACATCAAGTATTCCTGGAACTACGCCCTGCTGCTCGCCGAGGGCCCGACCCCCCGCGCCCTGGTGGCGTCGCCGCTGTACGTCGCGATGCGCGACGGGCTCGTCGTGCGGTTCGAGGAGATCACCCGCTGCCCGCCGGAGATCCAGGACACGCTGGTCAGCATCCTCTCCGAGAAGGTCATGGTCGTCCCCGAGCTGGACGGGCCCGACCGCATCCGGAACGCCCGGCCCGGCTTCAACGTCATCGCCACGGCGAACACCCGCGACCGCGGCGTCCACGAGATGTCCAGCGCCCTGAAGCGGCGGTTCAACTTCGAGACCGTCCACGCGATCCGCGAGCTGCGCCAGGAGGTCGACCTCGTCGCCCGCGAGTGCGACCGCCTGCTGCGCGAGGCGTCCGCGCCGGCGAAGGTCGACCGCGACGTCGTCGAGCTCCTCGTCACCGTCTTCCACGACCTGCGCGAGGGCGTCACCCGCGAGGGCGTGCAGATCGACCGGCCCAGCACCGTCATGTCCACGGCCGAGGCCGTGTCGGTCGGCATGGCGGCCGGGCTGGACGCCTACTACTACGGCGAGGGGGATTTGCGCCCCGGCCACGTCGCCCGCCACCTGGGCGGGGCCGTGCTCAAGGACAACCCCGACGACCTGAAGAAGCTCCGCCACTACTTCGACGTGGTCGTCAAGCAGCGCAGCCAGAAGGAGGGGGGCCTGTGGACCGAGCTGCTGGAGGCCCGCAAGGGCCTCCCCTGATCCCCGACTTCGACCCGTCGGCCCGCGTCGTCTACGTCCCCGTCCGGCACCACAGCCCGGCCTGCGCCCGCCAGGTCGAGCGGCTGGTCCGCGACGTCCGGCCCGACGCCGTGCTGATCGAGGGCCCGCGCGACGCCACGCCGCTGATCCCGCTGCTGACGCACCCGAAGACGCGGACGCCCGTTGCGATCTACACGACCTTCGTCCGGCGCGCCGACGGCGACGTCCTCCGCCACGGGGCCTATTACCCGCTCTGCGACTACTCGCCCGAGCTGGCGGCGATCCGCGCCGCGGCCGAGGTCGGCGCGCGGGCCCGGTTCATCGACCTGACCTACCCCGAAATGATCCTCGCCGGCCGCGACGACGGCGACGCCCGCGCCCAGAGCCTGCAAGACGAGCGCCGCTTCTCCCACAGCGCCCTCCTGTGGGAGACCTGCCGCCGCGTCGGCGCCCGCGACCCGGACGACCTGTGGGACCACCTGTACGAGGTCGACGGCGACCTCCGCGAGCCGTCGAGGTTCTTCCGCGACGTCCTCGCCTACTGCGCCCTGGCCCGCCGCGACTGCGGGCCGGACGCGCTCGCCGCCGACGGGACGCTCGCCCGCGAGGCCGCCATGGCCGCGGCCGTCGCGGAGGAGGCCGGCCGGGTCGTGGTCGTCACGGGCGGGTTCCACACCGTCGCCCTGGCCGAGACGCTTCCCGCCATGCCCGCGGCGGTGTCGGCGGACCCGGCCGACGCCCTCGTGGTCCTGGTGCGGTACGGGTTCGAACAGCTCGACCGCCTCAACGGCTACGCCAGCGGGATGCCGGCCCCGGGCTTCTACCAGCGCTCGTGGGACGGCCAGGATCCGGCCGCGATGGTCGTCGAGACGGCCCGCGAGTGCCGCAAGCGGCGGATCGGGACGTCGGTCGCCGACGAGATCGCCGCGCTGGAGCACGCCCGGCGGCTGGCCGCGATGCGAGGGCATGCGCGGCCGTCGCGCGAGGACATGCTCGACGGGATCCGGTCGGTCTTCATCAAGGGCTCGGACGACGTCGAGGGCGTGGCCGTCCTGGCGATCGCCCGGAAGCTGATGGCCGGCGACCGCATCGGCGACGTGCCCCCCGAGGCCGGCGTCGCCCCCATCGTCCGCGACTTCCGCGACACGGCCGCCCGCCTCAAGATGGACCTCGGCCGCATCGACGCCCGCGAGGTCGCGCTCGACATCTATCGCAAGGCGCGGGCCCGCGAGACCAGCCGCTTCTTCCACCGGCTGCGGTTCCTGGACGTCCCGTTCGCCGAGTTCGTCGCCGGGCCCGACTACGTCACCGGCGAGCACCTGGAGCGCGTCCAGGAGGTGTGGAAACACCGCTGGTCGCCGCAGGTGGAATCGTCGCTGATCGATCGCGCCCCGTACGGCTCGACGCTCGACGAGGCGGCGGCGAACGTGCTGCTGGAGCGGTTCGCCGAGGCGGAGAGCCAGGGGCAGGGGAGGCGCTCCGACCTCGCCGCCCGGCTGGTCGTCGAGGCGTGCCGGATGGGCCTGCATCGGCACTCCCAAAGCCTGATCGAGCGCACGGGGCGTCTGGTCGCGGAGGACGCGTCGTTCCCCTCGCTGGTCGGGGCCGCCGAACAACTGCTGGTGCTGCACGTCTCGCGCGAGCCGCTGGAGGCCCACCACCTGAGCGGCCCGGAAGACCTGGCGTCGGTCGGCTACGACCGGGCCTGCTACCTGATCCCGACGCTCGCCGGGACCGCGGAGTCCGAGGAGATGGGCGTCCTGGATTCGCTCCTGTCCCTGCAACAGGTGGCCCTCACGCTGGGCGACCGCGCCGACCGTCGCGAGCTGCGATGGGCCCGCCTCCGCGACCTGGCGGAGGTCCCGGACGCCTCGGCCGCCCTGCGCGGCGGGGCCCTGGGCCTGCTGTTCGCCGACGGCCGGATCGACCCGTCGGACCTGGCCGAGCGGTTCCGCGGGCACCTCGTCAGCACGCGTCCGCAGGGAGAGGGGGCGGCGTTCCTCCGCGGCCTGCTCCGCACCGCGAGGAGCGCCCTGTGGGCCGTGCCGGAGCTGCTGGCCGCGCTCCACGAACAGCTCGGGGCGTGGGACGAGGACGCCTTCATCCGCATCCTCCCCGACCTGCGGCTGGCGTTCGCGGACCTGACCCCGCGCGAGTGCGACCGCGTGGCCGAGGCGGCGGCCGGGCTCGCCGGCGCGGCGGCCACGAGCCTCGTCGCGCTCGACGGCTTCGAGGAATCCGACCTGCTGCGGGGCCTGGAGATCGAGCGCCACGTCCGCGAGGTCATGGCGCGCGACGCCCTGGAGGACTACGGTGGCTGACGACGCGGACCGGCGGGCGCAACTGCGATGGCGGCTCGTCCTCGGCCGGTTCTCCGAGCGTCGGCTCGGCGGCTGCGGGGGCGGCGACGGGCCCGAGGGAGGCCGGCACGCGCGGATGGACCGCGCGCTCGACTTCCTCTACGGCCGCGAGTACGCCGGCCGGGGCGTCCGCGGCGAGCGCTCCGGGGGCTGCGAGTCGAGCGTCCTGGCCGTGCCGGACTGGCTCAAGGACGTCCGCGAGCTGTTCCCGCGCGAGACGGTGGAGGTCGTCGAGAAGCACGCGCTGGAGCGGTACGGCATGACGGAGCTGGTCACCGACGAGGAGACCCTCCGCAAGCTGGAGCCCAGCTACGACCTGCTCAAGGCCGTCCTCTCGTTCCGCCACCTGATGGCCCCGAAGGTCCTGGAGGTGGCCCGCCAGCTGATCCGCGAGGTCGTGGAAGACCTGCGGCGCAAGCTGGCGAAGGACGTGCGCCAGGCGTTCTGGGGCCGGCTGAACCGTCGCAAGCGGAGCCCGCTGAAGATCGCCCGCAACCTGGACTGGCGCGGGACCATCCGGGCGAACCTGAAGCACTACGACCGCGACCGCCGTCGCCTGGTCGTCCGCACGCTCCACTTCTGGTCGCGGGTGGAGCACCACATCCCCTGGCACATCATCATGGCCGTGGATTGCAGCGGCTCCATGATGGACTCCGTGATCCACAGCGCCGTGATGGCCGGCATCTTCAAGGGCCTGCCGGCGGTGCGGGTCAGCCTGGTGGCGTTCGACACCGCGGTCGTCGACCTGACCGAGCACGCGGACGACCCGGCCGCCGTGCTGATGAGCGTCCAACTCGGCGGCGGGACCGACATCGCCAGGGCGCTGGCGTACTGCGAGGGCCTGGTCGTCTCGCCCACGCGGACGATCGTCGTGCTGGTCACGGACTTCTACGAGGGGGGGCCGCCGGGGCCGTTGATCGCGACCGTGAAGCGGCTGCGCGAGTCCGGGGCCCGGGTCTTCGGCCTGGCGGCCCTGGATGCTGAGGCGAACCCCGTCTACGATCGGGCCACGGCCGAGGCGTGCGCCGCCGTCGGCGCCGAGGTCGCGGCGCTGACCCCGAGGAGGCTGGCCGAATGGATGGCGCGGGCGATCTCCTGACGCGGCTGCGGGCCGCCCTGGCGTCCTTCGACGACGACGCGTTCGCCGCCCTCGCCAACAAGGGCCTGGTGCGCCGCGCCCGCAAGGACCTGGAATCGACCCAACCCACGATCCTCGGGCCCGACGGCGAACGCCTGCGCGTGGAGGTCGGCGACGCCGTCGTCGCGGTCGACCCCACCCCCTCGCGCTCCATCTGCTCGTGCCCCGCCGACGGGGCCTGCCGGCACGTCCTGGCCGCGCTGATCTTCCTCCGCGAGTCCGCCCCCGCGGGCGAGCCGGCGAGCCCCGCAGGCGACGAGGCGGCGGCCGAACCTGCCCCATCGCCCTCGGCCGCCGAGGAGATCCTCGCCGTCGGCGACGAGGTCCTGGCGAAGTGGGCGGGCAAGGCGCTGGTGGGCCGGATGACGCTGGCCCTGGCGCGCGGGCTGCCGGTGGAGTTCGAGGAGGCCGGCGCGGTCGTCGCGCGGCTCCCGACGCGCAACGTCACATGCCGCTGGATGCCCGGCGGCGGGCCGGCGGGGATGGTCTGCTCGTGCCACGCGGCCGACGCGTGCGAGCACAAGGTCGCAGCGATCCTGGCGTTCCAGACGGCGAGGGGCGGGAGGACGCTGGAGGAGCCGGAGCCCGCGCGCGGGGCCTCTGCCGACGCGCCTCGGACCCGCGCGGAGGTTCTGGATGCGGTCGCCGACGTCACGCGGCAGATGGTCGCCCTCGGCGTCTCCCGGCCGTCGCGCGCCGCGGCCGAGCGCCTGCGCACGCTGGCCGTCTCGGCCCACGGCGTCGACCTGCCGCGCCTGGAGCGCTCGTTGCGCTCGCTGGCCGACGCCGTGGAGCAGGGCCTGGCCCGCGCCGCGCAGGCCGACGCGGCCGGGCTGCTCGCCCGCGCCGCGCACGTCGAGGCGCTGGCCCACGCGATCCGGACCCGCCCGGACCACACGCTCATCGGCGAGCACCGCACTTCGTACGAGCCGGTCGGCGACGTCGAGGTCGTGGGCATGGGCGCGCGGCGGTGGCGGTCGCCGAGCGGCTACGCGGGCCTCACCGTCGTCTTCTGGGATCGCTCGGCGAACCGTTGGGCCACCTGGACCGAGGCCCGGCCGCTGACCACGGGCGGGGTCGACCCGGCGCAGCGCTACCACGCCGAGGGCCCCTGGATGGGCGTGGCCTCGCCCGCCGCGGCCGTCCGCCACGCCTTGCGGCTCTCCGGCGCCTACCGCAATCGCCTGGGCCGGCTGTCGGGCCGCCCGGGCACGCGGGCGTTCCCGATCGGCCCGGCCGACCCGCGCTCGGTCCCGGGGCGGGTCGTCGCCTGGTCCGACCTGGCGGAACGGGCCCGGCTCCTGTTCGGCGGCGGCTTCCGCGACCGCAACGAGCAGGACGAGCTGGTCCTCCTCGCGCCCTCGGCGTGGGGGCCTGCGGAATTCGACCCGGTCCGCCAGGAATTGACGCGGATCGTCTTCGACGCCGACGGCCGGGCGATCCCGCTCGTCCTCCGGCACGACCCCGAGGTTCCGAAGGCCGTCGAGGCGCTGGAGAACTACGACCCGGCGGCCGTCGATTCCGTGCTGGGCGTCCTCCGCCTCGGCGACGGCCGCCTGGCCGTCGAGCCGATCGCGCTGCACGGCGCGAAAGGCGTCTTCAACCCGACCCTGGACTCCGCGCCCCGCGCCGCGGTCTCGCGATCGGCGGAGGGGGGCGCGACGGTCGAGGCCGACGACGAGGGAGACGACGTCGACGAGGGCGAGGCGACCGTCCCGTCGTCGACGCGGCTGGGGATGCTGCTGGGGGCGATGGCCTCGCACCTGGAGGCCGCGGGGGAGGGGGGGCTGGCCGCGTTCCGGCCGATCGCCGCCCTGCGCGGGCTGGCCGACCGGGCCGAGGCGCTGGGGCTGGCGACCTGCGCCCGGGCCGTCGCCCGCGCGGTCGAGCACCTGGAACGGCAGCGCCGGGGCGAGGACGTCGATCCCGGCCTCGCCGCGCGCGACCTGTTGCGCGCGTACCACGTCGTCCGGCTGGCCGCGGCCCAGGAGGCGGTCGCGACGGCGACGGCGCGGCTCGTCGCTCAGCCCTTCGGCTCGCCTGCCTCGTCGGCCCCGGCCTGACCGGCGATGCGCTTGAGGTCCCCCAGGGCCTCGGAGTAGACGACCGGCGGGACGTCGCCGAAGGCGATCAGGCGGTCGTCCTTCTCGTCGCTCGGGTTGTCGTAGACGTAGCTGCCGACGTCCACCGCCCCGGCCTTCACGAAGTAGAAGTCGCCGAGCTGGATGGAGTCGTCCATCCCGATCCCCATGTACATGCCGTCGACGCCCACGAACGCCTCGGCCGTCGCGAAGACCTTGCGATAGGAGTCGACGCCGCCGCCGTCGGTGACCGACCCGCGCACCCAGCCCAGCTTCTCGGCCCGGCCGCGGAAGGTCATGGCGTTGAGGGACGTCCCGGTGAACGCCTTGGAGAGCTTCTCGTCGCGCCGGTCGTCGGGCACGCGCACCACGGGACGTTCCAGTTGCGGGAAGGGGGACTCGACCTCGTAGTCGGCGAAGTGGGTCCGCCAGGCTTGCAGCGTCGCGTCGTCCAGTTCGAGCGGATGGACGATGCCGACGGAGCCGCCCTCGGGGAGTTCGAACGGCTCGTCGGCCGGATCGGTCAGCGTGCGGTCTTCGAGCGCCCGGAACGCGCCGGTCGGCGCGCCCGAGTCGTCGTAATGGCACCAGACGAGCCGGCTCGCGAACGGGAGGAACAGGACCGGGTGGTTCAGGAACAGCTCGCGCCAGCGGGACGTCGGCCAGCGGTGCTGGCGGACCATGAGGTTTTCGAGCCGGAGCTTCTGGGCCTTGGCGACCTCGCGCAGGGTCGCCCCCAGGTCCTTGAACTCGGCCAGCGTCTCCTTCGGCAGGCTCTTGGGGAGGGTGGCGACGCGCTTGTTCTTCTCGACGTCGCGATACCGGAACTTGAAGTCGGGGCCGATGCTCGCCTCGATCGCCTTGCCGCCGGCCTCGATCAGCCTCGGCTTGCCGGGCTCGAAGCCGAGCCAGGGGACGACGCGGTCGCCCAACTCATCGACGGTGACGCGCAGGCGGTCGGCCGCCGCGCGGAACGCCTCCTCGGCTGCGGCGCCGACATTCTTCTGCTTGGACCGATAGCGAGTGGCCGCGGCGTCGACGCTCATCAGGGCGGCGTCGCTCCCCATCAGGGCGAGGGCCTGCACGGCATACTCGGCCATCTTGCCCCGGCTCGACGACGCCCAGGTATCGATCAGGTGGGCGAGGACGGGGACGGCCCGATCGTCCCCCAGCAGGCCGGCGATCGCCAACGCCCAACGGTCCTTGGCGTCGGCCTTCGACGCGGCGAACCGGCGCAGGACTTCGAGCGCGAAGTCGCCGCCCGACTTGCGGTCGATCAGGCCGTACAGCGGCCGGGCCTCGACGTCGGCCTTGATCTCCTTCGCCCGCGACTGGCGGAAGAGGAGGTAGCGCGTGGCCGTCTGGCCCAGGGCCTCGCCGTCGCGGTACTTCAACGCCGGGAGTTGCGATTCATCCAACCAGGACGCGGCGACGGCCTTGAGCTTGGGCGCGGCCCGAGCGATCCGGCGGTCGACCTCCTCGCGGCCGACCTCGCGGCCCTCGGCGGCCATCGCGGCGTCGAGCGTGGCGAGGATGGCGTCACGGACGTCCTCATCGGGTTCGTCGTCCATGCGGCCCTCCAGCGTCTTGAGGGCCTCGGGCGTCGCGGCCGTGGCGAGCAGGACGACGGCCGCGGCGCGAGTCGCGGCCTTGCGGTCGCCCAGCATCGCGGTCGCGCGCGGCGCGACCTCGGCCCCCAGCCGGCCGAGGGCCCGAGCGGCGGCGTCCCGGACGGCCTTCGACTTGTGCTCGGTGAGTTCCCACAAGGGTTCCGCCATGCCCCGCGGATCCCACCGGGAGGCGAGGTTGAGATAGGGCAGGATGATCGCGCTGGGATCGGGGCGCCAGCTATGGGCTTGCAGGCTCTCGTCCCCCCGCAATCCCTTCAGGATTTCGGCCCGGATTCGCTCGCGGTGAGCCCCGTCGTCGAACTCGATGAGCCGGCCGATCGCGTCGAGGTGGGTCGACGAACTCCAACTTTCCAGGGCGGCGAAGACCGCCGGGAGGGCCCTCACGCCCAGGGCCTTCACCGCGCCGTCGACGATCTCCTTCACGTTGCCCTGGAGTTGCCAGTCGTGGCCGGCCTTGCCCGCCTTGGCCATCCTGCCTCGCATCAGCGAGACGACCTCGGCGAGGGCCGGCTCGCCGAAGGTCTCGATCATCCAGATCGCGGCCTCGGGATGATGATAGGATTCCTTCTCCCGGGCGAGGACCGCGCGGGCGTACTCCAGGGCCTTGTCGCGATATTTCTTCGGGTCGTGCCGCGCCATGACCTGCCCGATCTGGAAGCCGGCGTGGTCGTCCTCGGCATGGGGCCACGCGGAGGCGACGGCCTCCTCGTAGCGGTCGGCACCGCCCTTCAGGATCGTCTCGCAGAGTTCGGGCGACAGCGAATCCTTGCCGAGCATCCGGCCCAGCAACGGCCCGAGGCGGGCCGGCGCGTTCGCGAGGATCAGGCGGGCGACGCGGGGGCCCGGGGCGAGCCGCGCGTAGGGCGACGCCATGGCCTCGGAGGCCTTCCAGGCGGCCTTCAACCCGGCGTCCGACAGCCCCAGCAGGTGGCGCCCCGCTGACGTCGGCACGGCGTTGCGCTCGAGGGGCGTCACCGAGGCCACGGTGATCGCGGCGAGCGTCGGCGCGTCCACGCCGGCCTCCTCCAGGACCTCGCCGACGGAGGGATACGTCGGCTCGTCCGCCTTCTCGCGGTCCACGAGGTACGAGATCCAATGGCCGATCGAGTCGAAGGCTCGGACCGCGGCCAGCGCCCGGAGCGCCCGACGGCCTTCGTCGTCGAGCTTCGCCGGGGCCGGCAGGATCCCCGCGAGCTGGTGCGTCCAGTACATCCACTGGGTCGAGTGCTTGGGCCGCGCCGCCAGCGCCTCGATCGCCGCGATCGCCGTCGGGTCGCCCGACTCGATGTAGGATAGGGCGTCGTTGCCCGGCGTCTTGTTGTAATACTTCAACCAGCCCTGCATCGCCTGCGTGATCTTCCCCATCGCGTCACCTCCCGTGCGGCGATGATCGCGCGCCGCGGCGAGGCAATCCATGGGCCTCCCCGGCGGCCGATCGACTTCATCGCGCCTCCGCCGTAGAGTCGGTGGGCGTCGACGCTCGCCGGATCGATGCGACGGCCGATCGTCGGCCCGACGCCGCATGCACGCCCCGCCGACCCCGTTCGGCCCGAGGCCGGGGCCGGGACTCGAAACCGCGATCGAAGGAGCCGAGGCACGCCGATGGATAGCGCCGCGAAGACCGTGATGGACCTGTTCCGCCTGGACGGACGTCGCGCCCTGGTGACGGGCGGCAGCAAGGGGCTGGGGCGGACGATCGCCGAGGCGCTCGCGCAGGCCGGGGCCGACGTCGTCGTCGTCAGCCGCACCGCGAGCGAGTGCGAGCGGGCCGCCGGCGAGATCGCCTCGGCGACCGGCCGCCGCGCCCTGGCGATCGCGGCCGACGTGACCCGCGCCGAGGACGTCGACCGGCTGGCGGCCGAGGCCGGCGCGATCGACGTCCTGGTCAACAGCGCGGGGATCAACATCCGGGGCCCGGCCGCGACGCTGACCGAGGCCGACTGGGACACCGTGCTCGACGTGAACCTGAAGGCGCCGTTCCTCCTCGCCCGAAGGTTCGGCCCCGCGATGGCCGAACGGGGATGGGGCCGGATCGTCCAGCTCGGCTCGATCCTATCGACGATCGGCATCGCCGGCAGGACGCCGTACGCGTCGTCCAAGGCAGGGCTCCTCGGGCTGACGAAGACGCTGGCCCTGGAATGGGCCGACCGCGGCGTGACGGTGAACGCCCTCTGCCCGGGGCCGTTCGCGACCGAGATGAACCGCCCGCTGCTGGACGACCCGACCAAGTACGCGGAGTTCGTCGCCAGCATCCCCGTCGGCCGCTGGGGCGAGCTGCACGAGATCGCCGGGGCCGCCCTCTTCCTGGCCTCGGACGCGTCGTCGTACATGACCGGCTCGGCGCTCTACGTCGACGGCGGCTGGACCGCGAGGTGACCCGATGGACCTGGAATTGAAGGGCGGCGCGGCCATCGTCACCGGCGGGGCCGGCGGGATCGGGCTGGCCGCGGCTCGTCTGCTCGCGTCGGAAGGCGTCGGGGTGGCGATCTGGGACCTGGCCGGCGCGGAAGCCGCCGCGGAGGCGATCCGCGTCGAGTTCAACGTCGCCGCGATCGGCCTGACGGTCGACGTGGCCGAGGAGGATTCGGTCGCGTCCGCGATGCTGCAGACGGCCGGAGCACTCGGCCCGCCCGACCATCTCGTCCACGCCGCGGCGATCGGATCGGGGAAGTTCGGATTCCCGTTCACGAACCTTCGGCCGTCCGACTGGGCGCGCGTGCTGCGAGTGAACGTCGTGGGGATGGCGAACGTCGCGCACTCGGTCGCGCCGGGGATGGTGGAGCGGGCGAAGGGGACGATGGTCTTCGTCGCGTCGGTCGCGGGCCAGATCGGCTCGCAGACCGATCCCCCCTACAGCGCGTCCAAGGCGGCCAACATCAACTTCGCGCAATGCCTGGCGAAGGACCTGGCCCCGCTCGGCGTCCGCGTCAACACGGTCTGCCCGGGGATGGTCCGGACGACGCTGAATCGGTCCGTCTGGCAGGCGTGGCACGATCAGGCTTCGCCGCCCGACCGCCTGACCTACGAGGAGTGGTCCGACCGCAAGATCCGCGCGGTGGTGCCGCTGGGGCGATGGCAGACGCCCGAGGCCGTCGCCGACATGATCGTGTTCCTCTCCTCGCGACGCGCCGAGCACGTCACCGGGCAGACGATCAACGTCGACGGCGGATTCGTGATGCACTGGTGAAGACGAGGACGCCCGACGCGCCTCGCGGCGCGTCGGGCGGGCCTCAGAAGTCGCCGCGGGAGAAGCCGGCCATCAGCTCCGGGGCCGAGGCGTCGAACCCGACGACGTCGAGCATGCCGGCGTCCTGCGGGTCGGCGATGCTGAAGCCGTTGGAGACGAGCCCGGCGACGATCAGCCGCGCGTGCCGGCCGCTCGTCTCGCGGTACTCGCGGAGGGCCTGCGCCGGGTGGATCGGCCCGGCCCAGGTCTCGCTGTCGGTCAGGACGATGAACGTGTCGACCTCCAGCTTCCGCTCGGTCGCGTACAGCATCGGCAGGGCGCAGTCGGTCCCGCCGAAGGGGAGGTCCCGGGTCTTGCGGACGACGTCGACGAGCCGGGACTTCGCCGAGACGTCCAGGGGGACGAGCCGGTCCTGGAACGCCACGACGTGGTACTCGGGCTCGACGCGCGCCGTCACCAGCGCCAGGGCCGCGGCGGCCTCGCGGGGCGTCAGCGGCGTGTCGGCGACGTTCCCGCTCGACATCGACCCGGAGACGTCCAGGCCGATCAGCGTCCGCTTCCCCGCCGGGACGACGTGGCCGAACGCCCTGGAGAAGGCGTCGTCGAGCGCGTCCTTGATCGTCGCGATCGGCTCCCACGCCAGGCCCCCCTTCAGGCCGCGGCCCGCGGAGTACGCGGACGCGGCGAGCAGGATCGCCAGCGGGTGCAGCCGGGCCTTGCGGAGCAGGTCGCCGTCGGCGAGCCGATCGCGCACCGTCCGCGTCGCGTCCGATCCGGGCTTCAGCAGGCCGACGGTCGTCATCTTGGCCAGGTTGCGCACCATGGCCATGAGCGGCATCTTCTCAAGCAAAGCCTCCCAGACCCCCGGGTCGTTCAGGTGCTGCGTCGGGATGCACTCGCGCGGCAGGCCGTCGTCGCGGATCATCCGGATGACGGCGTCGCGGCCGGCGGTGCGGGCCTCGTCCATCGCGGCGAGGAGCCGCGGCAGGTGCGGCGCGACGTCGGGGTACGACGCCACGCCTCCCCCCCGCTTCACCTCGCGCGGGCCGAGCGCCTCGGCCCCGCCGGCGACCCATCGGTAGGCCGCCTGCCGGGCCGGGTCGGACGTGGCCGGGTGGGCGAGCCGGAGCAGGTCGCGGTGCGACCAGCCGTTTCGCCGCTGGTACTTGGCGACCTGGTAGGCCAGCGCCTCCGGGGCCTTCCCCTCGTACCACGCGGCGACGCCCTTGCGCAGCCCTCGGCCCCATCCGCGCAGGCCTTGCACGGCCTCGGCGAAGGCGAACAGGTGGGTGCCGGTGCGGCAGACCTTCGGCAGCGCCTCGGACGCCGTCGCGGTGTGGCCCATGCCCGCCGCGATCGCCAGCGCCATCGCGGCCGGCTCGTTCTTGGGAGCCCGGCCGGATTCGCTGACCTGGACGATCGTCCGGATGGTCCGCGCGGGGTCGGCGTCCAGGCAGCGGACGACGGCCTGCGCGTTCTCCAGCGTCAGGGCCCGCTCGGTCGCGTAGTACGAGCCCCCCCCTCGGAGCCGAGGATCAGGAACCGCTCCAGCCGGGTCCAGTCGTCGACCGCGAACGAGTAGCCCCCCGCCGAGTTCGGCGTCATGGCCTTGCCCGGGATCGGCTCGGACTGCGGCGTCTTGCGCGTGTTGAAGTGCTTGAGGAACTTGATGCTCATCACGACCTCCTCCGGCGGCCGAGGGCGACGAAGCGTCGGCCCGCCGAGCGCCCGGGGCGGGATTCGAACCCACGTTGACCGATAACCGATCCGCGACGGCCCGGCCCGCGAGGGCCGGTCAAGATTTGGCGGGTCGGACCCGGGCGTTTGCAAGGTCGGCGAACAAGGGGACGCATCAGGGGGTTGCATCAATCAACAGTTGATAACCCTGAGGCTCCGGCTCGCCGAGCGGCGGGGGTGGGATTCGAACCCACGACCACGTCATCCGAAGTGATAAGGGTCGGCCGATCGGCCCGTCGCCGGGCAAGTGAGTGGAGACCCGTCGTGCTCTAACCATCTGAGCTACCCCGCCTCGCCATGGAGAGACACGGCCGGCGGGGGAGGGTTCAGGATCCGCACCGATTTCGTGGAAACGGTGGGTTGGATACGAACGCGACGAGATGTGTCGATGCCGGCGGTGGGATTCGAACCCACACGAGCGTTCCCGCCCAGAAGATTTTAAGTCTCCAGCGTCTGCCGTTCCGCCACGCCGGCGCGAGCGTGATGAAGTTCATTCGGGAGCGGAGGGGGTGGGATTCGAACCCACGGGAACCTTGCGGAACCTACGGTTTTCAAGACCGTCCCAATCGACCACTCTGGCACCCCTCCGAGATCCGATTCCTGTCGACGCGGGCCGGGGCCGGCCGGTTCGCGTCGGCCGTCGCGTCACTGGTTCGTGGCCTCGTCGATGATGTCCTCGGCGACGTAGATGGGGACGTCGACCGCCACGGCCAGGGCGATGGCGTCGCTCGGGCGGGAGTCGACCTCGATCAACTCGCCCTCGTGGCGGATGCGAAGCTTGGCGTAGTAGGTGTGGTTGCGCAGCTCGCTGATGTAGATGTCCTGCAGCTCTCCGCCCATCGCGTCGATGGTGCTGGCCAGGAGGTCGTGCGTCAGGGGCCGCACGGTCGGCTGGTTCTTCACGCGGCGGTCGATGCTGGTGGCCTCGAAGATGCCGATCACGATCGGGAACATGCGCTCGCCGTCGACTTCCTTGAGGAAGATGATGTGCTGATCGCTGTTCTCGTTGATGATGATCCGGGTGAGATCCATCTGGACCGGCACGGCACGCACCCCTTCCTCTCGCCCCCGGCCGTCGCGCCGGGCGTGCGCCCGGCCCGCGGCGGGCTGAACTGATGGTATCGGGCCCGCCGCGCGTCGTCAACGCGCGGCGGGCGCTCGTTCAGGCCGAACCCAGCAAGGCCGCGACCGACGCCCGCTGGCCCTCCAACTCGGCCAGCTTGGCCCGCGAGGAGGCCACCACGTCGGCCGGGGCCCGGGAGACGAAGCCCTCGTTGGAGAGCTTCCCCTTGAGCGGGGCGATCTGCTTGTCGAGGTCGGCCAGCGACTTCTTCAGCTTGGCCTTCTCCGCCTCCTTGTCGATCAGCCCTTCCAGCGGCAGGACGACCTCGGCGTCGGCCAGGACGGCCACGGCGGAGTCGGCGGGGCGGGCGTCGGACTCGGGGCCGATCGCCAGGCTCCCCGCGCCGGTGAGGGCCTTGATGAACGCCTCGCCGAGGCGGAGGCGGTCGGCGACGACGCCGTCGGCGACGATCCGGGGGGCGATCTTGGCGTCCTTGGGGACGTCGCGCTCGGCCCGGAGGTTCCGGATCGCGGCCGTCTTCTCCTTCCACTGGTCGACCGTCGCGCGGGCCTCGGCGTCCTCGAAGCCGCGGGCGACCGGCCAGGCGGCGATGCAGGCGTGGGCCTCGGCGGGGGCGGGCTCGGGGACGCCGCGGGACGGGGCCAGCTCGCCGAGCGGGGCCCAGATCTGCTCGGTCAGGAACGGCATGATCGGGTGGAGCAGCCGGCAGAGCGAGTCCAGGACGGCCGCCGCCACGCGCTGGGCGACCGGGCGGGCCTCGGGGTCGCGCAGGCGGTTCTTGATGAACTCGACGTACCAGTCGCAGAACTCGCCCCAGGCGAAGTCGCGCAGGCCCTTGGCGGCCTCGGCGAAGCGGAACTGCTCCAGGTGGTCGGTGGTGGACTTCACGATCGCGTCCAGCTCGGCGAGGATCCAGCGGTCCTCGACGGGCAGGCTCGCGACGTCGACCGGGGCGGGCTCGTAGCCTTCCAGGTTCATCATGACCAGGCGGGCGACGTTCCAGACCTTGTTGCCGAAGTTGCGGCCCTGCTCGAAGCGGTCGGACGTGTTGATCTCGCGGCCGTCGGGGAGCTTCAGCTTCTCGACGGGCATGCGGAGGTCCTGGGTCTCGGTCGCGCCGGCGGCCAGGGTGTAGCGGAGGGCGTCGGCGCCGTAGGCGTCGATGATGTCGACCGGGTCGACGCCGTTGCCGGCCGACTTGGACATCCGCTTGCCGTGGCCGTCCTGGATCACGGGGTGGATGTAGACGTCGCGGAACGGGACGTCGCCCACGTTGAACTGGCCGAAGATCACCATCCGGGCGACCCAGAGGGTGATGATGTCGCGGGCCGTGGAGAGGACGCTGGTCGGGTAATACTTGCCCAGCTCCGGCGTCGCCTCGGGCCAGCCCAGGGTCGAGTGGGGCCAGAGGGCGGAGCTGAACCAGGTGTCGAGGACGTCCGGGTCCTGCGTCAGCTCGTGGCCCGGGACGGCGTCGGCGGGCAGGTCGTGCTCGGCGCAGACGAGCCAGCCGCCGGACTCGGCCTCGGACCAGAAGACGTCGGATCGGCCGGCGAAGGCGCGTTCGAGGTCGTCGGCCGTGCAGGTCGACGAGTGCCAGATGGGGATGCGGTGGCCCCACCAGAGCTGTCGGCTGATGCACCAGTCGCGCTTCTCGGCGAGCCAGTCGGCGTAGCTCCGGGCGTAACGCTCGGGGGTGATCTTCACCTTGCCCTCGGCGACGGCGTCGATGGCGAGCTGGGCGAAGCCGGGCGAGCCGTCGGGGTCGTCGGCCATGCGGACGAACCACTGGTCGGACAGGTAGGGCTCGATGGGGGTCTTGCTGCGGTCGGAGAAGTTGAGCCTGACGTTGTACGGCTCGTCCTTCACGAGCAGGCCGGCGGCCTCCAGGTCGGCGACGACTCGCTTGCGGACGACGACGCGGTCGAGGCCGGCGTACTTCGGACCGGCGTTCTCGTTGTAGGTGCCGTCCGGGTTCAGGAGGTTGATCATCGGCAGGCCGTGGCGCTGGCCGGTCGCGTAGTCGTTCGGGTCGTGCGCGGGGGTGACCTTCACGCAGCCGGTGCCGAACTTGGGGTCGACCAGGATGGCGTCGCCGACGACCGGGATCTTGCGATCGGTCAGCGGCAGGTCCAGGGTCTTGCCGATCAGGTGCTTGTACCGAGGGTCCTCGGGATGGACCGCGACGGCGGTGTCGCCGAGCATCGTCTCGGGCCGGGTCGTGGCGACGTGGAGCGCCTCGTCGGAGCCGGTGACGGGGTATCGGATCGTCCAGAGCTTGCCGGGCTTGTCCTCGTAGTAGATCTCGTCGTCGGCGACGGCGGTGCGGAGCTGGACGTCCCAGTTGACCAGCCGCTTGCCGCGGAAGATCTTGCCGGCCTTGAACAGGTTGAGGAACGTGCGGCGGACGGCCTTCGAGCAGGTCTCGTCCAGCGTGAACCGGGTGCGGTCCCAGTCGCACGAGCAGCCCATCAGGCGGAGCTGGCCGAGGATGCGGGCCTCGTACTCGTCCTTCCAGGCCCAGATTTTCTCGACGAGCGCCGCGCGGCCGACGTCGTGGCGGGTGAGCTTCTGCTCCTCGAACAGCCGGCGCTCGACGACGGCCTGGGTGGCGATGCCGGCGTGGTCGGTGCCGGGCATCCAGAGGCAGTCGCGCCCCTGCATCCGACGCCAGCGGACCAGCACGTCCTGGAGCGTGTTGTTGAGCGCGTGGCCCAGGTGCAGGGCCCCGGTGACGTTGGGCGGCGGGATGACGATGCAGTACGGGAGCTTCTCGCTCGCCGGGTCGGCGTGGAAGTACCCGCGCTCGGTCCAGACCTTGTACCAGCGGTCCTGGGCGTCCTTCGGGTCGTACTGCTTGGGGATTTCTTGGATGTTCATGCCGTCGGGCTTGTGGGTTTCGGGGGTTCTTCGATGGGGGGGAGCAGGTCCTTCGCGTCGACCCGCCCGACCTCGCGGCCGTCCAGGACGACCGGGGCGGGGGAGCCCTCGGCGAAGGTTTGATGTTCGGAGTAGCCGGCCTCGCGGCCGGCGCCCCGGGGCGAGGTGAAGACGTCGATCTTGCGGCCGTCCACGTCCACGACCCAGTAGGACGGGACGGAGGCCGATGCGTACAGGCGGGGCTTGTCGCGGTAGTCGGCCCGGCGGGTGCTGGCGCAGACCTCGACGATCAGGGCGGCCCGGGACGACTTCGGATTCGCGGTGCGAAAATCCGACCGATCCCCGCGGACCACGGCGACGTCGGGCTCGGGCAGCGAGCGGTCGTCGTGCTCCAGCGCCTTCTCCTCGCGGACGTGGAATCCGGGCGGGAGGATCGACCGCAGCCGCTCGGCGATCTCGCCGACGGCGAAGCTGTGGGGGCCGTGCTTGGTCATGCGATAGATCCGGCCTCGCACCAGTTCGAAGTGGCCTTCGGGGAAGACGCCCGCGTCGACCATCTTCCAGAGCTGGTCGGCCGTGAAGCGGTACGGCCGACGTCCGGCGTCGACAGGCGCGGCCTTCGCATCGGGCTGGACGTCGGTGGCCATGGCGGATCCTCCGGCGGTGGGGTCAGGAGACGGTCGCGGCCTCGGGTCGGGCGGGATGGGGCCGGCGGGCGTCCTTGGAGAGCTTGTATTCGAAGGCGTCCAGCAGGGCCAGCCAGCTCGCCTGGATGACGTTCTCGGAGACGCCGATCGTCCCCCAGACGTCGTCGTGGTCGGCGCTCTCGATCACGACGCGGACCTTGGCGGCGGTGCCGGCGCGGGCGTTGATGACGCGGACCTTGTAGTCGACCAGGTGCATGGACGTCAGGCCGGGGAAGTGGTGGTTGAGCGCCTTCCGCAGGGCGTTGTCCAGGGCGTCGACCGGGCCGTCCCCCTCGCCGACGGTGTGCTCGACCGTCTCGCCGACCTTCAGCTTGACCGTCGCCTCGGTCAGCGACTCGCCGTCCCCCTCGCCCGCGACGCTCACGCGGAAGCCGCGGCTCTCGAAGCCCGGCCGGTGGCGGCCGGCCAGCTTCTCCACCAGCAGGACGAACGACGCCTCGGCCGCCTCGAACTGGTAGCCCTCGTTCTCCAGGTCCTGCACCCGGTCGAGGACCCGGGACTGGAGGGCCTGGTCCTGGCCGAGGCCGTACTCGTCCAGCTTCTCGGCGATGTTCGACTTGCCCGACAGCTCGCTGACGAGGATCCGGCGCTCGTTCCCCACCAGGGTCGGGTCGACGTGCTCGTAGCTGGACGCGATCTTGCGGACGGCGTGGACGTGCATCCCCCCCTTGTGGGCGAAGGCGCTGGAGCCCACGAACGCCTGGCCCGGCCGGAAGTTCATGTTGGCCGTCTCGTAGACGTACCGCGAGACCTCCGTCAGCCGGGCCAGCTTGCCCGGTGCCAGGGCCTCGAACTCCGGGTACTTCAGCGACAGGTTGGCGATCACGCTGCACAGGTCGGCGTTGCCGCAGCGCTCGCCCAGGCCGTTGATCGTCCCCTGGACCTGGCGGGCCCCGCTCCGGACCGCCGCCAGCGAGTTGGCGACGGCCAGCTCGCCGTCGTTGTGGGTGTGGATGCCCAGCGGGACGTCGACCGCGGACCGGACGGCGGCGACAGCCTCGGCGACCTGCTCGGGGAGGGTGCCGCCGTTGGTGTCGCACAGGACGATCCACTTCGCCCCCGATTCCGCCGCCTTGCGGACGGTCTCCAGGGCGTAGTCGGGGTTGCGGCGGTAGCCGTCGAAGAAGTGCTCGGCGTCGTAGACGACCTCGGTGACGTTGGCCGCGAGGAACGCCACCGAGTCGCCGATCATCCGGACGTTCTCCTCCAGCGAGACCCCCAGGACCTCCCGGGCGTGCAGGTCCCACGTCTTGCCGACGACCGTCACGGCCGACGTCCCGGCGGCGACCAGCGCCTTCATCCCCCCGTCGTCCTCGGCGGCGATGTCCCTGCGGCGGGTCATGCCGAAGGCGACGACCTTCGCGCGGCCCAGCGGCAGGTCGCGGACGGCGCGGAAGTAGGCGGCGTCCTTGGGGTTGGAGAGCGGGTAGCCCCCCTCGACGTAGTCGACGCCCAACTCGTCCAGCTTGGCCGTGATGAGCAGCTTGTCCTGGAGCGAGAAGTTGACGCCCTCGCCCTGGCTGCCGTCGCGCAACGTCGTGTCGTAGATCGCAATTCGCGTCATCGCCGTCCGATCGCTTCTAGCTAGACCGAGGGGCGGCGCGGGGCCGCCTCGGGAGGGCCTTCGATCCCAGGAAGTCCCGGATTGTACCGCAATCGGACGCCCCTCGGACAGCCGACGTTCGGGCGTCGGGCGGGGCGTACCTTTGGATTTTGGCGAATCGCGTCGGGGTCGCGGGGGCCATCATGACGGCCTTCCCTCCTCGCGGGGGAAGGTGGCCCGCAGGGCCGGATGAGGGGGATGACGCGCCAGAAGGCCGTCGAGATCCCGAGCCGGTCGGACGGGCCTTCGAAGCCCGACGCCGCCCGTGCTTGGCGTCCCCCTCATCTGACGCCTTCGGCGTCTGTCTTCCCCCGCGAGGGGGGAAGACGTCGAGGATCAACCGCCAAATTCCGCAGGCACACCCTCCGGGCGTCGCGGCCGGGCGGTGGACGGCCTCGCTACAATCGGGCGTCCCCGGGGAGGATCGCCGATGAAGCCCGACGTGCTGATGACCCGACCTTCGACGCCCGCCGCGCTCGCGGCCCTGGAGCGGCCGTTCCGCGTCCATCGCCTGTGGGAGGCGGCGGATCCGGCGGCCTTCCTGAAGGAGGTCGGCCCTTCGATCCGGGGGATCGCCAGCGACGGCGGCGCGGGGGCCTCGGCCGAGCTGATGGGGGCGCTCCCGAGGCTGGAGATCGTCGCGATCAGCGCCGTGGGGCTGGACGCCGTGGACCTGGGCCATGCGAAGGCCCGCGGGATCGTCGTCGCCAACACGCCCGACGTCCTGACGGAAGACGTGGCCGACATGGCCCTCGCCCTGCTGCTGGCCGCCGCCCGCGAGGTCGTGCCCGGCGACGCCCACGCCCGGTCCGGGGCCTGGGGACGCGAGGGGAACCGGCCGCTGACGCGCCGGGTGAACGGCAAGCGGGCGGGGATCCTCGGCCTGGGGCGGATCGGCCGGGCGGTGGCGCGTCGCCTGGAGGCGATGAACGTCCAGGTCGCCTACCACAACCGCCGCCCGATCGAATCCCCCTACATCTATTATGGTCGCGCCTCGGACCTCGCCCGCGACGTCGACTTCCTGATCGTCACGGCCGCCGGCGGCGAGGGCAGCCGAGGGTTGGTCGACCGCGAGGTGATCGAGGCCCTGGGGCCCGACGGGATCCTGGTCAACGTGGCCCGCGGGTCGGTCGTCGACGAGGAGGCCCTGACCGACGCCCTTCGCGACGGTAAGCTCGCCGCCGCCGGCCTCGACGTCTTCGCCCACGAGCCCCATGTCCCCGAGGCCCTCCGGTCGTTGCCGAACGTCGTCCTCCAGCCCCACATGGGGAGCGCGACCGTCGAGACCCGGGCGGCGATGGCCGACCTGGTCGTCCGCAACCTGGAGGCCCACTTCGCCGGCAAGCTCCTGCCGACCCCGGTGCCACTCTGACCCGCGGTGGGTCCGTTCGCCGTGGCGGATTTCGGCGATTTCGATGTAATATGTTGTGGGGTTTGGTTTTATGATTGGCGATTTCGGCTTCGTTCGTCGAAGGCGATAGGCAAAACTACAGACGGTCCTGATGGCCTACCCATCGAG
>MKTT01000062.1:0-120586 GCA_001898385.1 Planctomycetales bacterium 71-10
TAGCCCTGGACGGTTCGAGAGAACTCCACGTAGGGCGCGGCCTGGGGCTGGAAGGCGATGGGGACCTCCTCGATGATCGTAGGAGTCGGCTGGGAGCTGAGGGCGTTCTGCAAGGCGTAGCCCCGGCCTTCCAGTTCGAACGCCCAGTCGGCCCACTTTCGCGGGTCGGTCCCGAAATCCGCCCCTTCGCCGACATCCTTCAGGACGACGGCGGCTCGCTCGTTGGTCTCGCGGATCGGCGCGTTGTACGCCTCGATCGCCTCCACGTCGTCGGAGATCTGGCTTTGCGCGACCATGGCCGAGGCCCTGGCCTCGGCGATCATCCGCCCGACGGGGATGTAGGCGGTCATGACATCGGTGATGCCGACGGCCCGGACGTTCGGCCCGCCCAGGCGCCCGATGTTGGAAGAGGACGGGTCGCGCGCCAGCTCCCGGGTCAGTTGCTGCGGCAGGAAGAAGGCGTCCCATGGCTGATACGTCGCGTCGCGCGGGATGTCGAAGTCGCCCGGCGGGGTCGTCGCCCTCCTGAGCAACTCGCCCATCGCGGGATTGGCCGACGCCAGGGCCCCCAGGGCGGACGAATCGTTCGTGGGATTCATTTGGCGCACCGAGGCGGCCATGCTCGCCATCGAGATGGGCCCGCTCATCGAGGTGTAACCGACGGGGGTGCGGAGGACGCTATCGCCCGATGGGTCGACGGGGAGGTTCCAAAGAACTCGATCGGGAATCGGGGCGGGCGTGTAGCGGCGACGGACGTTGGCGTCCTTGCCCTCGACGAGCAGCTCGCCCTGGGAGCCGGGGCCGTCGACGGGCTTGACCTTGTACTTGACCTCGTCGCGGAGGAACGAGGCGAGCAGGCCGGCGAACTCGCGGGGGTCGCGGCGACGCAGCAACGACGTCGCGTCGGCGCGGACGGCGGCGTGCGGGCTGAAGACCGCCAGGGTGGTCAGGGCGACCGACGCCTCCACGCCCTCGATCCGGCCGAAGACCTCCGCGGCGGTCCGCTGGCGGGCCTCCACGGCGCCCCGGGCGAACACCTTCCAGACGGGCGCGACGGCGCGGGGGTCGTCGATCGCCGCGAGCGCGGCGAGGGCATCGGTCCGCTTCGAATCGTCGCGGGAGGCCAGGCCGTCGCGGATCTTCTCGAGGCGGGGCGACCATTCCTTGTCGGCCTGTGCCCTGGCCTCGCGCGCCGCCTTCAGCGCCGCCACGGCCTCGGGGTCGACCCAGCGGCCGCCGGACTTCTTGAAGCCGAGGCGGCGCCAGGCGCCCTCGCGGCCGGGGTCGAGTTGGAGGGTGCGGCGGAGGTGGGCGACCATCGGCTCCTTCAGGCCCTTCTCCTCGCACCAGAGGGCCAGCTTGTACTGGTCGTCGGCCTTGTCGGCGGAGCGGGCGCGGCGCTCGAAATACTCGCGGAGGAGGGCCTGCTGCTCGGGGGAGTCCTCGATCGACCGGGCGACGTCCTCGGGACGACGCCATCGGCCGTCCTGCTTGACCTGGCCGAGGAGGCCGCGGGCGCGGGGGTTCTCGGGGTCGAGGAGGACGGCGCGGGCGAGATGTTTGGCCTTCTCGGCGGCCATGCCGCGGGCCTCGCACCACAAGGCCAGGTCGACCTGCGCGTCGGCGTCGCGGCCGGCGGCCGCGACCGCCGCGTCGTAGGCGGCGCGGTCGGCGATCGCCGACTCGTCGGGGGCCCCCGCCGTCATCGCCACCGCCAGCAAGCACGCGGAGATCATTGGGCCGACTCCTCCGGGAGAGGGGAAGCGTTTCGGACGATGGGGCGGTTCAGGGGTTGGTCGCCGCGGCGAGCTTGGCGTCGGGCGGGACGGCGTCGAAGGGGGCGGCGACGGGCTCGACGAGGCCGTTGTCGTGGGCCAGCAGGCCGATCGAGCCGACGTGGTAGCTGTCGCCGCCGGCGAGGAGCAGGTTGAAGACCGGCCGGGCCTCCTCCTTCGCGACCGAGGCGACCTCGACGGCGCCGCCGGCGGTGCGGAGGCGGTCGCCGGGCCTGAGGTCGCGGGCCATGACCCAGCCCTCGCCGGCCTTCCAGAAGCGGTGGATGCCCGTGGGGTGGACGACCTCCTTGCCCAGGTCGACCGCGTACGTCGAGTTCGGCGGGTTGTGCAGGGCCTCGACGACCGGCTTGAAGTCGAGCTTGCCCGTCGTCACGTCCTGGCTGAGGACGAGGTCGCCGGGGCGGATCGTCTCGATGGGCCGGTCCCCCTGGAGGGTGCGGACGAGGGTCCCGCCGGCGAAGCAGGAGGGGCCCATCCGGAAGCCGGTCACCTCCGTCGTGGGGACCGGGACGGTCTGCGGCTGGTAGGCGATGGGGACCTCCTCGACGACGTCGGCCGGCGGGACGCTGGGGGCCCGCAGCGGCTGGCCGTAGCCCTGGAGGTCGACGACCCAGTCCATCCACTTCACGCGGTCCTTGCCCAGGTCCTCGCCGCTGACCGCCTTGAGGACGGCGATGGCCCGCTCGTTGGCGTCGCGGACCGGGGCGTTGTACGCCTCGATATTGGCGACGTCGGACGCCAGGTGCTCGCGGGCGACGAGGGCGGACGTCTGCGCCTGGGCCCTCATCTGCTCCAGGGGGAACTGGACCGCGTCTTGGAGCACGGGACGGATGGTCAATTGGTTCGCGGCGGCATTGTTGAACGACAGGATCCCGAAGGCCGCCGCCGCGCTCCGGGCGAAGCTGTTGGATTCCTGGATGCGGCCGACGACGGTGTCGCTCAGCCCGGCGGGGACTCCCGCCTTCTGGAGCGCCGCCGAGGCCACGGCAGGGCGGTCGAGCATGTACGTCCACGGGAGCATCGCGTCCGTGTAGCCGCGTTCCCATGAAACCATCGGCAGGTCGGTCACCCCGAACGGGTCGGCGATCAGGCCGTCGCGCGGGACCGCGCTGAACGATGAGGCGGGCAGCCCCAGGGCCATCGCCGTGAGCGCTCGGGCCGACAGCGGCGAGCCCACGATGGGCGTGCCGACGGGCCGGGTCACGATCACGGTGCCGTTCGCGTCGGTCTCGACGCGGTCGCCCGGCTGGACCGCCGGGGACTGCAAGGGCCGGTAGATGCGGCGGATGTTGGCGTCCTTGCTTTCGACGAGCAGCTCGCCCTGGGAGCCGGGGCCGTCGACGGGCTTGACCTTGTACTTGACCTCGTCGCGGATCTGGAGGGCGAGGAAGCCGGCGAACTCGCGGGGGTCGCGGCGCTGGAGCAGGGCGGAGGCGTCGGAGCGGATCGGGGCGTGCGGGCTGTAGACGGCCAGGGTCGCCAGCGCGAGCGAGGCGCCGGGGCCGTCGATGCGGCTGAGGACGTCGACGGCGACCGCCTGGCGGGGCTCCGCGCCCCCCTTCGCGAAGACCTGGAAGAGGGCCGGGACGGCGCGGGGGTCGGAGATCGACGCCAGGGCCTCGCGGGCCTCGGCCTGCTTGGCCGCGTCCTTGTCGGCGAGGGCGTCGCGGAGCTTCTCCAGCCTCGGCTTCCAGGCGCGATCGGCCTTGGCCTGGATTTCCTGCTCGGCCTTGAGGGCGGCCTCGATCTCGGGGTTCACCCAGCGCTTGCCGACCTTCTTGAAGCCGAGGCGACGCCAGGCGCCCTCGCGGCCGGGGTCGAGCTGGAGGGTGCGGTGGAGGTGGGCGACCATCGGCTCCTTCAGGCCCTTCTCCTCGCACCAGAGGGCCAGCTTGTACTGGCCGTCGGCGTCGTCGTCGGTCTTCGACCGCCGATCGAAATACTCGGCCATGAGGGCCTTGCGCTCGGCGGATTCCTCGACGCCGCGGGCGGCGTCGGAGGCGCGGAGCCAGCGGCCGTCGCGCTTGACCTGGCCGAGGAGGCCGCGGGCGCGGGGGTTCTCGGGGTCGAGGAGGACGGCGCGGGCGAGATGTTTGGCCTTCTCGGCGGCCAGGCCGCGGGCCTCGCACCACAAGGCCAGGTCGACCTGCGCGTCGGCGTCGCGGCCGGCGGCCGCGACGGCCGCGTCGTAGGCGGCGCGGTCGGGGCCCGGGGGCTTCGCGCCGTCGTCGCCCGCCGCCATGCACAACGCGCCACCGAGCAGCCAAGCGGCGATCATGTTCGAGCCTCCGTCGATCGGGGCGGGGGCCGGAACCGGCCGAGGATCCCCCGAAGTTCATCCATCCTATACGGGGGGACGATCGGCGCGGTCAAGATATTCGGCCAATTCCTTCGTCGATTTCAGGTGCGTCGATCCGTCGCGGGGCCGGGCGTCTCAAGTCCTTCGATGAAAAAACCTTTCGCGGCCGCGCGCTTCCGGGCGGCCCGTGCGATCGGGAGACGGGCCCCGCAGCGTCGACGACGGAGTCGGCCGGGGCCGGCCGGGCGGCGGATGCGTCCGGCGGGGTCGCGGTGCGCGCGGGGAGGGGACGCCGTCATGGGGATGGGCTGCACGACGAGGAGGCTCCCGTTCTTCGGGCGGAGGTCCGCCGGGGCCGCCGCCTTCCTGATGCACATCCCGAAGACCGCGGGCACCTCGCTCCTGGCGCTCGTGGAGCGCGAGTACGACCGCGACGACCATTGCGCGATCTACCCCGGCTGGCCCGAGGCGCGGGGGGACGTCGTGGGGTTCGCGGCCTCGCGGGGCGGGATCCGGGCGGTGATCGGCCACTTCGCCTACGGACTGCACGAGGACCCGTCCCTGCGGCCCTTGCTGCCGCCCCGGCCCGCCTACGCCACGATCCTCCGCGACCCGGCCCGGCGGGTGGTCTCGCTCTACAACTACGTCGCCGCGTCCGACCTCCCGGCCCACCGGGCGATCGTCGCCGATCACCCCACGCTGGAGGGCTTCCTCGACCATCCCTGGGCCCGCGACGCGCAGGCCGCCTTCCTGCTGGGCGATCCTCCCCCGGCCGAGGAGCCCGAGGCCGCGCTCGTCGCCCGGCTGGCGTGCGACTTCGCCGCGGTGGGGCTGGCCGAGCGGTTCGACGAGTCGGTCGTCCTGATCGCCTCGACGTTCGGCTGGCGGCTGGACCGCCGCGTCGCGCCCCGGAACGTGGGCCGGCCGTCGCCGGGGCGGCTGCGGTTCGAAGACCTGGACGACCGCCTCGTCGGCCGGATCCGGGAGGCCAACCGCCTCGACCAGTTCGCCCACAACTTCGCCCGCGACGGCTTCGACGCCCGTTGCGCGGCCGTCCCGGGCTTCCGACGCCGCCTCGAACGCTACCGCCGCGCGCCGGCCCTGTCCGATTGAGCCCCCACGCGGATCGGCATGGATCGATGGCGGCGGCCGGTGGCGGCGGCGACGGCGTTGGCGACGGCCGGGGCGATGGCGATGATGGGGGTCTCCCCGGCGCCGGCGGGGGGGACGTCGGGGCGGTCGAGCAGGTGGACGTCGAGCGCGGGGAGGTCATTGAAGCGGGGAACGCGGTAGTCGCGGAACGACCCGTTCGTCACCATGCCGTCGGAGAACTCGATCGCCTCGCGAAGCGCGGGGCCCAGGCCCATCAGGATCGCCCCCTCCACCTGCGAGCGGAGGTTGTCCGGGTTGATGATCTTGCCGCAGTCGTAGACCTGGCAGACGTGGTCGACCGTCACGACACCCTCGGCCTCGTCGACCGTGACGGCGACGCAGCAGGCGACGAAGCCCCCCTTGTCGGTCCCGCACGCCAGGCCCACGCCTTTGCCGGCCTCCTTCGCCTTCGACTTCTCCGCCCAGCCGAACCGCGAGGCGGCCTCGGCCAGCGCGTCGCGGAGGCGGGGCTCCGCGATCAGGCCCAGGCGGAAGGCCAGCGGGTCGGAACCGGCGAGGGCCGCCAACTCGTCCATGAACGCCTCGCGGGCGAAGGTGTTCGCCGTGCTGGCCAGGGCGCGGTACGAGCCGTGCCGCAGCGGGGCGTCGGATTGCAGGAACCGGCAGTCCATCTCGCCGACGCGGTAAGGGGGCTTCAACGCGCCGGGGCCGGAGTTGACGTTGATGTGGCGCCAGGTGGCGACGGAGCCGTCGGGGGCGAGCGACGCCTCCATCTCGATCGCCCCAGCGGGGCGGAACTGGGCCCAGGCGAACTCCTCGGCGCGGGTCCAGACCACGCGCACGGGCTTCCCGGCGGCCTTCGCCAGCCGGGCGGCCTCGACGGCGTACTCGCCGGAGTGCTTGCCGCCGAAGCCGCCGCCGAAATCCGGCGTGACGACCCGCACGCGGTCTTCGGGCAGGCCGAAGGCGCGCGCCGTCTCGCCGCGGACGTTGAACGGGACCTGGGTGCCGACCCAAGCCGTGAGCCTGCCGCCCTCCCACTCGGCCACCGCCGCGCGGGGCTCCATCGGGCAATGCTGGATGTAGGCGACCTCGTAAGACGCCCGCAGCGCCTTCGCCCCTTCCGGGTGCAGGGGCCGGTCGGGGAGGCCCCCCTGGGCGTTGGCGCGGAGGTGGTCGAAGAGCGCGTCGCTGGACGTCTTCGGCGGGGGCGATTCCCACTCGGCCGTCTTCTCGATCGCCTTCAGGGCCTCGGCCGCCTGCGCGGAGGAGGGGGCGGCGACGCCGACGAACGAGCCGTCGCGGACGGCGACCACGCCGGGCATGGCGAGGGCGGGGGCCAGGTCGACCGTCTTCAGCGTCGCGCCGAAGCTCGGGCCGCGGAGGACCCGGCCGTACAGCATGCCGGGGCGGACGACGTCGGACGGGTATTCATGCGAGCCCGTGACGATGTCGCGGCCGGTGGGCTTGGGGATCGACGCCCCCATCGTCTTCCAGCCGGCGACGGGGGTCAGCTCGACCCCCTCCGGGATCGCCGCGGCCATCGCGCGGGCGGCCTCGGGGTCGCGGGCGAGGTCGGAATAGGCGACGGATTCGCTCGACTCCGGCTTGCCGCGGGCCGTCCCCCCCTCGACGACGACCTCGGAGCGATCGACGCCGAGGACCTGCGCCGCCCTGGCGACGAGCAGCTCGCGGGCGGCGGCGCAGCCGAGGCGGATCGCCGGGACTGTGGCCGGGGTGGAGAGGCTGCCGTAGGTGCCGCCGTCGTCCGGCACGGCGGCGGTGTCGCCCATCACGAGGCGGACGGCGTCGAACGGGACGCGCAGCTCCTCGGCGGCGGCCTGGGCCAATTCCATGCGCGCGCCCTGGCCGCACTCGACCTTACCGGTCAGGACGGTGATGGAGCCGTCTTCGCCCAGGTGGACCCGCGCGGCCATCGACGCGGCCCCGCGGCCGAACGGCCCGCCGCCCCGGCGCCGCGGCGGCTCCTCCCCCTTCGCCTTCGGCGGGGCCGAATCGGCCGCGACGGCGATCATCAGCCCCGCGCCCAGCATCTTCAGCACGTCGCGACGGCCGGGCTCGAAGGGGGCCGAGTCGTCGAAGCGGTAGGGGACCAGGTCGACGGGCTCGTCGTAGTCGGCCGGGACGCCGGCGGCCTGCAGGGCGGCGGCCTTCCAGTCGTCGCGGGGCCTCATCGCGCGCCTCCCCCGGCCAGCTCGGCGGCGCGGCGGACGGCCTTCACGATCTTCGGGTGGCTGCAACAGCGGCAGAGGTTGCGGTCCATGCCGGCGACGATCTCCTCGTCCGAGGGGGCGGGGTTGACGTCCAGCAGCGCCACGGCCGCGACGATCATCCCCGCCGTGCAGAACCCGCACTGGTACGCGCCGATTTCGAGGAACGCCCGCTGGACCGGGTGGAGTTCCTCCCCCTTCGCCAGGCCCTCGACGGTGACGATGGATCGGCCCTCGACCTTGGCGACGGTCGTGCGGCAGGCGTTCATGCGGCGGCCGTCGACCAGGACGGAGCACGCGCCGCACTGGCCCTCGCCGCAGCCGTACTTGGTCCCGCGGAGGCCCAAATCCTCGCGCAGGACGTCCAGCAGAGTCCGGTCGGGGTCGGTGGCGACCGACCGCTCGCGGCCGTCGACCGTGAATCGCAACGTCGCTTCCGCGCCCATGGGTCGCCCTCGCCGCCGGGTCCCGAGTCCTCCCCGCCGCCACGTCCACTGTGAGCCCCCGGCCGGGCGGGGTCAAGCCGTGCTTCGGCGGCACGCGATTCGCGACCGTCGATCCTTCGTCGCCCGCAGTCTCCGGCCGTCGCGGCCGGCGGGCGAAGGATCTACAGGTGAGGAGGAGCAAACCCGATGATCATCCATCACGCGAAGGCCCTGGGGATCGGGGCCGCCGTGCTGTTCTCGATCGCGATCGCCCCCGCGCAGGCGCAGACCATCCCGTCGAACGTGGCCCGGCCGCTCAACGCCGCGGCGAACGTGCTGAGCGGCGGCCAGGTGGCGACGCCGGCCTACGCGACGCCCTACGGATATGCGACGGCTTCGCCCTACGGCTACCCCGCGGCCGGCATGCCGTACCAATCCGCCGCCCCGGCCGCCCCGTCGTACTACGCTCCGGGCTACGGCGGCTGGACCGCGGCCCAGCCGGGCTACGCGCCCGCCCGGTCGACCTATCCCGCCTACACCGCGGCCCAGCCCGGCTACACCACGAGGTACTATCAGTCGGGCTACAGCGGATACGTCCAGCCCCGGGCGATGCAGTACAGCTATCCGCAGGCGACCCGCGCGAACCCGGTCGCGAACGCGGTGCGGTCGATCGTCCGGCCGCAGCGATACGCCTACCCGACCTACGCGGCCCCCGGCTACGCGCCGACGTACGTCGCCCCGCGATGACGCCGCCCGGCGGGCGATGACGTGGCATCCGTGATATTCGGCCCCGAGAGAATGTTTTCGACATCGCCCCGGCGCGGGCTACAATCAGGAGTAGCACAAGGGGGCGTCGCGGCGACGCCCCCGCACACGCTCCCAGGACCCTCGCGATGAGACTCATGCGCACGACGATCCCGGCGGCGGCCCTCCTGCTTGCGGCCCTGGCCGGGGCCACGCCCGCCTCCCGCGCGCAGGGCGTGTTCTACGGGACGGGATTCAACGGATACTCGTACACGGGGTACGGGTCGGCTTACGGCAACTACGGCGGGTACGGCAACTACGGCAACTACGGCAACTACGGCGGGTACGGGCCGGGCTATTACGGCGCGGGCTACTCCAACGGCGCGATCTACAACCAGCCGTCCAGCGCCGTCGACGGCGGCTATTACGGCGGGGGATCGATGTATTACGGCGGCCAGTCGCTCCCCTATGGGCCGATGCCCATGCAGACGACCGGCGCCTTCAACCGGCTCGGCGGGGTGATCCAGGATCTGCCCAGGCTCGACCCCGCCGTCCCTCGGCTTTCACCATCCTCCCCCTCGCTCTCGGCCGGCATGCCGGCGCTCTCGGCGGGCGTGCCGACGCTCCCCGCGGGCGTGCCGACGCTCTCGGCGGACCTCCCCGCCCTCGGGACGTCCCTCCCCATCCTGGGGGCCGGCGTGCCGTCGCTCTCCACGAGGCTGCCGACCATCAACGGCCGGTGAGTCGGCCGCCCATCCCCGCCGGGTTCGCCGGCGGGGTCTCCGCCATCGGGTTCCATGCGAAGGCGTGATCCTCGATCACCTTCCCGCCGACGAGGTGCTCGTCGACGATCCGGTCGACGACCTCGGGCGTGACGGAGTGGTACCAGACGCCGTCGGGATAGACGACCATCAGCGGGCCGCCGCGGCAGAAGTTCAGGCAGCCGACGACGGTCCGGTAGACGTAGGTCCCTTCCTTCTGGAGGTTCGAGAGCCGCTTGTTCAGCCGCTTCTCGACCTCGCGAAAGTCGCCGCCGTCGCAGCAGTTCGCGCCCACGCACAGCAGGACGTGGCGTCCGTAGCCGCCGCGACCGGTCGCGGAGATCCCGCGCGACAGGGCCTTCCTCGCCACGACCTTGCGGACCTCGTCGAGCTTCGCCATGCCGGGCCCTCCCGGCTCAGAGCGACTTGAGGAAGGCCGTCAGGTCGGCGATCTCCCGGTCGGTCAGGTCGGCCTGGTCCGGGTGCTTGACGCGGCGGAACAGGTCGTCGAGGGACGTCGCCGCGGCGTCGTGGAGCAGGGCGGGGCGGAGGCCGACGCCGAGGAGCGAGGGCGGGTTGAACGCGCGGTTGCCCACGGCGTCGGTCAGGCCGACGTCGTAGGTCATGGGCGTGGTGTAAGTGGGCTCGGTGTGGCAGGCGTCGCAGCGGCCGGACTCGAAGACCTCGCGGCCCCGGGCGACGGCCTGCGGGTCGGCCGGCGGCGCGGGCTTCGGCGCCGCGAGGGTGCGGAGGTAGGCGGTCAGGGCCTCCACCTGCCTCGGCGTCGGCTCGGGCCCGCGCATGGTGGTGTCGATCGACTTGCGGACCTGATCTTCGAGCTTCCGCATGCCGCCGGTCCAGCCGTACGGGGCGGTGTCGGCGACGCCCAGGAGCGACGGCGTGCGCTTGGCCGCGCCGTAGGAGCCGTCGCCCAGGGTGTCGGCCAGGACGCCCGAGGTGTGGCCGTCGGCGTGGCAGGTCTGGCAGCTCATCCAGCCGTCCTCGGAGAGGCGGGCGTCGCTGAAGAGGGCCTCGCCCTCCTCGACGAGCGTCGCGGGCGGGCGGCGGCCGTCCTTGCCGGCGTCGGCCGAGAGCGCGATCACCCCCGCGGGCTTGCCGGCCGCCAGGTCCAGGACCGTCACCGCGTCGTCGAAGGCGTCGGCCGAGTAGGCGAAGGCGGCCGTCGGGTCGATGGCCACGGCGACGGGCGACCGGCCGACGGGGATGCGGTCGTAGGGCTCGCCGAGCCCCAGCGCCGAGGCGACGTGATCGGTCCCCGCGACGGCCGCCGCGACCTCGCCCTTGGGACCGAACGCGAGCCCGGAGGGGTTGGCCGAGCCGTTCCCCACCACGCCCAGCAGGACCGTGCGCGAGTCCTCGACCAGGTCGTCGTCGGTGACGTCGGGCGAGCGGAGGTCGGCGATCCGGACGATGCGGATCCAGCTCCGCATGAAGAGGCTCCACTGGACGCTCTCGCGGGTGGAGATCGCGTAGGGGGCGGCGTTCTGGGCGAGGATCGCCACCCCCTTGCCGTCGGGCGTGATCGTCGGGGCGCGGAGGTTGTGGTCCGGGAGCGTCCAGGTGCGGCGGACGGCCTTCGCCTCCAGGTCCAGCAGCGCGATCCGGCCGCCGTGGGCGTCGGTCGCCAGGGCTTCCGAGCCGCCGGGCAGGACGGCCGCGTCGAGCGGGCCGAACGGCAGGTCGATCGACCCGACCGCCCGCAGGCCCTCGGCCCCGTCCCACGCCAGCAAAGTCGCCTGGCGCGACCCCGGCGAGAGGACGATCGCGCGGCGGCCGTCCCCGTACACCGCCGCACGGGCCGCGTCGTCCACCCGGGCGGCGTCGATCCGGACGATCGCGCCCCCTCGGCGGCCGATCCGCACGACCTCGCCCGCCCCCCGGTCGACGGCCAGCCAGGCGTCCGCGTCGGCCGTCGCGCGCAGGTCCGACAGCCCCCGCCCGACCGCGACCTCCTTCTCGACCCGCCGCCCCTTCACGTCCACGACCGAGACCGTCCCCGTCCCCCGGTTCGCGACCAGCAGCCGCGCCCCGCCGTCGATCATCAGCAGCGCCTCGGGCTTGCGCGGTGCCTCCGCCCGCGCCGCGGCCGTCGTGACGATCAGGGTGAGCCCGACGATTCGGCCGACAAGACTCCGCATGGACGAGGACTCCCCGCTCTCGAATGACTTACGGAAGGCCGACGCCAAGCATCCTTCTCCCCTTGAAGGAGAAGGTGGCCCGAAGGGCCGGATGAGGGGTGGTGCAACCAGGGGCCGTCGACTCATCCAGCTCGCAGCTTCGTTTTCATTGTATCCCATCGGACGCCGTATCCGTCGAGCCCGGAGTGCCTCGCGCCCTCAGCCCTCTCCCTCGTCGAAGAAGTCGTTCGAGACTTCCTTGAGAGCATAGGTCCTGGTCGTGGTCACGCCCAGGCCGTGTTCGACCATCAATTCGGCCAGCCGATCGCCGTCGACCAGGACGACGGTCTTCCCCTCGATGTGCCGGAGGAAGTCGGCCCCGTCCTTGGTGAAGGTGGAGGTCGTCAGGATGACTCCCTTCTTCGCCCGGTAGTAATCCATGCTGCCGACGAACTGCTGGACTACGGGCCTCCCCACCGGCCCGTCCCAACGCTTCGCCTGGATGCAGACCACGTCGAGCCCCAGCTTGTCCTGCCGGATCACCCCGTCGATCCCCCCGTCCCCCGACTTCCCCGTCACGCTCCCGTGCCCCGCCACTCCGCCGTAGCCCATCGCCATCAGCAGGCGGACGACCACGCTTTCGAAGAACCCCGGCGAGCAGGATCTCAATCGGGTTAACACTTCTTCGGTGGTGGTGCGGAGGAGAGATTCATAGGCGGATTCAATGAGGTCGTGGGGCGTTCGTTCCTCCTCGACGACGGGGGTCGGTGCGGCGGTGACGACGCTGGGTTTCGACTTCGCGTCGATGAATTCGCAGAAGGACGGAAACCGCTTCAGAAACTTGACGTCGATACGCTTGGGCTTCTCCGCCAGAATCGATCGTCCCAACTCCGCAATCAACACGTTCCCCCGAGATGGGGTTGTCAGAAGCGCCGCGAATTTCAAGTACATCCGCGCCCAACCTACGCGATTCACGATGACTTCCTGCTGGCCGCTCGGCAACCGTTGCTCGCGTTCCTCCTGGCTCAATCCGAAGTGGTCGGATACGGCGTGCGTCAACTCCCGAATGCTCCAGGTGCGCCCGTCGGCGAGGATCTGAAGCATCGGCAGCATGATCGTCTGATAGTCGGGGATCGCCACGGAATCACCTTCGATAGTCGCTGAAGCTAGGTCGCCTTGGGGGCGTCTTCATCGCCTCCATCCATTCTGGATCGTCGGCCGCCCGGTAGAAAGTGCCGCGGCAGGGAAGTCGCCGTCCCCTCGACGTCCCCCGTAGAATGTTCGCGAGTCCACCAGGATAGACGTCGCCCGGAGCGAGCACGCACCATGGCTTCCATCGACAGTTCGACCGTCGCCGGATCGGTCCCCGCGGAGTCGCCGGCCCCACCCTGGGGGGCGAGCGACTGGCGGGAGCGGCTGGCGGAGGTCGCGGAGCTGATGCGGGAGATGAGCACGCACACCGACCCGCAGGAGATGGTCCGCGCGTACGGCCGGCGGATCCGCCAGATCATGCCCGCCGACCGCTGGGTCTCCCTCAGCCGTCGCGGCCTGGAGTTCCCGAAGTACCGCATCACCCGCTCCAGCCTCTGGTCCGAGGAGATCAACCCCTGGAAGCAGCCCGAGAAGCTCCCCATCCTGGAAGGGGGCCTGCTCGCCGAATTGATCTACGCCGACCAACCGCGGATCGTCGACGACCTCGCCGTGGAGCTATCGCCCGGCGACCCGGCCGCGGAGCAGTTCGAAGGGATGGGCTCGCTGATGGCCATCCCCCACTACGACGAGGGCGTCGGCCTGAACATGGTCGTCTCGCTCCGCAAGGACCCCGGCGCGTGGGAGCCCGAGCAGTTCCCCGAGCGCTTCTGGATCAGCGGCCTGTTCGGCCGGGCCACCCAGAGCCTCGTCCTGACCGACCGGCTCAAGCAGGCTTACGAGATGGTCGACCGCGAGCTGCGCGTGGTGGCCGACATCCAGCGCTCGCTGCTGCCGAAGTCGCTCCCCCAGATCCCGGGCGTCGAGCTGGCGACGTTCTACCGGACGTCGCAGTGGGCCGGCGGCGACTACTACGACTTCTTCGAACTGCCCGACGGCCGCTGGGGCTTCCTGATCGCCGACGTCAGCGGCCACGGCACGCCCGCCGCCGTGATGATGGCCATCCTCCACAGCCTCTCGCACGGCCACCCCGGACACCCCGACCCGCCGGGGGCCCTGCTGAAGCACGTCAACGACCGCCTCGCCGAGCGTTACACGGCCGAGAACGAGGTGTTCGTCACGGCGTTCTACGGCATCCTCGACCCGGCCACGCGGACGTTCACCTACGCTTGCGCCGGCCACAACCCCCCGCGCATCCGGCGCTGCTCCGAGGGGAAGGTGATCGCGCTGGAGGACGTCGGCGGGCCGCCGCTGGGCCTGTTCCCGGGGCTGGACTACGCCGAGTCGTCCGTGACGCTGGCCCCGGGCGACTTCCTGGTCCTCTACACCGACGGGATCACCGAGGCCATGAACGACCGGGGCGACCAGTTCACGCCCGAGCGCCTGGACGAGGTGCTGGCCCGTTGCTCGCTCGCCGCCCGGCCGATGGTCGACGCCATCATCGACGCCGTGGCGGCCCACGCCGGCCGCCACGCCCCGCACGACGACCAGACCCTGGTGGTGGCGAAGGTCTCTTGATCCGCGTCCGAGCCGGAGGCGCCTGCCATGACGAAGCCGTCCTTCCCCGCCTCGCACCTGCGACTGAAGCGAGCCTACGAGCCGGCCGAGCCCGAGGACGGCGTGCGCATCCTCGTCGATCGGCTCTGGCCCCGCGGGGTGAGCAAGGCGGACGCCGCCATCGACGAGTGGATGAAGGACGTCGCCCCGAGCGCGGAGCTGCGGCGGTGGTTCGGCCACGACCCCGGGCGTTGGGCGGAATTCCAGCGCCGCTACAGGGCCGAGCTTCGGGCGCAAGCCCCGCTGCTCGATCGGCTCCGCGCCCTGGCCAAGGCGGGGACCGTCACGCTCGTCTACGCGGCCCGGGATGAGGAGCACAACGACGCGATCGTGCTGAGGGACGTGCTCGCGGAGCGCGATCCTCCCCCCTCCGAGGCTTGACCTCGCGGCGCGTCGCCGGGCATAAATCAAGGGGACGACCGACCCGGGGGGGAGCCATGACGACGATCCATGTGACGCTGAGCGAGGAGCTGAAGGCGGCCGTCGACCGCGAGGTCGCCGAGGGGGGCTTCGAGTCGCCCGACGCCTACCTCCAGTCGCTCGTCCGCGACGCCCAGCGCCGCCGCGCCCGGAGGGTTCTCGATGCGAAGCTCATCGAGGCCCTGGACGAAGGGCCGGCCACGCCCATGACGCGCGAGGATTGGGAGGGCATCGAGCGTCAGGCCCTCGAAAGGATGGATCGAGAACGGCGGCGCGGATGAACGGCCGGATCTCCAAACGAAGGGCCGCGGAGCGGGATCTCGTCGACGTCTTCCACTACTACCTGAGCAAGAAGACCCTCAAGACGGCCCGGGGCTTCCTCACGCAGGCGGAGGCGACGTTCGAGAGGCTGGCGAAGATGCCATCGCTCGGCACGCGATACCATCTCCCCGGACGAGACGACGTCGAGGTTCGGTACATGCCGATCTCACGGTTCCGGATGTACATCGTCTTCTACCGTCCGGCGACCGACGGGGTCGAAATCCTGCGGGTCATCCATGGGGCTCGGGATATCGAGAGTCTTGCCGGACTCCACCCTGGGTAGAGGCGCAAAAAAAACGGAGAGGCGAGGGGGCGGCGGTCGATGCCTTCTCTTCGACGGGGGCGAAACGGATTTTGACCTGTCCCCGATCGTCGATCGGCGGTATCTACGGGGGACACGTCTCGTCTCGGGCATGGACGCCGGGGGTCGGTCCCTTCGCTCGGCATGGTCCAGGCCCGCGTCCATCATGGATCAGAGGGCCCCTGGCCGGATCCGCACCCTCGTCGCCGCACCGCACGCCAGGCCGCCGAGCATTCCGGAGTGCGGCCGATGAAGAAGTCGTCGCGAGCCCGTCGCCCACGCACGCTGGGCCGGGTCGAGAGCCTGGAGACCCGCGCCCTGTTGACCATCGGGGTGACGGCGCCGCTGCCGGACGTGAGCACGTCCGCCGGCTCCGCCGCGGCGACGGTCGACCTGGGCGCCCACTTCAACGACCCCGACGGCCGGGACGACTTCGCGATCTTCAACACGACGCTGGGCTCGATCCCGGTCCTGCTGACGCCGTCGACGACGCCGAAGACCGTCGCCAACTTCCTCAACTACGTGAATCAAGGCGCGTACACGAATTCGATCGTGCATCGTTCGGTCCCCGGCTTCGTCTGGCAGGCGGGCGGCTACCAACTCTCCTCCACGCCGAGCATCCAGCAGACCGCCGCGAATTCGCCCGTGCAGAACGAGTTCGGCGCGTCGAACGTGCGCGGGACGATCGCGATGGCCAAGCTCGGCAGCGACCCGAACAGCGCGACCAGCCAGTTCTTCTTCAACGAGTCGGACTCCAACGCCGCGAACCTGGACAAGCAGAACGGCGGCTTCACCGTGTTCGGGAAGGTGGTGGGCCAGTCCGGCCTGGCGGTGATGGACGCGATCTCGGCGGCGCCGGTCCCTTCGCCGAGCCCCTACGCCTCGCCGCTGGACTCGATCCCGCTGCTGGACTACAAGTCGGGCTCGTCGGTGCAGCCGTCGAACCTGGTCCTCATCAAGGACGTGACCACGGCCGACGAGGCGTACTCCGCCGTGAGCGACGCCCCCCAGGTGGCCGCGGCCTCGCTCCAGGGGGACAGGCTGGTGGTGACGCCGCTCGCGGCCGGGACGGCGAAGATCACCGTCGTCGGCTACGACGCGGCCGGCGGCTCGGCGACCGAGACGTTCGTCGTCCACGTCGCGCAGGGGTCGACGACGATCCGGCCCCAGGCGCTCCCGAGCGCCTCCGACCTGACCCCGACCGCGAGGGGCGTCCTCCCCGCCGCGGTCGTCGCCGGCAAGCGGGCCCGGATCCAGCAGACGGTCTCCCTCGCCGCGGCCGACGGGGCCGTCTCCCAGAGGGCGAAGGTCGACCTGGTCCTGTCGCCGACGGCCGGCGCGGCCGACGGCGTGACGATCGCCACGGCGTCGACCAACGTCCGGCTCAAGCCCGGCCGGCAGGCCCGCGTGAACCTCGTCGCGCGGAAGCTCGACCCGAGCACCCCCGCCGGGACCTACCGCGTCCTGGTCTCCGTCACCGACCCCGACGGTGCCAGGACCACCGTCGACACCGGCAAGACGCTGGTCGTCCAGGCGTCGTAGGCGATCTCGCGACGGCCTCGATCCGTGCGGGCCGATCGCGGCGCGGGCTCAGACGTCGGCGGCCCGGCGACGCCATCGGAGGCCGAGGCCCCCCGCCGCTCCGAGGGCCAGCAGGGCGAGGCCCGAAGGCTCGGGGACCGCGGTGAATTGGAAGTTCGGGCCGAAGTAGCCGTCGTAGGGCGCCTGCGGCGGGTAAACCAGGTCGGGGAACGAAAGGCTCGTATAGGCGCCGGCCTCGGTGTAGCGCCCGGCCCCGGTCGGTATGGTGATCGGTGAGGCGGAGGCCAGGCCCGAGACGTTGTAGGCCACCGGATCCGACGCCGCGGCGCCGATCGCGCCGCCGATGGTGTACGTGCCGGCCGACAGGACGAAGGGCGCGATCGCGACGTAGCGGAAGCCGTCCGCGAGGCTCCCGCCCGCGCCCGAGGGGACCGTCGCGGAGACCAGGAGGGTGCCGCCGGCGTCGAAGATTCCGACCTCGTGGGCCTCGGCGAGCCCGTCGCCCGCTTCGTCGAAGTAGCCCAGGGCGGCGACGCGGACGGCGGACTCGGCGGTGAACGTCCAGCCGAGCGTCGTCGAGCTGTTGCCGCCGTGCCCGATGGTCGTGGGACCGCCGGTGAAATCGGCCGCGATGGAGTCGGCGCGGGATGCGCAGGGGATCGTGAGGACCAGCAGGAGCGCCGTCGCGTGAGGTTTTTGCATGGTGTCTCTCCGCGGTTTTCGAATCCCGCCGGTCGAGGCCTTGGGGCGAGCCGCCTCGTCGACGGACGTACGTGGATCTCCTGCGGCTGGGGCTGAAAAGTCACGCGGGCGGGGCGGATTTCCGGCCTTCGGCCCCTCGGTCGCCCGGAAATGTTGCGAAAACGAGCGGTTTTCCGTGGATCCTGGATGAAGCGTCGTTTAGGATCGGGCCCGGAGCGCGTGCGGATGGGGAGCCCGATGGGCGGGGGGCGGTCCATGGCCGAAACCGAGGAGTTGCTCCGGCTCGTCGCGACGGGGGACGGGACGGCCATGCAACGGCTGCTGGTCCGGCACGCCGGCCGGCTGCGAGGGGCGGTCGCCGCCCGCATGGCCCCCCAATTGAGGCGGCGCCTCGACCCATCCGACATCATCCAGGAGGCGCTCGCCGACGCCGGCCGGAAGCTCCCCGGCTATCTCCGCGACCGTCCGCTGCCCTTCCATGCCTGGCTCTGGAGGCTGGCGCGGGAGCGCCTGAACCAGGCCCGTCGGCGCCATCAGGGGTCGTCTCGCCGCGCCGTCGGGCGCGAGGTGTTCGAGGGGCCCGGCTCCGCGGTCCTGGGCCGCCTGGCGGTCGACGCCCCGAGTCCGAGCCGCGCCTTGATCGAGGAGGAGCGGCGCGGCCGGCTCCTGGCCGAGCTGGAGCGGGCGGGGCCGCGGGACCGCGAGGTGCTCGCGATGCGGTATCGGGAAGGGCGGTCCTTCGGCGAGATCGCCGAGGCCCTCGGGGTCGGCCTCTCCGCCGTGAAGATGAGGCACCTCCGCGCGCTGGAACGGCTCCGGGAGAGGCTGGCGGACGGGGCGGACTCATGAACGCGCGAGGCGGCTCGGGGACCGAATCGGCCCCGGACGGCCCGGGACGCGACCTGGCCGACCTCGCGGCCGACCTCGCCGACCGGCTCGGGGAGGGATCGGCCCCGGACCTGGAGGCCCTGGCCCGTGAGCATCCCGAGCAGGCCGAGCGGCTCCTCGCCCTGCTGCCGACGATCGCCCTGATGGTCGACATGGAGGATACGCCGGGCGGGGTCGCGACGCCCGACGTCGTGGGCGCGCGCGCTTTGGGCGAATTCCGGCTCGTCCGGGAGCTGGGCCGGGGCGGGATGGGCGTGGTCTACGAGGCGGAGGACGCGGCGCTGGGCCGCCGGGTGGCGGTCAAGGTCCTGCCGCCCGCCGCGGCGATCGACGCCCTCCGGCTCCGGAGGTTCCAGCTCGAGGCGCGGGCGCTGGCCTCGCTGAGCCACGCCCACATCGTGCCCATCTATTCGGTCGGCTGCGACCGGGGCGTCCCCTATTTCGCGATGCGGCTCGTCGAGGGCCGATCGCTGGCCGAGGTCGTCCGCGAGCGGAGGGACGCCCCGGGGCCCGGCGGCCTCCCCGTCCACGTCGAGGCCGCCGCCCTCGTCCTGCCGGTGGCCGAGGCTCTGGCCCACGCCCACGGGCTGGGGATCTTGCATCGCGACGTCAAGCCGGCGAACCTGCTCGTGGACGCCGACGGCCACCCCTGGATCACGGACTTCGGCATGGCCCGCCTCCAGGGCGAGAGCGACCTGACCCGGACCGGCGACCTGATCGGGACCCTCCGCTACATGGCCCCCGAGCAGGCCCTGGGGCGCGGCGAGGGGGTCGACGGGCGATCCGACGTCTACGCCCTGGGCGCGACCCTCTATGAACTCCTCACCCTCCGCCCCGCATTCGACGACGACGACCGGCAGGCCCTGCTGCGGCGGATCCTCTCGGAAGGGCCGTCGAGGCCGCGGTCGATCGACGCGACGATCCCGGCCGACCTGGAGACCCTGGTCCTCAAGGCGATGGCGCGCGAGCCGGCGGACCGCTACGCCTCCGCGTCCGAGCTGGCCGACGACCTGCGCCGGTTCCTCGCGAGCGAGCCGATCCGGGCGCGCCCGCCGGGCCGGCTCGCGCGGCTCCGGCGCTGGGCGAGTCGCCCCGAGCGGGTCCGCGAGGCGGGGGCCGCGTTGGTGTCGCTCGGCCTGCTGACGGGCGGGATCGGCATCCTCTTCTACCTCGCCCATCTCCTCGGCATCGTCCGGCCGCAGCGGCCCGACGACCTCGTCCACGACCTGGCGGTCGCCTTCTTCGCCTTCGACGCCCCGCCGATCGCCTGCGGGGCGTTGATCCTCGCGGGCCGCCGGATCGGCCTCTGGCTCGGCCTCGTCACCTCGATGCACTTCCTCGCCTGGTTGCTCGTCGCGCTGGCGGGGTGGGACGTCCTCGACTACGGCGGGCTGCACGAAGACAAGGCCACGGAGGCCCCGCTCGTGCTGCTGATCCTGCTCCTGGTCGCCCACGCCCTCGCGCGGACCGTCATCGGCCTCGCGGCCGGTCCCCGGCGGGGCGTCGCCGCGCCCGGCGTCGGCGGGGGCGCCTGAGGCCGGAGGCCGCCCTACCGGGCCTCGGCCCAGTAGCGGTCGAACTCCAGCCATCCCCCGGCATCGAAGCGCAGCGGCCGCGGCTCGGCGACGACGCGGACGGCGGCCCCGCTCGGGACGTCGTCCAGGGCCGCCGGCGTGAGGAGGATCCGCGTCATCTCCAGCGTGCTGTCGATCAGGGCCGCGCGGACGCCGCGGGGGCCGCGCGGGCAGACGGCGAGGGCCAGCCGGAGGGCGTCGAGGTCGCTCTCGCAGGCGATCGGCCGCATGGCCTGGTTGGGGGTGAGGGCGGAGAGGCAGTTCACGGCCGTCCGCTCCCAGTCCACGGCCTCGTCGAAGCGCCTGGTGATGAACTGGCAGAGGCCGACGCCGATCGCGTTGCCGTGGCTCCCCTCGGTGAGGCGTCCGCCGATGATCGTGTGGATCCGCGGCATCGACGGCTTCCACGCCCGGCCCTGGACGTATCCGTAAGGCGAGCGGCCGATCGTCTTCGTGTGCATCCCCTGCCCGGACTTGTCCTTGCCGAGGTGGGCGCAGTAGAGCAGGTCGAGGTCCATGACGGGGAGCGACGGCATCAGCGCCCGGGAGCGCGCGAGCGCCGCCGCCTCGATCGCGAAGAAGCGATCGACCGTCTCGACGGGGACGCCGAGGATCTCGGCCGTCTCGTCGGCCCCGTTCTCGACGATGCCCAGGCCGCCGGCGATCTTCAACTCCCCCCCGCCGATCGTGCGGCGGGCCGCGATCTCGATGGCGGCCCCCAGGCCGATCCCCGGGATGTGCTTGTGCATCTCGATCGCCCGCATCTTGGAGAGCCCGAGGGCGAGGATCTTGGCGAAGCCGGACTCCAGGCCGTAACACCCCTCGGGGAGCGGGACGGGCCAGTCGATGTCGGTGTGCTCCTTGATCCGGTTGACCAGGACCACCAGGTCGCACGCCATCGCGTCCTCGGAGACGTGGACCTCGACGTCGCCCTCGGTCGCGACGTGGCGCGTCTCCATGTTCGAGAAGACCCTCGCGCCGACCTCGGCCTCGGAGACGCCTCGCGAGGCCGCCATCTCGCGCTCGCCCTCGGCCGTGCCGCCGCCGTGCGTGCCCATCGCCGTGAGGATCCGGACCTCCCGGCAGTAGGGCTTCAGGAACGCGACGGCCGTGCGGACGACGGCCTGGATGTCCCGGATCCCCCGGCTGGGCATCGTGAGCCCGACGACCTTCCCGGCCAGGGCCTCGGGGCGCGGGAAGATCCGCCCCAGTTCCCGGGCCACGGCCGCGGGGACGTCGGCCTCGCGCGGCCGGGCGAACTCCTGTTCCACCACGGCGAAGGGGGGGAATTCCGTCACGCGCGGGCAAAGTTCCAGCTTCATCGGGATTCTCGTCTGGTCCGGCCGCCGGTGGTCGTCGGGTCGCCCCTCGGCCGCGAGGGGCCCCCGATTCTACCGGAGGACGGCCTTTCGTTCGCGTCATCGTCGCCGCCGACCGGCCGAGAGTTGGACCAGGGCGCGGCCTAGTCGTCGAGATCCTCCGGGCGGATCGGGCGCTCCCCGGGACCTCGGACGGCGAGGACCCAGACCGCATCCCCTCGGATGCTGAACAGGGCCCGGAAGGAACGGCCCTTATGCACCTTGAAGAGGAGGTGGCGGATCTCCTCGCGAAAGAGGCGATCCTCGTAGGCGAGGCCGCACGACAGGGGCATGGCCTCAAGGCGTGCGAGGGCTTCGAAGAATCGACGGGTGAGGTGATCGATCTCGGCGCGAGACTCCCCGGCGAGTCGATCGAGGTCGTCGAGGGCTCGTCGGGTCAGCTTGATCTCATAGCTCATGGGAGCGGCGGGAGGCCGTGCTTGCGGCGGACTTCGTCGATCGCGTCGCGTGCGGGGATGAGGCGGCCCGCCTCGGCGTCGGCGAGGCCCTCGCGGATCGCCTCGACGGCCCCCTGCAACTCGACGTCGTCCTGGTTGGCGAGTTGCCAGTCGATCAGCGCCTCGTCGAGGGTGGGGGCGTCGCCCGCGCCGGCCAGCCGCCCTTCGATGAAGCCCTTGAAGGCTCTCAGGTCGTTCATGCGATCGGTCGCCATCTCGCGCCTCCTCTCGGCTTCATTCTACACGGGGAGAGGGGTCATCGCCGCCGCAGCTTGGCCCAGAGTTGCGCCAGGTCGCCGCGGCCGGCCGTGGTGAGCGCGTAGCCGGCGAGGTATGCGGCCAGGCCCACGGCCAGGTGGACGGCCAGCGGCAGGGCGCGGGTGAAGAGGCTCGTCCCGGGGAAGGTGACGGGGAAGGCCGAGGAGAGGAGCCACGTCGCGACGACGGCCGCGGCGGCACCGGCCAGGGGAGGGGCCAGGGTGCGCCGGAGGAACTCGCGGGGGTCGATCGCCAGGACCTTCGCGACGTAGACGCCCGGGATGATGAGGTTCGAGAAGAACGTCGTCAGGACCGTCCCCCAGATCACCCCCGCGACGCCGATCCTCGTCGTCAGGTAGTAGCTCACCGGCAGGTTCACCACCGCGCCGCCCATCGCGGCCAGGGCGATGACCGGGACCTTGTTGAAGCCGATCGCCATCTGCACCGGCACCGACAGGACCAGCGGGATCGCCGCCGTGAGGAACAGCCGCATCAGCGGGGCGACCTCGGCGGCGGGCCGGCCCAGGCGGTCGCCGACCCACAGGGTCAGGAACGGCGCGGCGTAGATGAACGCCAGCAGGCCCAGCGGCAGGACGGCCGCCAGGTGCATCCGGGTGCCGTCGTACTTCACCCGCTCCAGGGCCTTCTCGTCGCGGGCCGCGGCCAGGCTGGCGACGGCCGGCATCACCATGTAGGCCAGCATCCAGCCCGTCTGGCGGAGTTGGAAGAACGGCTTGCCCACCGTGCTGTACACCGCGTTCGCCTCGCCCGGGTCGGGGACCACGAAGCCCAAGATCGCCGCGTCGATCTTGTCGGCCAGGACCACGCTGAGCTGGATCAGGGCCATGTAGAAGCTCACGTGCCCCAGCGCCTTGAAGTCCTCCCATCGCGCCCCGCGGAACGTCAGCTTCTGGCCCAGCTCGCGGGTCATCACCCAGAGCGCCGGGCCCATCGACAGCCCGATCTGCAAGGCCGTCTGCATCACCACGACCCAGAAGAACGAGACGCCGCTCTTGAGCCCGACCATCAGGATCAGGAACCGCAGGATCGTGATGGCGAACTCGATCCGGGGGATGAACTCGTACCGCCGCGCCGCCTGGAGGACGCTCGACACCACCACCGAGAATCCGTAGCACGGAGCCGTGACGATCTGGATCCAGAGCAGCCGGACGATGAAGTCGTAGGACGACGTGCCGTTGTACTCGGAGAAGGGGAGGGCGAGATAGGCGATCCCCAGCAGCGCCGCCATCTGGATCAGCGCCGTGGCCATGTAGAAGTTCAGCCCGCAGGCGACGGCCCGGTCGACCCCCTCCCTGTCCCCCTTCGTCCAGCATTCCGAGATCTGGCGCTGGAGCGCGGAGCTGACGCCGAACTCCAGAAGCATCTGGAGGAAGCCGAAGTTCCAGGCGAAGTCGTAGGCGCCCAGGTCGTTCTTGCCGATGGTCTCCAGGACGAGGCGAGTCGTCCAGAGCGTCGTGACGATCTGGATGGGCACCCGCAGGGCCAGCCAGAACGTGCCGCTGAGGAGGCGTCCCAGGACGGGGGGCAGCGCGCGCGGGGACGGCGCGGGGATCGTGGTTGCCGTGCTCACGGGGTCCTTCCTCGGCGGCGGCGAAGACAATCCGGGTGCTCCGCAGGCTGGATGAGAGGGCCGTATCCTATCGCCCCCCGCGCCGGGCCGGAACCCCAAACCGGCCGGCCTACTCCGACGCCTCCCCCAACTCGCGGAGCCTGGCCTCCAGCCGCGCGGCCCGAGCCTCGGCCTCCTCGCGGAGCCGGCGCTCCATGTCGGCGCGGGCGGCGGTCTCCTCGCGGAGCCGGCGCTCCAGGTCGACGCGGGCGGCCGTCTCCTCGCGGAGTTGGCGCTCGGCCCTGGCCCATCGCGTCGCCTCGTCGGCTCGCTTCCGCTCGGCCCTGGCGAGGCGCACGGCCTTGCGGCGGCGGCGGGCCTCGGCCTCGGCGATGCGGCGGGCGGCCTCTTCGTCCCTGGCCAGCTCGCCGAAGGTGCGGAAGGGCTCGCCGTCGGGGCGGCGGATTACGAGGGCTTCCTTGCGCCGGGGGGCCTCGAACGTCACGCCCAGGCGGGGGCTGGTCCAGCCGTCGGCGTCGATCGCCCACAGGCCGTTCGGCCGCCGCAGCCAGCCCTCGAAATCGCCGGACTCCGGGTCGTAGAAGTAGTACTCTTCCACGCCTCGGGCGTCGTACCGCCGGCGCTTCTCGGCCATCTCGGCGGGGGTGTTGGTGTACGAAGCCACCTCGAAGACGACCTGGGGGACGACCTCGTCCTCGACCCATGCGCGGTACGACCGCCGCTCCCCCTTGGGCCGGCCGAAGACGACCATCGCGTCGGGGGCCATGACGTCGGCGGGGTTGGTCCTGTCGACGTACCAGAGGAGGTCGCCGGCGACGAAGATGTCGTCGCGGTCGGCGAACAGGGCCTCCAGTCCCTCCTTGATCGTGACGATCCAGCGGAACTGGGTGGTGCTCTCGGCCATCGGCTTGCCGTCGCTGGAGGGGAACAGCGGGTCGTATGGGTCCAGGAACGTCGACGTCGACGCCCCGGCCCCCTCCCCCTGGCGTTTGGGCTGGGCCGTGCTCATGAGCAAGCTCCCGTATTTCGCCTCGCCTCGCCTCGCCTCGGTGCAGGCGTTCAGTTCAGTCTTACCACGACCGGCGGTGGCGGGACAGGGGCGTTCCCGCGAATCGACGCTCAGGGGGCGTCGGCCGGCGTCGCCGGCTGGGGCCGCTCCAGGCGTTCCAGGCGGCGTTCGAGCTGCTCCAGCCGCTCGACGACGGCGCGGGGGAGGGGGGCGTCGGCCGGCGGGCTCGCGGGGGGAGGGGAGGGGGCGACGGCGGACGTCGGGGTGACGACGGGCGCGGGCGGGGTCGGCTTCTTCTCGGCCAGGGTCGGGGGCTCGGGGCGGCGGCCGGCGCGGATCCAGACGCTGCGCTGGGGGCCCTGGGGATCGCGGACGACTTCCAGGCGGACGAATTTCTCGGCCGGGGTGAGGTCCAGCCGCTGGGTGAGGTCGGCCGACGAGCGGATCGGCCGGCCGTCGAACGAGACGACGCGCTCGCCCGCCTGGAGCCCGGCGCGGGCGGCCGGGGTGTCGGCGAGGACGTCGCGGAGGGGGGCGCCCTCGGGGGCGGTCGGGTCGCCCGCGTCGGGGGCCAGCCGCACGCCGAGATACGCCCGGTCGACCCGGCCTCGCTCGCGGAGCTGCTCGCCGATCCAGAGGGCGTCGTCGGCCGGGATGGCGAAGCTGAGGTCGTGTCCGCCCGGCAGGCCCGAGGCGTGCGCGTCGACGCCCCGGACCAGGCCCAGCCACTGGCCGCGGTAGTTCACCACGGCGGCCCCGGTGTCGCCGGGGGAGATGGGGAACTGCACCTGGATCAGCCCGTTGATCTGCCGGTCCTGCATCTTCAGCGAGCGGTCCAGCCCGGAGATCTGCCCCCGGCTGACCGAGTGCCCCAGGCCGAACGGGTTGCCCACCACGAAGACCTGCGAGCCCAGCGCGGGGCCCTCGGCGGCCGGGCGGATGGAGGCCAGGACGCCGCCGGGGATCTCCAGCAGGGTCAGGCCGGTGTCGGGGTCGGCGGCGATCCAGCGGGCGAGGAGGCGGCGGCCGAAGGCGTCGCGGGCGACGATCGGGGAGGGCCCGCCGGGCCCGCCGGGGGTCGCGCGGGGGCGGTCGATCCGGACGGCCAGCACCTCGCCGCGACGGCCGTCCACCACCACGCCCACCGCCGCGCTGCGCTCGTCGTCGGGGGCGCCGGCCGCGGTGTACTCCAGGGTCACGACCGACTCGCGCGCCCGGCCCATGCCGGCGGCCATCCGGCGCTCCAGGCGCTCCATGGCGGCGAACAGGATCTCGTCGTCCTCGCGCCCGGGGTCGGGCCGCTCGCCCGACACCGAGAGGGGCTGGTCGCCCTTGGCGGCTTCCGCGGAAGCGCCCGGGGGCGACCCTGACGGCGCGGAGGGGGGCGGCCCGGTGAGCTTGGGCCCGTCCTCCAGCGCGCCGGAGGAGGCCAGCCAGCGGGCGAACGCCCGGTCGGCCGAGTCGTCCGGGGCCCGCGCCGGCCATCGCGAGGCGGCCGCAAGGGCCAACGCCGCGAAGAACAGGCCGCTGGCGAGCCAGAGGACCAGGCGGTTCCGGACCGAGGCGTCCATCGAGGGGCGGATCTCCGGGTGGCTCGGGGCCGGCCCCGCGTCAGTAGGCCGGGCGGGCGACCCGGGCGTCCGGAGGCATGGGGATGCCGCGGTCGAGGTCGAAGCGCACGGCCGGCGGCGTCGCGGGGGGGGGCGTCGGCCGGGGCACGTCGATCGCCCGGCCCTCGGGGTCGAGCAGCGGGGGCGCGTCGAGCAGGGCCAGGTCGGCGGGCTCGGGCGAATCCGAGGCCGGCGGGGTCTCGGGACGGGCGGGGGCGACGACCAGCGGCAGCGGCCGCGCGGCCGGAGGGAGCGGGGCCGAGGCGGCCCGGATCCGCGCGGCCGACCCCTCGCGGGCCCGATCGGCCAGCGGGAGGCCGACGGACAGGGCCAGCAGCGCCGCCGCGGCCAGCGCGCCGACGGGGCTCGCCAGCGTCCAGGGGGTTCGGCCGGATCGGGCCGCGGGGGCGGGCGTCGGCCGCACCTCGGCCTTGCGGGGCCGCGGGCGGTCGGCGGCCTTGCGGGGCCGCGGGGCCTCGGCGCGGGCGGCGATCCGGGCCTGGAGGGCGGGCCAGAGCGACGGGGCGTGGGGCTCGACCGGCGACTCGGCCGCCGCGGCCTGGAGCGCCTCCAGGGCCCGGGCCAGGCCGTCGCGCCGGGCCCGGCAGGGCTCGCAGGCGGCCAGGTGCGCCTCGACGGCGCGACGCTCGTCGGCCGCCTCGCCGGGCGCGCGGTCGTCCTCGGCCGCCACCAGGGGGAGGCGGTCGCGGACCTGGTCGCAGGCTGTGTCGTCCGGCGTTCTTCGCATGATCGGTCGTCAGCCGTCCGTGGCTGCCTCCCGCGCCGCATCCTGCCGGCGCTCCCAGATTTGGCGGAATTTCTCGCGCGCCTTCGACAGGCGCCAACGGATCGTCGCCTCGCGCCTCCCCACGATCGCGGCCACCTCGGACGACGAGAAGCCTTCCAGGTCCCTCAGCACCAGGATCGTCCGGTACGCGACCGGGAGCTGGGCCAGGATGAACTGGACCTCCTGCGCCAGCTCGGCCCGGACGCGGGGGTCGGGGTCGGGCGGGTCGAAGGGGGCCCCGTCGTCGCCGTGGATGCGGTCGAGGGAGCCGTGGGGCGGGTCGCTCCGCCCGCGGCGGAGGTGGTCCAGGCCCAGGTTCACCCCGACGCGGAACAGCCAGGGGCCGAACCGCCTCCCGGTGTCGAAGCGGTCCAGCCGGTTGTACACCCGCCAGAACGTCTCCTGCGCCAGGTCGCGGGCCACCTCCGGGTCGCGCACCAGCCGCGCCATCACCCGGATCAGCTTCCGCTCGTAGCGCCTCACCAGCACGCCGAAGGCCGCCTGGTCCCCCCGCCGGGTCCGCTCGACGAGCCAGGCGTCGTTCAGGCCCGACTCGTCGTCGACCGCCTCGCGGGCGGTCGACGAGGGTTGCAAGGGCTTCCCGGCGTCCGATTCATCCTCTTCCTGGAAGGGGAGTTCGGGTGGGTTGTCGGGTATGGGGAGGACGACGTCTTCGACCCGTTTCCGCATCGCGTCATCTCCCCACAAGACATGTTACGCCCCGCATGCGGGATGCGTTTGAGATTTCGCCGGCCGATTTCCCGGCGCTCCCCGCCGGCCGGCCCGTAACCCCTGAATGATCGGACGCCCCCGGCCGGATGTCAACATCGGCCGCGGGGGCGGGGCCTTCGGGATCACGGGCGGCCCGTGATCCGCCGCTCGCCCGGGCCTCGCTGGCCCGGGGCCGGGCCGGGGCCGAAGAATTCGATGAACGGCTCGCCCCCGTTGGCGTGCGCGGAACCGATCCGGAGACGCTCGCAGCCGGCCGCGTCCCAGAGGATGATCGCCGGCCCGAACTGGGGGTGCGTCAGAAGCCCGATCTGCGATTTCCCGGTGACGTCCTCGATGTACAGGGCATCCCGCAATCGGTCGGCCGCCCCCACGCCCACGACGAGGGCCAGGCAGGCGCCGAGGGCCGCGACGACGGCCCGCAGCCTCCGATTCTGTTGCTCCAATCGTCCGACGCGATCCTCGATCGACATCGCCCGTCCTCCGATCCTGAAGGGTCCGAATTCGTCCCGCGCCCCGTCCGGGCGCGTGGCCGATTTTAACGGAGTCGGTAGGTCGTGGCGACGCGATTTAGGCGATTTTGATGGGTTTTCTTGATATTTATCCCGTTTTCGACTTCGAGGGAGAACGACGCGGGTCCGTCAGCCTTCCGGGTCGTCCACGGCGTCCGTCACCGGGGCGACGTCGATCTCCAGGTTCAGCCGCCAGCCGATCTCGCGGAGGCCCTCGGCCCAGGAGTCGTCGGCGTCCGGGGGGGCGAGGACCAGGGCCCGCATGGAGAACAGGGGGGAGCCGCTGGTGGGGGCGGGGGAGGATTCGGAGTCCATCTCCTCGATGCTGATCCCGTGGGCGGCCAGGTGGCGGGCGACCTCGTGGATGATCCCCTCGTGGTCGGCGCCGTCGACCGCGATGTGGAACGGGTCCCAACCGGCCGTGCCGTGGTCGGGCTCGGGCCGGGCGAGGGCGACGGCCACGCGGTAGCCCTTGTCGGACAGGGGCTTGAAGTCGGCCTCCAGGCCCTCGCCGTTCGCCTCGGGCACGGCGACGAGCATCAGGACGGCGAACTCGCCGCCGAGCCTGGCCATGCGGCTGGTCTCGACGTTCCCGCCTCGGGCGAGGACCGCGCGGGTGACTTCCTCGACGATCCCGACCCGGTCGGGCCCGGTCAGGGTCAGCACGAAATTCCGGGCCATCGGAGAGGCTCCCGTCGCCCGCCCCGCGCCGGGCCGCCCCCGACACGACTCGGACGCCGCCCCCGCCTCGCGGACCCCTGCGAGCCTACCGCACGGCCGAGCGGGCCCGCAAGGTTCCGGCGTCACTCGCCGCAGCAGGCGCAGAGCTTCGGCACCAGGACGGTCAGGGTCGCGCCGTACTTGGTGAATTTGTAACTCTTGCCGTCGAGCGTCCCGCCCTGCTCGGGCTCGGTCTTGTGGGCCGCGATCAGGAAATAGTTGGCCTCCGTGGGCTCGAACGTCGCCACGCCCCCGGCGTCGGTGATGCGCTCGTAGCGGTCGTCGGACCCTTCCTTCAGCGCGGCGCCGCGGGGGATGAAGGCCACGCGCTCGCCGGCCAGGGGCTTGCCGTTGTAGAGCAACCTCACCTGGATGGGAGTCCCCGGGCCCATCGGCGTGACCGGGTTGGCGACGGGGACCAACTCCAGGGCGTGGCCGAGGACGCGGTCGAAGCCCGGGTTCTCGGCCGTGGGCCGATCGAGGCTCTTGGCGGCGACGAACAGGGCCTTGGCGCTCTTGATGGACCGCTCGGGCGCGTACGACATGACCCGGTCGGACCGGTGCGCCGCGAGATACGTCCCGGGCTTCGCCGTGTCGAACCGGGCCGACCAGAACCCTTCTTGGGGCGAGTAGCCGACGTCCGCCAGCGAGCCGGCGAGGTCGTATTCCTCGCCGTCGGGGTCGATCACCACCAGCGCGTTCGCCCCGGGCGCGAGCTTGCCGGCGAGCTTGAAGTCGCGATGCTCGTTGCCGTGGTTCCCCAGCATCAGGTCGACGTGCACCGCGTCGCCCACGCGGACGAGGTTCGTATTCGTCTGGATCCAGACGTCGTGCCCGAAGGCGGCCGCGGGGAGCAGCAGGGCGATCGTCGTCGCAAGGCGTCTCATGGCGATGGGTCCCGTGGCGAGGGCGGATTGCGGCCGGCGGCCTTGAGCTTCCGAGGTTATAGCGGCCGGGGCCGGAAGTCCATCGCTGCGGGCGGGCGTCTCCAACACCTGTTGCACGGCCTCGGCGTCGCGTATCCTCGGGGCGGTGGGGCCGGTGCCGGCCCTTCGGGCGGGAGCCCGGGAAATCGACCCCTGCGGAGGATTTGCGACGATGACGGCGATGGGGATCTTGCGGGGCGGCGTGGTTCTCTCGGTCGTGCTGGCGTCGGCGGCGACGGCGGCCAGGGCGGACGGGCCGTTCCCGGACAAGAACCTGGAAACGGCGGTCCGCGCCGTGCTCAAGCACGAGCCGAACGTCGAATTGACCGATGAGAAGTTGCAGAACGTCTACATCCTGGAGGCCGTCGGCAAGGAGATCAAGGACCTGAGCGGCCTGGAGAAGTGCAAGAATCTCAGCCTGCTGCGGCTCTCCAAGAACCAGGTCGCCGACCTCAACCCGTTGAAGGAATTGAAGAACCTGCAATCGCTCGACCTGGCCGAGAACCAGATCGCCGACGTTTCCCCGCTGGCCGGGCTGAAGGGTTTGCAGTATCTTGAACTGTCGAAGAACCAGGTGGTCGACGTCGCCCCGCTGGCCGGGCTGACCGACCTGAGCGCCCTGTACCTGGGGGGGAACCGGATCGAGGACGTGAATCCGCTCGCGTCGCTGACCCGGCTCGCTTCGCTGGCCCTGGGCGGGAACAAGATCAAGGACGTCGGGGCGCTGGAGAAGCTGACGAAGCTGTCGACGCTGGACCTCCGCGACAACGTGGTCGAGGACGTCCGGCCGCTGACCAAGCAGCCCGACCTGAAGATCCTGATGATCGAGCGCAACCAGATCAAGGACCTGACGCCCCTGATCGACGCGGCGAAGGCCGACGCCGAGGGTCCCAAGCTGTTCGCGCCGTACCTGCGGCTGTACCTCGACGGCAATCCGCTGCCCGAGGACGCCCGCGCCCCTCAACTGGAGGCCCTCAAGGCGGCCGGAGTCCGCGTTGAAGGGTGAACATGACCGATCTTCTCGACGCCCTCGGACGTCTCGACGCGCAATCCGCCCTGGTCCTCGCGATCGCCCTGGCGATCGCCTTCGGCTTCGAGGTGGTCAACGGCTTCCATGACACGGCGAACGCCGTGACCACCGTCATCTACACCCGCACCCTGGCCGCGACGCCCGCGGTGCTGTTCTCGGGCGTCTGCAACTTCCTGGGCGTGCTGCTGGGCGGGACGACGATCGCGTTCAGCATCGTCCACCTCCTCCCCGTCGACCTGCTGATCGACGCCGCCAGCCGGTCGGCCGTGGTCATGGTGCTGGCCCTCCTGATCGCCGGGATCTCGTGGAACCTCCTGACGTGGTGGTTCGGGATCCCGGTCTCCAGCTCGCACACGCTGATCGGGGCGATCCTGGGCGTCGGCCTGGCGAACGGGCTGATGAGCGGCCGGGGGATCGGCGCCGGGGTGAACTGGGAGAAGGCCGGGGAGGTCGCGCTGGCCCTGCTGGTCTCGCCGCTGGTCGGCTTCCTCGCCGCGGGGGCCCTGCTGCTGGCGGCCAAGCGCCACGTCCCCGACCCCGAACTCTACGAGCCCCCCCCGGAGGACGCCTCCGTCCGCCCCCCGCGCTGGATCCGGGCGACCCTGCTGGCCACCTGCGGCGGCGTCAGCCTGGCGCACGGATCGAACGACGGCCAGAAGGGGATGGGGCTGGTGATGCTCGTCCTCATCGGCCTGCTGCCGACGGGCTTCGCCCTGAACCTCGACGGCGACGACGGCGCGGACGTCGCCCGCGCCCACGCGACCGAACTCCGCGCCGCGCTGGCCGCGGATCCCTCGCCGACCCACCGGGTCGAGATCGGGAGGCTGGACGAGGTTCTGGCCCGGCTGGACGGCAAGACGTCGCTCCGCGAGGTCCCGCACGAGGAGCGCATCGCCCTGCGGAACCTGATCTTCACCGTCGACCGCGCCCTGGAGCGCGACCGCGAGGTCGTCCCCGCGGCCCGCTTCGCCGCCATCGACGCCCCCCGCCGCAAGCTCCGGGCGTCCATCGAGTACGTCCCGGGCTGGGTGATCCTGGGCGTGGCCCTCTGCCTGGGGGTCGGCACGACGTTCGGCTACAAGCGGATCGTCCACACCGTCGCGGAGAAGATCGGCAAGAGCCACCTGACCTATGCCCAGGGCGCCAGCGCCGAGGTCGTCGCCATGGCCACCATCGGCGCGGCCGACCTGATCGGCCTGCCGGTCAGCACCACCCAGGTCCTCTCCTCCGGCGTGGCCGGGACCATGTGGGCCAACCGCTCGGGCGTCCAGCTCGCCACCGCCAGGAACATCGCGATGGCCTGGCTGCTCACCTTCCCCTGCTCGATGCTCGCCTCCGCCTGGATCTTCATCTGCGGCCGGCTGGCGCTGGGGTGACGACCCGGCGTCGCTCCAGGTCGACGGCGATGATGATGCTGGAGCCGGGGGGTGGATCATCCCGCGGCTCCAGCATCATGTCGTGCGACCTTCGCAGGGCCGCCGCCCCCGTCAGCGGGAGGCGTGCCGCTCCCCGTAGGGATGCGGCGGGGTGAACGTCGGCGCGTGGTGCCTCCTCGCCGCGCCCGGGACGGGGACGATCTGGGGTTTGGACTCGGACGTGACGTATTCCGCCACGACCGGCGTGTAGTAGACGACGCCCACCGCGAGCACGATCATCCCCACCCATATGGCGAGGTCGCCGATCTGACGCATGCTGGCTGCCCTCCTTCCCTGTCCGACAGGTCGCCACGACCAGTAGCGGATATCCCCCGATCGACCCCCGGCCGCGACGAAAGGCTCGCGCGGCTTCCATCCCCTCGACATCGTTTCTTCATGGGCGTCGCGACCCTTCGCCACGGCCCGCCTTCATCTCCCGAGCGTCCGTGTTACTCCGCCTCGACCTTTCGTGCAACATCCGTCGCCGCAGTCGGCCCCGGATGGACCGGCCGCGCGGCCGGGCGTCGAGAATCCGGCTCCTCCCGCCGTAGGATCGGTACGGCCCGACCCCGCCTGCGCGTCACGCATCCCCGCGTGATTCCGGGATTCTTCCCGGGTTCGAACTCGGGACGGCCATCCCTCACGCAAACGTCGGGCCGAACCTCCCAGGCGATGAGGACGGCCAGAGGGTGGTTCCGCGACGCCGCGGGGCCTTTTATAAGTATAGGAGAGGCGGGGCGACCCCATCGTGCGAGGGGGGGCGAGGGCCGACGACGCCCCGGGCCCGCCGGGAGGGCTTGGCGATGCGCATGCGGCTTCTCATCGCGGGTCTGGCGATGCTCGGCCTGGGGGCGGGCCCGTCCGACCCGCTCCTGGTCGCGCCCGACGGGGCGACGTGGGACCTGGACGACGTGGGGATCTATCGCGTCGGGTTCGCCTACCGGGGGAAGGCCGAGGAGGACTTCCCCGTCGGCTGGTCCGGCCACTTCGACGAGCGCACCGGCGTCACCCTGGCCGGCGACGGCCTCCGCAACGGACGCCCGGCCGTGATGCAGCATTGCCCCTGGCGGGGTGGGACCGGCGTCGCCTTCCAGGAGTTCCACCTCCAACTCCCCCGGGCGCGTAAGATCGTCCTGAAGGGGGCGACGTCGCTCCGCGAGGACGGCGTCGGCAAGTCCGACGGCGTCCGGTTCCGCGTCGCGCTCGACGGCCGGCCGCTGCTCGACGAGCTGCGGGCCGACGCCGACTGGAAGCCGTTCGAGTTCGACCTGACGAAGCAGGCGGGGAAGGCCGTCGTCCTCCGATTCGAGACCGACCCGGGCCCCAAGGACGACTCCAGCTTCGACTTCGGCCTCTGGGCCGGCCGCTCGATCGTCCTCGACGGCTACAAGCCCGAGCCGAAGGAGCACCCCGCCCCGCCGGCCGTCGCGTTCCGCGGCCTGGCCTCGCGCCCGGGGAAGGGCCTGGCCCCGCCCGCCACCACCCCGGCGAAGGTGGAGGTCCGCCGCGAAGGCGACGCCTTCGTCCTCCGCTCGGCCGACGACTACGGCGCGTTCGCCTTCCGCTGGGCCCTCCCGCCCGCGCCGAAGGGGGACGCCTCCAACCTCTCCGAGCCCGGCGCGTTCGGCTCGATCGTCCTGGAGGCCGACCGCAAGGGCGAGGCCGTGAAGGTCCCGCTCGCCACCACCGCGCAGGTCCGATGGACCGGCCCGGCGACCTCGAAGGAGATCCGCTGGGAGGACGGCGACGCCCCGACCCTCGTCCGCACGTTCGACGTCGACGGCCAGGTCGCCACGCTCCGCGTGAAGGGCTCGATCGCCGGCCGCAGCCTGGCCCTCGACGTCACGGTCGACCGCCCGGTCGTCGAGCACGTCGACGGCGGCTCGTGGGGGCCCGTCCCCTCCCGCCGCGACGTCCCCACGCCGTACTACAGCGGCGGCCGGATCACCTACCTGCCCGCGGAGGACCTCTTCGTCTCCGGCCAGGTCGACTGGACGACCTCGCTAGCCTCGCGGCACGAGACCTCCCGCGCCGTCTACCAGGCGCTCACCGACGGCTCGCGCAACGCCCCCGCCGAGCGCTTCCTCTACACCGCCGCGTGGACGATCGACGAGGTGCTGCCGAACATCCCGAACCCGCCGTCGACCCACATCAAGGACCTGTCCGGCCGGGTGGTCCTCGACATCTGGGGGGGCCGCTACGCCGACATCGCGAGGAAGCTGGAGGCCCTGCACGACGCCGGGCTGCGCGACCTCGCGGTCATCGTCCACGACTGGCAGCGCAGCGGCTACGACAACGCTCTGCCCGCCCACTACCCCGCCGCCGAGGACAAGGGGGGCGAGGCCGGCATGCGCACGCTCAAGGCGGCCGGCAAGAAGCTCGGCTACCTCGTCGCCCTGCACGAGAACTACGTCGACTACTACCCGAACTTCGAGGGGTTCGACGAGAAGCACATCGCCCTGGATTCCGAGGGCAAGCGGCAACTCGCCTGGTTCCACCCCGGCAACAAGATCCAGTCGTTCGCGATCAAGCCGACGGTCATGGTCGACCTGGCGAAGACCCAATCGCCGGAGATCCACAAGCGGTACGACACCGATAGCGTGTTCCTCGACGTGAACTCCTCGGTGCCACCCTGGTTCCACGTCGATCAGCAGGCGGGCGTCGACGGCGCCGGCAAGTTCCAGCGCGTGCGCCAGGCGCACGAGGAGACCTGGAAGTACCTCCGCGAGACCCACGGCGGGCCGGTCTTCGGCGAGGGGAACAACCACTGGTACTGGAGCGGCCTGCTCGACGGTGCCGAGGCCCAGTTCGGCTCCGGCTGGCCGGCCGACGCCGGGCTCGACGCCCCGCTGTTCGTCGACTTCGACCTGCTGAAGATCCACCCCCTCCAGCTCAACCACGGCATGGGCTATTACGAGCGCTGGTGGGACAAATCCCGCGTCCCGCGCGGGTCGCTGCCGCCGCTGGCCGTGCTGGACCAGTACCGCTCGCAGGAGGTCGCTTTCGGCCACGCCGGGTTCCTGGGGGGATCGGCCTGGGCGTCGGTCCCGCTGGCGTGGCTGGAATACAACCTGATGCGTCCGGTGATGGAGCGGTCCGCGACGGCCCCCGTCACCCAGATCCAGTACGAGGTGGGCGGGAAGTGGATGGACGCCTCGGCCGTGGTCCGCTCGGGGACGCCGACGGCCGACGCCTGGGACCGCGTCCGCGTGCGCTACGACGGCGGCCTGACGGTGGTCGTCAACCAGTCGGACGCGACGATGAAGGCGGAGGGTGTGGAGTTGCCGCAATTCGGCTGGATCGCCCGAGCCGAGGGCTTCTCGGCCGGCACCGCCCTGCGCAACGGGATCGTGACGGACGCGGTCGACGCGCCCGACGCCTTCTTCGCCAACGCGCGATCGGCCGTGGATTGGGACTTCTCGGGCGTGGTCCGCACCACGCCGACGGTCGTGTTCCGCCAGGCCGGGCCGCGGAGATTCGTCGCGAGCTACGCCTGGAAGGTCCGCGATCCGATCCGGGAGGATTACCACGCCTTCGTCCACTTCAACAAGCCGGGCGCGGGGGACGACGCCATCCTGTTCCAGCAGGACCACGCGCTGAAGGCCCCCACGAGCCGCTGGAAGGCCGGGACGATCGTCGACGACGGCCCGTATGAGATCCGCCTGCCCGACTCGCTCCCCGACGGCGAATACGCCTGGACGATCGGCCTGCACACCCCGACGGCCGGCCGCGTGGCCCTGGAGGGCCCGACCGACCGGACCGGCCGCAACCTCCTGGGCGTGATCCGCGTCGCCGACGGCGGCCGGTCGATCCGCTTCATGCCCGAGAAGGTCGTCGAGACCGACCGCGGCGCGGCCAACCTGGCGAACTTGAACCGCGAGGGGAAGGTCGTCGACTTCGGCCCGGTGAAGACCGACGGCGGCGTCTCGCTCCGCAAGGTCGGCGGCGAGTGGGTCGCCCACGTCGTCCCGCGCGACCGGGCGTTCTCGCTCCAACTCGACACGGCGCGGTTCGGCAAGCCGGCCGAGATCCGGGCCGAAGGCGGCTCGTCCTCCACCATCGCCCCCACCTTCGACGGCCGCTGGATGCGCCTCCGCCCCAACGGCGCGAAGTCGTACCGCTGGCCCGCGGGGTGAGGCCGGAACTGCGGTGGATCCGCCGGGATCAGGGAGCGGCCGGGGCCTCGGGCTCGACGCCGGCGGGCGACTCGGGGCGGGAATGGGCTTCGAGGAAGTCGAACACGGCGCGGGTGGGCTTGTCGCCGGCCGCGCCCAACTCGCGGTTGATGGTCATGTGGGTCTTGGACGGGAACGCGCCGACGGTCGCCTCGACGCCCGCATCGCGGAGCCGGGCGGCGAGGGCGTTCGACTGCGCCCGGGAGTCGACCCGGCCGACGTGGAGGATCAGGAACGGCGGGATCCCCCGATCCTTCGCGACGTGCCCGATCGGCGACGCTTCCTCCTGGGCCTTCGGATCCTCGCCGAAGGCGTCGAGGTAGAGCTTCCGGAGCGCGGGGAGGCGGGCCTCGCGGACCTGCCGCGGCACGTCGTACCCCGCGCCGTCGAGGAGGATCACGCCCGCCAGGTCGGACCGCTTCAGGCCGACGGATTGCAGCGGGCGTTCGTCGGTCACCGTCAGGGCGGCCAAATGGGCGCCGGCGCTGTGGCCCATCAGGAAGATCCGCTTCGGGTCGCCGCCGAACTCCTCGGCGTGGTCGCGAGCCCAGCGCACGGCCCTGGCGACGTCGCCGGCCTGCTCGCGGGGCGTGACCTCGGGGACGAAGCGGTATTCCACGCCCACCCAGGCGTACCCGCGCCGGTTGAACGCCCCGGGCTTCCCGCCGACGTTGTCCTTGTCGCCGAACCGCCAGGCACCACCGTGGATCCAGACGACGACGGGATGGCCATCCCCCTCGCGGGGGGCGTCGACGTTCAGCGTCAGGGCGGGCGAGGCGTCCGAGTAGGGGACGTCGCGTCGCGTCCTCGAACCGTCGTCGCCCGGCGCGGCGGTGAGGAGCAGGCCCAGCAGCGCGAAGCCCGATGTCCGGATCATGGCGGCGTCTCCTCCATCGTCGTCGAAAGTCTACGGCGCATGAAACCCCCCACGGCCGTCCCGGTTCCGCGCGCGGCGATCCGGCCTCGAAGAATCTTCAAGCCCCGCGTACTCTCCGCCATTCCGCTCAGAAGCCGCCTTCTGGAGCCGACTCTCAGTCGTCGTTGCGGAGCACCGCGATCCCGGGCTCCGCGACGACCTGGTACACGGCCTTGACCGTCCGCTTCGCCCGCTTCTTGTCGGTGATCGTCACCTCGACCGGGTAGTCGACGACGTGGTCGACCGTCCTCGATTCGTCCCCGACATGGTACGAATCGAGCTTCGCCCCGGCCGCCTGGTCCGGATCCACGAACCGGATCGGCGGCGAGGCCGTCGCCAGCCCCTTCACCTTACCCCCCTTCCAGGCGTCCAGCGCCGTTTCGAGATGCTTGCGCGCCTCCTCGTGCGTCGGCGCGGGGACCGCTGGGGCGCCGCCGCCGCAGCCCGCGGCCGAGACGATCCAGAGGACGGAGACCTTCGCAATCCGATGCATGAGCGAATCCTTCGACGCCGGACGCCGGATCAATACGTATCCGCCGAGACGATCTCGCCGCCGGCGACGCTCCCCAGGGCGCGCCAGGCCCAGCCGTTGATGGAGTCCTTGACGAAGCGGACGGAGCCGTCGGCCATCAGGGCGTTGACGCCCCCGGCGTGATAGCTGCGGGCGGTGACGGCGGCGAACGAGGGGCGGCCGAGCTTCTCGCGGCTGCAATTGATGTCGACGTCGTTGTAGACCTTGTTCGGGCCGCCGGGGGTCCGCTTGTTGGGGGGCCATGCGGTGGTGAAGCCGTTGTGATGCACGCCCGACTCGAACCATTGCGTCCGCCCCTCCTCCACCCGCAGGGCGCATCCGCCGAGATACTCGGGTACGACGGTGTAGGGGTCCGCGTCCGGGGCCGGGACGTTGCCGGGGTCGTTGACGATGCTGAAGGTCGGGCAGTCGCGGTAGTACGTCAGGTAGCCTTTCCCTTCGGACATGAACAGCGTGTTGCTCGTGCCGTCGGACAGCTCGGCGAGGCTCCGGCTCTGGTTCACGCCGAAGACGCTCCGGTTCTTCGTGGCGTTGGAGAAGCCTCCCCAGACGAACCAGTCGCCCTCGCAGTAGGCGTAATTGGCCAGGCCGTAGGGCGCGCCCGAGGTGGTGGCGCGGAGCCAAGGCTTGATCTCGGCCGGGCAGATCAGGAACGGGACCACGATCGCCGTCGCCGTCGTGTTCGGCGGCGTCTGCATGTCCACCGCGAAGTTGATGTTGTCGAACAGCGCCCCCTGCTCGGAGAACGGCAGGACCCGCGCGTGCGCCCCCCACGAGTTCGTCCAGGTCACGGTCGTCCCCGTCCCGGAGATCGACAGGGCCATCGGCAGGGCCCCGACGGCCGAGATGTAGTTGTGCAGCGCCAGGCCCATCTGCTTCAGGTTGTTCGTGCATTGGATCCGGCGCGCCGCCGCGCGGGCGGCCTGGACGGCCGGCAGCAGCAGCGCGATGAGGACGGCGATGATCGCGATCACCACCAGCAGCTCGATCAGGGTGAATCCTCGGCGGTGTTTCATGACGGGCTGGACCTCGGGACCTGGAGGCGTCGTGGTGGTTGGGAACCCGCACCCATGGAGCAACCCGCGCGCCGCCCCGCGTCGTCGATGGATCGACCGATGCGACATGGTTTTATGCGATCCTGAGGAATGTCTCAGGTGCCGCGGCCGGCGGTTCTCCGGCCGTGCGCGGCGGGAATTCAGCCGTCGGCCATCGCGTCGAGGTCGAGGAGCTGGTCCGGCGGCGTGGCCAGCATCTCGCGCGTGCGCCTGGCGACGAGGAAGGCGTTGAGGGCGATCACAGCGGCCATGAGGCCGAGGAGCCAGGCCTGGGCGGGGGGCGCGACGAGCAGCGCCACCGCGACGACGCCGGTCGACTGGACGGCGAGCAGGAGGCCCTGGAGGAGCCAGAAGTGGGGCCAGTGGACGGCGGCCCGGCCGTCGCGGCGGCCGACGAGGATGATCCCCGCGCGTCTGAGCATCGCGTCGCGTCTCCTCGGCCGGGGCGAGATCAGGGGGCGGGGGCGGCGGTGAGGTCGTCGAAGGAGGTGCGGGCGTCGGCCTTGGACCACAGCCCGATCAGGCCGGCGTCCGGGAAGGTGGAATCCTCGGCGACGAGGAGCCTGACGCCGTCGAGCCAGCCGGTGATGTCGCGGCCCTTCATGACGATCCGGAGGGTGTGCCAGGCCCCGTCGCCCCGGGCGTCCGCGTGGTCGAGCTGGGTGCGCTTGCCCCCCTCCACCTTGTACACGCGGAGGCTCTCCTCCAGGGGGTTGTAGCGGGCGATGTAGTAGTTGTCCCGGTCCTTGGCCCGCCAGACCAGGCCGCCGCCGCGGTCGATCGCGCCGGCCTCGGCCCTGAGCCGCACGGAGACGTCGACGTCCTGGAAGCTGGTCCCCTCCGCGAAGGCGATGTTGAAGGTCGGCTTGGGGCTCTCCGCCTTCTGGGCGAGGGCGCGCGAGCCGCCGTCCTCGACGACTTCCCACCGGCCGACGGCCGTCGCGAAGCCCTTCGCCGGGCCGCCGACGGCGTCGCCCTCGAAGTCCCAGCGGTCCCCCGGCGCGGCCGCGGCCAGCCCCAGCGCGGCGAGGGCCGCGGCGGCCCGGAACCTCCCCCCGATCGGCGTCTCGGTCTCGTTCAACGGAGGGCCTCCTTGAGCCCGCGGAGGATGTAGCGGTTCTCCGAGCGGGTCCGGGAAGCGACCCGGATGAAGCGGCCCGGCTCCAGCCCCTTCTTGTCGTCGCAGGCGCGGGTGTAGATGCCCCGGCGCACCAGCAGGCGGCAGACCAGGTCCTCGGCCGTCATGTCGTCCCGTCGCAGCTCCAGCAGGGCGAAGTTGGCGTGCGTCGGGTAGGCGTGGACGCCCGGCAGGTTCGTCAACGCCTTGAAGAACCGCCGCGAATGCCGGATGTAGTGGATCCGCTTCCGCTCGTAGTCGGCGTGGAACTCGGGCCGCGAGTAGAGGTCGAAGAAGTATTCCGCCAGCCCGGACGAGTTCCAGAGGTAGCCGTTGTCCAGCAGCGCCTTGACCCGCTCGGGCGACATCACGGCGTATCCGGCTCGGATGCCGGCGACGCCGAAGTCCTTGGACATGCTCTTGACGACCATCAGGTTCGGGAACCGGTCCAGGTCGCGCGTCAGGCTGTGGTACGCGAAGCCCTCCCCCTCGCAGGCGAAGTGGAGGAAGCTCTCGTCCACCAGGATGTTGGGCACGTCGCGCAGCTCCTCCAGCATCGCGACGAGCTTCGCGTGCGGGATGTAGCCGCCGTCGGGGTTGTTGGGGTTGATGAGGATGATCGTGTCCGGCTTCTCGCGGCGCACCGTCTGGATGTACTCGCCGACGTCGAAGTGGAAGTCGTCCTCCTTGCGCAGGACGTTGTAGACGACCTGGGTGTCGGGCCGGGCGAACTCGTAGTAGGGGGAGAACGTCGGCAGGTTCACCAGGAGCTTCGGGCCGGTGAAGCGGTGGAGGATGGCCTGGATGATCTCGATGGCGCCGTTGCCGACGAACAGCCGCTCGGTCGGCAGGTCCAGGGCGGTCGCCAGCTTGGCCGCGATCACCCGGTTCTGCGACGGGTACAGCTCCAGCAGCATGCGCAGCTTGCCCGGCCGGATCACCTCGCGATAGAGGTGGTCCAGGAACAGCTCGGTCGCGTAGGGGTTGGAGAGGAAGCAGGCGTCGACCCGCATCCGCAGCTCGGGGATCATCTTCAGGATGGTCGGCGCGCTGGGGGAGTGCGAGCCGGCCTCGCGCTTGAGCTGCATGAGGCGGTCGGCCAGGCCCCGCTCGCGGGCGGAGAGGGGCCCCCGCCGGATGACGGTCCGCATGTGGGCTTCGAGCCAGCGGGCGGAGCCCCCGAGGTCGAACGCCCTGGGCTTCCGCGACTTGAGACGATCCGGCGTCTGACCGATCACGTCCACCTCGGTTCGTGTCTGACGAGCCGCCCGTCGGCGGGCACGGCCGTCGAGCGGAGGGGCGAAACCGACGAGCCCCCGTCGAAGGCCGGGCGCAGGGCGCGACCCGGGCCCCATCGAACATCCTAGGATCCCCGGGGCTTCTCAGCAAGCTCGTAGGTCCCTCGCGGCGACTTCATCGGCCTCCTGAGGCCCCGGCACCTTGCGGGGCCTGGGCGTTTCGGCGTAAGTGGAAGGGCGTCCCGATCCCGCACCCCGATCCCCCTCCCCGGAGCCGCCATGCGGACGACTCGACCCTTGTGGATTCCGACGCTCTTCGCGGCGTTGGCGTGCGCGACCGCCCCCGCCCCCTCCCCGGCCGCCGACGGCCCCCTCCGCGCCGGCGCGGCGACGCTGGACGTCACGCCGTTCCTGGACGACCCGATCATCGGCAACTTCGACACGCCGCCGGCCAGTTACGTCCACGACCCGCTCCACGCGCGGGCGCTGGTGCTGGACGACGGCTCGACCCGGCTGGCGTTCGTGGTCGTCGACAGCGTGGGGATCTCGCGCGGGGTGTTCGACGCCGCCCGGAAGCTCGCCGCGGAGAAGTCCGGCATCCCGGCGGGGAACATCCTGGCCGCGGCCACGCACACGCACTCGGCCACCAACGGGCGGTCGAAGGACCCGTTCGGGGTGGACGACCCGCCGACGGAATACCAGCGGCTCCTGTCGCACCGGATCGCCGACGCCGTCCGCCTGGCGGCGGGGAACCTGGCGCCGGCGGAGGTCGGCTGGGGGTCGGTTGACGCGCCCGAGCACCTGTTCAACCGTCGCTGGCTGCTCAAGCCGGGCGAGACGGTCCCCTCGCCGTTCGGCGGGGAAGAGCACGCCCTGATGAACCCGGGCCGGAACCCCAAGATCGACCGCCCCGCCGGGCCGACGGATCCGCAGGTCTCGTTCCTGGCCGTGCGCACGCCGGAGGGCCGGCCGATCGCGCTGCTGGCGAACTACTCGCTGCACTACATCGGCGGGGTGCCGGCCGGGCACGTCTCGGCCGACTACTTCGCCGTCTTCGCCCGCAAGGTCGGCGAGCGCCTGGGCGTCGACCCGCTGCACGACCCGCCGTTCGTCGGGATCATGACCAACGGCACCAGCGGCGACGTCAACAACATCGACGTCATGGGCCCGCCCCCCGCGAAGCCCTTCGCCCCCTACGAGAAGATGACGATCGTCGCCGACGACCTCGCCGGCCGCGTCGCGACGGCCTACGCGGGCGTCGCCTTCCGGCCGAAGCTCAAGCTCGCCGCCGCGAGCCGGGAACTCCTCCTGAAGTGCCGCCGGCCGACGCCCGAGCAGGTCGACTACGCCCGCAAGGTCCTGGCGAAGCCCGAGGGCGCCCCGCGGCATCACGGCCTGGAGCGGATCTTCGCCGAGCGGACGCTGACGCTCGCCGACGCCCCCGAGCAGGTCTCGATCATGCTCCAGGCGTTCCGCATCGGCGACCTCGGGATCGCGGCGATCCCCTTCGAGGTCTTCACGGAGATCGGCCTGGACCTCAAGGCCCGGAGCCCGTTCCGGCCCACGTTCACGATCGAGCTGGCCAACGGTTCCTACGGCTACCTCCCGTCCCCTCGCCACTTCGAGCTGGGCGGCTACGAGACCTGGATGGGCGTCAACCGCGTCGAGCCCGGGGCGTCCGACAGGATCGTCGCGACGGTCCTGGACCTGCTGGCGGGCCTGAAGGAGTGACCGACTCTCGCCCTCGCGCGTATGATGACTTCCGCGGACCCACGACCCCGACCCTCACCCGACGCACCTCGACCATGAACGACCCCACCGCCACGCCGACCGAACCTTCCCCGTACATCCTGGACGCGACGAGCGCGACGTTCGAGGCCGACGTGGTCGAGCGTTCGCGGTCCGTGCCGGTCGTGGTCGACGTCTGGGCGACATGGTGCGGGCCCTGCAAGATGCTGGGGCCGCTGCTGGAGAAGCTGGCGCGCGAGTACGACGGCAAGTTCGTGCTGGCGAAGGTCGATTCCGACCGCTCGCCCGAGGTCGCCGCCAGCCTTCGCGTGCGGTCGATCCCGGCCGTCTTCGGCGTCCGCGACGGCCAGATCCTCGACGCCTTCACCGGCGTCCAGTCCGAGTCGTTCATCCGCCAGTGGCTCGACCGCCTCCTCCCCTCGAAGGCCGAGGCGCTCGTCGCCGAAGGCCGCGGATTGGAGGCTTCCGACCCCGAGGCCGCCGGCGCGCGGTTCTCGGAGGCCCTGGCGCTCGAACCGGACCTGTCGCCGGCCCGCGTCGGCCTCGCCCGCCTGGCGCTGGCGGCGGGCCGGATCGACGAGGCCCAGGCCGCGGTGCTGGACCTGGAGCGCCGCGGCTTCCTGGAGCCCGAGGCCGAGAAGCTCAAGGCGGAGTTGGTCCTCAGGGCCCAGGCCGAGGGCGCCTCGGATGTCGACGCCGCCCGCGCCGCCTCCGAGGCCGACCCGCGCGACAAGGCCCTGAAGCTCAGGCTGGCCGAGGCCCTCGCCGCCGCCGGCGCGTATGAGGAGGCCCTGGCGATCGCCCTGGACCTCGTGGAGGTCGACCGCAAGGCCACCGGCGAGGAGGCCCGCAAGCTGATGCTCGCCGTCTTCCAACTCCTCCCCGAGGATTCCGACCTGGCCTTCCAGTACCGCCGCCGGCTGTCGTTCGCCCTGTGAACCCGACCGATTGTGGAGCCCCCCCGATGATCCCCAGGCCGAACGACGACAATCGCATCAAGATCGCCCCGTCCATCCTCTCGGCCGACCTGTCGCGGCTGGCGGAGCAGGTGAGGGAGGTGGAGGCGGCGGGCGCGGATCGGATCCATGTCGACGTGATGGACGGGCGGTTCGTCCCCAACATCACGTTCGGGCCCGTGCTGGTGAAGTGGCTCCGGCCCGCCACCAGGCTCCCGCTCGAAACCCACCTGATGATCCACGACCCGGACGCCTTCCTCGACGCCTTCGCCGAGGCCGGGTCGTCCTCGCTGATCGTCCACGTCGAGGGGGCGATCCACCTGGACCGCACGATCCAGCGCATCAAGGGGCTGGGGCTGAAGGCGGGCGTGGCGATCAACCCGGCGACGCCCGCGGTGATGCTCGACGAGGTCCTCCCCGGCCTGGACCTCGTGCTGGTGATGACCGTCAACCCGGGGTTCGGCGGCCAGTCGTTCATCCGGGGGACGCTCCGGAAGCTCCGCGAGGTGCGCCGCAGGATCGACGAGGTGAACCCCGCGTGCGAGCTGGAGGTCGACGGCGGCGTCGACGAGAAGACGGCCCCCGAGCTGGTCGAGGCCGGCGCGCGGGTGCTCGTGGCCGGCTCGTCCGTCTACGGCTCGCCCGACGGCCCCACCGCCGGCCTGCGCCGGCTGGCCCATTCCCTCGGACTCTGACCGCGAGGCCCCATGCACGACGAGATCGACGAGCTGTGCGACCTGGGCGTGGACCTCGCCGAGGCGGGGAGCTTCGCGAAGGCGCTGGAGGCTTATGAGGCCGCCTGGGCCCTGCTGGACGAGCCCGCCCACGAGCAGGAAGGCTCGGCCTGGATCCTGGGGAACATCGGCTACACCCGGTTCCTCCAGGGGGACTACGCCGCCGGCCGCGACGACCTGGCCCGCGCCATGACGCTCCCCGGCGGCGACGGCAACGCCTTCCTCCACCTCCGCCTCGGCCAGTGCCTGTTCGAACTCGGCGACCTCCGCCGCGCCGGCGAGCACCTGCGCCTCGCCTTCGCCATCGAGGCCGAGGCCGTCTTCGTCGACGAGGATCCGAAGTACCGCGATCTGATCGGGTGACGAAGTCTCCGACCCCTGGCACCCGCCCGGCCGGGCCGGCCGTGTATCCTCGCGCGGTGAGGGCGAATCGTCAGCGGTCGCGGCGTCGCCGGGCCCGGCAGGCCAGGCCGGCGATCGTGGCGGCGGCGACCCCGAAGGTCGAGGGCTCGGGGACGGGCGTGGGGGCTTCGAGGCCGGGGGGCGTCAGGATGTAGACGTCGGCGTCGCGGGTCGCGTAGTTGCTGTAGAAATCGACGAGGATGTCGCCGCGATCGTCGATCGCCGTCGCATAGGGCGTCGCGGCGTATTTCGCCAGCAGCTCCGGCGGGACCAGGTCGCGGAGCGGGGTCTCCAGGCCCGTCTTGACGTCGTGCAGCGACCACCCGAAGTCGCGCCGGTTGATGAGGATCCGGCCCGCCTCGCTGAGCAGGGGATATCCGTAGTAGTTCCCGTATCGGGCGAGCTCGACGAACCCGCCGAAGGTCCCGTCGGCGTTCCTCACGGTGTAGCCGACGGCCGGGTCCACCCAGGGGTTCGAGCTGCGGTTGGTCGGGATCTGGCCCAGGACGATCCCGGAGGTGGTCATCGCGGTGGGTCGCATCGTGTAGGTCGTCAGGATGGGGTACGTGGCCCCCTGATAGACCCGGTTCGTCGGCAGGCCGTCGAAGAAGCCGGCGGGCTGGGAATCGATCGGGATCCAGGTCTGGGCGAAGGGGTAAGCCGCCCCCGTCGTCCGGTTCACGATCATGCCGGGGCTCGCCCCGGAGTCGTCGAGGTCCTGGCCCGTCCCGACGTAGGTCGCCGTGTAATACGGGACGGCCTCCGACCGCGAGGGGGCGGCGAGGCAGGCCGCGGCGGCGACGATCCCGAACGCTCGCTTCCATCCTGGGCGAATCATGGCGGCTCCTCCCGGCCGGCGACGTCCCGCCCCGCGACGGCGGGATGCTTGCGGGGCGTCGAAATCGGCCGTGAGGATAAAGCGGTCATGAAAAAGCGTCAATGCGTCCCGGTTGCGAGCAACGACCTCCCGGGGCGCTCGGAGGTTCGCCGACCGCCCCGGTCGCAGGGCTGCGGACTTGGGTTGGATCGGGGGAAGGCGGCTTCCTCGGAATTTGATGTAAGTCGTTTTTGTGTAGTGGTTTGATGGTTTCGTGGCGTGGGTTCGCTCGTCGTTTTTGAATGCTTCTTTCCTTCGTCCCTTCCGTCGTCCACATCAAGGCCGGCCCCGTCCCGGCGTGCGTCGCCTTAAAAGGACGAGGCTTGGTTGGTCCGTCGAAAACCTCGGAGTGCGAGGATGAATCCCCCCTTCCACGAGGGGAGAAGGATGCTTGTCATCAGCCTCCTCCAACGAGGTTTTCGGCGGAGCAGGGCTTGGGGTGTTCGGGCGACGGTCCGGCGCCGGGCTCCCGAGGCCCTGGCGGGGGGAGGGGTCTTGCGATGCGGCCGAATTGTCAAGGAACGATAGGGTCTCTCCGGGGTAGGGTCCGCGAGATCGACGGCGGGGTTTCAGAAATCCTCGGGATTTTGGCGTGATCCCTCGCTCGACCCCGCCTGTCGGCCCGGCGCGGGCCTCGTTCGTGGCGGCGCTCGGCCGTCGAATCTCCAGGATCGAGCGCCGCACCCCGGTCGCGAGGCTCGCGGGCGGGACTTCGGGTCACTCGCCCAGCCACGCCTTGCGATGGGCCTTCTGGGCGTCGGTGGGGTCGGGGGTCAGGTCGACCACCCAGTCGCGGGCCGGCTCCTGGGCGAAGGTGACGTCCAGGCGCTGGAAGCGGTCGCGGCGGGCGATCAGGACGGAGACCTTGTCGCCGGGGCGGAACGCCTCCTGCCGCTTCGACCACTGGCCGGCCGGGATGCGGTCCTCCCCGATGCCGAGGATCTCGTCGCCCACGTTGAAGCCGGCGTCGAACGCGGGGGTCTCGCGCCGGACCTGGGAGACGATGAGCCGGCCGTCCTCGACCTTGGTCGTCAGGCCGAGCCACCCCTTGGCGGGCTTCTCGTCCTTGCCGGGCTCGGGCTTCTTCTCGGGCTTGTCCTTCGCGAACCGCAGGCCCAGCCAGTCGCACGCCTCGGCGTAGTCCAGCTCGTCGGTGGTCTTCAGGGCGCGGCGGAAGAAGTCCGAGAGGTCGACGCCCGCGACCTCGGCGGCCGTCCGCTGGAACTCCTCGGTCGTGAAGCCCTTGTCGCCCGCGTAGCGCGAGTAGGCCAGGCGCATGACGTCGTCCAGCGACTTCGCGCCGTCGGTCGCCTTGCGGACCTTCGCGTCCAGCAGGAAGGCGACGACCGCGCCCTTGAGGTAGTAGCTGACCTGGGTGTTCGCCGTGTTCTCGTCGCGGCGGTAGAACTTGATCCAGGTGTCGTACGACGAGTCCTCCAGCGACTGCACCAGCCGGCCGGGCGTGGTCTGGAGGCGTTCGAAGTCGTTGATCGTCCGGTCCTCGCCGGCCGAGGGAGGGTCGCCGGCCATGTACTCGGCGACGCTGCACAGGCCAGCCCGGCGCACGATGAGGCGGTCGTAGTAGCTGGTGATCCCCTCGGCGATCCAGAGGCTGGGGGTGTGGACCTCGTTCTCGTAGTCGAACGGGCCCAGCTCGACGGGCCGCAGCCGCTTGACGTTCCAGGTGTGGAAGAACTCGTGCGCGACGAGGTTCAGCCAGGCGAGGTAGCTGGGGCGGGTGCGCGTGGCCCATCGGCTGGCCATCAGGACGGTGGAGTTCTTGTGCTCCAGGCCGCCGCCGGCCTCGCCCAGGATGTTGAAGAAGACGTAGCGGTCGTAGGGCAGGTGGCCCCAGAACGCCTTCTCGGCCCGGACGATCGCCTCCACGTCCTTCGCCGACCGCGGGCCGTCCCAGACGCCCCCCTCGCCTTCGTTCACGAGGAGATGGGGGACGCCGTCGACGGTGAATTCGTAGACCGCGGGGTCGCCGGCGTAGATGGGGCTGTCGACCAGCGTGTCGTAATCCGCCGCGACGTAATGGTGGGGCTTGCCGCCGGGTGCGGCGGGGAGGCCGGTGATGCTGCGCTTCCAGCCTGGGGCCGGGTCGACGACGACCTCGTGCGGCCGGGCGACGCCGTCGGCCGGGGTCATGAAGGTCGCCGCGCCCTGGAGCATGGCGAACGACGCGTCGATCCAGTTCGCCTGGACCGACATCGACCGGCCGTAGACGCGGTACGTCGCCACGACCTCGTCGGTGCCGGCGGTCGCGACCTTCCAGCGGTTCTTGCGGCTCCGCGACCACTCCAGCGCCGAGCCGTCGGGCTTCTTCGCGGCGAAGTCCTCGACCTTGCCGGCGTACTCGCGGACGAGGTAAGAGCCGGGGGTCCAGACCGGCATCATCAGCTCGACCTCGGCCTGGCCGGCGGCCGGGATGCGGGCCTCCACCTCGACGTAGTGGGTCTGGGGCGCGGGGAAGCGCACGGAGTAGCGGACCGGCTCGGCCGCGCGGGCCGCCGGTGCGGCGATCGTCGTCATGATGCACCAAAGGAACAAGGTCGACGGCGACGTGCGCCGGGGCGTCCGGGTCATTCCAGCCTCGCTGTCGTTCGGGTCGTCCCCCCTGGCGGTCTGAGGACGTGCGGGCGTTGCGATTCTAAACCCTCCGACCCCGCGTCGGAACCCGGTCGCCGCGGACCCGAGCGACGCCCTGTGTCCGAATTGTTTCGTTGCGAACCGTGGTGAAATCGTCCGGCGACGTCTTGAAGGGCGAAGGACCCGGATGATAGAAATTGAGGGATGCGGGGGGCCACTTCCACAGCTCGCCCCCCGCCCAGGACGCATCGTTCGTCGTGCCGTCCGGTCGCAGGGCTCTCGCGCCCTCGTCCACGCAATCCGCGTTAAACATCCGATGGATTTGTCCTCATTCATGAAAGGCCCTCTCATGCGCCGACGCCGCACGCGCGGTTTCACGCTGATCGAGCTTCTGGTGGTGATCGCGATCATCGCCGTGCTGATCGCCCTGCTCCTGCCGGCCGTCCAGGCGGCGCGCGAGGCCGCGCGGCGGTCGCAGTGCGTCAACAACCTGAAGCAGATCGGCCTGGGGATGCACAACTACCACAGCACCACCAACACGTTCCCGCAGGGGGCGTCGAAGAACGCCAAGGACTGGCCGGGCGACAGCGACCTGATCTGGGCGTCGTGGGGCGCCAACGCGCTCTTGCTGCCGTACCTGGAGCAGTCGGCGCTGTACGCCGCGGCGAACTTCTCGTGGGGGATCAACCCCTACGGCGACCCCTGCTACCGGATCAACAGCACGGTGGCCAACACGCGGCTGGCCGCGTTCCTGTGCCCCTCCGACCCGAACGCGGGCCGGCCGAACATCAACAACTACTACGCCTCGGTCGGCACCACGACCAATTTCATGACGAACGACTGCTGGGGCGGCATCAACCCGAATTGCAAGCCGAGCGGCTCCACGGGCGTCTTCACCTACTTCATGACGTACGGCCTGGCGGACATCACCGACGGGGCGTCGAACACGATCGCCTATTCGGAGTCGCTGACGGGCAAGGAGAACGTGGGCAACGCCTACCGCGGCAACAGCACCCGCGGCGTCGCCGACCCGGGCATCGTGGTCTTCAACGCGGCGACCCAGCCCGCGCTGATCCTGACCGGGCTCCAGAACTGCGCCCAGGCGTTCAAGAACAACCAGAAGATCGCCACCAACAAGGGTCAGCTCTGGGGCTTCGGGGCGCGGGCGTATTCGCTGTTCCAGACGATCCAGGTGCCCAACGACAGCCAGTTCCAGTTCGGGTCGTGCCAGTTCGGCTGCGACGACTGCGGCCTGGATCAGTCGTGGTCGGTCGGCGCGCAGAGCGCCCACTCCGGCGGCGTGAACGTCCTGTTCGCCGACGGCTCCGTCCGGTTCGTCAAGGACTCGGTGGCCCGCCCCACCTGGTACGCCCTGGGGACCCGCGACTCCGGCGAGACCATCGGCTCCGACAGCTACTGATCCCGCCGCCCCCCGCGCCGGCCGGCGCGGGGGGCCGGCCCCGCCCGATCATTCGATCCGCACCCGAACCCGAGGACGCGCATGCCCGCCGCACGAACCGTCAAGGCCCTCCCCTACGCCCTGGCCCTGTCCGTCGCCCTGGCCCTCGCCGGCTGCGGCGACTCCATGGGCGACGGCGAGCAGGCCTCGCCCATCAACGAGCAGGAGTCCAAGAGCCAGGCCCAGGCCTACCAGGACTTCGCCAAGACCAAGAAGGGGGGCCGCCCCGCCGGGCCGCCTAAGGGCCAGTCCAAGCCCCAGGAGAAGCCCGCCGAGGCCACCCCCTGACCTCGCGCCCCCCCCGCGCCCGGGCGGCCTCGCGCCGCCCGGCCCCTCCCCCCTCGCTCGCCCGCCCCCATCAATCCTCGGCCGCCCCTTGACATATCCGAAAAAAGTCAGACTATTGATCTAGTAGATCTCGGGCGGCCTCGCCCCCCGGATCACTTGGATCGCCCCAGGCGACCCCATCGTGCCTCGGCGTGCGCCCCCGGGATGATCTGTCATCCCTGCGCGTCGTCACGCCCTTAATTCTTATAAGAATTAAAAGTCGCCGGGCAGGGTGTGGCGCCGGGCGTGTCCCGGGCCGTCGATCGTCTCGGCGGGCCGCTCCCGTATCTCGACCGGACCGCGCCCATGGGGGGGCGGGACCGGCCAGGAGGATGATGATGCATCGTTTGCGTCGCGGCTTCACGCTGATCGAGCTTCTCGTCGTCATAGCGATCATCGCCGTGCTGATCGCCCTGCTGCTGCCGGCCGTGCAGGCCGCCCGCGAGGCCGCCCGGCGGGCCCAGTGCACCAACAACCTGAAGCAGATCGGGCTGGGCCTGCACAACTACCACAGCGCCACCAACAGCTTCCCCATGGGCCAGAGCCGCGGGCCCAAGAGCACTGTGACGGACACCGGCGCGAGCTGGGCCGGTTGGAGCGCAGTGGCTCAGATGCTCCCCTTCATGGAACAACAGGCTCTGTTCAGCGCGGCGAACTTCTCGTGGGCGATGGACGCCTACAGCGACGCCTGCTACTACGTCAACAGCACGGTCGCCGAGAGCAAGGTCGCGTTCTTCTTGTGCCCGTCGGACGGCGAGGCGGGCAACCCATTCAATAACAGCTATTATGCCTCGGTCGGCACCTCGGCCACGTCGCTGCACTCCGGCTGCGACGGGAGTGCTTCCGCACCGATCAACTGCAAGGGGACCGGGAGCAGCGGCCTGTTCACGCTCTTCCTGTCGTATGGCATCGGCTCGGTGAGCGACGGCACGGCCAACACGATCGCCTATTCCGAGTCCCTTGTCGGCCGCAGGGTGGTGGGCAACTCTTACCGCGGCAACAGTATCCGCGGCGTCGGCGACCCGGGCGGGGTCGGCGGGATGATTGACATCCAGCAGAACCCGGCCATGACCCTTCAGAGCCTCCAGGAGTGCGCCAATCAGTTCAGGAGCAACAACCAGAACGTTGTCGACGTCGCCCAACCTAAGGGGATGATGTGGGCCTTCGGTGCCCGGGGCTACTCGATGTTCTCGACGATCCAGACGCCCAACGACAGCAAGTACAAGTTCGGCTCCTGCCAGATCGGCTGCGGAGGTTGCGGCCTGGACGTCGCCTGGGCGATCGACGCTCAGAGCAACCACTCCGGCGGCGTCAACACCCTGATGGCCGACGGCTCCGTCCGCTTCATCAAGGATTCCATCTCCATGCCGACGTGGTGGGCCCTGGGGACCCGGGCCGGCGGCGAGGTCGTCAGCTCCGATAGCTACTGAGTCAGGGCCGCGATCCCGAAATACGAGGTCCTCTCTCATGCGAACGCTCCGAATCCTGATGACACCCGCCTCAGTCGTCCTGTTCTCTGGCACTCTGATCGCCGTCCCCGGATGCGGCTCGTCTCAGCCTGAACAGATCGTCAAGCCCGACGACCCCGCGATCAGCCAAAGCCGCGACGCCCGCGAGGCTTTCGCGAAGTCCCAGAAGAAGGAGACCACCCGCCGCGCGACCGGACGGGGCACCGATCCCCGGGGTTGACACCCCCGCGCCTTTCGCGAGTCGCCACGGCGTCCCCTCCTCGCGAGGGGTCGCCGTTTTTCATGCGCGCGGGCCGGGGGGACGCGAGCAGTTGAGCGATGAGAGAGGCCAGCAGGGCGGCCCCGAGGGCCCGGACATTATGGACGAACAGGAAGAAGGCCAGGTAGAGCGGCAGCGTCTCCTGGGGGATGCCGCGGCGGAACTCCGCAGCAGCGACCAGACGCCATCGATGGTGTTGGCGTAGACCTCACAGAAGCCGTCGTCTTCGTCGCGGGCGTACTCCCCCTTTCCATGGTAGACGGTCTTTGTCGATATCCCCATTCCTCAAGCCGGGCGTAGATGTCGTACTCGTCGCGGTGTGGACCACCGGTCCCCGGCACGATCGTGGAAGCGATTAGCGGACAGATGGCGGCCTGCTTGACGTTCTCCAGGATCCGGATGACGACCCGGCTGCTGCGCTGGAGCATGCCGAAGATCGGCGGCCTCTTCTTCTTGAACGTCCCGCGTCCCGGGGCCCCCTTCAGGCGTCGTCGCCGTCCGACTCGGTTTTTTTCGACGGCCTCGGGATGGCCCTTATGTCCCGCCACGAAAGAGACTTCGTCGCATTCGACCTCGTTCGAGAGTTCCTCCGGCGGGGGCCGATCGACGATCCCCTGACGAAGGGTCGCGATCATCGATCGGGCGTCCGATTCGGCGATCCCCGACTCGCGGGTGATCTGAAGGCCGGAGAGGTTCAGGCTCATCAGGTAGAGGCGAGCGATCCATGCCCGCAGCGGCGGATGATGGCCAGCGAAGACGGTGCCGATCAGGTCGTCGAACCGCCTGAGACAGCCCTTGCAGTCGTAGCGCCGAGGTCGGGTTGGGTGTCGTTGCGTCAGTTCTTGACGATTAAGGCGGAGCCACACGATGGGCAGGAGACGCCGCCGTCGGGCCACCTCATGCCGCGCATGGTCCGGAAGCACTTGGCGTCGTCGAAGAGATCCTGGATGTTCACCATGACGAGGCGGCCCGCTGGTCCGATCGCGGCGGCGGCAAGGTCGTTCGAGAAGTACGATTCTACCGGGGCCGCCCCTCGTACGCCCCATCACCCCAGAATCCGTCATGAGCCCCGCAGGAATGGAGACGGCCCGTGCGCGAGGACGTCTGCGCGCACGGGCCGTGATCTCGGGCTTCCCAGTCGCATCAGGACAGGGTGAACTGGACCGTCCAGGCGAACTCGGTCGTCTGGCCCGTGACCTCGTTCCGCCAGTACGTAGCATCACTGGGGGCCGTTTGGTATTGCGAATAGAACTCGAAATATTCTTTCGACTGCGCTGCAAAGACTAGATGGGCTTCGTAAGTCAACGATTCGCCGCTGCTGAAGTTCGGATCGGAGTCGATGACGGCGTTCGTGGACGGATCCGTGATTGTTACGCCGTTGTCTCGCTCGCCGAAGGCAGCCGCCAGGTTGAAGTGCGTTGAGGAGACATTTAGGTAGAACTGCTGGTAGAAGCGCGGGAGTGAGTTCTGGGCGACAATTGAGATATCGACCGTAAGGGTCGTTCCGGGCACGAACGTTCCGCTCGGTCCCTTGACGTCGAAATGATTAGGAGTCGAAGAGGTCTGCGTCGTTTGCGAACCGCCGTTCGGGAAGTGGCCAATATAATAGTTCTGGGCGTTGTCGGCGGTTATCAGTTCCGTATGCTGATGGGTCCCATAAGCGATAATGGATCCGACAGAGGTGCCCACCCCCCCCATCGTGACACCTGACCCGACTTGCCCTACCTCACGAAGGGTTAGCCCCGCTGTGAGGACTGGCTCCCTCTCGCTGTAGTCGGCTGTCCAGAAGACCACCCCTTCGGCCGCCGAGTCCGTGACCCCGCCGTTCGGGCCGACGACAGTGTCGTCATAAGCCACTTGCTGCCAGTCCGAAACGACTTGGCTCGTTGATTGGGCCTGATTGACCCCCATCGCGAAATTGGGATCCCAGTAGAAGAAGGAAGATGGGGCGGAACGCGATTCCAGCTTAATGTCGGGCGAGCCCAGGCATGGCCGAAAATGCCTGTCCTTGGATGAACGCTTCACAGATCGAAGCCGCATCAACGTCATCATGTCGCTCCTCGTAGTAGTAGTTGGGGACTCCGCCGTACTGGAAGTTTTCGCCTGGAAGGCGAGGGATTTTAGATCCCAGAACTCGGACAATAAATGATGTCATGTGTTCTTGAAGCTCAATCATGCCTATTGTAGCTGTTTCGGCCGGAGGTTCAATAGGGTGCCCATGTTTGACAGAGATGGCGGGTGAACTGTGGCCCCTGCGGCGTTTATACTGCATAAGCGATGTGGGGCGTTTCGCCCCGCGGTTTCGAGATCCGCACCAGGAGAGTCATCGATGTCGAGGATTTCATGGATCGTCGCGGCGGTCGCGGGCCTGGGACTGCCGGCGGCCTCGGCCCAGGAGTTGGCGGCGACCCCGTGCCCTTGCGGCGGCGCTTCGGCCTCGGGCCCGATCGCGGGCGGCACGGTCGTCGACGGGACGGTCGTCGGCTCGCCCGTCGCGGGCGCGGTCGGCGGGGCGGTCGTCGGCGCGACGGCGCCGGCGGGCCCGGTCCACGCCTACAGCTACTACGTCGAGTTCCCGGCCCCGGCGCGGACGTACGTCCCCTACGGCCCGACGGACACGTTCACCTTCCAGGGCCAGGCGTACGGCCACGCCTACGACCGCTGGACGTGGTCGGCGATGTCGGGCGCCTCGCCGGGCCTGGGGCGGTACTACCAGCTCCTGCATTGAGCCGACGGCGACGGGTCCTGTCGCGACGGGATCGCCCGCGATATGGTGGAGGATGAGCCGGCCCGGGGCCCGATCGAGCCCCGGCCCGCTCGCGCGAGCGCCCCCGATCCCGGGGGCGCTGAGATCGCCCGCAACGGGCGGTCGACCACCCTCCATCAAGGAACATCCCGATGATCTGTCCACGGACGCTGGCCTGCTGCGCCTTGCTCGGCCTGGGCGCGCTCGCGCCGGCCCGGGGCGCGGACGAGCCGCTGGCGAAGCTCAAGGGCGTCCCCTTCACCGACGTCGTCATCGCCGACGCCTTCTGGGCCCCCCGCCGGGAGACCAACCGCGCCGTCTCCATCCCCATCAGCCTGGCCAAGCTGGAAGAGTACGGCAACATCGCCAACCTCGACCTGGCCGCGAAGGGGAGCAAGGGCGGGTATCACGGCCCCGTCTTCATGGATTCCGACCTGTACAAGGCCCTCGAAGCCGCCTCGTACTCGCTGGCGACCCACCCCGACCCGGCGCTCGACGCGAAGGTCGACGCGATCGTCGCGAAGATCGCCGCGGCCCAGCAGGCGGACGGCTACCTCGACACCTGGTTCACCGTCAACGCCCCCGAGAAGCGCTGGACCAACCTGCGCGACCAGCACGAGCTGTATTGCGCCGGCCACCTGTTCGAGGCGGCCGTCGCCCACTCCCAGGCGACCGGCAAGCGCAACTTCCTGGACGTCGCCGTGAAACTGGCCGACCACGTCGACGCCACGTTCGGCGACGGCAAGCGCATGGGCTACTGCGGCCACCCCGAGGTCGAGCTGGCCCTCGTCAAGCTGGCCCGCGCCACCGGCGAGGAGAAGTACGCGAAGCTGGCCGCGTTCTTCATCATGAACCGCGGCCGGAAGTTCTTCGCGGAGGAGCACCGCCAGCCCGTCGCCGAGTACGACGGGGCCTACTGGCAGGATGACGTGCCGATCTGCGACCACAGGAACATCAAGGGCCACGCCGTCCGCGCCGCGTACCTGCTCAGCGGCGCCACCGACGTCGCCGCCATGTCGGGCGACGCCGCGCTCCTGAAGATGATCGGCCGCGTCTGGCGGAACACGACCGAGCGAAATATATACATTACCGGTGGCATCGGCCCCAGCGCGCGCAACGAGGGCTTCACGCAGGACTACGACCTGCCGAACCGCTCGGCCTACCAGGAGACGTGCGCCTCGATCGCCCTGGCCCAGTGGAACCACCGCCTCGCCCTGCTGTACGGCGACGCGAAGTACGCCGACGTCTTCGAACGATCGCTGTACAACGGCGTGCTCGCCGGGGTCTCGCTCGACGGCAAGAGGTTCTTCTACGTCAACCCGCTGGAGAGCGAGGGGGGGCACCACCGCTCGGAATGGTTCTCGTGCGCCTGCTGCCCGCCCAACGTCACCCGCACGCTGGCCTCGCTGGGCGGCTACGCCTACGCGGCCGACGCGGGCTCGCTCTGGGTCAACCTCTACATCCAGGGCTCCGTCAAGGTCCCGTTCGGCGGCCGGGACGTGACGGTCGACGTGACGACCGACTACCCCTGGGACGGCAAGGTCGCGCTCCGGCCGAAGGTCGACGCCCCCACCACGTTCGCCCTCCGCCTGCGCGTCCCCGGCTGGTGCGAAGGCGCGACGGTCGCCGTGAACGGCGAGCCGGTCTCCTCGCCGACGATCGAGCGGGGATACATCGTCCTCGCGCGGGAGTGGAAGCCGGGCGACTCCGCCACGCTCGACCTCCCCATGCCCGCGACCCGCGTCGCCGCCCGCCCGAACGTCGAGGCCGATCGCGGCCTGCTGGCGATCCAGCGCGGGCCGATCGTCTACTGCGTCGAGGCCGCCGACGCGGACGCCGACCTGGCGTCGCTCTACCTCCCGCGCGACGCCGAGCTGAAGCCCGAGAAGGCCCCCGACCTCCTGGGCGGCGTGGTCGTCCTGAAGGGGACGGCGCGGACCGCGCCCGAACAGGGCTGGGACCGCACGCTCTATCGGGCCGCCCCCGCCGGCTCGCCGACGCCTTTCAAGGCCGTCCCCTACTACGCCTGGGACAACCGCCGGCCCGGCCCGATGAAGGTCTGGCTCCCCGTCGAGCCGAGGTCGTCCGTCGCCGGCCCGGGGGAGCAGGGGGCCCGGGTGACCATGTCGCACGTCAGCTCCAACTGCCGGCCCGAGGGCGCGAACGACGGGATCGAGCCGAAGTCCAGCGCCGAGCAGCCCGCCGCCAACTGCCACTGGTGGCCCCGCAAGGGGACCGAGGAATGGGTGCAGTACTCGTGGACTTCGCCCCGGACGCTTGAAAGCGCGAAGGTCTACTGGTTCGACGACACCGGCCGGGGCGAGTGCCGCGTCCCGGCCTCGTGGCGGGTCGAGTATCGCGACGGCGACTCCTGGAAGCCCGTCGACGCGAAGGGCCCCTACGGCCTGGCCAAGGACGCCTGGAACGAGGTGACGTTCTCCCCCGTCGCGACCGACGCCCTCCGCCTCGTCGTCCAGCTCCCGGAAGGCTGGGCGGCCGGCGTCCACGAATGGAAGGTGCAGGAGTCCGAGGACGACTGACGCCGCCGCCGGCCCCCGCCGCTCGCGGGGGCCGCGGCCGTCTGACGGTTGTAGGTTTAATGATTTAGTGCTTATTTGTCATTATTTTTTCGGCCCACCTATGGAATTGCGGGAGCCGACCGGCTAAGCTTCCATCACTCTCCCATCGAAGAAGTGCATCGGTCGCCATGGATGTCGGCCCGTATGCCCCCGCCCCGGATTCGGGCGGCCGGGCCGCATACGTCCTTGTCATCCTTGCTCCCGGATAGTCTAGGCCCGATGTCGGGCCGTCCCCTGCCGGCCCGCCGGCCGCGTCGCGCGGGCGGGGTCGGCATCCGTCCGCCTTCATAGAATCATCGGCGTCCATCGAACGGAGAAAGCCTCCACATGAATGCGAGCGCACGTCGCGGATTCACGCTGATCGAGCTGCTGGTGGTGATCGCCATCATCGCCGTGCTCATCGCCCTCTTGCTCCCCGCCGTCCAGGCGGCCCGCGAGGCCGCCCGACGGGCGCAGTGCGTCAACAACCTGAAGCAGATCGGCCTGGCGGTGCACAATTTCGAGAGCACCAACGGCGAGTTCCCGCCGGGCGCCGGGCCCGCGCCGGTCGGCGACCCGACGGCCCTGGGCGACGGGACGCGGCTCAGCCCGCAGGCGCTGATCCTGCCGTACCTGGAGCAGTCCAGCCTCTACGCCACGTTCAACCTCCAGATCGAGATCAACTCGTCGGCCGAGAACGACACGGCGCGCTGCCAGCAGATCTCGGCCTACCTCTGCCCCTCCGACGGCAAGGGCTTCCGCTCGCCGGGGACGCGGGTGAACTCGAACAGCACCGGCAGCCTGGCCCAGAGCAACTACTACGGCAGCAACGGCGCGACGGCCGCCCTGTTCTTCAACTCGGCGAGCTCGGCGTTCCCCACCAATGAGACGAACTCGGCGTCGCTGGGCGTCTTCAACATCTCGGTCAACGTCACGACCCCGAAGCCGACCGCGGCGAATCCGAGCTCGGATTACCGCAAGGTGACCAGCAAGGTGACGATCAGTTCGATCACCGACGGGACGAGCAATACCGGGCTCTTCTCCGAGATCAAGATCTCCACCATGCCGTTCCCGGTCCCGGCCAACACGCCGATGGACTCGCGGGCCGTCTACCTGACCGGTTCGTGGACGGCGGCCCCCGACAACTACATCCCGAACTCCGCCTGCAACGGCATCCCCTACAGCTCCCGGATCACCTACAAGGGGCAGCAATACTACCGCGGCTTCATCCCCGAGCTGGCCTACTACAACCACACCCAGACGCCCAACACCCGCAACATGGACTGCGGCGACGGCGCCATCACGGCCTCGCACATGGCCGCCCGCAGCTACCACTCCGGCGGCGTGAACGTCGCGATGTGCGACGGCAGCGTGAAGTTCATCAAGGACTCGATCAGCCTCCCGACCTGGCAGGCCCTGGGGACCCGGGCCGGCGGCGAGGTCGTCAGCGCCGACGCCTACTGATCGAATTGACCGATCCGCCCCCCGTCGCGGGCCGTTCCCCCGGCGGGCCGGCCCGCGACCCCGACCGAGGCCCGTCATGACCCGACCCGCCCGCATCATCGCACCTTGGGCCGTCGCCGCGGCGACGCTGACCCCCTTCGTCCTCGGCTGCGGCGACGCCCAATCGGTCTCCAACGCCCCCGAGCACTACGACATCGGCTCGCTCGAGGAGGTATCCGACATCTATCTCTCGTCCTACAACCTGAAGAAGAAGCCGCCGACGTCCACGAAGGACTTCGTCAAGGCCGACCTCTTCCCCAACGCCGCCGGCGCCATCAAGAAGGGCGAGATCGTCGTCTACTGGGGCGTCGCCCCGACGCCCGGCGAGGCCGCGACCGAGGTCCTCGCCTACAAGGCCGACGTCCCCTCCAAGGGGGGCTACGTCCTCCTCAAGGACATGACCATCAAGGCCATGACCCCCGAGGAGTTCCAGGCGGCCCCCAAGCCCTCTATGCCCACCTCGGCCGACGCCAAGAAGGGCTGACCTCGCCGCCCCGCGATCGATCGAGACGCCGGCCTTGCGCCGGCGTCTCCGCGTACCGGGCCTTCGTCAGCACGACGACGACGGGTTCGGGAAGGCGTGGGCGTCGTCCTCGGGGCCCGTGCGGCGGTCGAGGCAGGCGAAATCCTTCTCGATCAGGATCCGGACGGCTCCGCCTTCGACCTCCTGCACGCGCTCGAACCCCACGAGGTCGCCGCCGGCCCATTCCTCGACGTCGCGGCGGTCCAGCCGCACCGTCAGCCGACCGTCGCGATATGAGGCCGACGGCCCCCCGCGCGGGGCCTCGCCGACCTCCACGGCGTACACGAACGCCGCGTCCGGCCCGAACCGCAGCGACTCCTCGACGCGGCCGAGCCCGATCAGCCCCTCCAGGTCTTTCCGGTCGAGCCGGAGCCGGATCGAATTCCCCTTGAGCCGCAGCTTCATGACGTCCTCCCCTCGCGCGGGGCCGTCGCTGATGGGGCGGCCTCGTATTTGGATTATACGCGAGGGCGCGATGCCGGCATCAGGAGGATGCCCGCGACGTCCCGACGGTCTGCGGCGCCGCGACGAGCCCGGCGACGGCCGAGGCGGCCGGCCGAGGGGAGGAGGGGCGGCGAGGGCCGGGGACGTCCCCGGCCCTCGCGAAAGGTCACTTCGATTCGGCCAGGATCTCGGTCAGGACGCGGCCGGCGGGCTTCTCCAGGGGGACGCCCAGGAGGGAGGCGGCGGTGGGGGCGACGTCGAGGTTCTCGACCGAAGGGAGCTTCGAGCCGGGCTTGATCCCCGCGCCCGAGGCGACGAACAGGGCGTTCATCTTGGGCTCGGTGGAGAGATACCCGTGGGTCCCCTTCGGCGCGTGCTCCTGGATGAGGCCGTCGCCCTTGAAGGCCCCGCCCACGCTGTATCCGTCCTTGGCGGCGATGACCATGTCGGCCATGCCGGGGTGGCCGTCGGGGTCGGGCAGGCCGTAGCGCGGGAAGTCGGCCGGGTCGAGCACGGCGGCCACGCCTTCGACCCCGTCGAACAGGCCGTGGACGGCCTTCCGATCCTCCTCCTTCGTGGCCGGGTCGGTCAGGTAGACCAGGCCGATGCCCCCCTCGGGGACGACGTAGGCGCGGGCGGACTCGACCTTGTCCCCCGCGACGGCCAGCAGCTTGGCGTCGCGCAGCGCGATGTTCGGGCGGATCGTCTTGGTGTTGGCGATGAAGCCGTGGTCGGCCACGATGAAGAACGTGGTCTTGTCCCGGATGCCGGCGTCTTCGGTCGCCTTCACGACCTTGCCGACCAGGGCGTCGAGCTTGGCGGCGACCTCGCGGCCCTGGGAGGTCTCCGGGCCGTGCTGGTGATGGGTGGAGTCGAGTTCGAGCAGGTGGAGGGCGATGAAGTTCGGCTTGCGCTCGCGGATGACGTGGGCGGTCCCCTCGGCCCAGGCCTCGTCGCGGCCGGCGGCGCCGGCTTCGAACTTCTTGAGGAGGCCGGACTTCTCCAACTCCTCCTTGAGGCGGGGCGTGGTGTAGGTGAACGTCTTCGGCACGTCGGGCCAGTTGTCGTCGATGCTCTCGGAGCCCGAGGTGCAGGGCCAGTTGATCGCGGCCGACGTCAGCCCCTTCGCCTTGAGCACGTCGAAGAGGAGCGGGACGCGGGCCAGCTCCGACTGCCGGCGCTCGGCCGCGGAGGTCGTCGGCTTGCCGGCGGCGCGCGTCAGCACGCCGTTGTAGATCACGCCGTGGGTCGCCGGCGGGACGCCCGTCACCAGGGTCGTGTGGTTGGGCCAGGTGACCGAGGGGTTGGAGACGTGCATCCCCTCGGCGGTGCAGGCCCCGGCGTCGCGGAGGCCGCGGATCACCGGCAGGGAGACCTCGGGGTCGTCCAGGTAGCGGGCGGGGAAGCCGTCGAGCGAGATCAGGACGACGTGCCGGTCCGATCCGGCCGAGGCCGGGGCGACCGTCGCCGTCGCCAGGGCCGCGAGGGCCAGGAAGCGCAACATGAAATCCACCTCTTCGTCGATGCGTCGATGCGTCGGTCCGGTCCGGCGGACGCCCCGCCCGGACTCCCCGCAAGCGTACCGGCCCGGGCCCGCCCGTTAAAGGCCCCGGCCGGCCCTTCGGGGCGAGCCTCTCGGAAACTTCACGCCCGGCCCCGCCGCCACGGCTTGTAGAAGCTGTAGGACTTCTCCAGGCCCAGCTTGCGCTCGACGTGGATCAGGCCGTCCGGGAACAGCTCGCGCATCCGGCCGCGGCCGAGCACGCGCGTCCCGTCGAGCATCGCGGACAGGTCGGGATACCTCGGCCGCCACCTCTCGATCATCCGGCGGCGGCGGGCCTCCGGGAGCTTGAAGAAGAACGGGACGCCCGTGTGGATCTCGATCGGGAAGCGGTCGCTGGGCGTCTGGACCCAGTAGGCGGGGGCGAGCCGGCGCACCTCGCGCGCGAATGCGGCCTGGCGCGCCTCGTCGCCGACGTGCTCGATCGTCGAGTTGCTGAAGGCCAGGTCGAACGACCCGTCCTCCAGGATCCCCCGCAGGTCGCAGGCGTCGTGCTCGATGCGGGCGTATCGCGCGGGGTCGGACGGGGGGCGGGCCCGGCCGGGCAGGTTGACGAACGTGACGTGGAAGTCGTGATCGACGAGCGACCAGATGAACTCGCTCCCGCCCAGGTCCACGATCCGGGCCCCGCTCGGAGGGGAGGCCAGCCGGAGGCACTCCCGCATCCGCGCCGCCCGCCAGCGCCGCAGCAGGCTCCCCTGGTCGACGAACATCCGGCGGACGAACGGGCGGATCAGGAACTGCATGGCGCGCTCGCTGGGCGGGGCCGCATCGGGCTCACGACCCGGCCAGGGCCGGGCGGGCGGCGAGCTTCTGGGGGTCGCCGGGGTTGATCTGCCGGAACCCGGCGAAGTCGGCCCAGCGCCAGGCCCCGTACGGGCCGTAGTCGACGAACAGCCAGCCGTCGGCCGCGACGGCGAGGCCCTGGGGATCCGCCGGGTTCAAGAGCCGGAACCCGCCGGCCGCCGACCACGCCCACAGGCCGCTCGCCCCGAAGTCGATGTAGAGGTCCCCGCCCGGCCCGGCGGCGAGGCCCTGGGGGTCGGCCGCGTGGATCCGCGACCAGCCCCCGGCCGTCGTCCAGGTCCACAGCCCGTAGGGGCCGTAGTCGACGAAGAGCGTCCCGCCGGGGCCGGCGGCCATCCCCTCGGGGTCGGAGGCGTTGATCCTCCGCAGCCCGGACGACGCCGTCCAGGACCAGAGCCCGTACGGGCCGTAGTCGACGTACAACTCGCCCGACGGCCCGGCCGCGAAGCCCTGCGGGTCCGACTCGTTGATCCGGGCCAGCCCCGCGGCGGCCGTCCAGCGCCAGAGGCCATACGGCCCGTAGTCCAGGAACAGGGAGCCGTCGGCCCCGGGGGTCATCGCCTGGGCGTCGGCCGCGTTGACCTGGCGGATCCCGGCCGATTCGCTCCAGCGCCAGAGCCCGTAGGGGCCGTAGTCGATGAACAGCGAGCCGTCGGCGGCCACGGCGAGGTCCTGGGGGTCGGCCGCGTTGATCTGCGACCAGCCGCCGGCCTCGGTCCAGCGCCAGAGGCCGTACGCGCCGTAGTCGACGTACAGCGGCTCGACGCTCGGCGGCGGCGCGGGGATGCGCCGGGTGATCGCCAGGGCGTAGTCGCTCCCGACGCTCCGGCCCCCCGAGATCGTCGCCTCCCCGTTGGGGCTCGATGAGGAGAACCCGGGGTCGGGGGCCGACTCGACGGTCGAGATCACGTCCGCCGCGACGACCCGGGAGATGCGGACGTAGTACGGGGCCGTCGCCGTCGCGACCCAGGTGAGCGAGCCGTAGGGGCTCGCGGTCGGCCCGGCGACCTTGCGGCCCGAGGCGTCGTAGACGGCGGCCACGGCCGGCCCGGACAGGCCGCCCTCGCCGGGCGGGGACGTCGTCGCGATGTACGTCGCGCCGGCGATCGCGTCGATCCGGTAGACGTCGGCCGAGGGCCCGGCCAGGGTCGTCGTCGTGCCGAAGGCCCCGCCCGAGAACGCGACGGCCTGCGTCGCCGAGGCGATGTCGCCCGGCTCGTCGGGGGAGCGGCCGGTCAGCGTCGCCTCCAGGTAGTAGGCCGTCGAGCCCGCCGCCGCGGGCGAGGGCGTGGTGAACGTGAAGTCGCGCTGGGCGTACGTCCCCGCGCCGACCCAGTACCGGCCCCCGGCCGGGAAGGTGTAGGTCACGTCCTCCTTGCCGGCGGTCGTCGACGTGTCGTTGTTGGAGAAGACCAGGGCCCCGGAGGCGTCGAAGACCTTGAGGTAGCTGTCGACCCCCCGCTCCAGGACGGACGAGCCGTCGAGCGTCCGGAGCCGCAGCGTGTCGCCCCCCAGCACGTCCAGCGGCATCAGGTAGACGCCGCGCGACGGGATCACCTTCACGCGCGCCGTCCCGTCCCCCTCGCCGCCCGTGAACAGTTCGAAGCCGCGCTCGAACGCCGCGGCCGGCGCGGCGACGCTCCAGCCGAGGTCCTTGAGCATCGCCCATTCCAGGTCGCCCAGGTCGCGCCGCTCGCCGGCCTGGGTGACGGCGTTCATGATCGACGGGACCGAGGCGGCGACGTGCGATCCGCTCATCGGCACGGCGGCCCCGCCGTTGGCGGCCACGGCGCTCGCGCCGACGAACGACGAGCCCTGCACGTTGCGGACGAACGTCGGCTGGCTCGACAGGAAGCCGAGCGAGTGGAGGAATTCGTGCCGGGCCACGGTCACGAAGTCGACCTGGCTCCCGGTCAGCCCGGCCGTCGTGCTCCCGAAGAACCAGCTCGTCGAGCCGTCGACGTCGAACTTCAGGTAGGCGAGGTCCGGCGCGTAGTCGTTCGCCCCCTGGCCGCGCATCGTGCCGCCCGGTCCGGTCGAATAGTAGGCGCCCCCCTGCGCGATGCTGCCGTCGTTCAGCGACTGGCCGTAGACGTAGACCTTGACGACGTCCGCGGGCGAGCTGGTGACGACGGTCCGGTTCCCCTGGTCGGTAGCCAGCGTGTAGCTCGCCGTCGGGACCGCGGCCAGCGTGTCGCCCAGCCGAGCCGTGATGGCGTTCAGCGTGGATTCCAGCAGGGCCCGCCGGCCCGCCGTGAAGAAGCCCGAGGAGTCCAGCGAATAGTCGAAGGCCAGCGAGACCGCCATCAGCCGGCGGTCTTCCAGCGCCTCGCACCCCGGGGCGCGGCCCCGGCGTCGTCGTCCCCCGGCTTCCCTCGTCACGGCGTCTCCCTCCCGGCGGGCGGAACGTGGTCGATCTCGGCGTCTTCGCTCGTCCAATAAGGATCGTAGCCCATGAACCGGCCCGCGCGCCGAGCCCCGGAGGGGATTTCTCGCGGCCGTGTGGCGTCCGGGCATCACGGGCCGCCGCGCCCGCCGATCCCCCCGCGGTTGACGCGGGGCCCGCGGGGGGATAGAACCGATAAGCTGACGCTTGAACATCCCCCCTCGGATCTCCCCCACGATGAAGCTCTCGCGACGGCTGCCGGGCCTGGCGTGTCTGATCGGTTTCGCGGCCACGTCGATCGCCGCCGACGCCCCGGCGGGGCGGAAGCTGGTCGTCCCCGAGGGGTTCGCCATCGAGAGGGTCGCCGGGCCGCCGCTGGTCGACCGGCCGATCACCGCGGCGTTCGACGAGCGGGGCCGGCTGTACGTCGCCGACTCGTCGGGGTCGAACGAGAAGGTGGAGGAGCAACTCCAGAAGAAGCCCCACCGGATCGTCCGCCTGGAGGACTCCGACGGCGACGGCCGGTTCGACAGGCGGACCGTCTTCGCCGAGGGGATGATGTTCCCGGAGGGGACGATGTGGCTGGACGGCTCGCTCTACGTCGCCGCGCCGCCCAGCATCTGGAAGCTCACCGACGCGGACGGCGACGGCGCGGCCGAGGGGCGCGTCGAGTGGTTCCAGGGGAAGACCCTGACGGGCTGCGCCAACGACCTGCACGGCCCATACCCCGGGCTCGACGGCCGCGTCTACTGGACCAAGGGGGCGTTCGCCGAGCAGACCTACGCGACACCGGGCCGGGCCCCGTTCGTCACCAGCGCCTCGCACATCTTCCGGTCGCGGCCCGACGGGACGGAGGTCGAGCCGGTGCTGACCGGCGGCATGGACAACCCCGTCGACGTGGCGTTCACGCCGGGGGGCGAGCGGATCCTCTCCTGCACGTTCCTCCAGCGCCCCGGCGGCGGCTTCCGCGACGGCCTGATCCACGCCGTCTACGGCGGGATCTGGGGCAAGGTGAACCACGTCCTGGACGCCCCGTCCCACAAGTGGACCGGCCCCGGCCTGATGCCGCCGCTGCTGCACATGGGCCCGGCCGCCCCCTCGGGCCTGACGTGCGTCGAGTCGGACTCGCTCGGCGAGGGCTATCGCGACAACCTCTTCGCCTGCTACTTCAACCTGCACAAGGTGAGCCGTCACGTCCTGGCCCCCGCCGGCGCGACGTTCTCGACGAAGGACGAGGACTTCGTGACCAGCCCCGACCTGGACTTCCACCCGACCGACGTGATCGAGGACGCCGACGGCAGCCTGCTGGTGGTCGACACCGGCGGCTGGTACAAGCTCTGCTGCCCGACGTCCCAGCTCTCCAAGCCCGACGAGCTGGGCGGGATCTACCGCGTGCGCCGCCGGGGCTCGCCGAAGGTGGCCGACCCCTACGGCCTGAACGTCGAATGGGCGAAGCTCGGCCCGGCCGACGCCGCCGAGTTCCTCTCCGACACGCGCCCGGCCGTGCGCCGCCGCGCCGTGGCGACGCTCGGGAAGATGGGTGCCGCCGCGGCGCCGGCCCTGGCCGACGTCGTCCAGCGCTCGCGGTCGGTCGACGCCCGCCTGGGCGCGGTCTGGGCGTCGGCCCGGATCGACGCCGCCGAGGCTCGCGACGTCGCCCGCGCCGGCCTGGCCGACGGCGGCGAGACGGTGCGCCAGGCCGCGGCGAACGTCGCCAGCCTGACGCGCGACGCCGGGGCCCTGCCGCTCCTGGTCGAGATGCTGGAAGGGCCCTCGTCGCTCAACCGTCGGGTCGCGGCCGAGGCCCTCGGCCGGATCGGCGACAGGGCCGCCGTCTCGTCGATCCTCCAGGCCCTCGCCGACCCCGCGGCCGAGGACCGGTTCCTCCACCACGCGCTGACGTACGCCCTGATCCAGATCGACGACCCCGCGGGGACGGCCGGCGCGCTCCGCTCGCCCGACCCGAAGGTGAGGCGGGCCGCCCTCATGGCGGTCGACCAGATGGACGGCGGCGGCCTCGACGCGGTCGAGACGGCCGCGCTGCTGACCGACGCGGACGCGGGCGTGCGCGAGGTCGCCGCGTGGATCATCGGCCGCCGCCCCGAGTGGGGGCAGGCCCTCGCCGGGGTCTTCGCCGGCCGGCTGGGCCGGGCCGACCTATCGCCCGAAGACCGCGCGGGGCTGGAGGCCCAGCTCGCGCGCAACGCGGGCTCGCCGGCCGTCCGCGACCTCCTCGCCGCGACCGCGTCCGACGCCGCCGCGCCGGCCGAGGCCCGCGCGAGCGCCCTGGCCGCGATGGCCCTGGCCCGGCCCAAGGACCTCCCCGACGCCTGGGTCGCCGCCCTGGCCGCCGCGCTCGCCGGGCCCGACGCCGCGGTCGCCCGGCGGGCCGTCGCCGCGGCCCGAGCCCTGGCCCCGGCGCCCGAGAAGGCCGGCTCGCTGGCCGCCCCGCTGCTCGCCCTGGCCGCCCGCGACGACGTCCCGGCCGACGGGCGGCTGGAGGCGCTGGCGGCCGTCCCCGGCGGCCTGGCGGAGGTCGGCCCGGCGACGTTCGCGCTCCTGACCGACCACCTCGACCCCGAGGAGCCCGTCGCCGCCCGCGGCCTGGCCGCCGACGTCCTGGCCCGCGCCAGGCTCTCGGCCGGGCAGCTCGACGCCCTGATCGGGCCGATCCGGGCCGCCGGGCCGCTGGAGGTCGACCGCCTGCTGACGGCCTACGACGCCCAGGCCGACGACGCCCTGGGGCTCAAGCTGGTGCGGGCCCTGACGGAGTCGGCCGCGCGGACGAGCCTGCGGGTCGACGCCCTGAAGGCCCACCTCGCGAAGTTCGGCCCGGAGACCCGCAAGGCGGCCGAGGGCCTGTACAACCTCCTCAACGCCGACGCCGCCAAGCAGCAGGCGCGGCTGGACGAGCTGATGGGCAAGCTCGCCGGCGGCGACGTCCGCCGCGGCCAGCTCGTGTTCCAGGGCGACAAGGCCGCCTGCACCACCTGCCACGCCATCGGCTACCGCGGCGGCGACGTCGGCCCCGACCTCACCCGCATCGGCGGCGTCCGCAGCGAGCGCGACCTGCTGGAGGCCGTCCTCTTCCCCAGCCTCAGCTTCGTCCGCAGCTACGAGCCCGTCGTGATCGCCACGACCGACGGCAAGGTCTACAGCGGCCTGCTGAAGTCCGAGACGCCCGAGGATTACGTCCTCGTCACCGGGGCCGACCAGGTCGCCCGGATCCCCCGCGCGGACGTGGAGGAGATCCGCCCCGGAACCGTCTCCGTCATGCCCGCCGGGCTCGACCAGCAGCTCTCCACGCAGGACCTCGCCGACCTCGTCGCGTTCCTGAAGGCGTGCAAGTGAGCCGGCGGGGCCGGGCCGTCGCGCCGTCGCGCCGCGGCCCGGCCCTTCATCTCCGCCCCGTCGGCTTCCGCCTCCACACCTCCATCCGGCCGAAGCGGGCCTCGAATTCGTACTCGTCGCGGATCACGCGCGTCAACTGCTTCAGGGGCAGGCGGGGCTGGGCGTCCTCCTCGGCGGGGACCCAGACGACGACCGAGTCGGGCCCGGCCCCGCGGAGTTCGTCGGCGAACCGCCCGTCCAGGTCCTCGCGGATCATCCACATCCAGGTGATGCCGGCCTCGACCCGGAACGGAGAACGACGCCCCACGAGGCCGTTGATCGGCGGCAGCGGGACGTTCTTCAGCACGTTCGCCACCATCGCGTCGGGCCCCGTGTGCTCGCGCAGGTATTGCAGCAGGCGCTGGTAGTCCTGCCACGGGTACTGCGCGGACCGCTCGCGCGAGTACCACACCCAGCCGCCCGGCGGCACCTCCTCCGGCCAGCCGCCGCGGGCCGCGGCGCGGATCGCGTCGGCGACGGCCGGGAAGCTGCAATTGTAGGGCTCGCGCATCGGGACCGATTCGTACAGCAGGAACAGGACCGCGAGCAACGCCAGGGATGCCCGACGGCCGGCCTCGGGCCTGGGGGCGGCGGCCGCGCGGAGGCACCAGGCGACGGGCAGGGCCCAGGCGACGGCCTCCGCCAGGATCAGCGGGGTCTTGAGGTACTCGTGCGCGACCGGGCTGACGGGGCGATAGGCCAGCACGCCCAGCATCGCCGCGAGCCACGGCCGGGCCTCGCCCTTCATCGGCCCGCGGAAGCTCAACGCCGCCAGGGCGACGAGCAGCGGGGCCGTCGTCGGCCGGCCGAGTTGCTCTTGCAGGATGGCGAGCGCCCGCGCCGGCGTGAACGTGCTGTACGGCCCCCCGATGGAGACCACGCGCAGGCCGCGGACGAGGTCGCCCATCACGCCGGCGATCATCAGCGGGGCGAAGCCGATGAGCACGAACAGGGCGTAGGCGCAGGCCCATCCCGCGAGCCTCGCCGCCCCCGCCCGGGGCCCTTGCGCCTCGCCGTCGCCGCCCTGGGAGGCGGCGACGCCCAGGGCCGGCAGCAGCAGGACGGCCTGCGGCCGGATGATGAACGCCGCCGCGGCCAGGAAGGCGGAGGTCCAACGCCCGGCGCGGCCCGGCCATGCCTGGAGCGTCAGGAGGGACAGCGTCATGCCGAGCGCCGCGTGCCAGTCGCGCTCGGCGACCAGCTCGATCTGCATGTCGAGGTACGCCGCGAGGAACACGAAGTACGAGAGCATCCCCGGCAGCATCGAGCCCAGCCGCCGCCGGCCCCAGACGAGCAGCGCCCCGCCGAGCGTCAGCAGGGCCGCGGCGTCGACGACGTACACCAGGCCGGGGCGCCCCCAGCCGAACAGCTTGCCCAGGGCCCAGTGCAGGTAGATGTGCCCCGGGAAGTTGAACGCCCGGAAGTCGCGATAGGGCAATTCCCCGACGTCCCAGTGCATGGCGAACATCGCGTAGTTGTCGACGTCCCGGCACCACGGCCAGAACGGATAGTGCGGCAGCCACGCGGCCAGCCGGACGATCGTCCACGCCGCCAGCGCCGGGAACAGCCCCCGGCGCAGCATCCAATCCGAGGCCGCGTCGGCCTTCCCCACGGCCCTCGCCGCGCGATCGTGGCCCCGCCGCCCCCACGCCTCGACGCCGAGACGCGCGAGCAGGACGGCCGCGAAGGCCCACTCGCCCGGGTGCCGCTGCATGGTTCTCGGGAAGACCAGCGGCGCCACCGTCGGCGCGAGCACGACCGCGACCCCCGCCGCCGTCAGCCCCGCCGCCGACGCGACCATCCTCAGCAACTTCAAGGTGGCGTCTCCTCGGGGCCGGGTCGTTCCGTCGCCGAATTCGACCATGGACGGGTCGATGCGACAGGGCGTCGCGATCACATCCGGGTTCGTCGGCTCATGGCGCGGGCGGCCGATAGGACGGGACGCCCACGGCGGTTGCGGCCGCCTTGAGCTTGGCGTCGAACGTGGCGATCGGGACGCCCAGCCTCAGGGCGAGTTCCAGGTAGGAGGCGTCGTACGAGGTCAGCCCGTGGGCCCTCGCGAGATGCAGCGTGTCGGTCCAGGCCCGCGACTCCGTCTCGCCGTCGACATGGATGGGGAGCAAGCGGAGCAGGGAGAGCCAGGCCGAGGCCTGGGCGGGCGTCGAGCGTCCCCGACGTTCGCCCATGACGAGGGCGTTGGCCAGTTCGAGCGGCCAGAGCGACGGGACGGCGGCCGGTGCGTTCGCGAGGCCGTCTTGCACCGCGTCCGCGTAGGGGTCGGCTTCATCGGCGAAGTACCACGCCAGGGCGATGGAACAGTCGAGCACGCATCCGAACGGCGGACTCATGCGCAGGGTCCTTTCTCGGACGGCGTCAGTAGCGGCGGCCTTCCTCGACGAGGTCGCGCGTCGTGAGCCCTTCGCCGAGCGTGGGGCCGCTCATCTTCCTGCAAGCCCGCATCCGGTCGACGACCGCGCGCACGTCGGCCCCCCCCGCGCCGTCCACGGGTACGAGTTGGGCCACGGACTTCCCGCGGTTGGTGATCGTGATCCGTTCGCCCCTCTCCACGCGCTTCAGCAGCGAGGGGAGGTGAGTCTTGGCTTCAAACGCCCCGACCTTGGTCTGCATGAGCGATCCTTTCGGCCTGGTTGATCAAACTAGTCTATGGCGCCGCGGCCGGTGCGGTCAAGTCGCGGGATCGGGACGCCGGGGTGCCGGGGCGGGGCTGGACGTGCCGGGAGCTTGATCCGCCCGCCCGTGCGGCTACCCTGGGAGTGGGGTCGCCGCGAGCGATCCGGGAGGGCCGGGCCATGAAGAGCGATCGCGGCGGGCGTTTGGGGCGTCGGGAATTCCTGGCGACGGCGGCGGGGGCGTCGGCGTATTCGCTGTTCGTCTTCGCGGACGGCGCGACGGCCGGGGCCGGCGAGGGGCGGACGCCCGAGCAGATCCGAGGGGCTTTCGAGGCCATCGCGCCGGTCGACCCCGAGGCCGTCAAGCGGCGGTTCGACGGCGAGCCGCACATGACGCTCGTCGACCTGGAGTGCGACCTGCTCGTCGCCGGGGGCGGGCCGGCCGGCGTGTGCGCGGCGCTCGCGGCGGCGCGGAACGGGGCGAAGGTCGTGCTCGTGCAGGACCGATCGCGGCTCGGCGGCAACTCGTCGAGCGAGGTCAAGATGCACATCGTCGGCGCCAACATGCACACCGGCCGGCCGGGCTGGCGCGAGGGCGGGATCATCGAGGAACTCCGGCTCGACGACGCCGCGAACAACCCCCAGCGATCGTGGGAGCTGTGGGACCTCCTCCTCTACGACAAGCTGATCTCCGAGCCCAACGTCACGCTGATCCTCGACACGGCCGTCTGCGCCGCCGACGTGAAGGACGGCCGCATCGCCCGCGTGCTGGCCCGCTGCGACAAGTCCGAGCATCTGTATCGCATTACATGCCGATATGCCGCCGACTGCACCGGCGACTCCCGCCTGGCCGTCGAGGCCGGCGCGACGATCCGCTGGGGCCACGAGGGCCGCGGCGAATTCCAGGAGTCGCTGGCCCCCGCCGAGGCGAGCCGCGAGACCCTGGGCTCCAGCGTCCTGTTCACGGCCCGCGACTACGGCCGGCCGATGCCCTACAGGGCCCCCGCCTGGGCCCGGAAGATCGGCCCGGAGCAGCTCAAGCACCGGGGGATCGGCAAGAAGGCGTGGGAATATGGGTACTGGTGGATCGAGTGGGGCGGGGGCCTCGACACCGTCCGCGACAACGAGCGGATCCGCTTCGAACTCCTCTCGATCGTCACCGGCGTCTGGGACCACATCAAGAACTCGGGCCAGTATCCCGAGTCCGCCGACTGGGCCATGGACTGGGTCGGCATGATGCCCGGCAAGCGCGAGAGCCGCCGCATTGAGGGGGACCACGTCCTCCGCCAGAACGACCTGATGGGCTTCAACCCCGCCTTCGACGACGCCGTGGCCATCGGCGGCTGGGGGCTGGACGAGCACCCCGCGACGGGCTTCGACGACCCCGAGGTCCCGCCGTTCCTGAGCATTCGGCTGGCCGAGGTCTACAACATCCCGCTGCGGTCGCTCTACAGCAAGGACGTGGCGAACCTGTTCATGGCCGGCCGCAACGCCAGTTGCAGCCACGTCGCGTTCACGTCCACGCGCGTCATGGCCACCTGCGCCGTGATGGGCCAGGCCGCGGGGACCGCCGCCGCCCTCTGCTCGCGATACGGCCTCACGCCCCGCGAGCTGTACCGCGACAAGCCGAAGCTCAGGGAACTCCAGCAGACCCTGCTCCGCGACGACCAGTCCATCAAGGATCTCCGAGCCGACGACCCGGCCGACCTCGCCCGCGCGGCGAAGGCGACCGCCTCGGCCTGCGAGGACGGCGCGAGCCCTTCCGCCGTCCTCGACGGCCTCGTCCGCGACGAGCCCGGTAGCCTGGAGCACCGCTGGTCGGCCCCCATGTCGCCCGACGGGGCCTGGCTCGAACTGGCCTGGGACGGGCCGCGGACGCTCAAGCGGGTGCAGATCACCTTCGACAGCGGCTTCCACCGCGAGCTGACGCTCACCTCGTCCGACGCCCACAACGCCCACATGATCCGCGCCCCGCAGCCCGAGACCGTCCGCGACTACCGCGTCGTCGTCGAGACCCCGACGGGCGACCGCGTCGAGGTCGCGCGCGTCGAGGCCAACCACCAGCGCCTCCGCCGCCACGACTTCGCCCCCGTCCGGGCGTCGAAGCTCCGCATCGAGGTCCTCGCCACCAACGGCGGCGAGGCCGCCCGGATCTACGAGGTCCGCGCGTACGGTTGAACGCCCCGAGGAACGTCGCCCATGTCCGCCCTCGTCTCGCTACTCGCCCTGTTCGTCACCGCGGGCGATGCGCCGGCGGCCTCGGGCCCGTTCGCGCATCGCGGCTACTACGTCACGTTCATGAGGATGCCGACCTACGACCTCGCCGACTGGAGGCGGATCGTCGACGCGGTGCATGAGGACGGCGGCGACACGCTGATGCTCTGGACGGCCGGCGCGTTCCGGTCGGATCGATATCCGATCACATGGTCGTACAACGAAGAACATGAAAACGTCCGCGAGGATTTCGTCCGCGAGCTGATCGCGCACGCCCACGCGAAGGGCGTGCGGGTGCTGCTGGGGTTCACGCCGTTCGGCTACGACGGCGTGAACCGCTACGCGCTGGAGCATCCCGAGCTGAAGGCGACCGGGCCGGACGGCAAGCCGACGGCGCCATTCGGCATCGGCTGCTGGGGCTGGAACCTCTGCCCGTCGAAGGCCGAGTCGCAACGGTTCATGCTCGACTACGCCCGCGAGATGGTCGACGCCTACCCCGAAGCCGACGGCCTGCTGATCGAGTCGTCCGACTACGCCGCGTGCCACTGCCCGGACTGCGGCCCCCGCTACTTCGAGCACGAATTCGCGTTCGTGAAGGCGATCTCCGACCACGCCTGGGCGCGCAAGGCCGACGCCGAGGTCGTCGTCTACCCGCATTACTTCTCCGGCGCCGACGCCCCCGGCCTGGGCGTGCGCGGGGCGAGGCTGCCGTTCGACCCCCGGTGGTCGCTGTTCTTCACCCCCCACAGCGCCCACCCGGAGCCCTCGCTCATGGGGCGGGCTCGCGGGAGCTACTGGTCGGACGACTCGCCGTCGCGCCGGGGCCCGCGCGAGGTCCGGGCCAACGCCCGCCGCGCCCGCGAGATCGGCGCCACCGGCTACGTCCCGTCGTTCGAGGCGTTCACCTTCGTCTCGCAGGACGCCGACGAGGGCCAGGCGTGGCTCAAGGGGACGCGGCAGGTCCCGCTCGGCTTCGGCTGGCTCGCGCCCGGCGACCCGCCGTATGACGAAATCCTCGCGCGGATCAACCGCGTCGCCTTCCGCGAGTTCGCCCGGGACCCCGACCTCGACTTCGACGCCTTCCGCGCCATCCTGGGCCGCGAGCTGCTGGGCGACTCGGCGACGGCCTCGGACGTCGACGACCTGCTTGAACTCCAATCCCTCTTCAACGCCGACCGGACCTGGTGCCAGCCCTCGACCGTCACCAGCCCCGAGCGCGTCCGGGCCCTGGCCGACCGCGGCGAACTTGCGCCCGCGAGGCGCGACGAGATCCGCGCGGCCCTCGGTCGCCTCCGCGACCTGGCCGTCCGCCGCGCCGCCCCGAAGTCCGACGGAGAGCGCGAGCTGCTGCGCGTCGCCCGTTGGGCCCTGGATCGTTGGGGGGCGGATGGGCGGAAGCTCCTGGAAACCGGCGATCGCTGAGCGAGGCCTTCATGGACGACGACTGGGATGAGTTGCGCGACCTCCTGGCCGGCCCGCCGAGTACCTTCCGGTTCGACGTGATCCGGTCGCTGATCGACGTCCAGCCCGCGACCACGATGAGGGCGATGCTCCGCGAGGCGTCGCGCGGGCTGCGGCGCTGGCCGGCGTCGACGCGTCTCGCGTCGGCGGACGACGCGAGGACGCTCGCCTTGCTGGACGCGCCCAGCCACCCGCTGGTGCGCTCGTTGCGGCTGGAGCTGTTCGAGGACGGGCCCGGCCCGTTGCTCGCGCTGGCCGCGAGTCCCCTCGCGGCACGTCTCCGGAGCCTGACGCTCCGGGCCAACAATCAGGTGATCCGGGCCTTCGATCCCCGCCGCTTCCCGCGCCTGGCCCGGCTCTCGGTGGATGCCGCCTTCGACGGCCTTTTGGAGGACATGCTGTCGCTGCTCGGCCGCCTGCCGGACGGGCTGCGCGGGCTGGCCCTCCATGCCCTGATCGATCCGGGCGTGATCCCGCCGCTCGTCGATCGGCTGGAGGCGATGGGGGTGATGGCGCGGCTCTCGGAATTCCGGCCGGGTCTCATGGACCGGGACGACTTCGAGCGGTTCGTCCTCAGCAGCCGCGCGCCGGTCCGCAACCTGGGCGTGCAGTCGTTCACGCCGAAGGCTCTGGAGGCCCTGTACCGGAACGGGCCCTTGGCGTCCGGACTGCGGCGGCTCTGGCTCGTCGGAAAGGGCCTGGACGACGACGACGTCGCGAGGCTCGCCCGCTGCCCGCACCTCGCCGGGCTCCAGGAGCTGTCCCTCACCGGGAACCCGATCGGCGGACGGGGCATCGCCGCCCTGGGCGGGGCGAGCTTCGCGGGCTGCCTGCGGCGGCTGGAGATCCGCCAGGCCCCGCTGGGGGATGCCGGCTGGCGTCGGATCGCGGCCCTGCGGCTGCCTCGCTTGAGCGAGCTGGACCTCTGGGATACGCAGGGCGGCCCGGCCGGCGCGACGGCGCTGGCGAGGAGCCGTGGGCTGCCCCGGCTTCGCACGCTGGAAGCCGGCTTCAACCCGTTCGGCGACGAGGGGGCCGCGCGGCTACTCTCCTCGAAGCTCGCCCTCCGGCTGGCCTCGCTCGGCCTCGTCCTGTCCGGCGGCGGGCCGGCCTCGGCCGAGGCCCTGGCTTTCCACCCCTTCCCTCGCCTTCGTCGCCTCGACTACGGTGGGATGGGCCCTGAGGGTTTCCAATGGGTGGCCCGATCGGGATGGTTCCCGAAGCTGGAACACCTGAACCTCGGCAGCGGACGCATCGGCGACGAAGGGGCGGCCGCGCTGGCGACGACCGGGGCGTTCCCGCGGCTCCGGTGCCTCATCATGACCTTCTGCGAGATCACCGACGACGGGGCTCGTTCCATCGCCGAGGGGCCGAGCCTCGCCGGATTGAACGAACTGCGGCTGGGTGCCAACCCGATCGGCGACGCCGGGCTCCTCGCCCTCGCCACCTCGCAGACGCTCCGGCATCTGATCTTCCTGGACTTCGCGTGTTACGACGTCACCGCGGTCGGCTCGGCCGCCCTGGCGAACTCGCCCGTCGCGGCCCGCCTGCATCAGGTCGGGCCGCGGCTGGTCGACGCGGCCGAAGACGCCTGGATGACCTCGCCCATCCTCCGCCCGGAATGCCGCGCAAGCCCGACCTATCTGTATGAGCCGTGACGCCCAGGTTCCGCGACGTCCGACGTCCGGCGGATACGGATGATGCTTCAGGCAAATTCGGATTTCAGCGACGTGTTGACACGGTGTTAAACACCTGTCAGAATCACGCGATCCAATGATGACTGAAGCGATGCTTGGCTTCGTCGCGTTCGCGCCGAAGCGGGCCGTCCGTGCTTCGAGGAGCCAGCGTCCATGGCGACCCGTCCCCGTCGGGGTTTCACGCTGATCGAGCTGCTGGTGGTGATCGCGATCATCGCGGTCCTCATCGCGCTGCTGCTGCCGGCCGTCCAGGCGGCGCGCGAGGCGGCGCGGCGGATCCAGTGCACGAACAACATCAAACAGCTGGGCCTGGCGCTGCACAGCTATCACGACGTCCACGGCCAGTTCCCGCTGGGGGCGCAGGGCCGGAACCCGGCGACGGGCCTGTACTACGCCGCGCCGCTGCTCAACCGGCAGCCGTTCTTCGTGGCGGTGATGCCGTTCGTGGAGCAGGGGAACCTGTTCAGCAGCTACAACGCGATGCTCTCCTTCAACGACGTCGCGAACTTGACGACGCGGCAGACTCCGATGTCGACGTTGCAGTGCCCGTCGGACACGCCGCAGTTCTTCAACCAGGTCGGCGGCAGCGCCCTGGTCAGCGGCGACGCGAAGGGGAGCTACGGCGTCAACTGGGGGACCAACGCGTACTGGGACCAGGGGGGCGGCAACGGGATCCGCCAGGCGCCGTTCTACCTCTCCTACGGGGCGCGGCTCGCCGACGTCACCGACGGGACGTCGAACACGCTCGCCATCATGGAGATGATCCAGGCGCCCTCGCCCAACGGCAGCCCGGCGGTCGCCGATCGCCGCGCCCGGATCTGGAACGACGACAGCGCCTGCTACCAGATCTCGACCCGGCTCGGCCCGAACAGCCGCCTGCCGGACTACGGCACGTGCGCCAACGATCCCGCCCGCGGCCTCCCCTGCATCAACGACACGGCGAACTCCAACCTGTTCTACATGGGCTCGCGCAGCCGGCACCCCGGCGGCGTGAACGCGCTGCTCTGCGACGGGTCGGTCCGGTTCTTCAAGGACTCGATCGGCATCCCCACCTGGAAGGCCCTGAGCACCAGCGCCGGCGGCGAGGTGATCTCCAGTGACCAGTATTGATCCGGCGCGGGCCCTCGGCCGGCTGGCCGCGATCGCGCTGGCGGCGGCCTGCTGGGGCTGCGGCGGGGCGGGCGACGGCCTCCAGCGACTCCCCGTCGCGGGGACGGTCCGTCACGACGGCCAGCCCCTGAAGACCGGGACGATCACCTTCACGCCCGACGGGCCCGGGGCCGCGGGCGCCGCCGAGGTCGTCGACGGCGCGTTCGCGCTCGCCGCCGCCGACGGCCTGAGCCCCGGCGGATACCGCGTGGAGGTCTACAGCTCCCAGCCCACCGGCCGCCAGGTCCCGGACCCCGACGACCCCGGCGCGACGGTCGACGAGGTCGCCAGCGTCATCGACCGCCGCTACAACGTCGCGTCGACGCTCCGCGCCGACATCCCGCCGGGCGGGCCCGCCGGCCCCCTGACGTTCGACGTCGCCTCGCCGTCCCCCGCGAGCGCCAAGGCGAAGCGGCGCTGACCCGCGACGGAGCCCTCGCCATGCCCGCCCGCCCCCGCCCGGCCCTCCGGCTCGCCCTGACGCTCGCCCTGGCCGCGACGTCGCCGTCCTTCGCGAAGGCCGAGGACGGCGGGGCCGCGGAGGGCTCGCGGCCGAACATCGTCCTCATCATGGCCGACGACCTGGGCTACGGGGCCCTGGGCTGCTATGGCCAGCAGAAGGTGCGGACGCCGCGCCTCGACCGCATGGCCGCCGAGGGCGCGCGGTTCACGCAGGCGTACGCCGGGAGCTGCGTGTGCGCCCCGTCGCGGGCCGCGCTGATGCTCGGCGTGCAGACCGGCCGGACCCCCGGGCGGTCCAACGCCGACCCCGGCCTGCGGGCCGAGGACGGCCCACGCACGCTCGCCGCGACTTTGCGCCGGGCCGGCTACGCCACCGGCGGGTTCGGCAAGTGGGGGCTGGGCGACGTCGAATCGCCCGGCGCGCCGTGGCAGCAGGGGTTCGACCTCTTCTTCGGGTTCCTCGACCAGACCCACGCCCATTTCCACTACACCGACCACCTGTTCCGGGACGACCGCCGCGTCGACGTGCCGGAGAACCGCGACGGCCGCCGCGCCCGCTACGCCCCCGACCTGATCGTCGACGAGGCCCTGGCGTTCATCCGGGCCAATCGCGACCGCCCGTTCTTCGCGTATCTCGCCGTCACCCCGCCCCACGCCGAGATCGACGCGCCCGAGGACTCCATCGCCCTCTATCGCGGCGCGTTCCCCGAGGTCCCGTTCCCGGGCGGCCACTACGCGGCCCAGCCGACCCCCCGCGCCGCGTACGCCGGGATGGTGAGCCGGCTCGACCGCGACGCCGGCCGCGTCCTCGACCTGATCGCCGAACTGGGCCTGGACGGCAGGACGATCGTGGTCTTCACCAGCGACAACGGCCCGATCACGGCCGGCGGCGCCGACCCCGCCTTCTTCCGCAACGCCGGCCCCTTGCGCGGGCTGAAGTTCTCGCTCTACGAGGGGGGCGTCCGCGTCCCCCTGATCGTCCGATGGCCCGGGCGCGTCCCCGCCGGCCGGGTCGTCGACGACGTCTGGTCGCACGTCGACTTCCTCCCGACCTTCGCCGCCCTCGCCGGCGCGGAGCTTCCCTCGGGCGTGGAGCTGGAGGGCCGATCGGGCCTCCCCGCCTTCCTCGACGCCCCCCGGCCCCCGCGCGCGGAGCCGCTCTACTGGGAGACGCCCGTCGACCAGCCCCGCAAGGGGCTCTCCTGGGCGGGGCGCATCGGCCGCCACAAGGGGATCGTCCCCGCCCCCGACGACCCGCTGGAAGTCTACGACCTCGAAGCCGACGTCGCCGAATCCCGCGACCTCGCCCCGGCCCGCCCCGACCTCGTCCAATCCTTCCGCGACCTCTTCGCTCGCGAGCACCGCGAGCCCTGAAGCCTCTCCCGGGCCGTCTCACCTTCGCCCGGCCACCGCGGCGTTCATGAGCTTGCGCCAGCCTTCGAAGATCGTCGCGGTCTCGGCGGCCGTGGCCAGGGGGCGGACGGCGGAGGAGTCGAAGTCGCGGTAGATCGGCGCGGCGAGGGCCGGGTCGTAGTCGGGGTTCGGGGTGTTGATCTGGGCCCCGACGGACGTCCGCCAGGCGTCGAGCTTCGCGCGCATCGCGCGGGCGCGGTCGGGCTGGGCGGCGGCGAGGTCGTTCCGCTCGCCGACGTCGGCGGCCAGGTCGTAGAGTTCGAGGCGGCCGTCCTCGTAGTTTTCGATGAGCTTCCAGTCCCCCTCGCGGAGCGAACCGGCGGGGCGGCTCCCCTGGTTCGTGTAGTGGGGGAAGTGGAACGCGAACGGCCTGGGGGCGGGGGCGGGGCCGCCCAGGAGCTTCGGGGCGATGCTGACGCCTTCGAGGCCCGGCTCGGCCGGCGCGGGGGCTCCGCAGAGTTCCAGGAACGTCGGCGTGAAGTCCTCGTTGATCGTCGGGTCGTCGATCGTCGCGGCGGGGATGCGGCCGGGCCAGGCGACGATCAGCGGGATCCGCAGGCCCCCCTCGTACAGGTAGCCCTTGCCGGCGCGGAAGGGCGTGTTGTGCGTGGGGACGTCGCCCAACTCCAGGACGTGCAGGCCGCCGTTGTCCGACGTGAAGACGACGATCGTGTTTTGCGACAGTCCGTTCCGCTCGATCGCGTCCAGGATCAGGCCGACCGTGTCGTCCAGGGTCTCCATCATCGCGGCGTAGGTCGGATGGAAGGCGTCGGGGTGCTTCGCGACCAGCTCGGGCTTCGCGGCCAGCCGGATGTGCGGCGTGTTGTGGGCGACGTACAGGAAGAACGGCCCGTCCTTGCGACGCTCCAGGAACTCGATCGCCTTGTGGGTGATGGCGTACTCGTTCTTGCCCCCCTCGGTCGCCGAGGGCTGGGAGTCGGTCGGCGGCAGGAACGCCTCGTCGAACCCCTGGTCCGTCGGCCGCGACCCCGCGCCGTTCCCCAGGTGCCACTTGCCGAAGATCCCCGTCGCATAACCCAGGGCCTTGAACCGCTCGGCCAGCGTGACCTCGGACGAGGGGAGGGCCTGGTCGATCCTCGGGTGCAGCAGCTTCTGCGAAGCGGCGTCCGGCCGGCCCGGCAGGAACGTCGTCAGGTGCAATCGCGCCGGGGACTTCCCCGTCATCAAGGCCGCGCGCGAGGCCGAGCAGATCGACAGCCCGCTGTACGCCGACGTGAACCTCGCCCCTCGCGCCGCCAGGGCGTCGAGCCGGGGCGTCGGTTGGTCCTTGCGGCCGTAGCAGCCCAGGTCGTTCACGCCGAGGTCGTCCGCCAGGATGAACACGACGTTGGGACGGTCGGCGGCGCGGGCGGCCGGGATCGCCAGGGCCAGGGCCGCCAGGGCGGCCAGCGTTCGGAGAGGGGGCATGGGCTTCCTCCAGGACGAGCGGGGGAGTTCGCGCACAGCCTCGCATTCTAAACGCCCGCGGCGGCCTTCGAAATGGCGGCGGCCCCGGATGCCTTGTCTCATCCGGGGCCGCCGACGACCAGGACGGTCGGGGGGAAATGAGGTGGAAACGCCGGTTCGCAGCGAGCGTCGGTCGCCTCCAGGAGGGACCCCGCGAAGCCGCACCACATCGGACATCGCGGAGATGTCTGAGACTGAGATTCAGTCTCACTTCAATGGGAGTATAGTCGGACGGTCGGACCCGATCAAGGGGTTGTTCGAGAATTTTCGCAAATAGGGCTTTGAAAAATCGCGAACGCCCGGCGTCTCGGGGGAGACGTCGGGCGTAAGTATTTGGCGAATTAAGATGTTGGTTCCGGGCGCGGGGCGTTCAGCGGCCGAGGGCGGAGGGGATGACGGGTCCCGCCTTGGGCTGATAGGCGTTGTAGTCCTCGCCCAGCAGGGCGGCGAGGGTCGCGGCGATCTGGTTCTGGTCGGCGCGCCCGAGGGGGGAGTCGCCCCGGGCCGGCGTGTCGGGGCCGAGGATCCCGACCCAGATCCGGTCGGCGCCCGGGATCTTGGCCCCGTGCGACTTCCACTCGACGGGGGCGTCGCCGCGGCCGTGGTCGGCGGTGAGGATCAGGGTGGTCTGGTCCTTGTACTCGGGCGTGGACTGGATCACGTCCCAGAGCTGGCTGACGTACTGGTCGAACTTGTGGGCGGAGTCCAGGTAGTGGTCGTAACGGCCGCCGTGGGTGAACTCGTCGGTCTCGCCCAGGCCGATGAAGGTGACGCGGGGCTTCTCGCGCTTGAGGTTCTCCAGGGCGGCGTGGAAGGTGAAGACGTCGTAGCTGCACTCGGGCCAGAGGCGGTGGATGTTGCCGCTCAGCTCGCCGAGGAGCTTCTCCTGCGGGGAGAGGGCCTCGCCCGCGGGGGGCTCCCAGGCGGCGACGACCTTGATGCCGCTGCGCTCGCGGTTGAGGATGAACGGGAAGACGTCCCAGGAGCCGAAGGCGGCGACCTTCCCCCGGAAGTCGGGCTTGGAGTTCAGCCACTCGAAGACGGTGACGTTGGGGTTGGGCTTCTTGTCGTTGCTGTCGATGCGAGGGTCGGCGAAGCCGGTGAAGGTCTCGCTGTAGCCGGGGTAGGAGAAGTTCTTGCCGTTGGTGACGCGCGACTCCTCGCCGACGTTCCCGTAGAGCCGGCCCCGCTTCGCGACGACGCCGGTGATGAAGGGGAAGAGGGCCTCGCGGCGGGCCTCGACCGTGTCGCGGTCGTAACGGGCCTTGAGGCCGTCGACGTCGGCGACGCCGCCGTCCTTCTTGTTCAGCAGGGCGCGGTCGGCCCCGCCGAAGACCTCCTGCCAGCGCAGGCCGTCGGACATGACCAGGACGACGTTGCGGGTCCGGGGCTTGCCGGCCGGGGCGTCCTCGGCGCGGGCCGGGGCGGCCGCGCCGGTGAGGGCCAGGGCCGCGATCGCGATGCGGATCAGCTTCATGGTGGGGAGGTCCCGATGGGTGTGCCAGGGTGATGGAATGCAGGCGCCCCGCGACGTCGCAGGGGGGCCGGGGCCGTTCATTGGAACCGATCGCGCCGGCCGGTTCAACGAAGCGCCACGGGCCGGAATGCTGTGGCGGCGGGGCGGGATGATCGGATATCCTTCACCTGGATGGGTCCGCCGCACCGCCGGCCGGGCCGCTCGTGCGAACCCCCCCGACCTTGCTCTCGACCGACCCGGGACGGCCCCGCCGCCACGCCGCCCGCCGTCGAGAACGCCCCGAGGGAGATCCGAGTGATGAGCCGACCGCAGGGAACCCTGGCCGTCGCCCGCCTGCTCGCGCCCCTGGCGCTCGCCCTGGCGCCGGGCCTCGCGACCGCCGGGGACGACGTCCCGGCCTACAACCGGGACGTCCGCCCGATCCTGGCCGAGAACTGCTTCGCCTGCCACGGCCCCGACTCCGCCGCCCGCAAGGCCGACCTCCGCCTCGACCGGCGCGAGGCCGCCGTCGAGATGGGGGCCGTCGAGCCCGGCAAGCCCGAGGAAAGCTCGCTCGTCGCCCGGATCGACACCGACGACAAGCAGGAGGTCATGCCGCCGCCCTCGTCGCACAAGACGCTGACCGCCGAGCAGAAGGACGTCCTCCGGCGCTGGATCGCCGGGGGGGCCGAGTACCAGCCCCACTGGTCGCTCATCACGCCGACCCGCCCCGCGCCGCCGAAGACGGCCGACGCCTCGTGGGGCCGCACGCCGATCGACGCCTTCATCCTCGCCGCGCTGGAGGCGAAGGGACTGGCGCCCGCCCCCGAGGCCGACCGCCGGACGCTCGCCCGCCGCCTGAGCCTGGACCTGACCGGCCTGCCGCCGAAGCCCGCCGAGGTCGAGGCGTTCGTCGCCGACGCCGCCCCCGACGCCTACGAGAAGTACGTCGACTCGCTGCTGCAGTCGCCCGCCTGGGGCGAGCACCGGGGCCGCTACTGGCTGGACGCCGCCCGCTACGCCGACACCCACGGCTACCACTTCGACAACTATCGCGAGATGTGGTCGTACCGCGACTGGGTGATCGACGCTTTCAACGCCAACATGCCGTTCGACCGCTTCACCATCGAGCAGCTCGCCGGCGACCTCCTGCCGGAACGGACGCTGTCGCAGCAGGTGGCCTCGGGCTTCAGCCGCTGCGCCATGTCGACCAACGAGGGGGGGACGATCGCCGAGGAGAACCTGGTCGGCTACACCCGCGACCGGACCGAGACCGTCGGCCAGGTCTTCATGGGCCTGACCGTCGGCTGCGCGGTCTGCCACGACCACAAGTTCGACGCCTTCTCCCAGCGCGAGTTCTACGAGCTGTCGGCCTTCTTCAACAACGTGACCCAGCCGGCCTACGACGGCAACGTGAAGGACTCGGCCCCGGTGATCCCCGTGCCCCGCGCCGAGGACTCTCCGCGGTGGCAGGCCCTCCCCGGCCTGATCGCCGCCGCGAAAGCCGAGGCCGACGCCCGCGCGAAGGAGGCCCGCGGCCCGTTCGACGCCTGGCTCGCCGGGCAGACCCCGGACATGCTCGCCGCGGCGCTGCCGGCCGGCGACCTCGCGCTGAGCGTCGCCCTGCCGGACCGCGGCGAGGGGGCCCCCCGCGTCGAGTTCCAGTCGGCCGCGGTCGGCGACTTCGAGAAGGACCGGCCGTTCTCGTACGGGGCCTGGATCAAGGTGCCGGCGAAGGGGGCCGAGGGCTCCGTCCTCGCCCGGATGGACGAATCGCGCGGCCATCGCGGCTGGGACCTCTGGATCACCGGCCGCAAGGTCGGCACGCACATCGTCGGCGAATGGCCCAAGGACGCCATCCGCGTCATGACGACCGAGGACGTCCCCGCCGACGCCTGGACCCACGTCCTGGTCACCTACGACGGCAAGGGGAAGGCGGCCGGCGTGAAGGTCTACGTCGACGGCAAGCCCCGCGCGACGTCCGCCACGAACGACACCCTGGCGAGCACGATCCGGATCGACACGCCGCTGCGGGTCGGGGGCCGGAACGTCGCCGGGAAGCTGCGCGACGTCGGCATCGCCGAGGTCCGCCTCCACGGCCGCGAGTTGTCCGCCGAGGAGGCCGCCGACCTGGCCGGGCTCGGCCGCGCCTCGGCCCTGGTCGCGAAGCCCGCCGATCAGAGGCCGGCGGCCGAGGTCGACGCCGCCTTCGCCTGGTGGCTCGCGACCCGCGACCCCGCCGCCCGCGATTTGTCCGCGAAGCTCGCCGCGCTGGAGAAGGAGCGGGTCGACATCCAGAATCGCGGCTCGATCGCCTACGTCATGCAGGAGAAGCCCGAGGAGGCCGCCGCATTCCTCCTGTTCCGCGGCCAGTACGACCAGCGTCGGGATCCGCTCAAGCCCGGCACGCCGGCCGCCCTGCCGCCGATGCCCGAGGAACTCCCCCGCAACCGCCTGGGGTTCGCCCAGTGGCTGCTGCGGCCCGAGAACCCGCTGACCGCCCGGGTGACGGTCAACCGCTTCTGGCAGGAGGTCTTCGGCCAGGGCCTCGTCCGCACGGCCGGCGACCTCGGCGTCAGCGGCGAGCTGCCGAGCCACCCCGAGTTGCTCGACTGGATGGCCGTGGAGTTCCGCGAGTCGGGCTGGGACGTCAAGCGGTTCTTCAAGCTGCTGGTGACGTCGTCCGCCTACCGCCAGTCGGCCGCGGCCACGCCCGAGAAGCTGGAGAAGGACCCGTCCAACCGGCTGATCTCGCGCGGGCCGAGGTTCCGCATGGACGCCGAGGTGATCCGCGACTACGCCCTGGCCGCCTCCGGCCTGCTCGTCGAGAAGCTGGGCGGCCCGAGCGTCCGGCCGTACCAGCCCGAGGGGGTGTGGGAGGCCGTCGCCATGCCCGAGAGCAACACCAAGAAGTACGTCCCGGACAAGGGCGAGGGCCTGTACCGCCGCAGCCTCTACACCTTCTGGAAGCGGGCCGCGCCCCCGGCCATGCTGGAGACCTTCAACGCCCCCAACCGCGAGGTCTGCACCGTCCGCCGCGAGCGGACCGACACGCCGCTCCAGGCCCTCGTCACCCTCAACGACCCCCAGTTCGTCGAGGCCGCCCGGGTCCTGGCCCAGCGCGTCGCGGCCGAGGGCCCGACCTTCGAGGCCCGCGCCGACGCCCTGGCCCGCCGCGCCCTGGCCCGCCCCTTCCGCGAGGAGGAGGCCTCGGTCGTCCGCGAGTCGTTCGACCGACTCGCGTCCTACTACCGGGCCCACCCCGACGACGTCGAGAAGCTCCTCTCCGTCGGCGAGGCCCCTCGCGACCCCAACGTCCCCGCCGCCGAGGCCGCGGCCTGGACGATGCTCGCGAACCAGGTCCTCAACCTGGATGAAGTGCTGAACAAGTAACAACGAGAGGAAGGCACCCCCCTGGAAATCCCCCCTTCTCCCCTCGTGGGAGAAGGTGCCCCGGAGGGGCGGATGAGGGGGGCGCGACCGAAAGCCTGCGAATCCCCCTCATCCGGCCTGCGGCCACCTTCTCCCACGAGGGGAGAAGGATGATCGCCCCGGGCCGCCGTGAGCGTCCCTCCAGAGCAAGCCGCCCGCGAGGACCCGACCATGGACCCGATCCGCGAATACGCCCTGAACGAGACGCGAAGGGTTTTCTTCCGCCGCGGCGGCAACGCCGTCGGCTGGGCCGGGCTGATGTCGCTGCTGGCCCGCGACGGCGTCATCCCGCCGCAGGCCCGCGCCGGCGAGCCGACCGGCGGCCTGGCGGCGCACGTCCCGCCGGTCCCGCTCCACTTCGCCCCCAAGGCGAAGCGCGTGGTCTACCTGCACATGGTCGGCGGCCCGTCGCAGATGGACCTGTTCGACTACAAGCCGGTGATGAACGACTGGTACGACAAGGACCTCCCCGAGTCGATCCGCAACGGCCAGCGCCTGACCACGATGACCAGCGGGCAGTCGCGGTTCCCGATCGCCCCCTCCAAGTACAAGTTCGCCCAGCACGGCCAGAACGGGATGTGGGTGAGCGAGATGCTCCCCAATACGGCGAAGATGGTGGACGACCTCTGCTTCATCCGGAGCATGCACACCGAGGCGATCAACCACGAGCCGGCCGTCTCGATGTTGCAGACCGGCAACCAGATCCCGGGCAAGCCCTGCCTGGGCTCTTGGGTCAGCTACGGCCTGGGCTCGCTGAACGACGACCTCCCCACGTTCGTCGTCCTGGTCGCCCGGCCGACGAACACGGAGCAGCTCCAGGCGATCTCCGGCCGGCTCTGGTCCTCGGGCTTCCTGCCGGGCGAGCACGCCGGGGTCTCGTTCCGCAACGCGGGCGACCCGATCCTGTTCATCAACAACCCCCCGGGCGTCCCCCCCGGCGTGCGCCGGGACACGCTCGACGGCCTCCGCGCCCTCAACGAGATGAACCACCGCCAGCTCGCCGACCCGGAGACCCGCACCCGGATCGAGCAGTACGAGCTGGCCTTCCGCATGCAGTCGAGCGTCCCCGAGCTGACCAGCACGGCCGGCGAGCCCGAGTCGACGTACCAGCTCTACGGCGAGGAGGCCCGCAAGCCGGGGACCTTCGCCAACTCGATCCTGCTGACCCGCCGCATGCTGGAGCGCGGCGTCCGGTTCGTGCAGATCTACCACAACAACTGGGACCACCACGGCAACCTCGGCGGCCGGATGCCGTTCCAGTGCAAGGACGTCGACCAGCCCTGCTACGGGTTCATCCAGGACCTCAAGCAGCGCGGGATGCTCGACGACACCCTGGTCATCTGGGGCGGCGAGTTCGGCCGGACGATCTACAGCCAGGGGGGGCTCAGCCGCGACAACTACGGCCGCGACCACCACCCGCGCTGCTTCACGATGTGGATGGCCGGCGGCGGCTGCAAGGCGGGCGCGATCCACGGCGAGACCGACGAGTTCAGCTACAACATCGTGAAGGACCCGGTCCACATCCGGGACTTCCACGCCACCGTGCTGCACCTGCTGGGCTACGACCACGAGCGGTTCACCTACCGCTACCAGGGCCTCGACCAGAAGCTCACCGGCGTCGAGCCCGCCCACGTCGTCAAGGAGCTGCTGGGCTGACAGGCCCGGCCGCCTTCGAAACCATCGCCGCCCGCCCCTCGCGCCCGGGGCGGGCGGTCGCGTCCCGGGCTCATTCCTTCCCTTCGACGGCCTTCCGGAGCGATTCCACGGCCTCGCGCAACGCCTTGACCTCCGCGGCCAGGGCGTCGAGCTTCGGGGCGTCGGCCGCGGGCGCGGCGGGCTGCGATCCGGCCGGTTGCAGCTGCTCGACGGGGACTTCCACCACATCGTTGCGGAGGATCACCCCGGCGCGGGCGACGTCCATGAACGTGTAGTTGCGGAACTCGGCGGCGACGGGTTCCGCCGCCTGGTCCGGCCGCTTCGTCGGCGTGACCTTCAACGACGCCTTCTCGCCCGCCCGGAGGAATTCCAGCGTCAGCGGCCCGCCTTCGCTCCGGGCGACGCGGTCGCGCAGGGCGGCGGGGTCGGCGATCGGGACGCCGTCGACGGCCAGGATCACGTCGCCGCCCCGAAGCCCGGCCGCGGCGGCCGGCGAACCGTCGGCAAGCCCGGTGACGGCCAGGCCGCGGTCGTCGGGGATGTCGAGCTGGGCCCGGAGCGTCGGGGCGACCGCCGAGACCGAGGCCCCGATCCAGGACTCCGGCGGCGGGCCTTCGACCGGCCCCAACTCGGCCCGGATCCGCGCCTGCACCCGGATCGTCGTCGGCTTCGCCTTGCGGATCAAGTGCAGGGCCGCGGGCTTCTCGCCGGCCTTCTTCAAGAGGCGTTCGAGGTCGCCGGGCTCGGCCAGGGGCTCGTCGTCCAGGCTCAAGAGGATGTCGTCGTCCCGCAGGCCGGCCTTCCACGCCGGGCCGGCCTCCTCCAGGCCGGTCGCGACCAGCCCGCGGCCCTCCGGGACCTTGAGCTGCGCCCGGGTCGCGGCGTCGAGCGTCGCGAGGGCGAGGCCGCGCGACGGGTTCCCTCGCGACCACTCGTCCCACGTCACGACCCCGATCCTCTGTTGCCCCCACTCCGGCGATCGGAACGTGATGACGTCGTCGAACGCCCCGCTCTCCGAGGACGACGCCGCCTGGCCGTCCGGGGAATCGGCCGGAGCGGCGACGACAAATTTGAGCGGCCCATGCTCCGGGGGCGGGGCCGCCTGGCCGTCCGGCGGATCGCTCGGGCCGACGACGGCGATCAATGCGCATGCGAGGGTACGAATCACGGCGTGATCCTCCTGGTCCTGGGGAAATCGAAGCGAGGAATACCGGCGGGCCTCGCTCAGAGCGAGGCGGCGCCGACGTAGCGGACCTGGACGCGGTCGACCGGGCGGACGACCCGGCGACCGTCGGGGAGCCGGGCGGCGACGATCCGACGCCGCTGTTCGAGGCGATACCCCCGGGCCTCCAGCGCGGCCCGGGTTTCCGAGGGGACCGGCAACGGCTGGTTCAACACCCAGGCCGGCACCGCCAGCGCCGCGGGCGGCGCGACCTCGGCCGCGGGGTCCGGCTTCTCCTGGCGGTCCGCGACCATCGGCGGCGACGGCGCGACCTGCGGCGTCGGCGTCGGACGTCCGACCGTCCATCGCCCCGCGCCGAAGGCCAGCAGCGCCACGGCCGCCGCGGCCAGGGCCGGGCGCACCGAGAGGCGACGACGGGGCGGGGACGCCATCGAGATCGTCGCCGCGGGCTCGGGCTGTCGCAGGGCGTCGTCGAGGCCCCGGGCTTCCAGGAACGCCAGCGTGCAGCCCCTCCAGCCATCGGGGGCGGCGTCGATCGCGGCCAGGGCCCGGCGCAGGTCGGCGGGGGCGAGGTCGCCGTCGACGACGCGGGCGATGAGGATGTCGAGGTCTTCGGTCATCGGTCGTGCTCCTCGAAGTCGCCCGCCAGGTCGGCCAGCTCGGCCCGCAGCCGTTTCCGCGCCCGGGAGAGCCGGGCCTCGATCCCCGGCACGCCCACGCCCAGCCGCTTGGCCAGCTCGCGGGCGGTCCAGCCCTCGCCGTGCTTCAGCGTCAGCAGGTCCGCATCGCGAGGGGGAAGCCGGTCGAGCGCCCGGCGGACCAGCTCCCGGCGCTCGTCGTGCAGGAGCCAGGCCAGCGGCGACGGCCCCGGGGCCTCGTCGGTCGCGGGGCGGGCGACGGCGCAGCGGCCGATCAACGCCCGGCCCCGCCCCGCCTTCCGCCGGTACAGCAACGTCTGGCGCACCGCCACGCGGTACAGCCAGCCGACCAGCCGCGCGGGATCGATCCGGGGAGACCGCCCGGCGACGACCGCCAGCGCGACCTCCTGCATGACCTCGTCGACCCCCTGCGGCTCGCGCAGGCGGGCCGAGACCACGCGCCGCAGCCAGCCGTCGTGGCGGGCCAGCAGCCCGCCCCAGTCGGGCTCGTCCGAGTCCATCCGTCGCGGGCCTCCCTCGCTCATGGTGCAAGGAGAGTTGCCGCACCCCCGGCGGTGCTTGCACGGCGGGGGTGATTTCCCGTCAGATTTTCCGCAGCAAGGGCAGGGGGACGTAGAACGTCTGATACCGGCGGCCGTCGGTGAACAGCGCGCCGGAGGGGTGTTCGACCAGGACCGTGGCGCGGCGGGTGATGCGGTTGACCCGCCCGCGCAGGCGGGAGCCCTCCATGTCGAACTCGACGGCGTCGCCCACGCGCACGCCGAAGGTCGCCGCGGCCTGCTCGCGGGGGGTCACCAGGTCGTGCCGCACCCCCTCGTGGCCGAAGATCCGCCGCGAGAGCATGTGGAAGTTCTCGGCCGAGCAGCTCGACCGGCCCCAGCCGAGGAACTCGGCCAGGTGCAGCAGCTCGTGCTCGAAGATCCGCTGGAGCGCCTCCAGGCGGTCGCCGCAGACCAGGCCGCCGACGATCACCTCGCGGTCGACGTCGCGGAACGTGTTGAACAGCAGCGTCGTGGAGACGGCGATCTCGTACTCCGGCTGCTCCACGACCCGCCCCGCCCGGCGGACCTTCCGCACCAGCCGCATCGTCTGGCCCGCGGCGCGGGTCAGCCGTCGCGAGAGTCGGAAGGCCATCGGGTAGGCTGCGTCCTCCTGGAGCATCTCCGAGAGGCAGCCGCGGAAGAACTCCGCGTCGTACAGCCGGAACAGACGTTCGAGGTCGTCCGCGCCGATCTTCGCGAAGTCCCCCGATCGCACGCTGGACGACTCGTCCACCACCGCCTCGTAGATCCGCCGGCAGCGCTCGCGGACCTGCTCCGGCGCGTACAGCAGCGCGGCCAGGCGGGCCTGGCGGGGCCGGCCCGGCCCCACCGGGATCGGGGCGGATTCGCCGAGGGGCGCGGGCATCCCCGGCTCAGTCCGCCGACGTCGGCCGCGCCACGAACCGGATGCAGACCGGCTTCGGGATCGAGACCGGCTCGCCCTGGCGCGTCAGCCCGCCCGTCTCCGGGTCGACCTTGAAGACGACGATCGAGTCCGAATCCTGGTTCTCCGCCAGCACCCAGCCGCCGGTCGGGTCGATCACGAAGTTGCGGGGGTTCTTGCCCCCCGTCGGGACGTGGCCGGCCGGCGTCAGCTTCCCCGTCGCCGGATCGATCCGGAAGATCGCCAGGCTGTCGTGGCCCCGGTTGGAGCCGTACGCGAACTTGCCCGAGGGATGCACGACCACCTCGGCGCAGTAGCTCACGCCGTCGAAGTCGGCCGGCAGGGTGGAGACCGTCTGGATCTCCTTCAACTCCCCCTTCGCCGCGTCGTACTCGAAGACGATCACGGTGTTCTTCAGCTCGGTGATGACGTAGGCGTACTTGCCGGAGGGGTGCCAGGCCAGGTGCCTCGGGCCGGACCCGGGGGCGACGCTCACGCCCGGCGGGTCGTGCGGCGTCAGCGCGCCGGCGGCGGCGTCGACGTCGTAGACCAAAACCCGGTCGATCCCCAGGTCGGCCACGATCACCCGCTTGCCCGTCGGGTCGAAGTTCGCGGAGTGCGCGAACGGGGCCGTCTGGCGGTTCGGGTCGACGCTCTTGCCCTGGTGCTTGATGTACGCCGACGCCGGCCGCAGCGAGCCGTCGGGCTCGACCGGCAGGCCGACGACGCTGCCGCCGGTGTAGTTCGCCGCCACCACCAGCTTGCCCGTCGGGTCCACGGCCAGGTGGCATGGGATGGCGCCCTTCGACGATTGCACGTCCAGCGGCTTCAGCTCGCCCGCCTTCGCGTCGAGCGCGAACGCCGAGATCGAGCCGGCCTTCTCGCCGTGGAACTCGCCCACCTCGTTGGTCGCGTAGAGCGACTTCCCGGACGGGTGGACCGCCAGGAACGACGGATCCGCCGCCTTCGCCGCCGCGACCTTGTTCGTCAGCGAGCCCGTCGCCGGGTCGAACTCCAGGCGGTAGATCCCCTCGCTGGGCGACTCCTTCGAGTTCGTGTAGGTTCCGACGAAGGCCCAGTATTTGTCCGCAGCCGCGGCGTCGCCCTGCATCATGATCCCGCCCGCCAGCCCCAGGCACGCGGACGCGAACGCCCGCCGCGAAGTCGTCCCGATCCCCATCGCCGTCGCCCTCCCCTAACATCGCCCGTCGCGAATCCGGCCGTCGTCGAATCACCCGACGTTATCACAGCCCCCGGGGGGAGCCAAGGGGCCGGGCTGTGTTCCGAAATCGTCGTATCGCGTGACGCCTTGTATCCCGTATGCGGGATTCAGGGGCGGGTTCCTTGCGACCCGCTCCGGGGCCTGTTCCGATGGGGGGCGACGGACGGAGCCCGTCGCCCCGCCCAAACGCCCCGCAACGAGGGTCCTTCCATGCTCTCCCGCTCCAGACTCCCGGCCGTCTTCCTAGCCGCCCTCCTGATCCCGGCCGCCCGCGCCGAGGACCCGAAGCCGATCACCGTCGAGACGCTCCTCGGCAAGCTGGCCGACCCCTCGTGGCTGGCCGAGCCGCCGAGGCCCGGCGAGCGGTCGTTCCAGTTCTCCAGCTACGACCGCGCGACCCGCCTGGTCGACGGCAAGATCGTCGAGCCGTTCGCCAACAACGACCGCGGGCACTACCTCCGCGTGGAGGGCGAGGGCGACCGCCGCGAATGGGTCCTGGCCGACGCGACGGGCCCCGGGTACGTCTCGCGGATCTGGTCGGCCAACCCGGACGGCGAGCTGCGCATCTACATCGACGGCGCGGCCGTGCCGGCGCTCGCCGCCGACTTCGCCGCGATCACCGACGGCAAGGTCGAGCCCTTCTCCGCCCCCTTCGGCCACGACGCCTCCCGCGGCCGGAACCTGTATTTCCCCTTCCCGTTCGCGAAGTCGATCAAGATCACGACCACGAAGGGGGACCAGTATTATCAGGTGAACGTCACCACGTTCGCCCCCGGCACGGCCGTCGAGAGCTACTCGCCCGCCGTGCTCCAGCGGGCCGGCGGGGCGATCGCGAAGGCGCGGCGGGCCCTGCTGGAGTCGCCCCTGGCGAGGTACGGCGAGGCGCTGCCGACGTCGCAGGCGTTCCGCCTGGAACCCGGCCGGTCCCGCGAGATCCGCCACGATCCCGCGGGGCCCGGCTCGCTCACGGCGCTGGTGTGCCGGGTCGACCGGTCCGGCCTCGACGACCAGGCCCTGGCCGAGGTCCTCGCGCGCACGCTCCTGACAATCACGTTCGACGACGCGGCCGAGCCCCAGGTCGCCGTCCCGCTCGGCGACTTCTTCGGCACGGGGCCGGGCGTGAACCCGTTCCGGACGCTGCTCCAGGAAGTCGACGCCCGGAAGGCCGGCGACGGCGCGGAGATGGTTTCGCGATGGGAGATGCCGTACAGGCGGAACGCCCGGATCGCCGTCGCGAACCAATCCGGCAGCCCCGTCGACATGGTCGTCCGCTACCAATGGCGCGACGACCCCGCCGCGGCCGACATGCTCACCTTCCACGCCCGCTGGCTCCAGCGCGACGACGTGCAGACCGTGAAGGGCGCCGGCACGCTCGACTGGCCGGCGCTGCGGGTCTCGGGCGGGGCGGGCCGGTTCGTCGGGCTCCAGTGCAGCCTCTACAACCCGGTCACGGCCTGGTGGGGCGAGGGGGACGAGAAGGTCTACGTCGACGGCGAGCCGTTCCCCAGCACGTTCGGCACCGGCACCGAGGACTACTTCGGCTACGCCTGGGGCGACCCCGCGCCGTTCGCGAGCCCGTTCCACGCGCAGACGCGCTGCGACGGCCCCGGCACGAAGGGGAACACCAGCCTCCTGCGGCTCCAGACGCTCGACGCGATCCCGTTCGCGGAGTCGCTGGCGTTCGACCTCGAACTCTGGCATTGGGAGGCCGTGAAGGTCCAGTTCGCGACGCTCGCCTACGCCTATGCGGCCCCCGGCGCGAAGGTCGAGCCGGCCGGCATCCCCGACCTGTCGAAGCGCATCGTCCACCCCCGCCCGCCGATCCACCGCGAGCCCGGCGCGATCGAGGCCGAGTCGCTGCGCGTCCGCGGCAAGACCGCCGGCGAGGTCCCGAACCAGGACATGACCCCCTTCGGCGACGCCTGGTCCGGCGCGCGGCAACTCTTCTGGATCGTCCGCGAGCCCGGCGCGAAGCTGGACCTGGAACTCCCCGTCGCGACGGCCGGCAAGTATGCCCTCTCGGCCGGCTTCACGAAGGCCGGCGACTACGGCACGGTGCAGTTCACGCTCGACGGCGCGCCGCTCGGGAAGCCGGTCGACCTGTACGCCCCCAACGTCGTCCACTCCGGCCCCGTCCTGCTGGGCGTGGCCGACCTCGCCGCCGGCCCGAACGCCCTGGGGATCCAGGTCGTCGGCAAGGGCGAGAAGAGCAGCAGCCACCTCGTCGGCGTCGACTGGATCAAGCTCGTCCCCGCGCCCGCGGGCGACTTCGGTGGGGGGGCCGCGAAGCCCCGTCGCTGAGGGGGCCGGAGAGGGGCGCGGGCCGGAGCGTGGCCCGGCCCGCGACGCCTCACATCCCCGGGTGGCGGACGCCCGCGGCCTCGGCCGCCTTGCCGATCCAGTCCATCATGGGCCGCATGGCCGCCACGTCCATCCCGCGGATCCGGTCCTCGTTCTCATACATGGCCTTGAGCGACCGGAAGAGGCCCGGGTCGCCGCCGGTGAACGCCGCGATTAGGTCGAACCATCGGCGCGCGAGGTCGGCCGCGCACGGCTCCTCCGGGCCGACGCCCGCGTCCATCGCCGCCTTCACCTCGGCCTGGAGGTCGGCCCACTGCTCCGGGCCTCGTCGGATCGCCTCCTCGCCCACCTCCTCCCGGCGTCTCACCAGGTATTCGATCTGCTCCGGCGTGTAGTATTTCTCGAACATGGTCATCCCCTCGATGGTCGCCAGGAAATCGTCGGCGGAGACGGTCTCCGACCGATCCAGGGCGTCGGACAGTCCGGCGAGGCGCGCCTCCAGCGACTTCAGCTCGGCGAACTGGCCGCGCACGCGCTCCAGGTGCAGGCGGACCACCCGGCGCGGGTCGTAGTCCTCGCGCGAGAGGGCCTCGCGGATCTGCCCCAGGCTGAACCCGAGCGCCTTGAGCGAGAGGATCTGCTGGAGCCTCGCCACGTCCGCGGGGCCGTACAGGCGGTGCCCCGAGCCGTGGGCGGAGCCGGTGCGCCCCGACGGCCGCAGCAGGCCGGTCTCGTCGTAGTGGTGCAGCGTGCGGACCGTCAGCCCGCAGCGCCCGGCCAGGTCGCCCACCTTCCAGAGCCGCGGCATCGCCCCCCCTCCCTTCGCCCGTCCGATCGCCCCGCGGGGCATGATAAGACCTGACGCGGCGTGAGGTTCAAGCGACCTCGGGACGATCTCCCGAGGTCGCCCGCGGGGCGGCTTCGGCCATTGACGAGGCGCGCCGACGGCCTTAGTCTGCATTTCCCCCGCCGGCGGGTCGCCGGCGTCGCCACGCCGTGGAGCCTTGTCATGATCGCGCGACGACTTCCCATCGCCCTCGCGGCGACCGCCCTCCTGCTGTCCGGCGCGGACGACCCGACGCCCTCCCACGCGCCGACGCCGGTCGACCAGGCCCCGTCGAAGATGACGGTCCCGCCGGGGTTCGTCGTCAAGCCGTTCGCCGCCGAGCCCGACGTCCTCCAGCCGATCGCCTTCACGATCGACCCCCGCGGCCGGCTCTGGGTCGTCGAGAACTTCTCGTACCCGATCTGGCTGGGCGGCCCCGTCGGCAAGGACCGCGTGGTCATCTTCGAAGACTCCGACGGCGACGGGAAGTTCGACAGCCGCAAGGTCTTCTACGAGGGGGGCACGAGCTTCACCGGGATCGAGCTGGGCTTCGGCGGCGTCTGGCTCTGCGCCACGCCGAACCTGCTGTTCATCCCCGACGCGGACGGCGACGACGCCCCCGACGGCCCGGCGACGGTCGCCCTGGACGGCTGGGACGTCAAGGCCCAGCATAATATGTTCAACGGCCTGAAGTGGGGCCCGGACGGCTGGCTCTGGGGCTGCAACGGCATCCTCTCCAACTCGCTCGTCGGCCGCCCCGGCGACCCGGCCGAGCGGCGCACGCCCATCAACACGGGCGTCTGGCGCTACCACCCCGCCCGCCAGGTCTTCGAGGCCGTCGCCCACGGGACCACCAACCCCTGGGGCCTGGACTTCGACGACCACGGCGAGGCGTTCATCACCAACTGCGTCATCCCCCACCTGTTCCACGTCGTCCCCGGCGCCCGCTACGACCGGATGTTCGGCGAGGACTTCAACCCGAACACGTACCGCCGGATCCCCACCTGCGCCGACCACCTCCACTGGGCCGGCGGCCACTGGACCGAGTCGCGCGAGGGGGCCGGCCACGACCGCCACAGCCAGGCCGGCGGCGGCCACGCCCACGTCGGCGCGATGATCTACCTGGCCGACCAGTGGCCCGAGGTCTACCGCGGCGGCGTCTACACGTTCAACATCCACGGCCACCGCGTCAACCACGACCGCCTGGAGCGCAAGGGCTCCAGCTACGTCGCGCATCACGAGCCCGACGTCCTGCGCGTGGACGACGTCTGGTTCCGCGGCCTGGAGCTGAAGTACGGCCCCGACGGCGGCGTCTACTTCACCGACTGGGCCGATATCGGCGAGTGCCACGAGAACGACGCCGACGGCTCGCACCGCGAGAACGGCCGCATCTACAAGATGACCCACGGCGACGTCAAGCCCGTGAAGGTCGACCTGGCGAAGCTCTCCGACGCCGAGCTGGCCGACCTGCAATCCCACAAGAACGAGTGGTACGTCCGCACCGCGCGCCGGCTGCTCCAGGAGCGCAAGGATATCGCGGGGCGCGACATGACCGAGGCCGTCGCGAAGCTGCGGCGGATGCTCGACGAGGGGCCCGACGCCCCCCGCCGCCTCCGCGCCCTCTGGGCCCTGAACGCGATCGGCCGGCTGGACGCGCCGGGCCTGATCGCCCTGCTGGGCGACCGCGACGAGTCGGTCCGCGGCTGGGCCGTCCGGCTCCTGGTCGATTCGACGCCCGTCCCGCCCGAGGCCGTCGCGAAGTTCGCCGAGATGGCCGGCCGCGACCCCTCGCCCCGCGCCCGCCTGGCGCTGGCCTCGGCCCTGCTGCGGCTGCCGGCCTCGTCGGACCGGATCCCCCTGGCGCGGGCGCTGGCCGCCGCCGAGATCGACCCGGCCGACGAGACGCTCGCCCTGATGACCTGGTACGCCGTCGAGTCGGTCGCGGCGACCTCGCCCGAGTTCGCGGCCGAGGCGCTGCCGTCGGTCAAGCTGCCGATGCTCCGGAACTTCCTCGCCCGCCGGCTGGTCTCGGCCGACCCGGCGAAGGGCCTCGCCGCCCTGGCCCCGGCGCTCAACTCCGACCGCGACGACCTCCGCTCCGACGTCCTCGACGGCGTGCTCGACGCCCTGCGGGGCCGCAAGCAGGTCCCCCGGCCGGAGGGCTGGAACGACCTGTACGCCGGCCTCTCGGCGGTGAAGTCGCCCGCGCTTTTGGACAAGGCCCTGCTCCTGGCCGTGATCCTGGACGAGCCCAAGGCGGTGGAGGCCCTGCGCACGATCCTGCTCGACCCGAAGGCCGACGCCGGCCGTCGCGCCACGGCCCTGACGACGCTCGCCGAGCGGCGGACGCCCGGCCTGGGCCGCGACCTCCCCGGCCTGCTCGACGACGACGCCCTCCGCGCCCGCGCCATCCGCGCCATGGCCGCCTTCAACGACCCCGACGCCCCCAGGGTGCTCCTCGACCGCTACGCGAAGCTCGCGCCGGCGGACCGCGAGGACGTCGTCGCCACGCTCGCGGCCCGGCCGGCCTGGGCCATGGCCCTGCTCGACGCCATCGACCGCGGCGTCGTCCCGCGCCGCGACGTCAGCGTCACCATCGCCCGCCAGGTCCAGGCCCTCAACGACGCCGCCCTGACGAAGCGGCTGGAGGCCGTCTGGGGGACAGTGCGGGCCACCTCGGCCGACAAGGCGGCGCTCATCGGCAAGTACAAGGCGATCCTCGGCTCCGGCAAGCCCGACCCGGCCAACGGCCGCGCCGTCTACCAGCGGACGTGCCACGCCTGCCACAAGCTGTTCGACGCCGGCGGCGACGTCGGCCCCGAGCTGACCGGCTCCGACCGCGCCAACGCCGACTACATCCTGGAGAACGTCCTGGACCCCAGCGCGACGGTCGCCTACGAGTACACCGTGACCAACGTGGCCACCTCCGACGGCCGCCTGGTCTCGGGCATCCTCCGCGGCCAGACCCCCGCCGTCCTCACCGTCCAGACCGCCAACGAGCGCGTCCTCATCCCGGCGGAAGACGTCGAGGACGTGAAGCGTTCCAACGTCTCCATGATGCCCGAGGGCCAGCTCGAAACCCTCTCCGAGCAGGAGGTCCGCGACCTCTTCTCCTACCTGGCCTCCCCGGGGCAGGTCGACGCGCCGAAGTAACCCCGACCCGACCCGGCCGGCTCGCCGCCCCGCTCCGCCAACCGGCGCGACGGCCGAACCTGGCCGGCCGGCGGCGGGTCCGGGTATCCTCGGGAGGGGGAGCGAACCGAGGGGAGGGGGGCCGATGGCGGTCTTGGCGTCGATCCAGGTGGGGCGGCCTCGGGAGATCGGGACGGAGGGGGCGGCCGACCCGATGGACCGGCCGTGGGTCAGCGGGTTCCTCAAGGACCCCGTCGCCGGTCCGGTCGCGCTCGGGGCGACGAACCTCGACGGCGACGGCCAGGCCGACCTGGTGCACCACGGGGGCGCCGACAAGGCGGTCTGCTGCTACCCGGCTTCGCACTACCCCGGCTGGCGGCTGGAGCTGGGCCTGCCGGAGTTGGCGTTCGGCGCGTTCGGCGAGAACTTCACGATCGACGGCCTGGTCGAGCCCGACGTCGGCATCGGCGACGTCTTCCGCGTGGGCGGGGCCGTGGTGCAGGTCTCGCAGCCCCGGCAGCCCTGCTGGAAGCTCGCCCGGCGCTGGAAGATCAAGACGCTCACGCTGACCGTCCAGGAGTCCGGCCGCACCGGCTGGTACTTCCGCGTCCTGTCGCCGGGCCTCGTCGCGGCCGGCGACGCCGTCGAGTCGATCGAACGCCCCCACCCCGGCTGGACGATCGCCGAGGCCAACCGGATCATGCATCGCGACAAGGCCGACCGCGACGCCGCCGCCGCCCTGGCCGCCCTCCCCGCCCTCTCCGCGAGCTGGAAAGCGACGCTGGAGAACCGGATCCGCAAGGGCGTCGAGCCCGACGCGGCGCGGCGGCTGGAGGGGGCGGGGTCGTAGACGCGTGCGATCACGTCACGCGAGCAGGTCCCGCAGGGCCCCGTCGATCTCCGGGAAGCGGAACGCGAATCCCTCGGCGGCGAGGCGGCTCGACACGACGTAGCGGCCGTAGAGGGCCAGTTCCGGGTCGGTCCGCATAACCAGCGGGGCCCCCAGCCGGACGAGCCAGGCCGGGGCCGGCAGCCCGACGGGCATGCCGGCGGCGCGTCGGAGCGCCCGCATGAAGTCGCGCTGGGGGACGGGGCGCGGGGCCGAGGCGATGTACGCCCCATGCATCGCCGGGTCGTCCAGGGCCCGCTCGAACAGGCGGTTCATGTCGGCCTCGTGGATCCAGCTCATCCCCTGCGTCCCCGAACCGACCACCCCGCCCAGGCCGAGCCGCACCAGCGTCCGCAGGCGCGACAGCGCCCCGCCCCCCGCGCCGCGCTCGCGGCCGACGACGAAGCTCGTTCGCAGCACGACCCCGCGCTGCGACGGGAGCAGGGCCGCGGCGAACGCCTCCTCCCAAGCCCGGCCGACCGTCGGGGCGAAGCCGCAGCCGAACGGGGAATCCTCGTCGCAGACGACGCGGGGAGGGTCGCCGTAGATGTGGGCGGTGCTCATCTGGACCCAGACGGCGGGCGGTGCGTCGACCGAGCGGACGGCCTCGCCCAGCACGCGCGTCGACTCGACGCGGGACCGGAGGATTTCGTCGCGGTTGTCGGGCGTCTTGACGCAATCGACGGTCCGGCCGGCCAGGTTCACCAGGCCCGCCGCCCCTTCCAGTTCGCGTCGCCACTCGCCGAGCGTCCGCCCGTCCCAGGCGGCGTGTCGCCAGGGGCCGTCCGGCTTCGGGCGGCGACGGGAGAGGATGACGACGCGTCGGCCCAGGCCCGCGAGGTAGGTCGCCAGCGAGACGCCCAGGAAGCCGCTCCCCCCGGCGATCACGACCGGCCCGCGGCCGTCGATCGCGATCATCCCTCCCCCTCGCCGCCCTCCATGTCGGCCGGCTTCGCGTCCCCCCAGCTCTGTTTGAGGGCTGTGGCGAGGGCGAGCCAGCGGGGGACTTCCAGGGCCTCGGCGCGGATGGAGCCGGGGATGGCGAGGGATTCGAGGAGGGCGTCGATCGCGGGCTTGTCGACCCCCTCGGGGGCGAGCTTGGCCAGGACCACGCGCAGGGCCTTGCGGCGATAGAGGAAGACGTCGCGGACGATCCGGTGAAACCAGGCCAGGTCGCCGACGGCCTCGCGTTTGGCCGGGTCGGGGCGGATCACCACGACGGCGGAGTCGACCTTCGGCCGCGGCCAGAAGACCGACGGCGGCAGGACGCGGGCGATCTCGACGTCGGCGAGGGCCTGGAGGATCACCGAGAGCGAGCTGTTCTCGGCGTCGCCGGCCTTCGCCATCATGCGCTCGCCCAGCTCCTTCTGGATCGTGACGACGATCAGGCCGGGGCGGTTGGCGTCGTCGACCATCAGGTTCATGATGAGGGGCGTGGCGATGTTGTACGGCAGGTTCGCCACCAGCTTGTACGGCCGGCCCTCGCGGCCCCGGGCCAGCATCTCCAGGACCTCGGGCTGGACGGCGTGCTTGGAGGCCAGGGCGTCCACGTTCAGGACGCGGGCGTTGGGGAAGGCACCGATGGCCTCGGTCGCCAGGGCGGCCATGCCGGGGTCGACCTCAACGGCCAGCACGCGGGCCCCGCGGCCGGCCATCAGCGCCGTGAGCGCGCCCGCGCCGGGGCCCACCTCCAGCACCATGTCGCCGGGCTCGACCGCCGCCTGCTCCGCGATCAGGTCGTGGATGTTCAGGTCGATGAGGAAGTTCTGGCCCAGCCGGTGGCGGGGCGTGAGCCCCCGGCGGCCGAAGATCTTGCGGAGGTACGACTGGGTCTGCCGCGTCGGCTGCGGCGATTCGGGCTCGCTCAACGGACCTGCCCCAGGAGCTTCTGGACGTGCTTGGCCAGGACGTCGGCCTCGACGTTGACGCGGTCGCCGGGCTCCAGGGCCCCCAGCGTGGTGACGGCCAGCGTGTGCGGGATCAGCATGATCGAGAACCCCGCGGGCCGCACGTCGACCAGGGTCAGGCTGACGCCGTCGACGGCGATCGACCCCTTCTCGACCATCAGCGCCGTCCACGCCGGGTCGACGTCGAAGGCGAAGAACTCGAACTCCCCCTCGCGGCGGCGCTCGCGGAGGACGGCCGTGGCGTCGACGTGCCCCTGCACGATGTGCCCGCCCAGGCGGTCGCCCACGCGGACCGATCGCTCCAGGTTGACCGGGTCGCCCGGCCCTCGGGAGCCGAGGTTGGTGCGCAGGAGGGTCTCGGGCCCGGCCTGGACCTCGAAGCGCCCGGGCCCGCTGGCCACGACGGAGAGGCAGCAGCCGTTGACGGCCACGCTCTCGCCGATCGCCAGGGGGGCGTCGAGCCCCTCCCAGCGGAGGGCGAACCGCTTGCCGCCCGGCTCGTCGACCACCGACTCGACCCGCCCCAACGCCTCGACCAGCCCCGTGAACACGCCGACCTCCCCGCCCCGGATGGGATGTTGAACTTCCACATAGTAGCATCGGGCGGCCGGGGATAGAATCGACGGTCCACGCCGGCGGCCGGATTCCGCCCGCCTCGCCCGGATCGGTAGGTCTCGAAACGAACGGGAGAACGCACGATGACGCCCGCCTTCAACCGCCGCGACTTCCTCGCGACGTCCGCCGCCGCCGCGGCCGTCGCCGCGACCGCCGGCTCGTCCCGGGCCGCCTTCGCCAGGAACGCCCTGCCCGAATCGCCCCAGGCCCGCCGCATCCTGGGGAAGACCGGCATCGAGACCTCGCTGATCGGCCTGGGGACCGGGATGATCGGCGGCGGCCAGTCCAGCAACCAGACCAAGCTGGGCGTCAAGGGCTTCACCAGGCTCGTCCGCCACTGCCTGGACCACGGCGTCACCCTGTTCGACGTCGCCGACCAGTACGGCTCGCACGTCTACCTGCGCGAGGCGCTCAAGGGCGTCCCCCGCGACAAATACGTCATCCAGACCAAGACCCACGCCACCGACGCCGTCACCGCCCGCGACCACCTCCAGCGCTACCGCCTGGAGCTGGGGGTGGACTACATCGACGTCCTGCTGCTCCACTGCATGACCAAGAGCGGCTGGGACCACGAGCACACCGGCGCGATGGAGGAGCTGATGAAGTCCAAGGAGGACGGGCTGATCCGCGCCCACGGCACGAGTTGCCACGGCATGGACCCGCTCCGCACCTCCGCCAAGCTGCCGTTCGTCGAGGTCGACCTCGCCCGGATCAACCCCGAGGGGCTGGTCATGGACGACAAGAAGCCCGACGAGGTCGCCTCCGTGCTGGAGGAGATGCACGGCGCGGGGAAGGGCGTCATCGGCATGAAGATCCTGGGCGAAGGCCGGATCAAGGAGCCCGCCCGCATCGACGCCTCGCTGAAGTTCGTCCTGGGCCTGGGGACCGTCGACGCCTTCATCATCGGCTTCGAGTCGCCCGAGCAGGTCGACGACGTCCTGAAGCGCACCGAGGGCGCCATCGCCGCCCTCAAGGCCTGAGCCGAAGCGACGCGGCCAGGACGTCCCGCCGGAGCGCGGGCGAGACGTCCGCCCGGCCGCCGTCGACGACCAGCGCCGGCGCCTCGCCCGGGTCGGCCCCCCCGGGCGAGGGCGATCGCCGCCGCGACGGCCGGCGAGCGGCCCATCCCGCCGCGCGCAAGAGCCACGGCGGGTTCCCCTCGCCGTCGATCGGCGGGAACCGGCAGGCGACCAGATCGCGGCGCACGACCGCCGGCGGCTCGTCCAGCGCCAGGTCGACGACGGGCTCGGCGACGACGGCCGGGTCGCGCAACGCGCCCGCGCGGCCGATCCAGAGCGAATGGTCGGGCAGGGGCCTTATCGGTATGACGGCGGCCTCTCGGCATGCGCGCCCCGGGCTCGCCTCGGCCGGGTCTGCCGGCCGGAGCCGCGGAGCCGCGGCGCCGCGGCGAGCCCGGGAGCGTAGAATTCCAGGGTGCGGGAGGTGACGGCGTCGGGGCGGCTCCCGGTCCGGGCGTACTCGGCGGCGGCGGCGCCCGGTCGGGCGGCGCAGGAGGGGGCGCCCGGCAGGCGGCCGAGGGCGTCGCGTTGGTCGACGGCCTTCGAGGCCGACGGGGCGACGGTTTATCAAATTCGCACACGCCGCCCAACAGGTCCGGACGCGACTCGGCCGGGAGGGCGTCTCAGCGCTCGACGGGCATGCCGTCGGGCCGCATCATGACTCGAAGGCGCCCAGGCCGACCGTCGCCGGTCAAGTACCGATCCCGTGAACGGTTGCCGCCCCCGACGTGCCGATCGCCTCGCGCCTCCCTCTCGACGGGACGTTTCGCCCACGCCTCCAGGGTCGTTTTCGCCTTTCGCCCGTCGTGGATTATTTTCATTCCACCGATTACACTCCTCTCGTCACAGATTCTGCGATGAGGCGTCGTGGACGGAGGAGGGTCGACCGGCTCGATCCCACTCGCTTGCAGGGGGGGAAGCCGTGCGTCCGATTTTGAACCTCCGTCGCGGCGGTGGAGCCCGCGGGGGCTCCCGTGCCACCCCGCCGCCGTGGAACCCCGACCTCGACCCGATCAAGGAGACGTCCTCGAAGCCCAAGGGCTCGACGCGGACGGCGGCGCCCCGGACTACCGAGGCCGTCTAAGTCGCCATCGTCTCGGCCCCCCAGGGCCCCACCGCCGACGACGTCCGAAGGTAGTTCGTCTCAGGGCGGCGCAAGCCGCTCCAGCGGCGCGGGCCTCGATCGTCCATCGAAATGGATGCATAAATCCTGAAGTCTGGTTTAGAGGGCCGCATGGTGAATGACTTGAAGGATCAAAAGGCGCTGCGATCCGGCGACGCATCGAAGAAGCGTCCGAGCGTGATGAGGCGCATCTTGAGGCGGGTCAAGGCCGTCCTCGGGCTTGGAATCTACCGAAGACGGCTCAAGACGGTGCGGCTCGACTGGGGCGTCCGGATGAAGTGCTCCAGCGACTACTCCCAGAGGCGGCTCCTCGAGCAACGTCAGTGGGAGCCCCACCTCACCAAGATCTTCTTCGAGGTCGTCCGGCCGGGCGATCTGGTCGTCGACATCGGGGCGAACATCGGCTATTTCTCGCTCCTGGCTTCGAAGCTCGTGGGCCCGGAGGGTCGCGTCATCGCCTTCGAACCGTCCCTTCGCTGCTTCCGGCGCCTGTGCGAACACCTCTTCATGAACAAGTGCGACAACGTCATCCCGCTGAACATGGCCCTCAGCGACGAGAAGAAGGCGCTCGAGTTGTCGCAGCCGCCCGCGTACAACCAGGGGATCGGCACGCTCAGGCCGGTGGAAGACTGGGACAAGGAACTCATCATCGCCAGCCCGCTCGACAATATACTGCCGTCGGAATTGTGGGCCCGAGTCGGCCTCGTGAAGATCGATACGGAGGGGTGGGATTATTTCTGTCTGCAGGGGATGAGACAGCTGCTCGGCTCGCATCGGCCGGTGATCCTGGCGGAGATCAACTCCGATTTCTACGATGATCTGGCGAAGATGCACGGCGAGGGATGGACCTCCAGGCGGATGATCGAGGACTTCTTCAACTTCGTCGCATCGCAGGGATATTCCGTCAACGGTCACGTCACGGAAGGCCTCCCCGCCGGAGACGGCTGGTTCCGATTGTCGACGGTCGAGGAGTTCCTCGATCGGTTGACCGATCCACGGCATTCGACGAAAGACCTCGACCTTTGTCTCGTTCCGCGAGGGATCGAGGTCGCTTCCGTCCAGAAGCGGGCCTTGGATGTAGATGGAGGCTCGTGACGGATTCCGGGGTGATGGGGCGTGCGGCGGTCTGATCGTTAGGATCGAGGGCCTCGGACGACTTTGACCTCCGCCGCGATCGGATCGGCGAGCCGCCCCGGCACGGTGAACATCCAGGACCTCTCCGGCGACGCCAGGCGCTTCCAGACCATCCGCGACATTGCGGCGGCCCGACGGCTTGGTTCGGCCGCCTTGCTCATCGAACTCGGTCGTCAAGCACGGCCGCGACGACATCCGGCCCGACCGTCGGCGGTGCGAGTGCAAGGGCCGTCTCAAGCGTTTCGACGACCTGACCGGCACCGTCTTCGCCGGCCGTCATCTGCCGCTGCGGATCCGGATCGCCCGCCTGGACCTGATGGGCCTGAACCTCTCGGGCCTTCAGATCGCCCGCGAGTTGGGCCGACGTCCGTAGACATGGCGCCGCAAGGTTCGCCCCCAACGCCTATAAGAATAAGGACGCCTCGGATGCACATCACCTTCCTGTCCTCGACCATCAACTTGTCGGGCGGCCAGCGCGTCATCGGGATCTACGCGGACCGTCTAGCGCGGCGCGGCCACGAAGTCGTGATCGTCGCCCCGCCGCGCAAGCGGCCGCCCCTGCGGGAGCTCTTCCGGTTCGCCCGCCGGGGCGTCGTGCATCCGTGGCTGAGCCCGCACGCCCGCCGGTCCCTCGGCCATTTCGGAGGGATCGCGGCCGAGGTCCGTAGGCTCCCCGAGCATCGGCCGGTGCGGTTCGCCGACGCGCCGGAGACCGAGGTCGTCATCGCCACCTGGTGGGAGACGGCGGAGTGGGCGCACGAGAACTTCCCGGCCGAGATGCCGAAGCTTTACCTGATCCAGGGCCACGAGGCGAGCCTCCCGATGGCGCCCGTGGCGCGAGTCGAGGCGACGTGGCGGCTGCCGATGCGGAAAATCGTCATCTCACAATGGCTGGCCGACATCGCCGAGAGGGAATTCGGCGACCCGGATCGGGTCCTGATCCCCAACAGCGTGGACACGCACCAGTTCCACGCCCCCCCCCGCGGCAGGCAGGCGGTCCCGACGGTCGGGATGCTCTACTCGCACATGCCCACGAAGGGGTGCGACGACAGCCTCAGGGCCCTGGACATCTGCCGCCGGACGTTCCCGGACGTGCGCCTCGTCTCCTTCGGCGGAACGCGACCGGTCGCCCCGCTCCCCGCCGGGACGCGCTTCGTCCAGTCTCCGCCGCAGGAGTCGATCCGCGACCTGTACGCCTCCTGCGACGTCTTCCTCAACGGCAGCCATTTCGAGGGGTTCAATCTCACCCCCCTGGAGGCCATGGCGTGCCGATGTCCGGTGGTCGTGACCCGGACCGGGGCCATGCCCGAGCTGGTCCGCGAGGGCGTCAACGGCCATCTCGTCGAGCCGGGCGACATCGACGGCCTGGCCAGGGGCCTCGTCGACGTCCTCTCCGCGGACGAGGCGAGCTGGCGGCGGATGTCCGACGCCGCTTACGAAACGGCGACCGGCTACACCTGGGACGATGCGACCGACCGGCTGGAAGGCGCGATCCTCGAAGCCGTCGCGGCGAAGGCGTGACGGCGGCGATGAAAATGGGGACGGCCCCCGTCGTCCGACGGCCTCCGTCCCCCCTCCCGCGGGCGACCTTCGCCCCGCCGCCGGCCGGGGTGGACGGGAGGCCCCCCGTCCGGCCCCGACCGATCGCCGGCCCGACGGCCTCGTGCCGCCCCGCGCCCCGCGGCCGGCGATCCTGATAGAATCGGAAGGCGTGACGCGAGGGGCCGGCGAGAGGCCGACGCGCGACGCTTCCAGGGGACGAGAACGACGGCATGAGCGAATTGCCTGTGGGGGCCGCTTCGTCCGAGATGGGCGGGCCGGGGCGGTCGTGGATGGAGCGGATCGACCCGTCCCGGCCGGGGCCGATCCGCGGGGAGCTGCTGGGGGCCGGGCGGCTGGAGCAGCTGGCGAGGGCCCTGGCCGACGCCGCCGTGGTCGCCCCGCGCCGCCGCGCCGGCAGCCCGCTGCTGAAGCGGTTCGCCGAGAACGGCAAGGTGCTGGAGAAGGTCCACGCCCGGATCCTGGCCGGCGAGGAGCACGCCCGCGGCATCGACGTCGAGTGGCTGCTGGACAACTTCCACATCGTCGACGACGTGCTGAAGGAGGTCCGCCGCGACATGCCCCAGGGGTATGACGCGGTCCTCCCCAAGCTGGCCGCGACGCCGCTGAAGGGCTACCCCCGCGCCTACGCCGTCGCGGTCGCCCTGGCGGCGCACACCGACGCCGAGTTCGACGAGGCGCGGATCAACCGCTTCGTCGCCGCCTTCCAGGAGCGGGCGCCGCTGGCCATCGGCGAGCTGTGGGCCCTCCCCACCATGCTCAGGCTGGTGCTGCTGGAGAACCTCCGCCGGCTCGCCGACGAGATGGCCTGGTCGTGGCGCGAGCGGTCGCGGGCCGACGCCTGGCTCGCCGCGCCCGAGGCGGCCCGCCCCCCCCTGGGCGAGCCCACCGGCCCGCTCGTCGCCCGCCTGGCGCAGGCCCCGCAGGCCAGGGACGCCGTCGGCCTGCTCCGGTCGCGCGGGGTGGACGTCGAGGCCGTGGTCGAGGCCGAGAGCGCCCGCCAGGCGGCGAACCAGGTGACGGTCGGCAACTGCGTGGTCGGCCTCCGGCTGCTGTCGGCCGTCGACTGGAACGCCTTCTTCGAACAGCAGAGCCTCGTCCAGAAGATCCTGCTGGAGGACCCCTCGGGGTTCTACCCCCAGCAGGACTTCGCCACCTGCGACCGCTGCCGCAAGGCCGTGGAGAACGTGGCGCGGGGCGCGAAGGCCGACGAGCGGGCCGTCGCCCGCCGGGCCGTCGAGCTGGCCGCCGCGGCCGACCCGGCCGACCACCGCCGCCGCTGCGTCGCCTTCTGGCTGATCGACGACGGCCTGCGGGCCCTCCGCGCCGGCTTCCCCTACCGCGGGCCGTGGCGGGAACGGCTGCTGGAATGGTCGCGGTCGCGGCCGAACCTCGTGTACTTCGGCTCGATCGTCGCCGCCTGGTGCGTCGTGGCCGCGGCGTTCGCGCGGCTGGCGGGCGGGGCGACGCCCGGCGCGTGGACCCTGCTGGGCGTGCTCGCGCTGCTGGCGATGCCCGTGGGCGAGGTCGCCGTGGGCTTCGTCAACCACGCGCTGACGCTCCTGCTGCCGCCGCGGATCCTGGCCAAGCTGGAATTCAAGAAGGGGATCCCGGACGAGTACCGGACGTTCGTCGTCATCCCGACGATGCTGGTGAAGTCGCACCACGCCGCGGCCCTGCTGGAGCGGCTGGAGATCCACTACCTCTCCAACCCCGACCCCAACTTCCGGTTCGCCCTGCTGACCGACTTCGCCGACGCCCCCGCCGAGCACATGCCCGACGACCGCGCGCTGATCGACGACGCCCTGCGCCGCGTCCGCGAGCTGAACGCGCGGTACGTCGCGCCGGGCGGCGAGGACCTCTTCTATCTCTTCCACCGCAGGCGGCTGTGGAACCCGTCGCAGGGCTCGTGGATGGGGTGGGAGCGGAAGCGCGGGAAGCTCTCGGAGTTCAACCGGATCCTCCGCGGCGGGCCGGTCGGCGGCTATGAAGTCCTCAGCGTCGAACCTTCGAAGCTGCCCCGGTTCCGGTACGTCATCACGCTGGACTCCGACACCCAGATGCCGCGCGACACGGGCGTCCGGCTGGTGGGGACGATCGCGCACCCGCTGAACCGGCCGAGGTTCGACCCGGCCACCGGCCGGGTCCTGGAGGGCTACGGCGTACTCCAGCCGCGGGTGAACTTCCACCTGACGGCCGCGACGCACTCGTACTTCGCGCGGCTGCTGGCGTCGGGGGGCGGCATCGACCCGTACTCGACGGCCGCGTCGGACTCGTACATGGACCTGTTCGGGATCGGCAGCTTCACCGGCAAGGGGGTGTACGACGTCGACGCCTTCGAGCACGCCGTCGGCGACATCTTCCCCGAGGACCGCATCCTCAGCCACGACCTCATCGAGGGGAACTACGCGCGCTGCGGGCTGCTGAGCGACACCGAGGTCTTCGACGACTTCCCGGCCCGCTACCACGCCTACGCCCGCCGCGAGCACCGCTGGATCCGCGGCGACTGGCAGCTCCTGCCGTGGCTGGGCCGGACGGTCCCGCTCCCCGGCGGCCGGTCGCGGCCGAACCCGCTGCCGACCCTGGAGCGCTGGAAGCTCCTGGACAACCTCCGCCGCAGCCTCGTCCCGCCGTCGGTCGTCCTGATGCTGGCCCTGGGGTGGACCGTGGCGCCGGGCTCGCCCTGGCTCTGGACGGCGCTGGCGCTGCTGGTGCAGGCGCAGCCGGTGCTCAAGTGGCTGACGGGGGCGACCTACGGGTCGATCCGGAGCGGTTCGCTCGGCCCGTTCCGCGGGGGCGTCGACGCCGCGGCGTCGCTGGCGGGCCAGTCGCTCCTGTCGCTGGCCTTCCTCCCCGACCAGGCCCGCCAGGCCGTCGACGCGGTCGCCCGGACGCTCCACCGCTCGTTCATCAGCCATCAACGGATGCTGGAATGGGAGACCGCCGCGTCGACCGAGCAGCGCCTGGGGGGCGCGCTGACGACGTTCGTGCGGACGATGTGGCCGGCGTCGGCGACGGCGCTGTTGATCGGGGCGGCGGTGGCCTGGCTGCGGCCGTCGGCGCTGTGGACGGCCGGGCCGATCCTGCTGGCGTGGCTCCTCTCGCCGCTGGTCGCCTACCTCATCAGCCGGCCGTTGCCCTCGACCGAGGAGCCGCTGACGGACGAGCAGCGCCGGGCGCTGCGGCGGCTGGCCCGGAAGACCTGGCGGTACTTCGAGACGTTCGTCGGCGAGGAGGACCACTGGCTCCCGCCCGACAACTTCCAGGAGGTCCCCGACGGCCGCATCGCCCACCGGACGTCCCCCACGAACAAGGGGCTGCTGCTGGTCTCCACCCTGGCGGCGAACGACCTGGGCTACCTGCCCTTGGCGACGATGCTCGACCGCCTGGAGAAGACCTTCGACGCGCTCGACCGCCTGGAGCGGCACTGGGGCCACTTCTACAACTGGTACCAGACGCAGACGCTGGAGCCGCTGCCGCCCCTGTACGTCTCGACGGTCGACAGCGGCAACATGCTGGGCTGCCTGGTGGCCCTGCGGCGCGGGCTGATCGAGAAGGCCGACGCGCCGATCGTCGGCCCCGAGGCGGCCGACGGCCTGGCCGACGCGCTGGGCCTGGCGCTGGAGCCCGGCGGCCTGGACGGGTCGCGGCTGAAGGCCCTGATCGACGCCCCGCCGGCGGACCTCCCCGGATGGCGGACCTGGCTCGACCGCGCCGAGCGGGAGGCCGAGCGGCTCAACGAGACCTTCGCCTCCGACACGGCCCGCCCCGGCGACGCCGCGACGTCCAGGGCCTGGGCGCGGAAGGTGCTGGAGCAGGTCGTGGAGCACCGCCGGCACCTGGACTCGCTGGTGGGCGGCGACGGGCCCGAGGCGGGGGCGGCGGTGCCGTCGCTCTCGGCGCTGGCGGCCTCGCGGCCGGCGGCGGCCGCGCTGGTGCGCCGGCTCCACGACCTGGCCGCGCGGGCCGAGGCGATGGGCCGGGAGATGGACTTCCGGCCGCTCTACAAGAAGGAGCGGAACCTCTACGCCATCGGCTGCGACCTGTCGCAAGGGCGGCTCGACGGTGCCTGCTACGACCTGCTGGCGTCGGAATCCTGCCTGACCAGCTACCTGACCATCGCCCGCGGCGACGCCCCCCGCAAGCACTGGTTCCGGCTCGGCCGGCCGTTCGTCCGCGCCGCCGGGCGGATCGGCCTGATCTCGTGGGGCGGGACGATGTTCGAGTACCTGATGCCCCGGCTCCTGCTCAAGAGCCTGCCGGCGACGGTCCTCTCGGAGGCGTGCCGCACGGCCGTCGCGCGGCAGATCGAGTACGGCGGCCATCTCGGCCTGCCGTGGGGGATCTCGGAGTCGGCCTTCTCGGCCCGTTACGCCGACGGCGACTACCGCTACCAGGCGTTCGGGACGCCCGGCCTGGGGCTGAAGCAGGGGCTCGACCAGGACTGGGTGGTCGCCCCGTACGCGACGGCGATGGCCACGATGGTCGACCCCGCCGCGGCCCTGGAGAACCTCAAGCGCCTGACCGCCGAGGGGGCTGAGGGTGCCTTCGGCTGGTACGAGGCGATCGACTTCACGCCGTCCCGGCAGGAGCCCGGCCGGCGCTCGACCGTGGTCCGGTCGTACATGAGCCACCACCAGGGGATGAGCCTGGTCGCGGCGACGAACGTGGTCCTGGGCGACGTCATGCCGCGGCGGTTCCACTCCGAGCCGATGGTCCGCGCCGCGGAGCTGCTGCTCCAGGAGCGCGTCCCCCGCGACACGCCGCTGGTGGACCTGGACGCCGAGGCCGAGGAGGCCGCCGTGGCCGAGGCCGCCGGCGTCGCCTCGTCGGCCGAGCGCCCCGCCGCGCCCAGCTTCCTGAGCCGCCGCCTCACCACCCCGGCGACGGCCTGGCCGCGCACGCACCTGCTCTCCAACGGCCGCTATCACGTCATGGTGACGAACGCCGGCTCCGGCTCCGGCGCGTGCGGCGAGGTCGACGTGACCCGATGGCGCGAGGACCCGGCGCGCGAGGCGTACGGCCAGTTCCTCTACATCCGGGACGTGCAGACCGGCATGGTCTGGTCGGCCGGGTTCCAGCCCGTCTGCCGCCCGGCCGACGAGGACGAGATCGTCTTCGCGGCCGACAAGGCGTCGTTCCGCCGCCGCGACGGCGAGGTCGAGAGCCTGATGGAGGTCACGGTCTCGCCCGAGTCGTTCGCCGAGGTCCGCCGCCTCACCCTGTCCAACCACGGCCCGAGGCCGCGCGAGCTGGACGTCACCAGCTACGCGGAGATCGTCCTGGCGCCCCGCGACGCCGACCTGGCGCACCCGGCGTTCCACGAGCTGTTCCTGGAGACGGAGTGGCTGCCGGGATCGGCCGCGCTGCTGGCCCGCCGCCGCCCGCGGTCGCCGCGCGAGAAGCCCGTATGGGCCGTCCACGTCCTGGCCGTGGACGCCTCGGCCGCCGGCTGCACGCTCGTCGGCGAGCCGACGTTCGAGACCGACCGCGCCGCGTTCCTGGGCCGTGGCCGCACCGTCGCCGACCCCGCGGCGCTCGACCCGGGCGGGGAGCTGTCGGGCTCGGCCGGTCCGGTCCTCGACCCGATCTTCAGCCTCCGCCGCCGCCTGGTCCTGGCCCCCGGCGGGACGGCCGTGCTGGCGTTCACGACGGCCGTCGCCGAGGGCCGCGCCGGGGCCGTCGCGCTGGCCGACCAGTACCACGGCCCGAGCGCCCCGGCCCGCGCGTTCGAGCTGGCCTGGGCCCGGCGGCAGGCCGAGCACGGCCGGCACGGCTGGTCGCCGGAGGAGGCCCACCTGTTCCAGCGGCTGGCCTCGCACCTGATCTTCGCCGGCCCGGCCTTCCGCGCCCGGCCGTCGGCCCCCGACCCGGCCGAGCCGGCCCCCCGGATCCTCGCCCGCTGCGGCGTCGACGCGCGGCTGCCGATCGTCCTGCTGCGGCTCTCGTCCGCGGCCGAGCTGACGCTCGCCCGCCAGCTCCTCTCCGCCCAGACCTACCTGCGGCTCCAGGGCCTGGAGTCCGAGCTGATCGTCCTGGACGACTCCGCCGGCCCCGGCCTGGCCGGGCCCATCGAGGCCATGGCGCGGGAGGCCGGCTTCGCCGACCGCCTGGACCGGCCCGCGGGCGTCCACGTCGTCGCGGGCGCGTCGCTCTCGGCCCCGGAGCGCGGGGCGCTCGACGCCGCGGCCCGCGTGGCGCTCGACGCCGCCAACGGGCTCCTGGCCGAGCAGGTCGAGGGGGTCGACTGGAGCCCCGAGCCGCCGGAGCCGCTCACCGCGACGCGCCGCAGGGCCCCCCATCGCGACGAGCCCGTCGCCACGCCCGACGGCCTCCTCTTCTTCAACGGCCTGGGGGGCTTCACCCCTGACGGCCGCGAATATGTCGTCGTGGTCGACACCCCCGGCCGGCCCGACGGCGAGGGGAACGGCAACGGCGGCCCGTCGCGCCAGCCGCTCCCGCGCCCGGCGCTCCCGCCGCTCCCCTGGAGCAACGTCATCGCCAACCCGGCGTTCGGGACGCTCGTCACCGAGTCGGGCTCGCAGGCGACGTGGGCGGGGAACAGCCAGACGAACCGGCTGACGTCGTGGAGCAACGACCCGGTCTGCGACCCCTCGGCCGAGGTCCTCTACCTCCGCGACGAGGAGGCCGGCCAGGTCTGGTGCCCCACGCCGCTGCCGGTCCCATCGCCCGGCCCGGCCCTCGTCCGCCACGGCCAGGGGTCCACGTCGTTCGAGCGGAATTGCCACGGCCTGCGCCACCGGCTCGACGTCTTCGTGGACCCCGAGCGGCCGGTCAAGTACCTGCGGCTCCGCGTCGAGAACCCCGGCGAAGCCCCGCGCCGGCTCTCCGCCACCTTCTACGCCGAATGGGTTTTGGGCTCGTCCCGCGACCGCTCGGCGATGCACGTCGTCACGGCGGTCGACCCCGAGACCGACGCGCTGACGGCCCGCAACGGCTTCCGCGAGGAGTTCGCCGGGGGCGTCGCGTTCCTCGACGTCGACCGCCGGCCGCGGACCGTCACCGGCGACCGCGGCGAGTTCCTCGGCCGCCACGGCTCCATCGCCAAGCCCGCGGCGCTGGGCCAGGTCGAGCTGTCCGGCCGCGTCGGCGCCGGGCTCGACCCCTGCGGCGCCGTGCAGACGAAGTTCGACCTGGGCCCCGGCGAATCGCGCGAGGTCGTCTTCCTCCTCGGCTGGGCCGAATCCCCCGAGCAGGTCCGCGAGCACCTGGCCCACGTCCGCGACGTCGGCGCCGCCGCGGCGCTGGAGCGATCGAAGGCCGGTTGGGACCGCCTCCTGGGCGCGGTGAAGGTCCGCACGCCCGAGCCGGCTTTCGACGTCCTCGTCAACCGATGGCTGCTGTACCAGGTGACAAGCTGCCGCCTCTGGGGCCGCACGGCGTTCTACCAGTCGGGCGGCGCGTTCGGCTTCCGCGACCAGCTCCAGGACGTGCTCGCGCTGCTGCACGCCGCGCCCGACCTGGCGCGGGCCCAACTGCTCCTCCACGCCTCGCGGCAGTTCGTCGAGGGGGACGTCCAGCACTGGTGGCACCCGCCCGACGGCCGCGGCGTTCGGACGCGCTACTCCGACGACTACCTCTGGCTGCCGTTCGTCGCTTCTCGCTACGTCGAGGCCACCGGCGACGCCGGGGCGCTGGACGCGGAGGTCCCGTTCCTGACGGCCCCCGCCCTCGCGCCGGGCCAGGAGGACGACTACCGCCTGCCGGACGTCGCGCCGGGGGCCTCGCTGTACGAGCACTGCGCCCGGGCGCTCGACCGCTCGTCCCCTCGGGGCTCGCACGGCCTGCCGCTGATGGCCGGGGGCGACTGGAACGACGGCATGAACCGCGTGGGGGCCGAGGGGAAGGGCGAGAGCGTCTGGCTCGCCTGGTTCCTGATCGTCGCGCTGCGGCGGTTCGCCCCGATCGCCGATTCGCGCGGCGACGCCGACCGCGCCGCGCGCTGGCGGGCCGAGGCCGACGTGCTGGCCGCGGCCGTCGAGGCCCACGGCTGGGACGGCTCGTGGTATCGCCGGGCCTACTTCGACGACGGCACGCCCCTGGGGACGGCCTCGGCCGCGGAATGCCGGATCGATTCGCTGCCGCAGTCGTGGTCGGTCTTCGCCGGGGCCCCCGCCGAGAGGTCGAAACGGGCGATGGAGGCCGTGGAGGCGATGCTCGTCCGCGAGGCCGACCGCCTCATCCTGCTCTTGACGCCCCCGTTCGACCGCTCGTCCCCCAGCCCCGGCTACATCCAGGGCTATGTCCCTGGCGTGCGCGAGAACGGGGCCCAGTACACCCACGCCGCCGCCTGGGTCGTGCAGGCGTTCGCCGGCCTGGGACGTGGGGATTCGGCCCTGAAATTCTTCCAGTTCCTCAATCCCATCAACCACGCGGCTTGTAAGGATGACGCCCGGATTTACAAGGGCGAGCCCTACGCCCTGGCCGGCGACGTCTTCGGCTTCCCCCCCCACGCCGGCCGCGTCGGCTGGTCGTGGTACACCGGGGCGGCGGGCTGGCTGTACCAGGCGGCGTTGGAATCCATCCTCGGCCTCCGCCGCGCCGGCGACCGCCTGCTCATCGACCCTTGCATCCCCGCGTCCTGGCGCGAATTCGCCGTCGACTACCGCCACGGCTCGACCGTCTACGCGATCCGCGTCCTCAACCCCGAAGGGCTCCAGCGGGGCCGGAGCCGCATCGCCGTCGACGGCGAACCCCACGACGGCCCGGCGATCCCGTTGGTGGACGACGGGCGAAGGCGGGATGTCGAAATCGTGATGTCTCCATTCGATGGAGGGGTCACGGGTGCATGATTTCCGGGCAGGAGGCCCGGGAGTGATTCACGCCGCCGTGCGGCGGGCATGTTGAACGCGCGGGAGATTCCATCGAGCAAGCCGACGACGAGCATCCTTCTCCCCTCGTGGGAGAAGGGGGGATTTCTGCTCCCACTCCCACGTTTTCGACGGAGCGTCGCAAGGGGAGGGTCGCCGCGCAGGCGACCGCGACCGCCTTTCGCGATCCGCAAGGAGCGGGGAGCGAACGGCGGCCTCGGCGGCTGTTTCGTGAAGATCGGATGTCGGCCGGATGTCGTCGCGGGGGAGAGGGCGGCGACGGGTCCGGGGGCGGTCGAGATAGGGGAAGATCCCGCGACGATCTCGGGTCGGCGGGGTGAAATGCGGGCGGACGGTATCGCTCAACGCGCCTTGAGCATGGCTCGCATCTGGAGGCGGCTGGCGGGGAGCGAGGCTTCCTTGATGAGCCGGGTCAGCTTGGATTCGACGACGCAGGCGGGCCGGAGGCCGGACCGCTCGTCCACCACCAGGGACTCCTCGCGCGGGGCGGGCGGCCGGCGGGCGACCAGGGGGTCGCGCCCCGGCGAGGCCAGGTCCACGGAGGATGGGGCGTGGGCGACGTCGGTGGCGATCAACACGGGACTCAAGTAACCCTCTCTTGAAAACATGGATGGACGACCTCCTGCGAAACCGGGCGAATCTCCGCAGCGATCCTGGCTGCAAACGGCGCGCCGGAGGAGGAACCTCGGGCCGGCCGGTGATGAGCTGACGTGCGGGGCGTCGTCGATGGGGGCGATGGTCCTTCGCCGATCGGCCGGCGTCCCGTCGGGCTCGCGGCGGGGGCCCCGAGCGGGGCCCGTCGCACACAACATTAGTACGCGGTTCCCCGAAGGAGCGTGGGGCCATCTTTCGGGATTTCCAAATTCTTAGGATCCGCCCGGCGGCGGGGCCGAAAATCCGCCGATCCGCCGGGTCGGCTCGCACGACCGGCCGGCCGATCCGTACCATGGACCGGGGGCCGCGACGCCCCGGAACGCCGGCCTGGGGGTGTCAAGAAGCGATGGCGCGAGCGAGCGTGGCGAGTCGGTTGCGGGAAGTCGGCCGCGAGCTGGGGCGGATCCGCCGCCGGGGGCGGCAGGTGTGGCGGCTGGTCCCCTGGCGGCATCGGCTCTCGCTGGGCTCGGCGCTGGTCGCCATGAGCCTGGCCAGCGCCGGCGGGACGGCCGCCGGGGTCTTCCTCGGCCAGCTGGTCAACGCCGTGGGCCCGGGGGCCGACGGCCTCCGCCCCCCCGCCGACCAGGTCGCCCGGACGGCGACCTTCTACCTGACGCTCATCGGCCTGGGGTACCTCCTCCGCGAGACCATGAACGTCCTGCGGCGCTATCTCGTCGAGCGGGCCTGCACCCGGATCGACAAGGACATGAACGTGCGGCTGGTGGGCCACCTGATGAAGGTGGATCTGGCCGCGATCGCCCAGGACCAGGTCGGCTCGCTCTACGGCCGCGTCACCCGCAGCGCCGACGGCTTCGTCCGGTTCCTGCGCATCAGCTTCCTCGACTTCGTCCCGGCGCTGTTCACCGGCGGCTTCGCGGTCTTCTACGTCCTGACCCGGCAGCCCTGGGTCGCGCTGGCGATGCTCGGCGTCGTGCCCATCTCGCTCGGGCTGACGGTCGCGCAGATCGTCACCCAGAAGGGGGTGCGGCTCGACCTCCTGCGCACCCGGGAGCGCATGGACGGCACCGTGGTCGAGCAGCTCACCGGGATCGACTACGTCCGGGCCTCCAACACCCACCGCCGCGAGGTCCGCCGGGTCGCCAAGGCGGCCGAGCGCAAGCGGTCCAAGGAGCTGACGCACCACTTCCAGATGTCGCTGTTCGGCTGCGGCAAGGCGCTGAACGAGGGCTTCTTCCACTTGGTCGTCCTGGCGCTGGCGGTCTTCCTGTACATCCACGGCCGGATCCAGCTCGGCGACATCTTCACGTTCTCGGTCCTGTACCTGAACGTGATGGCCCCGCTCAACGAGGTCCACCGCTTCATCGACGAGGCCCACGAGAGCAGCCTGCGCGTCGGCGACCTCATCAACCTCCTGCGCGAGCCGGTCGACCCGTCGTTCAAGCCGGTCGACCCGCGCACGCCCGTGCTGTCCCCGGGCCGGCCGCTGTTCGTGGCCGAGGACGTGGGCGTGCAATACCCCAGGACCATCGAGGGGGGCCGGCGGGCGCTCGACGGCCTGTCGCTGGAGATCCGCCACGGCGAGACGATCGGCATGGCGGGGCGCTCGGGCTGCGGCAAGACGACGTGGCTTCGCGTGCTGATGCGGCTGGTCCACCCCACGTCCGGCCGCGTCTGGTTCGGCGGAGTGCCCCTGGAGAGCGTGACCCGCGAGGCGATCGGCGACCTGGTGGGCTACGTCGGCCAGAACCCGTTCGTCTTCTCCGGGACCGTGGCCGAGAACATCGCCTACGGCTGCCGCGACGTCACCCCGGAGAAGGTCGAGGCCGCCGCCCGCGCCGCCTGCATCCACGACGAAGTCATGATGATGCCCGGCGGCTACAGGGCCCGCGTCGCCGAGCGCGGCCAGAACCTCTCCGGCGGCCAGCGCCAGCGCATCGCCCTGGCGCGGGTCTTCCTCAAGGACCCGCCGATCCTGATCCTGGACGAGGGGACGTCGGCGCTGGACAACATCAGCGAGCGGAAGGTCCAGCGGGCCGTCGACGCCGCGCGGGCCGACCGGACGGTGATCCTCGTCGCCCACCGCCTGACGACCCTGCTGGACACCGACCGCATCCTCGTCTTCGACGACGGCAAGGTCGTGGAGAGCGGGACCTACGGCGACCTCGTCCGGGCCGACGGCGCGTTCGCCGACCTCGTCCGCTCGGCCGAGCAGGGCCGGCTCGACCCCGACCCCGAGCCCGAGCCCGTCGAGCGCGGCGAAGCCTGACGGGCCCGGCCGCCCCCCTCCGCGGAGAATCTGCGAGCCGCCGCCGGAATTCGGGATGAAACCCCGGCCGGCGCGGCTTTACTGGATTGGATGTCGAGGGGGGGGCCGGAGCGGAGGGCGCGGGGTGTCGGGGACGATCCGCGGGCTGCTGGAGTCGGGCACGGCGCTGGGGGCGACGGACGGCGAGCTGCTGGGGCGGTTCGTCGGGCGTCGCGACGAGGCGGCGTTCGCGGCCCTGGTGGAGCGGCACGGGCCGATGGTCCTGCGCGCCTGCCGGTCCCTGCTGGGCGACGACCACGACGCGCTCGACGCCTTCCAGGCCACGTTCCTCGTCCTGGCCCGCAAGGGGGGATCGCTCTGGGTCCGCGACTCGCTCGGGCCTTGGCTGCACCGCGTCGCGCGGCGGGCGGCGAACCGGGCCCGTCGCGACCGCGATCGCCGGCGAGCGGCCGAGCGTCGTGCGGCCGAGGCGGCCCCGTCGCGATCCGTCGCCCTCGAACCCGGCCGCGACGACCTGGCGGCGGCCGTGCAGGAGGAGGTCGACCGCCTCCCCGAGCGGTTCCGGGTCGCGGTCGTCCTCTGCGAGCTGGAGGGCCTGACCAGCGCCGAGGCCGCCGCGACGCTGGGCCTGCCGGTCGGGACGGTCGCCAGCCGCCTGTCCCGGGGCCGCGACCGGCTCCGCGACCGCCTTCGCCGCCGCGGCCTCGACCCGAAGGCCGGCGCGGCCCCCGTCGTCCTCCCGGCCGGCCTGGCCGAGGCCACCGCCTCGGCCGCCGCGCGTTTCCTCCCCACAACGGCGGCCCCGCCGGGCGTCGCCGCGGCCCTCGCGATCGGAGTCCTACGAGCCATGAGCCGAAACGACGTGTGGAGGGCCGCCGCGCTCGCGCTGGCCCTGGGAGCCTCGACGTCCGGCGTCCTCGCCCTGGCCGCCCGCGGCGGGGCATCGGAGGAGCCGCCGCCGGCCGCCCCCCCCGAGAAGGCCGCGGCCAAGCCCGAGGCGGCCGAGGTCCGCCCGGGCGTGGTCCTCATGCCGGTCCTGGTGGACGGAAACGTCGCGGCCACGCGGCGGGAGCCGGTGAGGTTGATGTTGCTGCCGACCTCACCGTTCACCGTGGCGATCCGCTCGATCCTGCCCTCCGGGACGCGGGTCAAGAAGGGGGACGTGGTCGTCGAACTGGATTCCGGCCTCCTGCGCAAGGCCCTCGTCGCCCAGACGGCCGCGGCGTCGCAGGCCAGGATTCGCTTCCAGGCGGCGGATCAGGCCTGCGAGATCGCCAAGATGGCGCTCGACGAATACAAGGACGGGATCTACCCGGCGGCGAAGGCCGGGGCGCAGGGGGCCGTGCAGGCGGCCGAATCGGCGGTCGCCAGCTCGGAGAAGCGGGCCGAGCGCGTCCAGAGGCTCCGCGAGGAGTCGGCCCGCCTGCTGGAGAAGCGAGGCGACGCCGCGACGCCCGCCGACGTCCTGGCCGACCAGGAGATGGAGGACCGCCTGGACCTCGCGCGGCTCGGCATCCAGAAGGATCGGCTCGAACTGGAGCAGGCGCGGGCCAAGTTGGCCATCCTGGAGGACTACACCCGGGACAAGGATCTCAAGATGCTCCAGGCCGAATGGAACAAGGCGCAGGCCGAGCGATTTTCGCGGGTCGCGGAGGAGGAGAGGGAGAAGAGTCAACTGGTGGCCCTGGAGAGGTTCATCGCCAAGGCTTCGATCCCGGCCCCGGTCGACGGGGTCGTCGACATCTCCCAACTGCCCGGCACGGGGTGGCCGCGTCCGGGGACGCACGTTCAGGGGGGCCAGGTCGTCGCCTACATCCAGCAGGACGACGGCCGCCTGGTCGTCAACGCCGAAGTCCCCGACGAGACGGCCTCGCGGATCCGGCCCGGCCTGCGGGCCAAGGTGACGATTGCGCACCTGCCAGCGAGGGCGGGGGCGGTGCTCGACGGCGTCGTCGAGTCGATCGAGGCGCAGCCGTCGCCATCGCTGCAACCCACGTTGGGGGGGCCGGCGCCAGAGACCAATCTCGCCGTGATCGACCTCCAAGATCCTCCCGCGGGGGCGAAGCCCGTCCCGCTCCGGCCCGGGGCTTCCGTGAGGGTCAAATTCCTGATCGATTCGGGCCCCGACGCCCTGGGCGTCCCGCGCCGCGGGCTGGTCTGGTACGACGGCGCGTACCACGTCGGCGTCCGCAAGGCCGACGGCGCGGTGGAGTGGCGCGAGGTCGTCACGGGCCTGTACAACGACGATGTCGCCGAGGTCCGCTCGGGCCTGGAGCCGGGCGAGGCGGTCGTCGCCGACCCCGACCCGCTCCTGAGTGACGACCAGCGGCGGCGGGTCGCCATCGCCCCGCCCCCGCCCCCCGACCTGCCGCCCATCCTCTGGCAGGAGTCGGGAGGGATGGGGCGCGGCTTCGAGTAACCGACGCGGAAGGCCGCGGGCTCGCGGTTAGAAGAGGAGGACGCGCCAGACGGCTGTCGGGGTCCGAAGGCCCGCCCGAGGGGGCCGCCCCTGCGTCCCAAAGCGGCGACACCGCGTCCGACGTCCCCTCTCCCGCCGGGAGAGGGTGGCCCGGAGGGCCGGGTGAGGGTCGTCGGACCTGTTGAGATAGCTTGGCGATCGACGCCTTCTCCCCTTGAGGGAGAAGGTGGCCCGGAGGGCCGGATGAGGGGTGGCGCGACCGG
>MKTT01000062.1:120616-129025 GCA_001898385.1 Planctomycetales bacterium 71-10
AGGGGACGGTCCCGGGACGCTCATTTCTCGTGCCGAACACGATTGGCCCGCAGGGCCACCTTCCCCGCGAGGGGGTAAGGCCGTGAAGATGCTCAATTCTCAAGGGACGACCCCGCCGGGCGAATCCGGGAAAGATGAAATCTTCGGCCGAGTCCCCACGATCCTGATTGTGGAAGGTCTTTGGCAATTCGGACGAGGTCGGACCGCGAAGGGCGGCGGTGGGCATTGATTCGCCCGCGAGGCCGGATCGGACCCGGGGTCGCGACGGCGTCCCGCGACGGGGCCGGGGTGATTCGGGATCATGCGATTTCGACGGGCGAACCCAGGTCGATTGAGTTGAACGGGTTTCCTGGAAACGGGTTGCGTTCGATGGCTTCGGTCGGCCCGCCGCGAACGGACCCAGGCCGACCCGATCGGCGCGGGGCGGTATAATCGGGGGCGTGTCGCGTGCCGAGGGGACCTGGAAGGGGGCGAGATCGTGGACAGGTGGAAGGCCGAGCTTGAGGTCGCGGAGATCGCCGCCAAGGTCGGGGGCGGGGTCGCGGTCGGGTATTTCCAGGGGGGGCTGGCCGCGGACGTGAAGAACGCCGAGGGCGAGGGCTCCTTCAACATCGTAACCCGGGCCGACGTCGAGGCCGAACGCGCGATCGTCGAGGTCATCAAGAAGGCGTTCCCCGGCCACGCGGTCTACGGCGAGGAAGGGCAGGGGGCCGGCGACGGCGCCGCGGCCATCCTCTCCAGCGAGGACGTCTGGATCATCGACCCCGTCGACGGCACCAGCAACTTCTTCCACGGCATCCCCCACTTCGGGATCTCCGTCGCCTACTACCACAAGGGCGAGCCGACCGTCGGCGTGGTCGGCAGCCCGCTGCACGACGACTGGTACACCGCCGCGAAGGGTTGCGGCGCCTATCACAAGGGCCGTCGCGCCCAGGTCTCGCCGTGCTCGCGGATCGACGAGGTGCTCGTCGCCTTCGGCTACTTCTACGACCGAGGCGCGATGATGTCGGCCACGCTCGACGCCTGCCGCGAGATCCTCTCGCGCAAGAGCCACGGCCTCCGCCGCCTGGGCGCGGCGACGCTCGACCTGGCCTACGTCGGCGTCGGCTCGTTCGGCGCGTTCTTCGAATACGAGCTGGCCCCGTGGGACTTCGCCGCCGGCCGCCTGTTCGTCGAGGAGGCCGGCGGCCGCGTCACCACCTGCCACGGCGACCCGCCCCCCCTGGCCAAGACCAGCATCCTCGCCTCCAACGGCCTGATCCACGACGAACTCGTGGCGATCATGGACGAGCACTTCCGGAAACCCGAGGCGTGACGGATGCTGCGATTCGAAACGCCGCGGGGGCGTCGGAATCGCGTTGCGGTCGCCGGCCAGGCCGATGCGGATCGATGTAGAATGGAACGAGGGGTCGGACGTCGCTCCCCCCCGCGACTTCATATTGGAGGAGGAAGCCGCCATGGACCGCCTCGCGATCCTCGAACGCCTCAACGCCGAGGCTCCCTCGCTCCGCGCGAAGTACGGGGTCAAATCGCTGGCCGTCTTCGGCTCGATGGCCCGGGGGGACGACCACGAGGGGAGCGACGTGGACGTCCTCGTCGCGTTCGAGGGGCCCGCGAACTTCGATGACTTCATGGGCCTCAAGCTCGACCTGGAAGACCTGCTGGGACGCCGGGTCGACCTGGGCACCCCCGAGACGCTCCGGCCCGAGATGCGGGCGGAAGTCCAGAGGGACCTGATCCACGTCCCGTGATTGGCGAGCCTATCTGGGCGACATCCGCACCGCCTGCGAGAAGGTGGGGAGGTTCACCGCGGGCATGGATCGGGAGGCGTTCCTCGCCGACGACCGGACGTACCACGCCGTCGTCCACTGCCTGCTGATCGTCGGCGAAGCGGCCAAACGGATCCCCGAGGACGTTCGCCTCCGGATGCCCGAGATCGAATGGCGGAAGATCGCCGGGATGCGAGACTACCTCGCCCACGTCTACTTCTCCATCAACGACGACATCCTCTGGGACGTCGTCGAGTCCAAGATCCCCGAGCTTGCGCGTGCCGTCGAGGGCTTTCGGGTCGAAGATCAGGGGCCGCCGTGAGGCTCGCGCCCCCACCCCGGGGGGCGGAGGATTAATGACGATGGTTTTCGATATGTGAGTTGATCGATCTCATGGCTTCCAGCGCCCCCGTCGCGATGGAGATCGTCCCGGCCGGCCCCTCGGGCTCGCGGGGGTTGATGCGGACGAGGGTCGCGCCGGGGATCGCGAGGAGCCGCTCGCAGAAGCGGCGGACGGTCGGCACCGCGGTCCCCGCGCCGCACTCGACGATCACGAGCCGGGCGTCGGCTTCGACGATCGCTTCGAGCCAGGCCCGGAGCCGCCCGGCCTGGGCGTCGGAGACGGACGGGTCCCAGCCGCCGTCGCCGAACATGAGGATGTTCGGCCGGGCGAGCGACCCGCAGTCCGGGCAGGTCGGCAGGCCGCCGACGGCCCGCATCGTCCCGGGGTCGATCTCGACGGCCACCCCCCCCGCCCGGAAGATCCCGACGCCGCAGTCGTCCAGGCATTGCATCAGGCCGATGGCGCCGTGGACCTCGTGGATCCGGTCGGCCGGGAACCCGGCGCGCTGGAACTGGCCGTCGACGTTGGACGTATAAGCGAACTCGCCGTGGTTCATGCGTCCGGCCAGGCGGCGGAGGATCTGGAAACCCTCGTGCGGGACGGTCGAGCGGTAGAGGCCGAGGCGGTGGCCGTAGAACCCCCAGGCCAGGGCGGGATCCCGGCGGAACCAATGCGGCGAGGCGAGCTGGGCGAAGTCGAGCCCGAGCTTCGCATACGGGGGATAGGCGTTCCAGAAGCCTTCCCGCCCGCGGAAGTCGGGCAGGCCGCTGTCCACCCCCATGCCGGCGCCGGCCCCGATCAGCAGGGCGTCGGCCGCCGCGACGGCCTCGGCGGCGCGGGCGATCGGGCCGGCGACGCTCATCGGGCCGCCTCGGGCGCCCGCTCGACCACGAACCGGAACGGCCTCGGGGCGACGAGGGTCCGCTGGACCTCCTCCAGCCTCGCGTCGGCCTCGCGGGCGCGGGCCTTCAGGTCGGCGACGACGGGCGAGTTCGGCAGGTGGTAGGCGAGCCCCGGCGCGACCTGGCCCAGCTCGGATCGGGCCTCGGTCGCGTCGGCGAGCGCCCAGGCGGCGGCCTCCCACGGCCCGCCCGGCTCCCAGCCGTTCGCCGTGGCCGAGGCCAGGTCCACGCCCTCGGCCAGCTTCGCGGCCGGCCATTTGCCGAGGGCCCGGCCGTCGGCCGCGATGGAGTAGTCGCCGTCGGGGAGGCCCTTGATCGCGAGCATGTATCGATTGAACCGCTCGGGCACGGGGATGAACCGATACCGGAGCGCCCCGAACAGGCCCAGGTTCAGCGGCAGGCCGGCGTCGAGCCGGTCGAACTCCAGCCGCGCGGCGTCGCCCGCGACGTTCGCGACCGTGCAGCCCTCGGCCTTCGCGACGGTCGGCCCGGCGGCGTCGATCGCGACCGACGAGACCCCGGCGGGGGCGTCGAGCCCTTCCAGGATGGCGAAGGCCATGGCGAGCTGGCCCTCGTCGTTCAGGTGGACGCCGTCGGCGACGTGCAGCGACGGCCGCTCCTTCTTGGGGTCGTCGTCCCTGGTCGCCTCGATCATCCGGCGCTGGACGGCCCGCATGGATCGCTGGACGTCGATGGAATGACCGCCCAGGTCGCGGGCCAGGGCCATGCCGTCGTCGCACATGGCCTGGAGGGGCCCGCGCTCGGCCGTATCGGGGGCCTCGGCGGTGGCGGCGGCCGAGCAGATGTAGACGCGGCAGCCGCGGGCCTTCGCCTTCTCGACGATGCCGCGGATGCCGTCGAGGTAGGCCCGCTTGTGGGCGTCGTCGGCCTTGGTCCCCCAGCCGATGTCGTTGACGCCGTAGGCGACGATCAGGACCGTCGGGTTGAACGGCAGGACGTCGCGGTCCATCCGGGCGAGGCCGCCGGCGGCCGTGTCGCCCCCCCAGCCGGCGTTGTGGAAGTGGACGCGGCGGCCTGGGAACCGCAGCAGGGTGTACTGCTCCACGATCCGACCGTAGGTCCGGGCGGCCGTGATGCTGTCCCCCAGGAAGACGACCGTGTCGCCGTCCTCCAGGGCGAAGTCGGCCGATCGCGCCGGCGTCGCGAGCGCGAGCAGGGCGAACGCCGCGATCATGATCCGAGCCATGCCGGCCTCCTTCACGAGATCGAGGATTTCCCGGGGAGGCCGACGCCGACGGCTTCCGCTCGGCCGGCCGTCGGTCTATCCTCGTGGGGTGCGAGGCCCCCCGAAGTCCCCCGAGGAGCGGTGATCCATGCTTGCCACGTTGGTCCTGGTCGGGTCCCTGGCGGTCGCGACGGCGGCCGAGGACTCGCCTCGCCCGGACGTCCTCGTCGCCGACTTCGAGGGCGACGACTACGGCGGCTGGAAGGCGACCGGCGACGCCTTCGGCGACGCCCCCGCCCGGGGGACCCTCCCCGGCCAGATGCCCGTCGAAGGATACCTGGGCCGGGGCCTCGTGAACAGCTTCCGCAACGGCGACGACTCCACCGGCGACCTGACCAGCCCGCCGTTCAAGATCGACCGCACGCACCTGAACTTCCTGATCGGCGGCGGCGGCTGGGCCGGCGAGACCGGCCTCGACCTGCTCGTCGACGGCCGCGTCGTCCGCTCCGCCGTCGGCCCCAACCGCGAGCCGGGCGGGTCCGAGCGCCTGAAGTGGGACGCCTGGGACGTGAAGGACCTGCAAGGGAAGGAGGCGACCCTCCGCGTCGTCGACCGCCGCAAGGGGGGCTGGGGCCACGTCAACGTCGACCAGATCGTCCAGACCGACACGCCGAAAATCCCGCAGGCCGCGACCCGCGCCATCGCCTTGGAGAAGCGGTTCCTCCACATCCCGGTGAAGACCGGCGGCCCCAAGTACCGGGCCAAGATCCTCGGCGAGGACGGCCGGCCCATCCGCGAGTTCGACGTCGAGCTGGCCGCCGGCAAGCCCGACTTCTTCGCCTTCGCCGACCTCGACGCCTGCAAGGGGAAGACCGTCACCTTCCGCGTCGACGAGATCGAGGATCCGAAGGCCCTCGACGGGATCGCCCAGGCCGACGACGTGCCGGACGCCGCTTCCTTATATAAGGAACCGCACCGGCCGCAGTTCCACTTCACGTCGCGCCGAGGCTGGCTCAACGACCCCAACGGCCTGGTCTGGCGCGACGGCGAGTACCACCTGTTCTACCAGCACAACCCCTACGGCTGGGCCTGGGGGAACATGCACTGGGGCCACGCCGTCAGCCCGGACCTGGTGCGCTGGACCGAACTCCCGATCGCCCTCTACCCCCATGAGTACGGCGACTGGGCCTTCTCCGGATCCGCCGTCACCGACCGCGGGAACACCAGCGGATTCGGCAAGGACGGCGCCGACCCGCTCGTCGCCGCCTACACCAGCACCGGCCGCGGCGAGTGCATCGTCTACAGCAACGACCGCGGCCGGACCTGGGCCGAGTTCGCCGGCAACCCGGTCGTGAAGCACGATGGCCGCGACCCCCGGCTGTTTTGGTACGCCCCCGGCGATCACTGGGTCATGGCCGTGTACGACGAGGCCAAGGACCGCCAGAGCATCGACTTCTACACCTCGCCCGACCTCAAGGCGTGGACCTTCGCCAGCCGGTCGGACGGCTACTTCGAGTGCCCGGACGTCTTCGAGCTGGCCGTCGACGGCGACCCGAACCGGAAGCTCTGGGTCCTCACCGCGGCCGACGGCAAGTACAGGCTGGGGACGTTCGACGGCAAGGCTTTCACGCCGACCTCCGGCCCCGAGAAGCTGACCACCTGGCACGGCAACTTCTACGCGGCCCAGACCTTCAGCGACGAGCCGAAGGGACGCCGGATCCAGATCGGCTGGGGCCAGAACGTGACGTTCCCCGGCTCGGCCTTCAACCAGCAGATGGCGCTCCCCGTCGAGCTGACGCTGCGGTCGACCAAGGACGGCCCTCGGATGTTCGCCGAGCCGGTCGAGGAGCTGAAGTCGCTCCGCGCCGGGTCGAAGGAGTTTGGCGGCAAGGCGCTGGAGCCGGGGGCCGAGAACCCCCTGGTCGCCGAGGCCGGCGACCTCTTCGAGATCGAACTGGCGTTCCGGCCGGGCTCGGCGAAGTCCCTGGAACTGGACCTCCGCGGCACGCCGCTGATCTACGACGTCGACCGCCAGGACGTGGTCTGCAAGCAGGTGCGGACGTTCGTCCCCCAGGTCGACGGCGTGGTGCGCCTGCATGTGTTCCTGGATCGCGGCTCGGTCGAGGTCTTCGCGAACGGCGGCCGGACGGCCGTCTCGGTCGCGGCGATCCCGGACGACGCGAACCACTCGCTCGGGATCGCGGCGAAGGGGGGGCCGGTGGAGTTGGAGAAGCTCACGGTCCACGCCCTGCGGTCGTCCTGGCTCGCGCATCCCGGCCCCTGAGCCCGGCGTCAAGCCCTGGATGCCGGGCCCCGGCCGTGGCAGAATCATCAGCGGGGGCGAATCCGTCGCCCTCGACATCGCTGGAAGGAAGACGAGAATGCCCTCTCCGAGCAAGAACGTGGACCAGGCCTTCGCCCTGGCGAAGGAACGCTATGCCGAGATCGGCGTGGACGTGGATAAGGCCCTGGACAGGCTGTCGAAGATCCCCATCTCCCTGCACTGCTGGCAGGGGGACGACGTCGGCGGCTTCGAGAACACCGGCGAGGCGCTGGGGTCCGGGCTGGCCGTCACCGGCAACTACCCCGGCAAGGCCCGCACCGCCGACGAGCTGCGCAAGGACCTGGACGAGGCCCTGTCGCTGATCCCCGGCACGCACCGCCTGAACCTGCACGCCAGCTACGCCGAGACCGTCGGCAAGAAGGTCGACCGCGACGCCCTGGAGCCCGCCCACTTCAAGAACTGGATCGACTGGGCGAAGGGGAAGGGGATGGGGATGGACTTCAACCCCACCTACTTCTCCCACCCCAAGGCGGCCGACGGCTGGACCCTGGCCCACCCGGACAAGGCGATCCGCCAGTTCTGGATCGACCACGGCGTCGCCTGCCGCAAGATCGGCGCGGCGATGGGCGAAGCCCTGGGGACGACCTGCATCACCAACGTCTGGATCCCCGACGGCATGAAGGACCAGACCGTCGACCGCCGCGGCCCCCGCGAGCGGCTGGCGGAGGCCCTCGACGCGATGTTCAAGCCGGAGATCGACCCCCGCTTCAACCGCGACGCCGTCGAGGGGAAGCTGTTCGGGATCGGCTCCGAGACCTACGTCGTCGGCATGCACGAGTTCTACCTCGGCTACGCCATCTCCCGGAAGAAGGTCTTCACGATCGACTCCGGCCACTACCACCCGACCGAGGTCGTGGCCGACAAACTGTCGTCCGCGCTGACGTACGTCGACGAGGTTTTGATGCACGTCAGCCGCGGCGTGCGGTGGGACAGCGACCATGTCGTCCTGCTGACCGACGACATCGAACTGATCGCCCAGGAGCTGGTGCGCGGGGGCTACCTCGACCGCGTCCACATCGGCCTGGACTTCTTCGACGCCAGCATCAACCGCGTGGCCGCCTGGGTGATCGGCACCCGGTCGATGATCAAGGCCCTGCTCCTCGCCCTGCTGGAGCCGATCGACGCCCTGCGGAAGTACGAGGCCGACGGCGACTACACCTCGCGGCTGGCCGTGCTGGAGGAGCTGAAGACCCTCCCCTTCGGCGCCGTGTGGGACCACTACCTCCAGACCAAGGGCATCCCCGTCGGCCGCGGCTGGCTCGACGAGGTCAAGCGCTACGAGGCCGACGTCTTGAGCAAGCGGGGCTGAGGCCCGACGACCCGCCGGCCGCCGCGACCCGCCCGAGCCGGCGCGGGATCGCGGCGGCCTGAGTTGATATCTTCGAACGTCTCTCCATCCCGACCCAACCCCAAGGCCCACCCCGACCTCTCATGAACTCGACCCCCAATCCCTTCCTCGGAGTCGTCTACCACTGGCTGGGCGGGCTGGCGTCCGGGAGCTTCTACGTCCCGTTCCGGTTCGTGCGGCGGTGGTCCTGGGAGACCTACTGGCTGACCGGCGGCTTCTTCAGCTGGATCATCGCCCCCTGGGCGCTCGGCCTGGCGCTGACCAACGACCTGCCGTCGGTGCTCAAGGAGACGCCGACCTCGACGCTCGCGTGGGTCTACTTCTTCGGCGTGCTCTGGGGGCTCGGCGGCCTGACGTTCGGGCTGACGATGCGGTACCTGGGCATGTCGCTGGGGATGGCCGTGGCGCTCGGCTATACGGCGGCGTTCGGCACGCTGGTCCCGCCGCTGGTGAAGGGGGAGTTCTTCACCAAGATCCTGCCGACCCTCTCGGGCCAAATCGTCCTGTTCGGCGTGCT
>MKTT01000063.1 GCA_001898385.1 Planctomycetales bacterium 71-10
GGCCCCCGATGGCGACTATCCGGCGGTGATCTTTCTCTCCCTGGTCGGCGACCTGGCCTCGGTCTTATCCGCGCGTAGGTTATGGGACGAGGCTTCGCGATTGTTCGCGGGGATGGCAGATGGCTTCGCCCGGCACATCCCGGACTCCCTGGCCGAAATCATGATCGATCATGCCGAGGCCCTGGCCGGGGCGGGCCGCCTCGACCAGGCACTCGGCCGACAAGAGCAGGCCGAGGCGATCCTCGCCCGGGGCGGCGACCACGAGGGGATCGCAAAATGCCGCCGGGGTAAGGCGACGATCCTCGGAGAACTCGGGCGATATGCAGAGGCGTGGGCGGCCTCGGAAGATGCCGGCGACCTCGATCTCGGCGTCCGCATCCTGACGGACGGGGTTTCCGAGAAACGCATCTCCCGGGGCGACGCCCAGGAGTTGGTGCAGGGCATCCGGCTCGATCGGCTCGCCCCGTCGCGGGCTTTTTCGGACCTGGCGACGTCCGTTCGCGAAATAAGTGCGGCCCGGACGTCCGGCGATGGCCCCGTGATCATCCTCGCGAGCATCGGTTTCCAACTGGCGAGGGCGGTCCTCGGGAAGATCGAGGAGGATGCGTCCGCGTCGCTGGTCGGGGCCTGCGATGACGCTTACGCGCGTCACGCCGGGATCGAGTTGTCGGGGATGATGCGTCTGGAATGGGCGAAAGCGCTGTGGAAACTCGGCCGGTACACGGATGCGCTCACCTGGAGCGAGCGGGCGGAGTCGGCGTTGTCCGGGGAAGGTGCCGAGGAGGATTACGCCGAGTATCTCAGGATCAAAGCGGCGATGCTGCGTGACCTGGGCCAATACCCCGATACGGTCGCCTTGCTGGAGCAGGCGGAACGCCTCCTGAAGAGCCTGGATCTGCCCGACAAGCTCGCGGCGTGCTGGCGGGATCGAGGCGGCGTCCTGCTTCTGATGCAACGGTACGAGGAAGCGTTCGAAGCCCTCATAAAGGCCGAGAACGCCTACAGCGGCCTGGACATGCCGGAGGACGCGGCCATGTGCCGCGGCAACCGCGCGATCGGGCTCCTGAAGGTAGGTCGGCTTGCGGAGGGACAAGCGGCCCTGGCCGACGCCGAGACCGTCATGGCGGCCCAAGGCTATGCCCACGGGGCGGCGGTTTTCAAGATGCAACGGGCCAAGGCCGCCCTCGACCTCGGCCGTCCCGCCGAGGCCATCGCCCTGTATCGGCAGATCGACCGGGGCGAGCTGGGCGACGAGTCGCTGGCGAATTACCACGAACAACTCGCCGAAGCCTATTACGCCGCCGGACAGCCGTCGCGGGGCCTGGAGGAATTCGCCCACTGCCATCGCATCTCCAGGCGGGCGCGGCATGCCGCGGGCATCGACGAGACCTCCCTGGATTACGTCGGCCGCCGCAAAGAATCCATCGAGAAGGCCGTCCGGCTGGCGATCGAGGCCGGGCAGGTGCGGGAGGGCTATGACGTGGTCCTGAACGGCAAGGCGAGCGTCTTCGGCGACATCCGGGACCGTCGCTTCCCGGCGGCGCCTTCGGAATCAGCCCCGCTCGTCGAGCGTCGGAAAGACCTCGCCGACTGGCTCATGCTCGACGCGCGGTCGCCGGTGGATTCGGAATTGATCCGGCCCGAGACCGAGGCGAGGGTCAGGTCCTATCTTGAAGCCTTCCGCGCGGCGAGTCCGGCCAGGCCCCCGTCGAGGGACGACCCGGGCGCCGCCATTGGGGTAGGCGAGATCCAGGCGGCGTTGCCGCCGGATTGGGGCCTCCTCGATTTCTGGCGGACGGACCGCCAGACGGTCCGGGTCTTCGTGCTGACCCGCTCGGATTTTCAGCTCCTATCGCTGCACGTCCCTTTTGAAGAGGAGCCGCTGCGGTCGCGGCTGATCACCCTGGGGCATTGCATCGACGCCGGCTCGCCGGTCGGCTCCGACGAGGCGCTCGACGACCTCTACCATTACCTGTTCGCCCCGTTGCAGCCGCTCATCGCCGGACTCCGAGGCATGTACCTCGTGCCCCACGGCAAGCTGCACATCATGCCCTTGCACGCCTGCCGCAGGTACGAAGGCGGGCGATGCGTGTATCTGGGCGATGAGTATGAGATCGCCTACCTCCCCTCCGCCCGCTTGCTCCCGAGCTTACCGCCGCTGAACACGGCCGGGGGGATTCTCAGCCTCGCCAATCCCGACCTCGGCTCGCCGCAGACCCTGCCATTTTCCGATTGGGAGGCCAAGACGATCCGCCGGTCTTTTCACGACCGGCCAGGGCGGTACTACATCGGGGCCGATGCCTCCGTGGAGCGGACGCGGGAATGGGAGTCGGCGTCCATCCTCCATTTCAGTTGCCACGGCATGGGGGACGAGGATCAGGCGGCGATGTCTCGGCTTTTCCTCGCCGACGACGTGCTCCTGGCCCACGACGTCCTCCATCGGCGCCCCCCGCTGGCCGAAGGCTCTCTCGTCATCCTCAACGGGTGCGAGACGGGCCGGAGCGACTTCCGCTCGCTCGACGACGCGATGGGCATGATGACGACGTTCCTGCTGCGGGGTGCGGGCCTGGTGCTCTCGACGATGTGGTCCGTCGACGACCACTGCGCGGCCGAGATGGTCGCCTGCTTCCTCGACGAGTTGCTCCGCAATCAAGCCTCCCCGTCGCTGGCGCTCCGTTTGGCGCAGGCCCGTGTTCGCGGATTGCGGCCCGAGGACCTCTCCCTGCGGGAAAGGCAGCTCCTCGCATCCTTCCCACGCGAGGAGTATCCCCACGAGGCGGCCTCGATCCATCGTCGGGCGGCCATGAGGTGTCTAAGCTCCGGCCGGCATCGCGAGGCGGCCGATCACGCACGTCAAGCGGCCGATGCCTTGCGATTCGCGGGCAATCCCGACGCGGCCGAGGCCATCCTGAGATTGGCGACGGGCTCGTCGCGTGGGCGTCTCCGGGAGGATGGCTACGATCACCCGATCTACTGGTCGGCGTTCCAGCTCATCGGCCGCGTCACTTGAGCCGGTGACCCCTCCCATCGCCCCCTCAGGACAGCTTGAATACGGGCGGCCAGCCCCCGTCGAGCCACACGCCTTCCTGGGCCCGCGCAGCCTCCGCTGGGAGCGGCTCGCACGGGCCAGAGCGCGTACTCGGCCGGGGCGACACCGGAACGGCTGCCGTGAAGGTCCGCCGATCGCCCGTGCTGAACTCGACCGTGATGACCAGCTGTTCCCTGACGGGCGGGGGCGATACCTCCAGTTCGGCCAGCACCTTCCCGCCCCCGTCCTCCGCCTGCGTCACGTGCAGCGTGAGGGTCACGGCCTGCTCGGGGTTCCCATAGCAACGCTCGCCGATGGTGCGGGCCAGGGCTCGGCCCGTCCCATCGTCAGGGATGGATAAGGGCCAGCGGGCCGTCCCGCCCGTCACGGCCCAAGGCGAAGCGCCTCGCGCTCCCGCCAGCATCCCCATCGGCTCGCCCCGGAAGGCGTGGCCTTCCTCCGGGGCTTCTCCAGACTCGGGAAGGGGGTCGTCGTCCTCATCCAGCCAGCGTTCCAATCTCCCGGATTCGACGGCCTGGTCGTATTTTCGGGACGCGTCGGCGCGGCGGGCGAGCCAGGCCAAAGTCACGCTGCTATCCCGATCGCGCAAGTCGGCCTCGATGGCGCTCACCACCTCCGGGTCGGCCTTTCCGGCCAGCCAATCGCAAATGTCCATCTTGTCAATGTTCATGCGGGATTAAACCCTCGATTACGGCATCCTCGAAACCGCCATGGGCAGGAAGCCAGTCCTCGCACAGCTTGGTGAGATCGGCGTGCGTCCACACCTCCGCCCGGGGCACGGATGCCCGTATAGCTTCAAGAATGCCAACCCAATCCGCGACGCGCTCGCGATGTACCTGGGCATAAGCAAGCTTCGAGACGATATCGAGGGCCCGGACCTGGTGCGGGGTAATGTCCTTGATGGCCTCGCCTGGCGCGGCAAACCACCGATTTCGAATCCAAATGATCGTATCCGCCTTGGCCCTGATCCCAACGGTCGCCTTATCCGGGATGGGAAGATCCGCGTCGGAGAGATTGTTCAGACGTTTGATTTCAGCGAGATGTTCTCGGTTCGGTGCGCGTGCCCCGGTTGACCAGAGGTGAACAACGGCGTAGTCGAAGGGAGGATTGGGGGCAATATCGTGCCAGTCGAGCCTGCCGCTCCTCACGAAATTTACCAGCGGTTCGGCGAGACGGGCGCGGAGTCTGGACTTGTGAAATTTGCCGATTTCTTTGAGTTCTGGCTCGAAAATCGCCCATCCTGCCATCGACTCTACCCGCCTTTGGGACTATCGACCGACGGCGTCCACGTCCGCGTGAGAGGTCAGCCCCTTCCCCTGCCGCTTCCTCCTCGATCGTAACCGGGTTTATCACGTTTGTCACCGTCTGCCGGCTCCTCGTAAGGGGGGCTGCCCTTGAGGCCCATTTGTCGGCGAAGCTCCTCGTTCACTTCGGACAACGGCAGATCCCAATTCCTTCCCCCGTCCTTCCTCAGCTTATTCGACTGGGCGCGTACCCGGGACGCGTGACTTTCCGGAGCGTCATCGTCTTCATCGAGCCAGCGCTCCATTCTCCCGGATTCAACAGCCTGATCAAACTTCTGAGTAGCCTCAGACCTTTGCTTTAATTGGAGGACCATAAACTGCCAGACCAAACTCTCCTTGCCGGCTGCGAGATCCTCCTTGACCAGGGCAAGTCGCTCGGGTGGAAGATCAAAACGCTTATTTCGATCAGGTATGTCACCCATCAAACCTTCTGACATTAAGTAGTAAAATCCATCATGATACGTCAGTTCCTTCTGTTTAGGCGTTGCTTCTTTATCCATGAATTCTCCTAATACATTTTGTTAATCTATATTAATCGTATTCACATATTTTTCAATCAGTTTTTTCACCGGGAAATTCAACGGCTTCCGGCCCTTACATCGGCGGCGTCAGGATTCGCTGTCGAAGGGACTGCGATTATTGCGCGGCGATCCGTCGTCGCCTCCGAACCCGTGGTAGAACGGTGATCGTGATCTGGCCGTCGCTCGCGGGATCACCCCGCTGAGGGTTTTCAGCGGGAGCCACCGCAAGGTCGTCAGGGTAGGCGTCCGAGGGGACCAGCCCGGAAACCAGCCGATTTCAGCCGTTCGCCGTGTAGCACGTTCCTTTCGACAACCCCCGCTTGCGGCCAGCCGGTGCCGCACGCGCCGTGACAATCCACCGGCCGAGGCCCCACTTCGGAGCTTGAACCATGCAATGCCCGAAATGCTATTCGTCCCAGGTCGTCCACAAGGACAAGGAATTCCACGAGATGAGCCACCGGGCCAAGCACCACGCGGGGCATAGCGCGGCCCATGCCCTCCAGGGGCACCCGGCGATGCTCGTCGCCATCGGTGGGGGGTGGCTCATCGGCAAGGCCGTCCACGCCTTCTCGCATACCTACACCTGCCTGAACTCGAACTGCAACCACCGCTTCTCGTGATCGGGCCGGCGGGCCGATCACGGCCGCGAGGCCGGGGCCTGGCCCGGCCCACCTAATCCCTCAACGCATCGCTTCTGACTGGGCCGGCCATGCCTTTCGTACCGTCGTCGCTGGCCGCTCAACGTCCGCCTCCAACCCTGCCCGGCGTCGCACGGCCGAGCAGTCACCAACCCTTTCGCTGCCCGGCGGCGTGCGGGCCGGGCACCTTAGGAGATGCGACCATGAAGGGCCTAATTTGCCTTCTGCTGCGTTGGCTGTCCGCCTGATTCCCGCCGCCCTTCGCTGGGCGGCCCCATCATCCTCGCCGCGTGCTCCTGGTACTGGGACATCATTCGGGAGAAATGTCATGAACTGGCTCGACCGCCAAGGACCGGCGACATGGGGCATCCTCGCCGCCGCCGTCGCCTCGGCCGTTGTGACAATCGCATCCGCCGTCGTCAATGCGGGCAAATGACTGCCCTGGCGATGACGGGCCGCCATCGGTCGGTGCCTTGCCCTCGCGGCAAGGCCCGGCCGACCTGATTCTTCGCCCCTTCGCCTCCGGCTGAATCGGGGCCACCCTACCGTTCAAACCGTGCCGTCGTCGCCCGCCGCCCGCGGCTGGCCCGTTCGCTCCACGCCCACCGCCCGAGGAGGCCAGAGACATGTTTCCATTGCTCCCGCTGCTAGGTCTGACGGGCATCTTCGGCGGTGCCGGCACGCTGGTCTGGTATGCGAGGCTCTCCAAGCAGGACAAGGCCGCGGCCGACCGCATCGCCGAAGAGTACGCAACCGACCTGTTCGACAAGGCGGTTTGGCAACTCAGCCGATCCGAGTCGAAGCATATCAGCAAGTTGACCAAACGCGATCTGGAGAACAACTGAGCCGGGCGGACCGCCCCGCCCGGCGAAGGAGCGATCATGACCGAAACCGTGCAACGCATCGCCATCGACGAGCTGATGCCCGACCCGTCCCAACCGCGCAAGACGTTCATCCGCGAGGAAATCGAGTGGCTCGCCGCCTCGATCGCCGCGCGGGGCATCCTGCTGCCACTGCGGGTCTTACGCGACGAGGAACGCCAGTGCTGGCGCATCATCACGGGCGAGTCCCGCTGGCGGGCCGCCCGGATCGCGGGCCTGACCCACGTCCCCTGCATCCCGGTCGAGGGCAACCCTTCGGAGGAGGACCTCCTCTCCGATCAGGTGGTGGAAAACGCCGTGCGGCATGCCCTGCGGCCCCTGGAGCTGGCGCGGTCGCTCGCCAAGCTGGAGGCCCTCAAAGGTTGCAACGCCAAGACCCTGGCCGAGGAGCTGGGCCTGAGCGGCGCGGCGATCAGCCGGGCCAAGGCCCTGCTCACCCTGCCGCTAGCCATACAGGCGATGGTCGACGACGGCCGGATGCCGGAGTCGGTGGGCTACGAGATCTCCCGCCTGCCCGACGAGCACGCCCAGCACGAGCTGGCGGGATCGGTGGCCGCCGGGCGGCTCAATCGCGATCAGGTCGCCGAGGCCGTGCGGGACCGCATCGGCAAGAAGAACGTCCGCCCCAAGGCTTCTCGGCTTTCCTGGAAGCCCCAGAGCGGCCCCAGCATCACCGTATCGGCCCAGGACGCCCTGTCGCTCGACGACCTCATCGAGTCCCTCTCACAGTTGCAACGCCACGCCAAGCGTGCCCTGGAGAAGGGCATGGACGTGGTGGGCTTCGCCCGCACCCTCCGGGCGTGAGGGCGCGGCCTTTCCCTTCTCCGATCGCCGTCCCTGACGTTCCCAACCCATTTCCCTCGGAGGTGTCCGATGCTCGAAACCATTCGCATGATCATCATCTGCGGCTCGCTCCTGCTCGGCGGATTCATGGTCCTGGTGGCCATGCCGCAATCGAAGATGCGCGAGATCCTCATGCCCATCGTCGGCTGGGCGGTCGCCGCCCTCTCGGCCGTCTACGTGGTCTCGCCGCTCGACATCGTCCCCGACTTCATCCCGATCGCCGGCTGGCTCGACGACGGCGGGGCTATCGTCACCGGGATCGCCGGGGCGGTCATGGCGATGAAGGCCCAGAAAGAGCACCAGCAGCGGATATCGGGCTGAATACGGGTATCTCGTTTGAATTCCTCCGAAGGAGCCTTGTTCGGGCCCCAGCCCCGTCAGGAGTGCCATGTCCACCAAGCCCGATGCCTTCACCTGCCGGGTCACGCTCATGGCCGCGTGCGGCTGCTTCCTCCTGGGGGCCGTCATCGCCGGCCTCCAATTCCCCGGCTTCGCCCTGCTCGTGCTGGCGGGCCTGGTGGCCAGGAAACGCCATTTCGACCGGCAGAATGGCGGCCATGCCCACGGGACGGCCCGCCTCGCCGACTTCCGCGACCTCTACGAGAATGGGCTTTTGGGCGAAGGCGACGCCCTGATCCTGGGCCGCGCCGGCTACACGGCGGCGCCGCCCCGCTGGTATGCCCTGCGGACCCTATTCTCCGCCCCCCGCGCTCAGTCCGCCTTCGCCGTGCGGCTATTCCTGGCCGCCTTCTTCGGGAGGCAATGGGGCCATTCAGCGATCATCCGGCTGCGGCGTTTCGTCCACCTCGTCACCTTCGCGCCCACGGGGCGGGGTAAGGGCGTCGGCGTCCTCGTCACCAACCTTTTGAGCTACCTCGGCTCCTGCGTCGTCACCGACCCCAAGGGCGAGCTGTTCGGGCTCACCGGCGAGCATCGCCGGGGCAAGTTCGGGCACCGTGTCGTCCGCCTCGACCCATTTGCCCTCGGCGGGCCCGGCTCGGACACCTTCAACCCGTTCGACCTGATCGAAATCGACTCCCCCCACCTGCTCGATATGTGCAGGGATTTGGCGAACATGCTGGTCGTGCGTACCGGCAAGGAGCACGATCCATACTGGAACGACTCGGCCGAGCTCATCCTGACCGCATTCATCGCCTTCGTGGCCGCCTGCGAACGCTCGCCCGAGCACCGCAACTTGCAGACCGTCCGCGACCTCGTCAGCAGCCGCGACAGCTACGCCAAGGCGGTCAAGGCCATGCAGGAATCGGACGCCTGCGGCGGCATGCTCCGCCGGTTCGGCCAGCTCCTGTCGTGGTACGTCGATCGGGAGCTGGGCTCCGTGCTCACCTCGGTCCAGCGGCACACGACCTTCCTCGACAGCCCCGTCGTCGCGGCCAACACGGCGCGCAGCTCCTTCGACCCGCGCGCCCTTCGCCAGGCGCCGATGACGATCTATCTCTGCCTGCCCCACGACCGCCTCGTTACCCTCGCCCCACTCCAGAGGATGTGGATCGGCTGCCTGCTGCGGGCCGTCGCGCTGGGCGGCGCCAATGAGCACAATCCGGTCCTGTTCCTGCTCGACGAGGCCGGGCATCTCGGCCACATCGAGGCGCTCGAAGACGCGGTGACGCTGATGCGCGGCTACGGCGTCCGGCTCTGGTTCTTCTTCCAGTCCGTCGGACAACTGACTGAGTGCTTCGGCGAGCGGGCAGGCGTGTTCCTCGACAACATCGACACCCAGCAATTCTTCGGCATCAACGCGATGGAGTCGGCCGACGTGATCAGCAAGCGGATGGGCGACGCGACGATCCGCACCGAGTCGCGCCAGCGTGGGACGTCCTATTCCTACTCCGACAGCTCGGGCGGCGGGCAACCGTCGCCGGGGCAGCATTCGACGAGCGACTCGCTCACCGTCTCGGAGATGGCCCGGCGCCTCTTCAAGCCCGAGGAGATCATCCGCCAGCCCGAGGACCTCACGATCATCTTCCACCGCAACCTGCCGCCGATCCTCGGCAAACTCATGAAGTATTACGAGGCGCCCGAGTTCCGCGACGGCGGCACCGGCTCTCCCGGCGGCCTCGGGAGGGCGGCCGGCGTCATCGCGGTGGCCTGCCTCCTCGCGGGCGGCTGGGTGGTCTCCGTGGCCGCGAACCTGCCCGTGCCGCAACCCCTGCCGGTCCGGCACTACCCTGCCCGCAGGGCGACCGGCTATCGGCCATACGAGGGGTATCGCCCCTCCCCCCTTGCTCCCGTTTTCACACCCGTGGCCAGGCCCTCGCTTGAGGGCTTCTCCGACAATTGAGTTGGGGCGGGTTCGTCCCCTACCTTCCCGGATCGGCCTTCGTTTCAAGGAGAAGTTCGATGGAATCCCAGAAGTCCTCCGAAGGTGTCGTCGGCATGATCGTGGCGGCCCACTCCGCCGTCAAATCCGGCCTCGCCTCGACGTGGAACGCCGTCACCAAGGACGGCACGATCGCGGCCGCCATGCGGCAGGGCGCCGACGAGATCGGGATGGCCCTGAAGGCGTTTCCCGATTCAATCCACGTCGAAGAGCCGGGCACGATCCTCAACCCCACCCAGGGCGAGATCGCCTCCGCCCGCGGCCAGGCCCCCTCCCCTTCGACGACAACCTCGCCCAGCGCCATAGCGAAGGACGGGGCGGGGTCGGTATACGGCCCAGATCAGGCGCAGTCAAAGAGCCCCTCCTCTCCGTCGCCGAGCGAGATCGCCCGCGAGCAGGCGACGACGACCACGCAGGACGCGCAACCCCGCGGCCAGGAGCAATCCCAGCCGTCGCCCGGCGACATCGCCCGCGAGCGAGGGGAGGTCCTCACGCAAGAGAAAACCTTCGCTGAGCGCGAGCTGGAGCGGCGTGCGAAGGCGAATCAGGAGGGCAATGCCGACGATCAGAACGAGCGGGCAAAGGGCCGATCGCTACCGGAAGAGCAGCGGGAGAAAGAGAAGATTCTGGGGCCGAGCCGCTGCCGCTGAGCTTATCCCTTCCGCACCCGGTAGTAGATCCAGAGAGCGCATTTCTCCATGGCGAGCGTGATGTCCCACGTCTTTCGGTGCTCGGGGCAAGAGCGGAGCGAAAAATCAGCCGCAAGCTCTCGCTTCGCCTGCGCCTTCCACCGTCGGATCAACTGGCGCGCTTCCGCCGGCGTTTGCCCGTTGCCCGCCACGCCCCAGTTGTCGTTATCCGGTGTGGAGAGCGGGTCCGAGCCCACAACCCACACGCTTCCCTGGTAGGACCAAATCGGCATGAGCCCTACTCCTTCCGCACGCGGTAATGGACCCAGAGGGCGGCTTTCTCCATCGCGTGCATCAGGTCCCACCGATGTCGGTGCTCGGGGCAGGACCGCAACGCGAAATCGGCGATCAGCTCCTGCCGCATCTCCTCCTTCCACCGTCGGATCATCTGGAGCACCTCGGGCGGTGTTTGCCAGGGTGCCTTGACCGGCCAGTTGTCGTTTTCCGGCTTTGGAAGCGGGATGGACCCCGCAACCCACCGTCTTTCGCGATATTCCCAAAACGCCATAGATCCCAACAAAATCATTAATTGTACAAGTTATCATACTAAATTTCGATGCCCGCGCCAAGCCCCCTATGTCGGCTGAGAATGACGCCTCGCCACGCCCCCGGATAGAACCCGGATTTCGGACCGCATACCCCGCGAGGATCATCATGAAGAGGTTTGCAGCGATCGTGGATAAGTCCCTGGGATGGCTGGGAATCCTGTTCTTCCTCGGGTGCGGGGGCCGTTGGCTCTCGCATTTCGGCACGCGCTGGGAGTTCGGCCGCTTCGGGCTGCCCCGGGCCGCACTGCTCCCGGGCACCACCCTCTACCGCGACGGCACGGTGCCCGACCCGATCAATCTGGCGCTGATCCGCTCCGGCTCCGAGGAGGGCGCCATGGCCGTCATGCTCGGCATCATCCTCATCCTCGTCTTCTGGTGCGTGCGCGAGCAGCACCGCCTCAATCTCATGATCGAAAGGAACCGGCGATGAAACCCATCCGGCTGCGGTATCTCGGGGAGGGATGCCACGACGCGATCGTCGAGCATTTCTTCCGCTCCTGCCCCGTCGCGTTGTGCCAGGAAGACGCCGACCTTTTCTTCGCGATCCTGTGCCGGATCATCGACCGGGAGATCGCGAGGGTCGTCGCGGAAACGCAGGCGGGACGGGTTGGTCAGGACGGGCGATGAAAAGGAAGGGTATCGGGGGCATGTTCCTGTCCATTCCGGCTTCTTGTCGGCCATCCGCAATCCATCGCCTGAATTCTGGAATGGAGGAATTCCCCAATTAATCCACGTCCGCTTTCTGCGGGGTTGCGGCCGTATCTGCCTAAAACCTGAATTCAGGAATGCCGGAATTCCGTTACTACTGCTTTCCGGCATTCCGGCGTTTTGTTTCCTTCTCGTGGAACGGCTTCAAGGCCCGCTCGAACATCTCGCCCGGATGGACCTTGTCGGCATGTGCCCAGTCGTATAAGTCATTGATAATTTTTTCGTCCAGGAAGAGGGACACTTTGACTTTGCGGGCTTTGCCGGTCGCCACATTGTCCTTGCGGCCTTTGGGGCGGCCTCGCTTGGCAAATCGGCGGGTCTCCTCGGCCCTTTCCTGGTTCGCCGGACCCTCAGGCTCGGCAGATCCCACGCCCTGCCCTGCCGGCGGTTGCGGTGATTCCGTCGAGACTTCCTCGGCCTCCGGTTTAGCGTCCATATCGGCTGGGGCGTCCTGCGGTTCTGTCGCGGTCGTGATGCCTCCGACGATCTTGCGGAATTTGTCTCGGTTCAACGCCATTTCATCACCCCCTTCAACTTCTCCGCCGCCGCCGCGTAATCGTCGAGTGCCTTGGATCGCGTCAGCTTCAAAATCCGCCCTTCGCTGGTCGAATACATCAGCTCCGACTCGGCCCTGATCTTGCCGAGGAGCGGGTAGAGTTGCCCGATTTCTTCCTCAACCACGTCGTTGATCGCCCGCCTGGGATGCACCTCGGTCATGATGACGCCGGCGATGGTGAGCTTGGGATTCACCTGCTCGCGGTAGGTCTTCACCAGCTCTTCGAGCGTGGCCACGGCCCGCATTTCGAAGCCGCCGGGCTTCACGACCACGATCAGCGCATCGGCAACCGCCAGGCAATTACTGGTCAGCACGCCGAGCGACGGCGGGCAGTCGATCAGCACCGTGACGCCCTTCGGCAGGTCCGATTTCGCCAGGCACGTCTTCAGCAGATACTCGCGGCCGACGGACGCCACGAACTGCGTCTCCCCGCCCGCAAGGTCGACCGACGACGGCGTGAGGGTGAGGTTTTCCCCTACGGGCACGATGGGAAGCGGTCCGCGCTTGGTCAGGGCTTCGTAGAGCAAGCCCTTGTCGTCGCTTAGCCCCAACGCGCTGGTCAGGTCCGCCTGGTGGTCCATGTCGACCAGATGCACCCCCCTGCCCTGCCGGGCCAGGATCACGCCCAGCGCCGCGGTGGTGGTGGTCTTCCCCACGCCTCCTTTCTGGTTCACGATTGCCAAG
>MKTT01000064.1 GCA_001898385.1 Planctomycetales bacterium 71-10
ATCGGCCCATCGAGTCGATCCGCCCCGGCGACATGGTGCTCTCGCAAGACGTGGCCACCGGCGAGTTCCGCTACAGGGCCGTCGCGACCGCCTTCCACAACCCGCCCAACCGGACGTACGCGGTCGACCTGGGCGGGGACGTCGTGCATCCCACGGGCATCCACCGATTCTGGAAAGCCGGCCGCGGCTGGGTCATGGCCCGCGACCTCAAGCCCGGCGACCGCCTCCGCACCGTCGGCGGCGCCGCCGAGGTCGTCTCGGTCGCGAAGGAAGACATGCAGCCGGTGTTCAACCTGCTGCTGGCCGACGGCGAGAGCTACTGCGTCGGCTCGATCGGCCTGATCGCGCACGACAACAGCCTTCCCGCCCCGGTGGCGAAGCCCTTCGACGGCATCCCCGCCACCACCAAGCTCGCCGCGGCGACCAAGCCCTGAACCCTCGCGAGGCCGGCGCTCACCCGCCGGGGGCGTCGGCCTTCGCGTTGTATTCGCCCAGCTTGTCGGCCGGGGGGAGGTGGTCCTCCAGGCGGAAGTCGGGGCGGTCGTGCGAGTCGACGAACGCGGCGACGTCGAGCGCCTCCTGCTCGGTCAGGTCGGGATCGTCGGGCGGCATGGCGACCTTGAGCCACGCCCCCAGCGCCGCGGGCTCGGCCAGGCCGGCGCCCTTGTTGTACGAGCGGTCGCCCCAGACCGGCGGGGCCGACTTGCGGCCCCGGCCGTCGGCCGCATGACACTCGGCGCACTTCTCGGCGTAGATCGCCCGGCCGCGGCCGACGTCGGCCCGGTCGGCCGGGATCTCCAGCCGTCGGATGGCCCCCGGGCCGGCGGGACGCTTCGGGTTCATGGCGACGGGCCGGTCGGCCGAGAGCCAGGTGATGTACGCGGCGATCGCCACCGACGGCTCGCTCCCCAGCGGCGGCCTCACGCCGTTGCAGCTCCGCATGAAGCAGTTGAGGATCCGGTCCTCCAGCGTGATCACGCGCCCCTCGCGCGGGGAGTACGCCGGATAGGCCGTCGCCGTTCCCAGAAACGTCCCCGCCTCCGGGTCCCGGCCGCCGTCCAGGTGGCACGACCCGCAGCTCAAGGCGTTGCCGACGTAAGGCTTCGTCAGCGGGTGCGTCGTCGTCTCGCGCACCAGCGCCTCGCCCAGCCGGATCGTCTCGCCCAGCGGCCCCGGCGGGAGCGGGCGTTCGTCGGCGTCCGAGCCGATGGCCGCGGCCCCGCCGATCGTCAGGGCCGTCGCCGCGGCCAGTCGTCTCAGGTCCTTCATGGGCCCTCCCTCCGTGATCGACCTCGGGCGAGGCCGCATGCCCACGATTTTAGGAGCCCGGGCAACCCGGCCCGGCGGGCCCGCGGCAGGTCGAGCCATCCCAGGCCGGCGCAAAGGCAGACGACGTTCTCCGGCAGGCCGGGGATGCGGCCCGAGCCGTCGCAGTGCGGGCAGGCCGGGGCGTCCGCGGGACGGGGCGGGATCAGGGCCGCCAGCGGCGGGTATCGTTTCGCCGCGTCCCCGAGCGCCGCGCGGATCCAGGCCCGCTCCTCGACGGGGCGAAGCCCTTCGAATTCCCCCTCGTCGCTCCACATGACGAACCGCCCCTCGGGCGTCAGGGCGATCGTCGCGGTCCAGTCGAACAGGACCGGCAACGCCCCGTACCGCGCGACGGCCTCCGCGGCGTGGGTGACGACCCGGGCGGGTGCCTCCTCGGCGAACGCGGCGATCCGATCCCGGACGTATTGAGAAAGCTCGGCGGTGATCGGGACGGGTTCCATCGGCGCGGGCGTCTCCTCTGCCTTAGGGTCTCTCCTCCATCCTACGGGCCCTTCGCGCCGGCGGGACACGCTTGATCCGCGGCCCCCGGCGGCGTCCAATGGCCGAGACGTGCGAGAGGGACGCCTCAAGTCGGGAGGGCGCAACGGATGAAGATGAAGCGGTCGTGGGGGGTGTTCGCGGTGCTGGCCTGTTCGGTCGCGATCCCGGCGCGGGCGTCGGAGCCGCTGTCGCGGGCCGAGCCGGAGGCGATGGGGGTGTCGTCGGCCGCGGTGCTCGACTTCGTGCGGGCGGCGGACGGCGTCGACTCGTTCCACAGCGTCATGCTCGTGCGCCACGGCAGGGTCGTGGCCGAAGGCTGGTGGGCGCCCTACGACGCCGAGACGCGCCACG
>MKTT01000065.1:0-1049 GCA_001898385.1 Planctomycetales bacterium 71-10
CCCCACGCGCCCGGGCTCGGCGGTCGCCCACTCGCGGCCGGGCCAGACCTCGGCGACCTTCGGCTCCTGCGCCCGGGACTGCACGGTGCAACCGAGGACCGCCAGCGCGGCGGCCGTCAGGGGTCTCAACAAGGTCGTCGCCTTCATGACGAGGCTCCCGAGGGTTCGATCCGACTCCCCGTTCTGGACTTCGCAACGGCCCCGCGACCCTGGGGCCGTTGCTTATGGGCATCGATCCGCCGTCGGCTGATTTGCTGATCTAGGGTTGCCTTGGGGACGGAACAGGTCGACGGTCGATCGGCCCGGCCGGTCCAGCGTAGCGGAGGACGACGACGATGGGCGATCTGAGATTCCACACGGCGGAGGAGACCGGCCGGATGGCCCGCTTCCGTCGTTCCGCGGCGGCCCGGGGGCCGATGTCGGAGGACTCCGCCGGACTGCGGAACATGCGCGCGGCGGTCCAGCCGAGTCTCCTCGCGGAGCGTCGTTATCGCAAGGCGTTCTACGATCTTTTGTTCGAGGGGACGGCCTTCGCCTCGCCCGCCGCGAGACGGCCGGACGAGGCCGCGACGCCGGATTGATCGGCGGCCGGATCAGCCGTCGAGTTCGTTGAAGACGACCATCGAGGGGTTGCCGACCGCCGCGTAATGCCCCGTGAAGGCGAGCGCCCCGGTGGCGCGGTCGACCCGGAAGACGGCGACGTGATCGGCCCGCTGGTTGCAGCAATAGAGGAACCGCCCCGTGGGGTCGAACGCGAAGCTCCGGGGGTAGTCGCCCCGGGTCCACTCCTCGGCGACGAAGGCGAGGTCGCCGTCGGGGCCGACCGAGAAGACGGCGATCGAATCGTGCAGCCGGTTCCCCGCGTAGACGAACCGACCGTCGGCGGAGACGAGGATTCCCGACGTGAAGTTGCTGCCGACGAACCCGGCGGGGAGCGTTGAAATCGTCTGCCTCGGGGTCAGGCGGCCGTTCTGGGCGTCGTAGTCGAGCCGGACGATCGTCGAGCCTTCCTCCTGGATCGAGTAGAGCCATCGGCCGTTGGGGTGGAA
>MKTT01000065.1:1184-11489 GCA_001898385.1 Planctomycetales bacterium 71-10
GCCGGAGGGGTCGGCCTGGATCATGTGGGCGTGGGTCCGGTCGTGGCCGCTGAACGCGAAGCTACCCGGCGGTGCGTGCGGCGCGCGCCGCGGGCCGACCTCGCCGGCGTCGACCTGCACGTCGACCGCCTCGCCCAGCCGGCCGTCCGCCCGGATCGGCAGCACGGCGACCGAGCCGCCGAAGTAGTTCGCGACGAGCAGGAACCGCCCCGTCGGATGGATGCTCACATAAGTCGGCCCCGCCCCGCTCGACTTCGCGGAGTTCAGCGGTGTCAGCCCGCCCGACGCGCGGTCGATCGCGAACGCCGATACGGTCCCCTGGCGGTCCTCGCCGACGCGATCGGTCTCGTTCGCCGAGTACAGCACCGTCCCCGACGCGTTCACCGCGAGCCGGCTGGGGCTGGTCCCCATCTCGTGCACGCCGACGGCCTCGAACGCCCCCGTCTCGCGATCAACCCGGAAGATATGGATCCCGCGCCCGTTCCCCGGCGGCAGGTCCACCTGCGTCGGCAGCACGTCCTTCAGCGGCGAGCTGAACGTCCCCACGTAGGCGATCAGCGGCCCGCCCCCCTCCCCAGCCCGCAGCGACCCGGCCAGCATCGGCGCGGCCCCGGCCAGGGCGGCGGACGTCTTCAAGAACGAGCGGCGGGAGCGATCGGGCGGGGTCATGGGGGATGGGTCCCGGGGGGCAGGGCGTGATGGATCGTGATCGAATCCGGGGCGGGTCGAGGACGGCGGAAAGCACGGGCGTCCCACCGATGCGACGCGGGCGGTCAGGCCCCGGGCCGGACCTTCCGCCGAGGCTTCGGCTTCGGGGCCGACGCGACTTCAAGCTGATCGCCGAGGACTTCGACGTGCGAGGGGACCGGCTTGCGATCGACGAGCACGCGATAGACCAGGGCCCCGTCGGGCCCCAGGCCGCCCCGGAGTTCGACGATCCTCCCGACCAGCCCCGCGGAGTGCTTGATCCGGACGTAGTCGCCCAGCGCGAGCGGGGCGCGGGCTTCGGGACGCTCGCCATCGGCCATCGCCCACCTCCATCCTCTAGGGAACCCAGGGCCGTCGCTTCAGGATCCTGCGAAGCTGATTGTACATGATTTCGTCGAGCGACGCCGCGAGGAGGTCGCAGGCGTCTCGCCAGCCTCGGATGGTGGCGAGAGTCGGCACGCCCGCGACCGGCACGGCCCCGTGATGGGCGGCGATGTTCCGCCACTCGTTCAGCCGCCTGAGATCGGCCAGCCGGGCGTGGTTCGCCGGGTCGTGCTGGGCCATCCGAAGCTCGAAGCCGAACCGATTGAAGTCCTTCTTGATGTTGTCGATGTTCAGATTCCCCTGGTCGAGCTTCCGATGGGCGGTGAACTGCTCCTGGACGAGGAGACGGAGGCTCGGCCTCACCTTGGAAGCGACGACCTGGGCCGATTCCGAATATGAGGTCGCGGCAATAGCCCTGGAAATGGGCGGATATCAGCAAAATGTACCCGCGCAAATTTTCCTCGATCAATCGAGGATTCGGCGGAGAGGCCGCCGAGGCCGCGGCACATTGCCCGTTGATCTCGGCGAGACGCGGGAGCCTGTCGCTCCGCCAGAGGATCAACGAGGCCGAAGGCATGCCCCCTCCAACTCGGTGCGGTCGATATCGAAATCACCCTGGCCATCATGCCTGGGTGCAGTCGCCCCTTCAAGGCGGTGGGCCCCGCCCCCCCGCCCGGCGCTCCCGATCGGCTCGGAGGTTGGTAGAATGGGCCCTTTCAGCGGCGGCCACAGGTCAGGGAGACGGCCGGCGCGAACACCACCCGAGAAGGATCTTGGACGCCGTGATCGAACTCCTGCTGCGCTCCCGCTACGTCGTCGGGGCGGCCGTGCTGGCGCTGCTGGCGTACCTGGCCGTCTTCGGCGAGCACGTCGGGTATGAGCAATCCATCGCGTCGTTCTTCGCGGACGACGACCCGGACCTGAAGGCGTACCAGCAGGCGGCGGCGACGTTCGGGGACGACAACTTCGTCTTCCTCGTCTACGACGACCCGGACGTCGTGAGCGCCGCGGGGATGGACCGCGCGGCCGAGCTGGCCGCGGCCGTCGCGCCGGCGGAGATCGCGGGCGTGTCGAGCGTGGAGTCGATCGACGCCATGCCGCTGGCCTGGGCGCTCGACGACGCGCTGCTGGCCGTCGACCGGCTCCCCGCCTTCGCCCGCCGGGCCGCGATGGACGCGGCACGGTCGGCCGTCAAGAACATCGACCTGAAGTCGAACAAGATGACCGTCGGCGGCGCGATCCGGTCGGCCGACGCCCCCCGGCTCGCCTCGATCAAGGAGCGGCTGACGACGAACCCCCTGTTCGTCGGCACGCTCGTCGACCGGTCGGCGACCTCGACGGCGATCGTGGCGCGGCTGCGCAAGACGGCCGACCACGACGTCATCGCCACCGTGCGCGCCCTCCGCGAGAGGTCCGACGCCTTCGCCGCGCGGCACGGCCTGCCGCGGCCGGCGGTCGTCGGCCCGCCGGCCCTGCTCGCGGACGGCTTCGCCGCCATCGAGATCGACGGCCGCCGGCTCGCGGCGGTGGGCATGGCCCTGATCGCGCTGGTGACGCTCTCGGCCGTGAGGAGCGTCTGGTGGGCGATCGTGCCGATGGCCGCCGGCTGGGCGGTCTGGCTGGCCACCGAGACGCTGCTGCACATGTTCGGCGTCAAGCTGTCGCTCTCGGGCGGGCCGCTGGTCGCCCAGATCATCGTCCTGACCATGCCCGCGGCGAGCCACCTGGCCATCCACTTCCGCGACGACCGCCGCAGGCTCCCCGCGCGGGCGGCGGCCGTGGAGACGCTGCGCACGGTCTCCACGCCGATCCTCTGGACGGCCGTCACCGGCGCGATCGGCTACCTCGCGCTGCTGACCAGCGACGTCGTCCCGATCCGGCAGTTCGGCGCGATCCTGGGGGCCTGCACGCTGACCGCCGCGGTGCTGGTGATGCTGCTGGCGCCGGTCGCCATGCTGCCGCCGTTCCCGATGGAGGTCCCCGTCCGCGAAGGATCGCGGTCGCGGGTCGCCGCGGCGATGGACCGGCTCACGCTGGCCGTCCACCGCCGCCCCGTCGCGGTCCTCGCCGCGATCGCCGTCGTCGCCCTGCCGCTGTCGCTGGGCGTCTTCCGGCTGACCTACGAGACCAACTACATCAACCTGTTCCGGCCCGAGACGCGCGTGGTGCGCGACTACAAAACGGTCGAATCCAAGCTGGGCGGGATCGGCGTCGTGGACCTCGTCGCGCCGCTGGGATCGGGGCTCGACCCCGAGGCCGTCGCCAAGCTCGCCCGCGTGGAGGGCGCGATCCGCGGCCTCGCGCCCGAGCGGCCCGGGGCGGTCGCCCAGGTGCTCTCCGTCGCAACGGTCCTCGACCCCGACGGCCGCATCGCCGCGCTCGACCCCGAGGCCCGCGCCCGCGTCCTGGCCGGCAAGCTCGACCTGATCGAGGCGTCGCCCCAGGCTGGGCTGCTGCGGAGCTTCTGGAACCCCGAGGCGAAGGAGGCGCGGATCCTCGTCCGCCTGCTGGAGCAGCAGCCGGCCGACGTGAAGGCGTCGATCTTCCGCCGCGCCGAGGAGGCCGCCCGCGCCGAGTTCGGCGACGGGGCCCGGTTGACCGGCCTGTCGTACCTGATGACCAAGACGACCGAGGGCGTGGTGGCGACCCAGTGGGGGACGTTCGCGTGGTCGGCCTTCGGCATCCTGGCGATGCTCGCGCTGGCGTTCCGCAGCCTCAAGCTCGCCGTCCTCGCCCTGCTGCCGACGCTGATCTCGGTGGCGTTCGTCCTCGGGCTGATGGGCTGGCTGTCGATCAAGCTGGACATCGCCACGGCCCTGGTGGCGAGCGTCGCGCTGGGGCTGTCCGTGGACGACACGTTCCACTGCCTGATCCAGTACCACCGCCTGCGCCGGACGAAGGGCTTCCGCCGCAGCCTGTTCGCCAGCTACGCGGTGTCGGGCCCGGGCGTGCTCCTCTCCAGCCTGGCCGTGGCCGTGGGCTTCCTCGCCCTGCGCACCAGCGAGTTCGAGCCGTTCGTCAACTTCGGGACGATGGTGGCCGTGGCCACGTCCGGCAGCACGCTGGGGAACCTCGTCCTCCTCCCCGCCTGCCTCACGCTGGGCGAGCGCCTGCGCCGGCCGAAGCCCCGGCCGGCCGCGCCCGCGCCGGCGGCCGTCGCCCCGCTCCCCGACGCCCGGGCCGCCTCGTAGGCCGGCGCGGGTGTGCCTTTGGGATTTGGCGGTCGGCTTTCGACGTCTTCCCCCCTCGCGGGGGAAGACAGACCGCGAAGCGGTCAGATGAGGGGGACGCGGAGCACGGGCTCCGTCGGCATTCGACGGCCCGCCCGTCCGGGCCGATGCGAGATCCGGCGGCCCCATCGCGCGTCGTCCCCCTCATCCGGCCCTGCGGGCCACCTTCCCCCGCGAGGGGGGAAGGCCGTCATGATGGCCCCCCCGACTCCCGACGCGATTCGCCAAAACCCAAAGGCACACCCGCCGGCGCGGTCGGCTGGCGAGTCCGCGACGACGCCGGTAAGCTCGGGGGACCGCCCGCCGGGGCCAGGGCCGGAGGTCGGGTCGCATCGAGATGCAAGAGGACCGCGGCATGATCATGAAGGCGTACCGGAATATCCTGATCTTCATCCTGGCCGTCGCGACGGCCGGGCCCGCGGCGGCCGACGAGGCCCCGGCCGACGTGGTGTTCGCCGGCGGCACGGTCGTCGACGGCACGGGCTCGCCGCGGTTCAGGGCCGACGTCGCGATCAAGGGGGACCGCATCGTCGCCGTGGGGGACCTCGGCGGCATGGCCCGGGTCAGGACCATCGACGCGACCGGCCTGGTCGTCGCGCCGGGGTTCATCGACCTGCACACGCACTCGGACGACAACATCGCCGAGGGGAACAGCCGGCTCAACCTCAACTACCTGGCCCAGGGCGTCACCACGATCGTCACCGGCAACTGCGGCTCCGGGCCGATCGACGTCGAGAAGTACTTCCGCGCGATCGACGCGGCCGGGGCCGGCTCGAACGTCGTCCACCTGATCCCCCACGGGGCGCTCCGGCGCGCCGTGCTGGGCGTGGAGGACCGCGAGCCGACCGCCGAGGAGATGGCGAAGCTCAAGGCCCTGGCGAAGAAGGCGATGGACGACGGCGCGTGGGGGATGTCCACGGGCCTGATCTACGTCCCCAGCCGCTACGGCCGCACCGACGAGCTGGTCGAGCTGGCGAAGCTCGTCCGCGGCTACGGCGGCCTCTACGCCAGCCACATCCGCAACGAGGAGTCCGGCCTGCTCGACGCCGTCGACGAGGCCCTGGCGATCGGCGAGCGGTCCGGCGTCCCGGTCCACGTCTCGCACCTGAAGGCCAGCGGCCGGCGCAGCTGGGGCAAGACGGCCGAGGCCCTGAAGAAGATCGCCGCCGCCCGCGCCGCCGGTCGCGTCGCCACGGCCGACCAGTATCCTTACATCGCCTCCAGCACGTCGCTCGGCGCGATGGTCGTCCCCCACTGGGCCGTCCGCGTGAGCAAGGAGGAGTTCGCCCGGATGGCCGACGACCCCGAGCAAGGCCCGAAGCTCCGCGCGGCCATCCAGGAAGCCCTGGACGAGCGCATGGGCGGCGCGGCCATCCGGCTGGCCCGCTACGCGCCCAAGCCCGGCCGCATCGGCAAGGACCTGGAGACGATCGCGAAGGAGGAGGGGACGACGCCGCTGGAGATCGTCCTGGACGTCCAGCGCCACGGCGGGACGCAGGCCATCAACTTCAGCATGAGCGAGGACGAGGTCCGCGAGGTCATGAAGTCCGACCTCGTCGCCACCGCGTCCGACGGCGGCGCCCGCGGCAAGATCGACGACACCCGCCCGCACCCGCGCTCGTTCGGCACCTTTCCGCGCAAGATTCGCTATGCGGAAGATGAGCACGTCATCACGCTGGAGCACGCCGTCCGCGCCAACGCCGGCCTGCCGGCCTCGATCCTGGGCCTCGTCGACCGCGGCGTGATCCGGCCGGGCGCGTATGCGGACCTCGTCGTCTTCGACCCGAAGACGTTCCGCGACAGGGCCACGTTCGAGGAGCCCCAGCGATACGCCGAGGGGGCGAAGTTCGTCCTCGTCAACGGCGTCGCCGTGATCTCCGACGGCGTCCTCCCTCCCTTCCCCGCGAAGGACGACAAGCTCCCCGGCCGCGCCCTGAAGCTCAAGGAGGACGGCCCGGCCGACGTCGTGCTGATCCCCGGCCGGATCTGGACCGGCGACCCGGCGAGGCCGTGGGCCGAGGCCCTCGCGGCGCGCGGCGGCGAGGTCGTCGCCGTCGGCTCGCGGGCGGACGCCCTCCGCTGGAAAGGCCCGTCGACCCGCGTGATCGAGGCCCCCGGGACGCTCGCCACGCCCGGCCTGGTCGACGCCCACGGCCACATCGAATCGCTCGGCGCCAGCCTCCGCCAGCTCGACCTGCGCGGCGTGAAGTCGCTCGACGAGGTCGCGGCCCGGGTGAAGGCCCACGCCGCCGCGCTGCCGGCCGACGCCTGGGTCCTGGGCGCGAACTGGGACCAGAGCCTCTGGCCCGGCGAGGCGTACCCGGACGCCTCGCTCCTCGACGCCGCAGCGCCGGGGCGGCCGGTGTGGCTCGCGCGCGTGGACGGCCACGCCGGCTGGGCCAGCACCGAGGCCATGAAGCGGGCGAAGATCGACGCCGCGACGCAGCCCCCGTCGGACGGCCAGATTTACCGTCATCCCGACGGCGCGCCGACCGGCGTCTTCATCGACGGGGCGATGGGCCTCGTCGGCCGGGTCGTCCCGCCCGCCTCGCGCGAGGAGATCCGGGCGCGGGTCCTCGCCGCCCAGGAGCACATCCTGGCCCGCGGCCTCACCGGCGTCCACGACGCGGGCGTCTCGCGCCGCGAGGCCGAGGTCTTCCGCGCGCTGGACCGCGAAGGGCTGCTGAAGCTTCGCTGCTACGCGATGGCCTCGCCGCCGGGCGGCCGGGAGGCCGAGTCGCTGGCCACGCCCCCCGTCGCCGGGGCCCCGGGCGGCCGGTTCGAGATGCGAGCCGTGAAGCTGTTCATCGACGGCGCGATGGGCTCCAGCGGCGCCCTCCTGTTCGACCCCTACGCCGACGGCCCGCACAACAAGGGCCTGCTCCTGATCGACCCGAAGACGCTCGAAGAGACGACCGTCGCCGGGCTCAAGAACGGCTGGCAGATCGCCGTCCACGCGATCGGCGACCGCGGGAACGCCCTGGTCCTCGACGCCTTCGCCGCCGCCCGCAAGGCCGTGCCGACGGCGACCGACCCGCGATTGCGGATCGAGCACGCCCAGGTCGTCCGCAGGGAGGACGTCGCCCGCTTCCGCGAGCTGGGCGTGATCGCGTCGATGCAGCCCTCGCACGCCAGCGACGACATGCGATGGGCCGACGCCCGCCTCGGCCCCGGCCGGGTCGACGGTGCCTACGCCTGGCGCTGGTTCCTCGACGGCGGCGTCCCCGTGGCCTTCGGCAGCGACTTCCCCGTCGAGGTCGTGGATCCGCAATGGGGCCTCTACGCCGCCCTCACCCGCCAGGACCGCAACGGCCTCCCGCCCGGCGGCTGGCACCCCGACCAGCGCATGAGCCTGGAGGAAACCCTCCGCGCCTTCACCGCCGGCTCCGCCTACGCCGCCTTCGCCGAAGGCCGCACGGGCGTCCTCAAGCCCGGCCTCCGCGCCGACGTCACCGTCTTCGACCGCGACCTCTTCAACGCCCCGCCCGCCGACGTGCTGGCCTCGAAGATCCTCGCCACCGTGATCGAAGGCGAAGTCGTCTACGAGGCGAGCCGGCCGTGACCGGCGAGCGGCCCGCCGGATCCGGAGGCCGGCGGGTCGCGACCCGGGCCATGTGAGGACCAGTCCGATGGAACGATGCCCTTCCTGCCGCGGCGAGAAGGTCGTCCCCATCGAAGTCGTGACGAGCCAGGGGATCGGCTATGGGCTGAGGCCGCAAGGTTGTGGGACCTCGCGAGCCGGCTTCGCACCACGGGAGCCGTTCGCGTCGTGCCTCTCCTGCGGCCTCGTCTGGTCGCACCTCGATCCGGCCGTCCTCCGGGCCTACATCGATGAACACGGCCTGGAGCTGGCCCGTCAGCACATCGAGGAACTCGACGGCGGCCCGTTCCGCGACCTGCCCGACACCGACGTGGGCCACTGGATCGGCGCCGCGATCTCGGAGATCGACGCCCTCGTCCGCGCCGGGTCCTCCGCCGCGGTCCGGCGCTATCGCGAGTTGCGCGGCGTCACCTGGGACCAGGCGATCCGCGAGACGAGGGACTGGTCGGGTCTCACCCGGGGCGAGAAGCTGGAGCTGTTCGGCTGGGTCCCGAAGAAGAAGCCCGCCCTGGACGACTTCGACGCCCCGTTCCCCTGACCGCGCCCGTCATCCCAGCATGCTCCGCGCCAGGTCGTACACGCTGTACCCCGCGACGGCCGTGATGGCGAGGAAGGCGAACCAGGTGAGGGCCCCGCTGAGCTTCGAGGGGCCGACGCGGGGGTCGGCGTCGCGACGGCCGAGGTAGATCGTCGCGCCGGCGATGAGGGGGAGCATCAGGCCCTGGGCCATGCCGCCGGCCTTCACCAGCCCCTGGGGCTCGCGGATCGCGTAGTAGAGCGAGAGGGCGATCGCCGGGTAGACGACGCAGAAGACCTTCACGGCGCGATTGCGCGCGGCGTCGTCGGCCGGCCGCCAGACGCCCGCGACGTTCAGGAAGTCGACCGTCATCCGGCTGTTGGCGGCCGTCGCGACATACAGCGTCTTGAACAGGACGGCCCACGCTCCCAGCAGGAACGCCACCCGCACGCCGCCGCGCAGCGGGGCCAGCGGCGTCCCCTCCAGCGGGCCCAGGTACATCGTGGCCAGCGTGGGCAGCATGTCGGCGCCCTTGGGGTCCAGGCCCTGCGGGTGCAGCACCGCCGCGCCCAGCAGGTAGAACGCGATCGTGGCGACCGTGAAGACGACCATGCTCACCCAGGCGTCGAGCTGCATCACCCGCGTCCAGCCCCGGGCGCGGCCGACCCAGGCGTCGTCGCCCCCCGCGAGCCTCGGGCCGACGGACCGCGCGTAGCCCTTCTCGATGCACCAGTAAGGATAGGCCACCAGCTCCGCCGCGCCGACGCCCGTGATCCCGAACGCCGAGAACGCCAGCGCCACCGCGCCGGCCGGCAGCGCGAACGTGAAGCCCGACGCCACCTCCGACCAGCCGAAGCGAAACCGCGTCCATTGCAGCACGGCCACGCTCGCCACCGTGAACAGCGTCACCGCCGCCACCATGACCGTCGTGATCTTCTCGATCCGCCGGTAGCCCCCGGAGAGCAGGAGCGCCGTGGCCGCGACCGTCGTGATCGCCGCCCAGAGGTACTCCTCGCGCGACCGGAAGAACTCTCCCCACGACGGCACGACGGAGCCGATCGCCCCGGCCATGGCGTCGGACGCCGAGGGGAACGCCATGTGCGCCGCCTGGCCCACCACGCCCTCCATCGCGCCGATCTGGGCCTGCGTGGCCAGCATCATGAACAGCCAGAGCCAGCAGACCCACGACGCCCCCAGCCGCGGCCCCGGCAGGTCGTCGAACGCCGCCAGCGTCGTCTTGCCGCGGGTGATCGCGTACCGGCCCAGCTCCACCTGCACGAAGACCTTGACGACGCAGCTCGCCAGGATCAGCCACAGGAGCGCGAAGCCCGCCTTGGCCCCCAGGCCCGTCGTGGCGATCAACTCCCCCGTGCCGACGATCGCCGCGGCCACGATCAGCCCCGGGCCGACGCGCCCGAGCGCCCCCAGCAACGTCCGCGGCGCCTCCTCGACGGCGTCGGCCGGCCGGGCGTAGAGGTCGTCCGCTTCGTCGCGCGCATGCTCGTTCATCGATCCCGGCTCCGATCCCGACGTTCGACCCGTCCGCCTCGCAGGCGAACCATCCTAAGGGCCCGCGCGGGCCGACGCCACCGCCCGGCGTCGTGGCCCCGGCCCCACGCGCGATGCCTCGCGGCAACATCCCGCGGCCGGCCCGGACGAACCTTCGGGTGCGGCCTAGCGTTCACTCAGGAGGCCGACGAGCTTCGCGGCCGATCATCGGGACGATCCAGGAGGCGCAGCGACGACCATGATCGCCGTGAACCACCCGCCGCATCGGGGCACCCGCCCCGCGACCTCCGACGGCCTCGGGACGGCCTTCTCCACCGCGACGTTCCCGCTCGACGCCGGCTCGTGGGGCGGCGCGACGGGGATGAGCGACGCCGCGACGAGCATCCCCGGGCCCGCCGCCGGGCCGCGCGAAGTCC
>MKTT01000066.1 GCA_001898385.1 Planctomycetales bacterium 71-10
GTCAGCACGACCGGATCGGTGGGCGACGTGAAGACCCGCACCTCGCGCCGCCTCGGGTCGACGACCCACGCCAGCCGCACGCCCGCCGCGAAATATTCGCCCAGCTTCCGCTCCATCTCCCGCTTCGTGTTCGACCGGCTCAGGATCTCCACCGCCAGGTCCGGCGCCACGGCCGGGATCTCGCCGCGATGTTTCGGCTTGCGGTAGCGGGCCCAGGATAGAAACGCCACGGCGGGCAGTCGGATCAGGCCGGGGGCCAGCTTGTAAGGGCCGTCCGGGACATAGACCTTGCCCAGGTCGTGACGCAGCACGAAGGCCGTGATATGCATGATCAACAACGCGGCCCAGTTCGACTCTTCGGACCCCATCGGCTTCTCCACCAGCACGCCGTCGACCAGTTCGACCAGGCATTCTTTCTTCGCATTCGTCGCGATCAGGTCGCGTTCGGTGGCGGTGCCGAGGGGCGGCGTCAGGCGGACGCGAGACGGGGGGACGCCCAGCCGCTTGAGCAGGTCGGCGACGGTCGCCGCCGGGGCCGGGGCCGGGGTCCTGGCAGCCTTCGACTTGCGGGGGGCGGGGGCGACGGCCATGGGCGGTCCTCCGGGAATGGCGCGAGGGGTCGATGCCCTCGGCTGGATTCTGGCACGTCGAGGCATCGACGACAAGGCGATGCGGGCCGCCCGAGCGAGCGACGCCCCATCCGGCGTCCTATAAGAGGATGGCGAACGCGGGCCGGCCGTCGCGCGACGCGGAGCCGGCCGCGATTGACGGAACCGGCGAGTCCGTCGTAAGATGCCTCATTGGAATGACTTGCTGCAACGTAATATTCGCACGGGGACCACGCGGCAATGGAAGTGCTGACCGAGCTTTGGGATAAGACGACCGACGCCCTGTCGGCCCTCTCCGAGAACGTCTCGGAAGGCCTCGTGCGGATCTTCGGCAGCTCCAACGAGCGGCGCATCCGGCAGATGCGCCCGATCGTGGCGCGGATCAACGAGCTGGAGCCCTCGGTCCAGGCGCTGTCCGACGACGGCCTGAAGGAGAAGACGGCCGAGTTCCGCCGCCGACGCCAGGCCGGCGAGACGCTCGAACAGCTGCTGCCGGAAGCCTTCGCCCTCTGCCGCGAGGCCGGCCGCCGCTTCATGAACATGCGGCACTTCGACGTGCAGCTCATGGGCGGCATGGTCCTCCACGGCGGCAACATCGCCGAGATGGTCACCGGCGAAGGGAAGACGCTCGTCGCCACCCTGGCCGCGTACCTCAACGCGCTCGACGGCAAGGGCGTCCACGTCATCACGGTGAACGACTACCTCGCCCGCCGCGACGCGGAGTGGATGAGCCCGCTCTACCAGGGCCTGGGCATGACCGTCGGCGCGATCCAGTCCGAGATGGACTCGGCCGAGCGCCAGGAGGTCTACTCGCGCGACATCACCTACGGCACGAACAACGAGTTCGGCTTCGACTACCTGCGCGACAACATGAAGCCCACGCGGGAGCTTCAGTGCCAGGGCGAGCTGCACTACGCCGTCATCGACGAGGTCGACAGCATCCTGATCGACGAGGCCCGGACGCCGCTGATCATCTCGGGCCCGGCCTTCGACGACGTCCGCAAGTACGCCGAGGCCGACCGCATCGCCCGGCTGCTGAAGCGGGACCTCCACTTCGAAGTCAAGGAGAAGGAGCGGACCTGCCACCTGAACGACGTCGGCATCCGCGAGGCCGAGAAGATCGCCGGGCTGGAGAGCTTCTACACCCCCGGCAACATGGAGTGGCCCCACCTCATCGACAACGCCCTGAAGGCGCACCACCTGTACCGCCGCGACCGCGAGTACGTCGTGCAGCCCAACGGCGAGATCGTCATCGTCGACGAGTTCACCGGCCGCCTCATGACCGGCCGCCAGTGGTCCGACGGCCTCCACCAGGCGGTCGAGGCCAAGGAGCGGGTCAAGATCAAGGAGGAGAACCAGACCCTCGCGACGATCACGCTCCAGAACTTCTTCAAGCTCTACAAGAAGCTCTCGGGCATGACCGGCACGGCCATGACCGAGGCCAACGAGTTCTACAAGGTCTACGGCCTGGACGTCGTCGCCATCCCGACCAACCGCGGCCTCAGCCGCGTCAACTACCCGGACGTGATCTTCCGGTACGAGCGCGAGAAGAACAAGGCGCTCGTCGACGAGATCAAGGAGGTCCACGAGACCGGCCGGCCGATCCTGGTCGGCACCGTCTCGATCGAGAAGTCCGAGGAGCTGTCCGAGTATCTCACGCGGTACGGCATCCCGCACGAGGTCCTCAACGCCAAGCACCACGAGCGCGAGGCCGAGATCGTCGCCCAGGCCGGGCGCCGCGGCGCGGTGACGATCGCCACCAACATGGCCGGCCGCGGCACCGACATCATCCTCGGCGGCAACCCCGAGTTCATGGCCTGGGACGACCTGAAGCGCGAGGTCGACGAGGACGGCCGGCCTCGGTACGAGACCCGGCTCGACGTCCCCCACGAGGTCTGGCAGCAGGCCGTCGACAAGTACGAGCCCGAGATGAAGGCCCAGGGCCGCGAGGTCGCCTCGCTGGGGGGCCTGCACATCATCGGGACCGAGCGGCACGAGAGCCGCCGGATCGACAACCAGCTCCGCGGCCGGTCCGGACGCCAGGGCGACCCGGGCTCGTCGCGGTTCTTCCTGGCGCTCGACGACGACCTGATGCGAAAGTTCGCCGGCGAGTGGGTCTCCGCCGTCCTCACCCGCCTGGGGATGCAGGAGGGCGAGGCCATCGAGAGCAAGATGGTCTCCCGCCGCATCGAGGGCGCCCAGAAGAAGGTCGAGGAGCGCAACTTCGACATCCGCAAGAACCTCCTCGAATACGACGAGGTCATGGACGAGCAGCGCAAGCGCGTCTACTCGTTCCGCCAGGCGCTGCTGGAGGGGGCCTCCCCCAAGGCGCGGATCCTGGACATGATCGACGGCCAGATCCAGGAGGCCGTCGACCGCTTCCTCGCCGACGACTACGGCCGGGCCAGCTTCGCCGAGTGGGTCTCGCAGCGGCTGGGCGTGGAGATGACCGCCCGCGACTTCCGGGGCGTCGAGTTCGAGGACGCCGGCGAGATCGTCCGCCACCGCGGCGAGCGCCAGCTCTACGAGTCGATCCGCGAGGCGATGGAGGAGAACCTCCCGGCCGACGCCGAGCCTTCCGACTGGACCTGGGGCGCCCTGGCCAACTGGGCCAACAACCGCTACGGGCTGGACCTCAAGGAGAAGGAACTCCGGAAGTTCGAACAGCGCTCCGGCGACGAGGTGGACCTCGACCGGCCCGCGCTGGAGGACTTCATCCACGGCCGCGCCAAGGAGTCGATCGACAAGCTCGACCTGACGCCCGCCAAGGAGTTCCTCCAGGCCGACTGGGGCCGCCGCAACCTGGCCGGCTGGGCCCACCACAAGTTCGGGATCGAGGCCGACGCCGCCGCATGGTCCGGGCTCGACCGGGCCCAGATCGCCCGGAACCTGAAGGACCAGGCCCGCGAGCTGTACGTCGCCAAGGAGGCGGAGCTGCCCGTCCGCATCGCGGCGACGCGGTTCCTCGGCGACCGCTCGCAGGCCCACAACCAGACGCCGCGGTACGACCGCGACGGCCTGGCCGCCTGGGCCTCCGAGCGGTTCCACACCGTCGTCGACGCGGCCGAGATGCAGACCATGCTCCGGCCCGAGATGGAAGCCTTCCTGATCGGCGTCGCCCGCAAGAAGTACGAGGGGGCGAGGCTCGCGGAGGAGCTGCACGACCGCCTCGACGCCGCCTTCCCCCGCCCCCTGGGCCGCGACAAGCAGCCGGCCGCCGACCCGAAGGGGGTCGCCAACCTGGTCGAATGGGCGCGGCGCGAGCTGGGCTTCCAGGGGACCGACGCCGACCTGCTCGCCGAGGCCCCCGACGACGCCCGCGAGCTGATGATCGCCGGCCTGGACGCCAAGATCCGGCCCGAGATGCGCGAGATGGAGAAGGTCCTCCTCCTCCAGATCCTCGACGCGAGCTGGATGGAGCACCTCCGGGCGATGGACCACCTGCGCAGCTCCATCGGGCTGCAAGGCTACGCCCAGATCGACCCCAAGGTCGAGTTCAAGCGGGAAGGGATGCGGATCTTCGGCGAGATGTGGAACGGGATCGGCGACCGCGTCACCGACCTGATCTTCCGCGTCGAGCAGTTCGACCCCGAGTTCCTGTCGTACCTGGGCTCGCGCTGGAAGCTCGACCGGGCCCGGACGATCCACGGCCAGGAGGCCGCGACCTCGTCGCTGGCGGCGGTCCCCGACGCCGGCAACGGCGTCCGCCAGGCCCAGGACGCGGCGATCGAGGCGGGCCAGAACGCCTCCGATAAGAAGAAGGAGCCGGTCCGCAACTTTGGCAAAAAGGTGGGCCGGAACGACCCTTGCCCGTGCGGATCCGGAAAAAAGTTCAAAGCGTGCTGCATGAGGAAGGAGTCCTCGGTCGATCAATTCTGATCGGACGCCGCCCGCCGCGAGACGCCCCCATGGGCAGACCCGCCGGGCGACGATAGCCGTCGCGGGGGCCGTCGTTACGTCGACCCCCGCGGGGCGGGAGGCGGGCCGCGCCGCGGCCCGCTCGGAGCCCGCGGGCCCGCGAGGGCCGCGGCGGGCACGGGGATTGCTCCAGGGCCGTGCATCTGGTCGAGAGGACGACCCCGCTGTCTATCGGGAAAGGATTCCCCGGGATGCCGCTGGTTCTGAACCTGATCTACGTCGCGACGCTGATCCTGCTCTCGCCGGTGCTGGCGTACCGGATGGTGCGGTCGGGCAAGTATCGGGACGGGCTCTGGGAGAAGTTCTCGGGGGACGCCCCGAACCGGATCGGCGACGGCCCGTGCCTCTGGTTCCACGCGGTGAGCGTCGGCGAGGTGCTGCTCCTCCGCCCGCTCGTCCGCGAGATGGCCCGCCGCCGCCCCGGCTGGGAGGTGGTCATCTCCACCACGACCCCGACCGGCCTGGCGGTCGCCCGCCGCACCTTCCCCGAGTTGATCACTTTCTACGCCCCGTTCGACTTCTCGTGGGCGACCCGCCGCGCGATGGGCCGGATCCGGCCGACCGTCCTGGCCCTGGTCGAGCTGGAGGTGTGGCCGAACCTGATCCGGTCGGCCAAGCGGGCCGGCGCCAAGGTGGCCATCATCAACGCCCGCCTCAGCGAGCGCAGCCACCGCGGCTACCGGAAGATCCGGGGGCCGCTGGCCCCCACCCTGCACCGGATCGACGCGGTCGCCGCGCAGGACGAGGACTACGCCCGCCGGTTCGTCGACCTGGGCGTCCCCCCGGAGCGGGTGAGCGTCACCGGGTCGGTGAAGTTCGACGGCCTGGAGAGCGACCGCAACAACGCCCGGACCCGCGGCCTGCGGGCCGAGCTGGGTCTGTCGAACGCGGACCTCGTGTTCGTGGCCGGCAGCACGATGGAGGGCGAGGAGGCGGCGGCCCTGGCCGCCTATCGCGGGGCGAGGAAGGATCACCCTCGCCTGCGCCTGATCCTGGTCCCCCGCCACGCCGAGCGGTTCGACGCCGTCGCCCGATGGCTCGAATCCGAAGGGGAGGCGGTGGTCCGCCGCAGCGAGGGCCCCGCCCCCGGACATCGGGCCGGAGCCTCTCCGGTGGTCCTGATCGACACGATCGGGGAGCTGGGGGCCGTGTGGGGCCTGGCGGACGTCGCTTTCGTGGGCGGGAGCCTGATGCCCGGCCGCGGCGGGCAGAACATGATGGAGCCCGCGGCGTACGGGGCGTCGGTCCTCTTCGGCCCGCACACGGCCAACTTCCGCGAGACCGTCTCCCAGCTCCTGGCCCGCGACGCCGCGCGGCGCGTGGCGGGACCGCAGGACCTGGCGCGGAGGCTCCGCGAAGACCTGGACGACCCCGAAGAGGCCGCCGCCCGGGGCGAGGCCGGCCGTCGATTCGTGCTCGCGCAGCACGGCGCCTCGGGGCGGACGCTCCAGGAGCTGGACCGCCTGGTGGAATCGTCGCAGGCCGCAAAATCGGCTTGAACGTTTTTTTCGTTTCGCGATAGTCTTCGTGTGATATCGTGGCTCCGGGACCGAGAGATCGCCGTGGACTCTCCCCTCCCGGACACGGCCTTGGACCCCCGCACGGCGGCCTTCAGGTTTAGGATGGAGTTGGAATGAGCGAGCCCGAGAACCCCACGCCGCAGCAGCCCCAGGTCACGACCGAGGTGGTCGTCGACGATTCGAGCACGGTCCCGTCGTACTCGAACTTCTGCCGCGTGACGGCCACGCCCGAGGAGGTCATCCTCGACTTCGGCCTGAACCCTCAGCCGTTCGCGCAAGGCCGTCAGGACGTCAAGGCGAACCAGCGCCTCGTCATGAACTTCTACACGGCGAAGCGGCTGCTCACCGCCCTGGGGATGACGATCCAGCGCCACGAGGGGACCTTCGGCTCGATCGAGCTGGACGTCCGACGTCGCGCCCACGTCCCCCAGCAGGCCCAGACGGGCCCCAAGGGCGTCGTCGAGTGAGCTGAGCCGGCCCCGCCCGGGGCCGAGAGATCGAGCAGGAACGCGGGAGGCCGCGCCGAGGATCGCCCTCGACGCCGCCTCCCGCTCCCATTTCCCGATCGACGATCGCCCGCCATCCCCGACGGGCCCCCGCCCCGCCGATGGGGCTCTGCCGATTTTTCGGCTTGCGACATCCCTTTCGCTGAACGCGCGCCGTCCGAACGGCCGATGCTGAAGGTGAGAAAAGATCCGCGTGCGCCGGTCGCAGCCCGGGATCGGGTCTTGCCGGATGTTTCGGCTCATCGTCATACGCCGGGTGCGCCGATACTGAGGACCGCCGGGCGTCTCGGCCTCGGTTCAGGACGGACGAGTCCAGCGTTAGGAGATAATGGAATGTCTCAGCCATCCCGACCGCGGGCGCAGGCCCCGTCGCAGCGGAGAAACCGCGGCATCAAGCTCGAAGGACCGACCCCGCTGGAGCGGCGTGACGTTCTGGCCCCCGTGGTCCCCATCTTCCCGCTCCAGGCGACGTTCACGGCGGCCGATACGCCGACCAACTCCTTCCTCGGCACGGTGTCGGTGTCCAGCAACACCGAGGCCGACGACCTCCTCACCCCGGCGCCGATCACGTCGGTGGCCGAGATGACGCCGCTGTCGTCGTTCGGCGGCGACATGGTGAAGATCCAGGCCGGGCCCGGCGGCGTGTTCGGCAACGGCCTCTACGCCATCTCCCGAGGCGCGGGGGGGAATACGGGCGCCGTCGACCGGCCGGGCGTGATCTACCGCGTCGACCCGGCGACCGGCAAGGCCAGCGTGTTCTTCGACCTGAACACGGTGATGAATCAGCTCTCGTCCAACCCGCTGAGCGTCGACGGCAAGAACCCGGCGGCGACCTCGCTGGGGGGCGCCACCAACGGCGCGACCGACGCGACGGGGTTCACGAACTGGTACGACATCGCCTTCGACTCCGAGGGCTACATCGACGGCAAGCCGAGCATGCTGGTCTCGATGGCCGACCGGTCCGACCCGACGAAGAACGCCATCTACCGGATCGGCGCCGACGGCGTGTTCCTGGGGGCCTACGTCACGCTGACCGACGGCCAGGCGGCGACCAAGTTCAACATCAACCCGACCGCCGTGGCCGTCCCCGGGCCGGAGATGCAGCAGTATCTCAAGGGGGTGCTCTCCGGCAGCGGCGTGAGCTCCACCGGCGGGACGATGGCGGCGCTGTTCTTCAACGCCAACGAGTATTCCCCCGGCCAGGTCATCAGCAACGCGTCGAGCCTGCCGAAGGGGGCCTCCGAGACGGGGATGTACCTGGGCCCGATCGCGGCCATCACCCAGGCGAACATCAACTACGCCTCGCCCGCCTACTCGGTCTTCACCGACTTCGGGACGCCCGGCCTCCCCTACGACCCCGACGCCGGCGGGATCCCCGCCGCCCCGGGCGTGAGCGGCGTGCAGGGCTCCACGGGCGGCCTGCTGATCAGCGGCCCGACCTACGAGGACGACGATCCCGACACCTTCGCCCCCGACGACTTCCCGGTCGTCACCACCCCGTTCCGGCGGTTCCAGGACGCCGCGTTCGACCAGTACAGCTACTTCGCGCAGAACGTCCCGCTGACGGCCTCCGACTCGACATCGACGTCGTCGACCTACGAGGTGACGGGTCAGCCCGCCTACGCCGGCAACATGTTCGTCAGCGACCTGGGGACCGGCCTGTACGTCCAGGTGACCTCGGTGGAGGACGGCGACGTCCCGGCCGGCGTGGTCATCAACGTCCCGGTGCAGGGGAGCGGGGCGATCGGCATCCAGAAGGCCGACCCCAGCCAGCCCTACAACGCCGTGACCAACCCGCTGGTGCCGATCGTCACCAACGGCAACACCACGGGCGGGTCGAACGTCGGCGGCCGAATCATCCGGATCACGCCCACCGGCGAGGTGAACGTCTTCGCCCAGGGCTTCGACACGTCGGGCGTCCAGAACTCGACCAGCTTCATGGACTCGACGCTGAGCATCACGTTCTCGGCCGACGGGACCGTGCTCTACGCCTCGGACGGCGACGCCATCTGGCAGTTCAAGACCACCTCCAGCCTGGCCGGCTCGACCTCGGGTACGCTCGTCGGCCTGAACGACCTGCGCACGCTGGGCGTCCCTTACGACGGCAACGGCAGCGCCGTGGCGGTGATCGACACGGGAGTCGACGCCCTCTCCTCGCCGTTCCGCGGCCGAGTCGGGGCGGGCAAGAATCTGTACACGGGCGGCACCGGCAACAACGACCTGGCGTCGTATAACATCAACGACACCGGCGGCAACACGGGCGGCAACACCGGCGGCAACACGGGCGGCAACACGACGGGCAACAACACCGTCCTGGCGAACACCTTCGCCGGCCACGGCACGCCGGTCGCAGGCGTGGTCGCCCAGTTCGTCCCCCAGGCCACCATCGAGCCGGTCGCCATCTTCTCGCCTTACGTCACCACATCCACCTTCAACAGCGGCTCGTCGACGGGCGGCGGGACGGGAGGCGGGACCGGCGGAAACACCGGCGGGACGACGAGCCTCAGCGTCACCAGCAACACCCTGACCTCGACCAACGCCGTGTACAACGGCCTGGCGTACGTCGCCTCGAAGCCATACGTCAACGACCCGGTGCGGCCGGGCCGGGTCTCGCGAGTCATCGCGTCGACGATGGCGTTCGGGACCGGGCAGACCTGGACCAGCGAGGCCCAGGCGTTCAAGAACTATCCGCAGATCGTCATCGCCCTGAAGCTCCAGCTCAAGAAATTCCGCTCTCTGGGGATCGCCCCGATCGCCGCGGCCGGCCAGTTCGGCTCGCCGCTCGGCCTCGGGACGGGCACCGGCACGGGCGGCGGGACCGGCGGCGGCACGGGCGGCGGCACGGGCGGCGGGACCGGCGGCGGCAACGTCACGTCCAACGGCACGGGGCTGGTGCGCAGCAACGCCGACAACGCCTCGGCCGGCGACAACAACGGCATGTCGCTGCCGGCGATCCTGAACGAGACGATCTCGGTCACCGGCACCTATCCATTCCCGTACTACGCGGACGCCTCGACGACCCCGGTGAACACCGCGGTCGGCGCGATCCCCAATCCGCCGGGCCCGGTCCTGGTCTTCCAGAACCAGCTCACCATCGGTGGCACGGGAACGACCGGCACCGGCGGCGGGACCGGCGGCGGCACGACGGCCGACGGCGACGTCGCGGCCAACATCGAGACGTTCGCGGCCGGCGACCTCAACATGTGGTCCGACCGCATCCCCGCGGCGGTCAACCGGGGCATGACCACCGACTTCGCCGCGCCGGCGATCGACGTGCCCACCTTCCGCCGCCGCACCTCGACCCAAGAGGTCGACGACGACGACGCGACGGCCGGCAACCTCATGACCTTCAACCAGGTCGGGACCTCGATGTCGACGGGCATCCTCACCGGCGCCTACGCCCTGGTGTCGTCGGCCCTCGACTACTGGACCAACCTGGACAAGGACGCTGGGATCACCTCCGACGCCTACCTGACCACCCCCGTCGGCGTCCGGAGCCTGAACTTCGGCGCCCACGGCGTCGGCGACCTGTCGGCCTACAACAACCCGGACGGCATCAACGGCATCCTGGCCTGGACCGCCGTCCCGGCGTTCGACGCCAACGACGGCACCAGCATCGCCACGCCGGCGCTGGTCTCCTCCACCGACAAGCAGAACGGCTTCGTCGGCGGCAATGAGGCCCCGGCCTACGCCCGGGTGTCGGTCAGCAACGCCGTCGCGGCCATCGAGGGGACGGAGGCGCTGAACTACCTGATCACCAACAACATCCTGCCGATCATCGACGCCAACAACGACGGCCTGCTCACCGCCCAGGAGGTCCAGGACTTCACCGACACCGCCGCGACCAAGGGCATGCCCGAGGCCGGCGCCATGGCCCGCCTGCTCGGCGGCACGGCGACCACCTCGCTGCCGCAGACGGGCCTCAACAACACCGCCTTCTTCGAGAACCCGGATGCGCCGGGCACCCTCCAGAGGCGGTTCAACTTCTTCGACTACGCCGCCAACGGCGAGCTGAAGGGAGCCGTCAGCATCGACGCGCTGAAGATGCTCTCCGGCACCCTGCTCCCCAAGCCCGACGATTACGTCGTCGTCGACCGTCAGCGGGCGTCGGCCAACGGCTTCCTCCTCGACCCGACGGCCCAGCGCAACACCACGTCCCTCCAGCACAAGCTGCCGAGGTTCATGTGGGTGCCGGGCTCCACGGTCGCCAAGTACCGCGGCATGAACCCGGCCCGGTTCAAGATCAACCGCAACGAGGCCCCGGGCAGCTACCTGCCGGCGTACACGCTGTTCGACTCGACCCCCGGCCAGACCGTCCAGCGGTCGTCGAGCAAGGTCACCACGACCAAGGTTGTCAACGGCGAGACCTTCAAGCTGGTCCGGGTCAAGCCGGGGGCGGTGATCACCACCCCGCCGACGACCACCCAGACGCCGACGACCACCCAGACGCCGACGACCACCCAGACGCCG
>MKTT01000067.1 GCA_001898385.1 Planctomycetales bacterium 71-10
CGAATGCCGGCGGCACCCGTGCTTCGCGTCCCCCTCATCTGACGCCTTCGGCGTCTGTCTTCCCCCGCGAGGGGGGAAGACCATCCTCGAACCGCATCGGCATGTTTTCGACGCAGCACCCTCGTGGGAGAAGGTGGCCGAAGGCCGGATGAGGGGGCGACCGCCTTCGCATCCCGCGGCCGGCGTGGGATTTGAATCCCACGCCTCGCGGTCGCGCCCCCCTCATCCGCCCCTCCGGGGCACCCTCTCCCACCAGGGGAGAAGGGGGGGCGAGTTCGCGTCCTGAACGATTTCGGCGGGAAGCCGGCCGGGCTGAGGAAGTTCAGGGCGTTGTACTTATTCCCCTGCTCCAGGTAGGGCATGATGGAGTTGGACCAAGTGCGCCCCCAGTTCTGGGTGCATTTGCCGGCCCGCCCTTGCGCCGTGAACGTCGGCGGGAAGACCCCCATCGCGCTCTGGTAGTTGAACAGCGCCAGGTCCATCTGCTTCATGTTGTTCGTACACCGGATCCGCCGCCTTGCGCGCCGACGGCAGCAGGGCGATCGGGACCGCGATGATCGCGATCACCCCAGCAGATCGATCAACGTGAAGCCTCGCCTGCCGTCGCTCGACATCTCGCGCCCTCCCCATCGCCCTTGGAATCCGGCCGCCCCGCGTCCCCGTCGACCGAGGCTGTTCATGGGAAGGGCTTGTCAACTGAGGCTCAGTCTCGTCAGACGAAACATACGACCTGGGGCCGCTTCGGGGGAGGGGCTTGATTATCGATTATCGAGGATCTACCATTCCGCCGCGGAGGGACGGCCATGGGGTTCGAGCGGAGCTGCCTGAGCGACCACATCCGGCGCGAGCTGGCGGGGCGGATCCTGGACGGGACGCTGAAGCCGGGGGAGCGGCTGGTGGAGATGAGGATCGCGGCCGAGTTCGATTCGAGCCAGGCGCCGGTGCGGGAGGCGATCCGCGAGCTGGAGTCGATGCGGCTGGTGGAGTGCTCGCCGTACCGGGGGGCGCGGGTCCGCGAGGTCGGCGAGCGCGAGACGGCCGAGGCGTATCGGGTGCGCGGGGCCCTGGAGCGGCTGGCGGCCGAGACGGCCGCGGCCGGCTGCGACGCGGGGGCCCTGCGCGCCGTCGTGGCGGCCATGACGGCCGCGGCGCTCGCCGACGACCGCGAGGGCTACGCCCGCCGCGACCTGGAGTTCCACCGCGCGATCGTCGCGGCCTCGGGCGACGCGACGCTGGCGCGGGTGTGGGAGTCGCTGGCGTTCGAGGCCCGCACCCGGCGGACCGTCCTGCGGGGCGACCTGGACTGGCCGGCGATCGCCGCGTGGCACCTGCGGGTCGTCGACGCGCTGGAGGCGGGCGACGGCGCGACCGCCGGCCGCCTGCTGGAGGAGCACGCCCGGTCGTTCGCGACGCCGACGCCGGGGGACGACGCATCGAGAGATCCCAAACCGAAAGGATGATCGCGCGATGGAATATCGAAGGCTCGGCGCGTCGGGGTTCAGCGTCCCGGCGCTGACGTTCGGCACGGGGACGTTCGGCGGCGGCACGGAGATGTTCAAGGCGTGGGGCGAGACCGACGTCGCGGAGGCCACGCGCCTCGTCGATATCTGCCTCGAAGCCGGCCTGACCATGTTCGACTCGGCCGACGTCTACTCCAAGGGCGCGGCGGAGGAGATCCTGGGCCAGGCCATCGAAGGCCGCCGCGACCGGGTGCTGATCTCCACCAAGGCCACCTTCCGCCGCGGGACCGGCCCCAACGACGTCGGCTCGTCGCGGTTCCACCTGACCGAGGCGGTCCACAAGGCGCTGAAGCGGCTGAAGACGGATTACATCGACCTGTTCCAGCTCCACGCCTACGACGCCTGGACGCCGCACGAGGAGGTCCTCTCCACGCTCGACCAGCTCGTGCGCGAGGGGAAGATCCGCTACGTCGGCTGCTCGAACTTCTCGGGCTGGCACCTGATGAAGGCGCTGGCGACGGCCGACCGCCACGGCTGGCCGCGGTACGTCGCGCACCAGGCGTACTACTCGCTCGTGGGCCGCGACTACGAGTGGGAGCTGATGCCGCTGGGGCTCGACCAGGGCGTCGGCGCGGTGGTCTGGAGCCCGCTGGGCTGGGGACGCCTGACGGGCAAGATCCGCCGCGGCCGGCCCCGGCCGGAGGTCAGCCGGCTCAACTCCAAGGCGGCCGTCGACTCCGGCCCGCAGGTCGACGACGAGTACCTTTACAAGGTCGTCGAAGCGCTCGACGAGGTCGCGGCCGAGGTCGGCAAGACGGTGCCGCAGGTGGCGCTCAACTGGCTCCTCCAGCGGCCGACGGTCGCCACCGTGGTCATCGGCGCCCGCAACGAGGAGCAACTCCGGCAGAACCTCGGGGCCGTCGGCTGGGACCTGACGAAGGAGCAGGTGGCGAAGCTCGACGCCGCCAGCGCCCGGCCGCTGGCGTACCCCTACTGGCACCAGAAGGCCGCGTTCCCCGAGCGCAACCCGTTTCCCGTGGAGGTTTGATCTCATCGGAGCGAGGCCGCGCCGCCGGCGCGGCCTCGCGACGTCGTCGCCGGGGCGAGGAGAGGAGGTTGGACGTGATCGACGCGGAACGATATCTGCGGCGGGCTATCGAGCTGGCCCGCGCGAACGCCGAAGGGGGCGGGCGTCCCTTCGGTGCGGTGGTCGTGAAGGACGGGGAGGTCGTCGCGACCGGGGTGAACGAGATCGTCGCCACCGGCGACCCGACGGCGCACGCCGAGCTGACCGCCCTCCGCGCCGCCGGGCGGGCGCTCGGGTCGCCCGACCTGTCGGGGTGTTCGGTCTACGCCAGCGGCCATCCCTGCCCCATGTGCATGGCGGCCATGCGGATGGCCGGGGTGGTCGAGGTGGCCTTCGCCTACTCCAACGAGGACGCGGAGCCCTACGGCCTGTCGACCGCCGCCGTCTACGCCGACCTGGCGCGCCCCTTCGCCGAGCAATCCATGAAGATCCGCCACGTCCCGGCCCGCCTCGAATCGCACCCGGACCTCTACGGCGGGTGGAAGCGGCGGGGGGACGGGCGGGGCTGACGGCCGGGCCCCGTCGCGCCTCAGCCGACCGCGGCGACGGCCTCTCGGGCGCGTTGCATCAGGGGGCTGTCGGGCTTCCGGGCGGAGGGGAGGTTGTACATGGCGGCGGCGGCGAGCCGCGGCCGCCACTTCGGGTCGGTGACGACCAGGGATTCCTCCCAGATGGCCGCGCCGTACTTGTAGTCGTGGCTGTCGGTCCCCTTGCGGAAGATCAGCTTCGCGCCGAGGTCGAAGAGGGGGCCGATCGAACCGCCCTTGGCGAGGTAGGCGACCGTCTCGGCGGCGGCCCGCGCGCGGTCGCGACCGGCGGCGTCGAAGAGGCGTTCGACGGCCTCGGGGCCGGGCGGCACGTCGGCGTCCTCCGGGATGGCGTCGATGACGACGGCGTCCGGCGACTTGATCCGCTCGCGGTAGAGGGGCTGCCAGCCGACGGCCTGGAGCAGCGCCAGCTTGCGCGTGGCGTCGTCGCCGCTGGCGCCGAAGATGAAGTGCAGGGCGTTGGCCGACGTGGTGGCGTGCAGGGCGATGATGCCGGGGTTGCGCATCATCAGCTCGCTGGAGAACAGGAGCACGGCGTCCCAGATCGAGCCCGGCGCGACCCCCGCGGCCAGCAGCTTGACGACCTCGGCCGAGGCGGCCTCGGGCGTCGCCTCGCGGAGCGTGGCCAGCAGGGCGACGGTGGCGGCGGGGTCGGGGCGGCCGGCCTGCCAGTCGGGGCCGATCTTCGCGGCGTTGGCCAGGTTCGCCTCATACGGGCCGACCGGCGTGGGGCGGTCGGAGCCGTGGTCGAGCAGGGCGTAGGCCAGGCAGCGCAGGACGGGCTCGGCGTGCTCCCAGCCGATGGCCTGGAGCGTGCGCCAGCTCTGGGCGGCGAAGATGGCCTTGTGGCCGATGTCGCGCTGGTCGCGCACGGCCATACGCCACAGCGGCTCCATCGTCTCGGCCGCGCCGGCGGAGCGGCAGAGGCCGGCGATCGCGGCGTCGGCGCCTTCGACGTCCCACGCCTCCATCGCGCGGACGAAATCGGCCTTCGCCCGCGACGGCGGCGGCACCTTCGGCTCGTCGACGGGGCCGAGCGCCCAGTCGCCTTCCGCCACGTCGCGCGCCTGCGAGTTCTTGAAGTTGTCGAGCGCCCAGAACAGCGGCAGCAGCCGCTCCGACGCCGGCGCCGACTGGCCCAGGTAGTGGGCCGAGTTGATGACCATCACCGCGTGGAACTTGAACCCCACCGGCCGGGGCTGGATGTTCCGCACGCCCGCCAGGAACAGCCCGGCGAGCAGGTGGCGGTACGAGAGCCCGCCTTTCAGCTCGGCGACGGCCTTCTCGAACGCCGCCTCGCGCGGGGTCTCCTCGATCCAGCGGACGACGGGCTCGATCTCGGGCCGGAGCCGGACCAGTTCGGGCCCGACCTTCGCCTCCTCGGCCTTCGCGAGCCCCCCCAGACGCTCCCAGCCGCCGATCGCCGCCCCCGCGACCGTCGCCGAGCGCAAGAAGTCGCGACGAGGGAATCCCCGGTCCATGATCGCCTCCCTTCCGTCCGCACGAGGTTTGAGACGTGTTGCACACGTCATCGTAGGCGTGCGGCGGGCCGAAGGGAACCGTCGGCCGCCGCGGGGGCGACGGCCGACGAGGTCCCTCGGGGCGGGATCAGGTGGCGCGACGCGACCGTCGCGCCGCCATCCCGGCGGCGAGGCCGCCCAGGGCCAGCATGGCGAGCGAGGCGGGCTCGGGGACGGCGGTCGCGCCGGAGAGGCGGGCGATCCAGGCCTGGTCCCGTCCATAGGCGTCGACCCCGTTGCCTACGATTGTGGTCCCGTCGGCCGAGATGCCGGTGGCACCGGTGAGCGTCCAGCCGGTCAGATCCGCTCCTCGACTCGTGAGGAAGGACTTCAGGTCGACCATGCCGAGGTCGGAGGTCCAGAGGAAGGCTCGGCCGTCGGCCTGTCCGAGTTCGATCCCCGCGGCGGAGCTCCCGACGACCATCGTGCCGAAGAGCCCGGAGGTCGTCAGGGCGCTGGCCCCACTCGTCCCCACGTCTCCCAGACGACCGAGGCCGATGAAGCCGTCGTCGGCCGTCCAGAGGAATGCCTCGCCATTGCGCAGATAGTTTTCCGAGCTGTCGCGGCCGACGATCGTCGAACCATCCGCCGAAATGGCCGTCCCCAACGTCTTCCCCATGCCGGCACGATGGCCGATGCTGGTCAGGCCGCCCGACTTCGTCCAGGTGTAGGTGTCATGAAACGTGTAGCCGCCGACGGCACCCCACTGCTCGGTCACGAGCGCCGTCGCCCCGTCGGCCGTCAGGCCGGCGACGTTGTTGCCCCCGGTGGAGATCGCCCCGGTCGATGTGAAGATGACGCCGCCGTTGCCGTCGTAACCGCCGTAGGCCGAGCCGTCGGCGCTGACGGCCGACAGGCCCCAACCGATTCGGTTCTGATATCCGCCCGCGTCACTCCATACGAACCCGCCGAGCCCGCTGTTGAGGATCTCGCTGCCGACGATCGTCGAGCCATTCGCCGAGACGGCGCTCGGAGCGGGCCAACTGAAAGTGGATTGGCTGACCCTGGTCGCGACCCCCGCAGCATCCCAGCGGACCACGTCGCTGCCGTTGAGCCCCACGCCGTCGCTCGTGCCGATGATGGTGCCGCCGTCGGCCGAGATGCCATACGCACGGCTCTCCCCACCACCGGCGAGAAAGCCGAGCCCGGCGAACGAGTCGGCCTGGGATGGTGAATTCCAGAGCGTTGCAATCAGGATGAGGAGTGCGAATCGAGAGGCATTGTTCATGTCGTTGGCGTCCTTCATTGGGGTGTTGTGGGCTTGGATGGTCAATTCGCGAGAAGTCGACGGACTTCGACGGCGGTCCTTTTCTCGATACAGACCCCGCCGCGACGCACGTATTCAACACGGTTCCCATGAGGGCGTCGATTCCCTTAAATTGGGGATAGGGCGGCTTGGGTGAGGTTTGGGGCTCGTCGTTCAGGTGTGTCATGTCGCGATCGGGAAGGCTGAGGGCGAGCGATTGGCGGGCGATCCGGGACATGACCGGGGAGGCGCGCGAGCTGGGGGACGATTCGTTCGCCTGGCGCGACCACTGGCTGAAGCGGCTGGCGAGGCTGACGGACTCGTCGATGGGGCATTTCGGCGAGATCGCGGTCGGCGAGGGATATCAGCCCCGGGACCTCGGCGTGGCGGTGTGGGGCTATCAGGAGGGATTCATCGACCTGAAGACGATCGAGCGACAACTCGTGGAGTTCCGCACCGAGCCGGACTTCTTCGAATCGCTCCGCGACTATTTCCGCATCCAGGCGAAGGACGACGGCGTCTGCCTGGGGCGTCGGGAGTTCATCGAGGACCGCCGCTGGTACGGCTCGACCGATCACCAGGTCGTCCAGGCCGTCTTCGGCGTCGACCCGGTCCTGTATTGCCATCGCTCGATCGCCGGGGCGGCCCCGGGCGAGGTCTCGGGGATGATCCTGCACCGGGCGCGGGGGATGCGGGACTTCGCCCCGCGAGAACGCGCCATCGTCCGCGAGGCCCACGACGCCCTCGTCCCGCTGATCGGCCGGGCGCTGGCCCGGTTCCACGAGCCGTCGCCGGCCGACCTGGCGCCGCGGGCGCGGCAGGCGCTGGCCTGCATGCTGGAGGGGGATTCCGACAAGCAGGTCGCCGCGCGGCTGGGGCTGAAGCCGTACACGGTGAACGACTACGCGAAGGTGATCTACCGGCACTTCGGCGTGGAGAGTCGGCCCGAGCTGCTCGCCCGCTGGCTGCGCCGGGGCTGGGGCCTGCGGTTCGCCTGGAACGAGCCGGACGCCCGCGCCCCGTATGCGGTGCGGAACGAACTCCGCGGGGTGACGGGATGAATTCGACCGAAATCCGGGGATCCGCGGCGAATCCTGAAATCCGGACGCCACGGCCGCGGACCCTATCCGGTGGACGATCGATCTTTGACAACTTGATGGTCAGGCCGAAAGGATCCCGGGCGGATGCGAAGCCTTCGGGCTCCGGGCGGTATGGGGCGAGATCGGTCAAGGGCTCGCGAGACCGACGTCCCCTCAGGCCCGGCATGCCCTCTGCGCAGCGGCGGGTGAGGGTCGCCAGGCCCCGGAGGCCCCGGGGGGAGTGACACGTCCTCGACCTCGGGGGCGATCGGCGAGAAAGACACTTCGAAAACGACGATCGAAGCCACGCTTTGGCGGGGCGAAATTCCTTGTCTGAAAAGGCTTTGCGTCCGACGGTCGGGAGGCCGGCCTCCTGCGAACGGACCCAGCCGTCGGCGACGTGCCGTCACATCTGCTGGAGCTGGTTGATCTTGTTGTACAGGGTCTTGAGGCTGATCCCCAGCTCCTTGGAGGCGGCGGGCTTGTTGCCGTTGTGCTTCTCCAGGACGACCTGGATGTAGCTCATCTCGATGTCGCGGAGGGTGGGGTTGCCGTCGGGGATGGTGAAGTGGGGGCCGCCGGCGGCCTGGCCGACGCCGGGCTGAGGGCGGTTCTTGGCCGGGAGCTGGGTCGGCAGGTGCTCGGGGCGGATCGGGCCGTTGCCGGCGAGGATCAGGGCCCGCTCGACCGCGTTGGCCAGCTCGCGGATGTTGCCCGGCCAGTTGTGGGCCGCGAGCACCTCGACCGCCTCGGGCGAGATGGAGGTCTCGGTCAGGCCGCGGCGGGCGGCGTAGCGCGAGATCATGTGCCGGGCCAGCTCCGGGATGTCGTAGCGGCGGTCGCGCAGCGGGGGCAGGACGATCTCGAAGGTGTTGAGGCGGAAGAAGAGGTCCTCGCGGAACTGGTCGTTGGCGACCATGTCGCGGAGGTCGCGGTTGGTGGCGCAGACGACCCGGACGTCGACGCGGAACGGCTCGTTCTCGCCGACGCGGCGGATCTCGCCGCACTCCAGGAAGCGGAGCAGCTTCACCTGCACGGACTTGTCCAGCTCGCCGACCTCGTCGAGGAACAGGGTGCCGCCGTTGGCGACCTCGAACAGGCCCTTGCGGTTGGTCTCGGCGCCGGTGAAGGCGCCCTTGCGGTGGCCGAACAGCTCGCTCTCGACGAGGTTCTCGGGCAGGGCGCCGCAGTTGACCGGGATGAAGACGCGCTGGGCGCGCTCGCTGCGCTCGTGGACGTTGCGGGCGACCAGCTCCTTGCCGGTGCCGGTCTCGCCCAGGATCATGACCGTGGCGTCGGTGGGGGCGATGGTGTCGATGAGCCGCTTGACCTGCTGCATGGCCGGCGTGTCGCCGATGATCAGCGGGGCGCCCTCGGCGGCCTTGAGCCGGCTCTCCAGCGCGACGGTCTTGTTGGCCAGGTCGCGGCGCTCGGCGACGCGGTTGAGGATGACCTCCAGCTCGGCCCACTTGCAGGGCTTGGTGAGGTAGTCGAACGCGCCGAGGCGGAGGGCCTGGACGGCGGTGTCGACGGTGGCGTGGCCGGTGAGCAGGATGACCTGGGTCTCCGGGCTCGTCTGCTTGATCTGGGTGAGGACGTCGATGCCGGTGATGCCGGGCATGCGGATGTCCAGCAGGGCGGCGTCGTAGCTGCCGCGCTCGATGGCCTTCAGCGCGGCGGTGCCGTCGGGGAAGACGCTGACCTCGTGGCCGAGGCGGGGCAGCTCCATCTGCATCAGGTCGCGGAGGTGCGCCTCGTCGTCGGCGAACAGGATCCGCAGGCCTCCCCGGTGCGACTTGTCGATCATCGATTCCTCCCTGACTTCGGGCAATTCCGTTTGTGGCGTCGCGTCGCGGGGGTCAAGCGGCGTGGACCTGGGGGGCCGTCGGGTCGCGGCGGCGGGCGTCGGCCTTCTCGGACGGGTGGATCGGCAGCCGGACGCGGAACGTCGAGCCCTTCCCGGGCCCGGCGCTGGCGGCGGTGATCTCGCCGTGGTGCTGGTTGACGATCCGGTGGGTGATGGAGAGGCCCAGGCCGGTCCCCTTGCCGTCGCGGCGGCGGGTGAAGAAGGGTTCGAAGATGTTCTCCAGCACCTCGGCCTCCATGCCGCAGCCGTCGTCGACGAAGCCGATCTCGGCCATCCCCTGGTCGTAGCGGGCCTCGATCCGCAGCGTCCCGCCGGCGTCCATGGACTCCAGCGCGTTGACGGCCAGGTTGAGGACGACCTGCTTGATCTCCTGGCCGTCGACGTGGGCGAGGACGGCCTCCTTGGGCTGGAACACGATCGACTTGCCGCGATACTTGCCGATGTGGCGGATCATGTCGACCACCCCCTGGATCAGGCTGGGGAGGTCGGCCCGCTCGCGCTTGATGTCGCCGCAGCGGGCGAAGTCGAGCAGCTTCTCGGTGATGCTCTTACACCGGAAGGCTTCCTCCTGGATCATCTTCAGGTAGTTGGCGACCACCCGGCGGTCGGGGTCGTCGGCCGGGCCGGGGAGGCCGCCGATGCGGCTCTCCAGGGCCTCGGAGCAGAAGGCGATGGAGGCCAGCGGGTTGTTGATCTCGTGGGCGACGCCCGCCGCCAGGAACCCCACGCCCGCCAGCCGCTCCGACCTCACCAACTGCCGGCTGCGCTCCTGGACCTGCTGCTCCAGGTCGGCGTAGGTCAGGCTGATCCGCGCCGTCATCTCGTTGAAGGCCGCGGCGAGGTCCTGCATCTCGTCGCCGGAGCGCAGGTCGATCTTGTAGTCGAACGAGCCCTTGGCCACCCGCCGCACCCCGCGCTGGAGGAGGCGGACCGGGTTGAGCACCCAGCGGTGGAACAGGGCCATCAGGCCGCAGAGCATCGCCAGGACCATCAGGGCCGACGTCCAGACGATGACCCGGCTGGCCTGGTACTGCGTCTTGGACATCGAGAGGATCTCGAAGAAGTCCTCGTGCAGCTCCTTGGGGAGCAGCATGACGATGTGCTTCAGCCGCTCGACGCGCGAGGCCAGGTCGGACGCCGGTTCGAGCTGCGGCAGCATCTCCGGGCGCTGATTGACGTAGTACGCCGTGCCGTGCAGGGCCGGCTCGACGGCCGGGCCCTCGGGCCGAAGCTCGTTCAGGACCGCCGTCAGTCCGTCGTCCATCAGGAACGAGAGCCCCAACTCGTCCAGGCCGCTGTTGGCCCGGTTCCCCCGGAGCGTGTTCTGCTTCAGCTCCTGGAAATAGCCCGTGAGCGACTCCCTCGCCGCCTCGGCCGTGGCGATCAGCCCCCGACGCTCCTCCTCCGACCCGTCGCGCGGGGCGTGGAGCCGGAAGACGGCCTCGATCAGGTCCTTGGACGCCCCCAACTCGCGGAGCTGGTCGGTGAGCGACAGGTTGCTCATGTGGAAGGCGTGCAGCCCGAAGATGGAGCCCCCCATCAGGATGAGCATCATCCCCACGACCACGCACAGGCCGACCATCAACTTGAGCCGTATCGGCCAACGCACCATGACGACCTCCATGTCGCGCACCCGCCGAGGGCCCCTCGGCCGCCGCCCCCTCATCCTTACGGGGGCGGGCCGAGACCTTATACCAGAACTCGCCGATTCGCTCAAAGCCGACTCAAGAATCCCGGCGGCGAGGTCGATCGGGGATCCGCGCCATCACGCATCCGCGCCACGACGACGGGCGAAGGCCAGCGCCGAGAGGCCGCCGGCCGCCAGCATCGCCAGCGACGCCGGCTCGGGGACGGCGCTCACGGCCGTCGTCCGGACGTACCAGACTTCGCTCGTGTACGTCGTGTCGCCGAGGTTCAGGCCGTTGGAGAGGTGGCCGGTGGCCGCATCGTTCACGTCGACGTAGGTGTAGTTGCTCCAGTATTCCGACGTGTAGCGGTAGGAGTCGTGATTGGCACCGTAATCGATGGGGAGCCCGCCCTCGCTCCCCGGCTTGATGAAGTCGACCCAGGTCGGCCGTTGGGCCCACTCGGCGGTGGTGGCGAACCGCCAGCCTTCGGCCGCGCGGAAGCTCGGCGCCTCGATCTGCCCGGTCCCCATGGCGTCGGGCATCACCGGGCCCGCATAGGCCCAGTCCAGCCCGGTGCCGTTGAAATCGATCAGCACCGCGGAGTCCGGGATGGCGACCGTGTTCGGGATCACCGCGGCCCCCCCCCGCCCGGCCGCCGTCGCGATCAGGCCGCACACCGCCATCGCCCGGATCCCTCGCCGCATTGCGCCCATCGTCATCGATTCGCTCCTGTTCGTCCGGCCCGACGGCGCACGCCGTGGACACGCCGACAGGCGCCGGGACGCCGTCGGGCCTCGTGGACGGGAGCAGGATGGCGGGGCGTGACCCTCGGGGTCAAATTGATCTGAAAACGTGTTCTTGGAGATCGACTTTGATGCTTGAGGGGAGCGTCCCGGGCGGCGCGCCGTGGCGAAAGCGCCTCGCGCGCAGCCGAAACGCCACGCGCCGGCCTACCCGATCGCGCCGATCCACGACGCCGCGCCGGCGACGCCCAGCGCGGCGATCAGGCCGGCGGCCAGGCCGAGGCGGAACCGGCGCACCTGGCGCTGGAAGGCGGGCTCGCGGGCGGGGGACTCGGCGAGGTCGGCGAGGAACCCGATCCGGGAGGCGATGCTCCCGTGCCGCCACGAGCGGGCGTCGGCGGGGATGCCGTTGCGGCGGGCGACGGCGGCCAGCGCGTCGGCGAAGATCCGGACGCCCACCGGGCAGACCGTCCGGATCGGCCGACCGGCCTCGTCGTCGAGGTCGAAGTGGGGGGGGCAGTCGGGCGAGCCGCACGACACGGCCTTGCAGCCGTAGACGTCGGCCTGGCGTTCGAACCGCCGCGAGAGCGCCCCGAAGACGGCCCAGAACAGCGCCCCGACGCACGCCGCGACCGCCAGCCCCTCGACCGCGTCGCGCCAGGCGGTGGGGCTTTCCGGGTCCACGATCGTCAGGCCGGCGAGCCACGATTCCAGGCCGGCGAAGGCGTCCGAGGCGGCGGTGAGGAGGACGATGAAGCCGACGAGGAAGAACAGGAAGTAGGGGAGGTGGCGGTGGGCGACGTGGCCGACCTCGTGCCCGAAGACCGCGGCGATCTCGGCCGGCGTCAGGCCGTCGATCAGGGCGTCGGAGAGGAGGACGTAGCGGAACCCGGGCAGGACCCCCGTGACGCAGGCGTTCACGACCATGCGGTCGGTGTCCCAGACCAGGATGTCCGTGCATCGGAACCCCGAGCGCCGGGCGATCTCCTCCAGGCGGCGGCGGAGCGGCCCGTCCGCGAGCGGGCGCGTCGGCCAGGCCAGCCGGATGAACAGCGGCGAGGCCGCCAGGACCAGCGACCCCAGCACGGCCAGCTCGGCGGCCTCCGCCCAGGGTTCGGACCGCCAGGCGGGCCAGAGGCGGTCGATCACGTCGTTGCGGGCGACGAAGATCGCGACGATGGGGAGGATCAGCGCCAGCGACTGCCGCTCCTTCAGGTACAGGTGGCGCAGCACGCGGCGGCCGGCGTGCGCGGCCGGCAGGCCCAGGACGGCCCGCTCGCCGTAGAAGGCCCCCCACCAGGCGAGGAGCTGCATCGCCAGGAAGGGCGCGACGATGAGCGCGTCGTCCACGAGGATCGACCCGCGCCATCCCCAGGCGTCCAGCACGATCCCCGGCCACCCCCAGCCGTGGACGATCCAGCCGTAGGCGACGAGCGACCCCAGGGCGATCAGCCGTGACCCGATCCCGAACGTCCGGCGCACCCGAGAGCCGGCGTACCCCCTCCGCCGGACCTTCCATGCCGTCCACAGGCCCAGCGCGAACGCCGAGGCCGCCACCGCCGCGACCGCGGCGACGACCTTCGCCAGCGCCCGCGGCACGTCGCCCGGCGGGTCGGCAGGGGCCTCGACCCCGAAAGCCAGGAGGAGCGCGATCAGCAGCGGGATGGGGATCATGAGGGCCTGGAGGCGACGACGGAGGGCTTCGGGCTCAGGCCGGATTATCCGGCCCGTCCCGGACGGCCGTCAAGGGGCGTCGCCGGGGCGACGGTCAGGGAAGTTCGCCGAGGGCCAGGAGTTCCGCCCGCCGCTCCAGCCGCCGTTCATCATTCATCTGGAGGACATGGACCGTCGCCCGACCCCTGGGAGTCCTCCCCACGATGCGGGCCTGTTGGAACTCGAAGTGCTCGTCCCAGGCGTCCTGGCGCGGGTGGAAGAGGGGCACGAGCGCCGAGGTATCGGCGTCGATGCCCGTCAGATTCGGCCCCTTGCATACGTTGCAGCGATTGCAGGCGAGGGCGAGGTTGTCCGGGTCGTCGCCCCCGCCGTGCTGCCGGGCGATGATGTGTTCGACATGGTGGGCGAGCCCGGTCTGATCCTGGCGGAGCAGGCAGTATTCGCACCGATCGCCGGCCCGCGTGCGCACGAATCCTCGCGTCCCGGCGTCCATCAGGACCGGTCGAGGGCCGCGAGATGCCGCCTCGCCTTGAGCTTCAGGATGGCGATGAAGTCGTCGGTGTTGATGCAGGCTTCATACTCGGCCCGTTCGGCGTCGGTGAGGAGCCCCTCGTTGGCCTTCTCCGCCAGGACGGCCACTCGCTCCTGGACGGCGGGATCGACCCGGAGGTCCAGCACACGCCTGGCGGAATCGGCGTCGAGGCATCGGCTGAGCGGGTCGAGCATCAGGTCGACGACGGACGTCGGCGAGTGGGGGTGGATCTGGCTCATGGGGCCCTCGTTCGTGGCCTGAGGGGCTTCGGGCTCAGGTCGGATTATCCGGCCCGCTCCGGACGGCCGTCAAGGGGCGGTGCGGGCGGGGGCCCAACCGTCGCGGGGGGGCGGGGGTCCTTCGTGTTCGGTGGGGATGGGCTTGCGGCGTTCGTCGCGGCGGGCGGGCTCGGGCGCGTCGTCGGGCTCGCGGTCGTCCAGGACGACGCGGCGGTCGCCGTCGGCCGCCAGGGCGGAGCGGACGGCGGCCGGGAGGCTGTCTCGCAGCTCGCGATACGAGTTCTTCAACTCGTCGCGCTCGGCCTGATAGGCGTGGATGCTGCTGCGGTAGTCGCCGACCGACTCCGCGAGCGCGGCGATGCGGCGGCCGTCGTCGACGGCGCGCTCGGAGAGGTCCTGGTTCTCGTTGCGGAGCGTCAGGAGCTGGTCCTGGAGGCGGTCGTTCTCCGAGCGCAGGGCCTGGATGGTGCGGCGGCTCTCGTCCAGGCGCTGGCGGGGGCCGAACTGGTTGCACCCCGCCCCGGCCGCGGCGCAGGCCAGGACGAGCATCGACCAGGCTGTTCGGCGCGGCGCGCGGGTCATGCGTCCCGATTCCCTCCGGGGGCGCCCGGCCCACCGTCGCGTCGGGCGCGACGCGACCCGTCCCTGCGAGCGTCGGCTCGGCGGGGGCGGGTCGTGGTGTGGGCGCGTGGGGTTCCCGACGTCGTCTTAGCGGATCCCGGCCGAACGGGCAAGCCCGACCGGCCGGGGGCGGCGGCGATCAGCCGAAGACCATGCCGGAGATCGACTTGACGAGCCCGGAGGCGACGCCCCCCTCGTTGAAGTCGTAGAGGTTCCGGACGAGGTCGTAGGCCAGGAACGAGGAGAGCAGGACGAACACGCTGGCGAACGCCAGGAGCCCGACCGAGAGGCCGTCCCAGTCGGCGGCCGGCTCGCGGGAGATCACGACGCCCGGGGTCGAGGCGCCGCTGACGGGCGAGTCGTCCGAGGCCCAGGCGGTGCCGATCTCGGCGGAGACCGCGTCGTCGAAGCCGTCGTCCTCGTCGTCGTCGTCGCCGAGGTTGGCCGGGGCCATGGCCGTGGCGGCGTTGATGTCGACGTCCTCCTCGTCGATCGCGAAGACCTCCGAGGCGCTGTCGCTGTCTTCCAGGTCGAAGTCGCTGCCGGCGTTGAGCTGGACCGTCTTGTCGTCCGACTCGTCGTCGAGCGCGGCGTCGACCTCGAAGTCGGTGTCGTCGAAGATGTCCTTCTCCCCCTTGCCGACGGCCGGCGGGGGGGTGGCGGAGAGCGACGGCTTGGGCTTGGCCGGCGAGGCGGGGGGCGCGGCCTTCTTGGTGGGCATCGCCTCGTCGCTCAGCGGGGCCAGCTCGATCGACTCGGCGCCGCCGCCGCCGAAGGCGCCCAGCAGGTTGATGCCGGAGTCGCTGGGGCGGGAGAGGTTGATGCCGGAGAGGTTGGGGTCGGCCGCGGTGACGTCCGAGTCGCTGGGCTTCAGCGGGGTGGCCTCGAACTCGTCGCTGGCGTCCAGGGCGCTCAGCTCGAAGTCGCTGCCCGACTCGGGTTGGAGGGCGTCGACCAACTCGTTGGAGGGGCTCAGCTCGAAGTCGCTGTCGGCCCCGGCGGCGGGGACCTCGGCGGAGGAGCCCAGCAGCGGGGCCGGGCCGATGGACGAGCCCGACGACGAGGCGGCGAAGACGCCGTGCTCGGAGGTGTCGTCCTTGATGAGGGTGACGTCGGAGTCGCTGGGGGCGCGGCCGTGGGGCTGGGCGAGGCGGACGTCGGAGTCGCTGGCGCCCTTGATGTCGTCGGGGACGAGGCGGACGTCGGAGTCGCTGGGGAGCTTGCCCAGGCTGGACATGCCGATGATGACCGAGCTGGAGCCGGTCACCGGGTTGGGGGGGACCGAGAGGTCGTCGATCATCAGGTCGTGCTCGGACCCGCCCTCGGCGGCCGGCGTCGCGCCGAACTGCATGGTCTCGGCGCCGAGGTCGGCCTTGGCCACGCCGAGCTGGAACTCGGAGAGGTCCAGGTCTTCGAACTCGGCCCCGCCGGCGGCGGGGACCTCCAGGTCGGAGAGCCGCAGCTCGGCGTCGCTCCCCAGGCCGTGGCGGCGGGCCAACTCCTCGACGTCGGCCTTGCGGAACTGCCAGCTGCCGCCGTCCAGGAACCCGCGGACTTCGCGCTCCTGGGCCTTGGACTTCAGCTCATCCGGGCTCATCCCCAGCACGCGGGCGGCTTCTTCAAGCGTGTAGAACTCGGCCATGGACAGGGTCCTCGCGATCAGATCGGCCCGCGCGGGCCGTGGGGGTCGATTCCAAGTGTGCCGAGGACCGCGTCCGCCGCGCGACCGCTAGCGGTCCTTCGGGATTCGTCCGGGCTGCGCCGCCTTCAGCGACGCCTCGATGGCGCCGGGCTCCGGCGCCTGGTTGTTGTACTGGTCCAGCTTCAGGTCCCACTCGTACCGGCGGGCGGCCTCCAGCTTCAGCGAGCCCTTGGGGCCCGCCGGATCGAATCGATAGACGGCCAGGGCTTGCGACTTCGTGTCCACCAGGAAGAGGAACTGGCCGGCGGCCGGCCCCTGCGGGGTGTTGATCAGGGCTATGGTCCCGTTGGCCTCGGCCGTCGCCGCCGGCCGCGCCCCCTGCGGGCCGGTCGCCCGCGCCGCCGGGGCCTCGGCCCCCGTCTGGGCCGACAGCGCCGGGGCCCGCGCCCCGCCCGTCCACGCGATCGCCGCCCCCAGGACCAGGCCGGGGAGACCGTAGCGCGCCGCCCCGTTCCAATCGCGAACCTTCATGTTTTCGCCCCCGTCCTTGAGCCTCGCGGCCGGCCTTCGTCCCGAAGCCCGACGCGCCTGCATGACGACGGATCTCCGCGCACGCAGACGGCTTTCGACTTCAGTCTAACACACGCTTTCCGGGTGATTCGACGCTTCGAATCTGCAGGATGGGGCGACCTGCGCCGGCGCGTCGAGAGGTGCTGAGGGCCGGCGGATCGCCTTGAATCTTTATTGTAAGATTTCGCCCCGCCCGGGCAAGGCGAGCCTCGCGACCCGCACCTTCGGCCGTCGATTGCACGCACACGCTTGAAAAACCCCCGCGATCCGGCTAGGTTGTTGAACAATTGCCGTAGAATGGAGGCGGCCCGAGCCTCCTCGACCACCGACCTCGTTGGACGCCGTCGCCCCCCCGACGGTTCCCTCCTCTTATCCCCCCCGAGGGCTAGACGCCATGACCGGACGCCGAGAGCACCGCGGGCGATGGGCCGCGACAGCCGTGCTGATGATCCTGGCGGCGGGCGCGCGGGCCGAGGACGCGGCCGACGCCCTGATCGGCTCGCCGGCCTCGGTGACGGTCGAGCCGGGCGACGCGGTCCTGCGGGGCCGCCGCGCCACCGCCCGGCTGATCGCCACGGCGACCTACGCCGACGGCTCGGTCCGCGACCTGACGCGGGCGCTGGAGTGGTCGAGCGCCTCGCCCGAGGTCGCGGAGGTCTCGAAGACCGGCCTGGTGACGCCGAAGGCCGACGGCCAGGCCGTCGTCACCGCCCGTCGCGGGAGCGTGGAGGCGTCGACGACCGTCCGGGTCGAGGGGATGGCCGGCCCCGCGCCGGTCAGCTTCCGGCACGACGTCATCCAGGCGCTCAACCAGGCGGGTTGCAACTCGGGCGCCTGCCACGGCACGCCCACGGGGAAGGGGGGGCTGAAGCTCAGCCTCCGCGGCTACCTGCCGGATGAGGACTTCGTCGTCCTGAGCCGGGAATCCGGCGGCCGTCGCATCAGCACGTTCGACGCCGACGCCAGCGTGATCCTCCGCAAGCCCCTGGGCGAGGCCCCCCACGAGGGCGGGATCCGCCTCAAGCACGGGACCAAGGCGTTCGAGTACATCCACGACTGGATCGCCGAGGGGGCCCACGACGACCCAGGCGTCGCCGCCCCCGTGAAGCTGGAGGTCGTCCCGGGCTCCCGCATCCTCAACGCCCCGGCGAAGGAGCAGCAGGTCGTCGTCCTCCTGACGATGGCCGACGGCACCAAGAAGGACGTGACGTCGATCTGCTACTACGACTCGTCCAGCCCGGACATCGCCGAGGTGGACTCGACCGGCTACGTCACGTTCAAGGGGCGCGGCGAGGTCGCGGTGATCGCCCACTACCTGAGCATGGTGGCCATCGTCCGGCTCACGCACCTGATCGACGTCCCGGGCTTCCAGGTCGTCGACGTCCCGCAGGGGAACCTCGTCGATCGGGCGGTCTTCGCCAAGCTGAACCACATGCGGATCGCCCCGTCGGCCGACTGCACCGACGCCGAGTTCATCCGTCGCGCGTACCTGGACGTCCTCGGCGCGCTGCCGAAGCCCGAGGAGGTCGACGCCTTCCTCAAGGGCGACCCGGCCGACCGCCGCGGGAAGCTGATCGACGCGCTCCTCGAACGCCCCGAGTTCTACGACTTCTGGGCCCTCAAATTCGCGGACGTCCTGCGCTCGAACGGCCGCCTGATCGAGCCCAAGGGGGCCTACGTCTTCCACCGCTGGATCCGCGCCAGCCTGGAAGCCGGCATGCCGATGGACCGGTTCGTCCGGGAGCTGCTGGCCTCCGACGGCTCGACCTTCTCCAACCCGGCCACGAACTACTACCGGATCAGCCGCGAGCCCGAGGCGGCCGTCGAGACCACGGCCCAGCTTTTCCTGGGCGTCCGGATCCAGTGCGCCAAGTGCCACAACCACCCCTTCGAGCGCTGGACGCAGGACGACTACTACAACTTCGCCGCATTCTTCGCGCAGATCGGCCGCAAGCCGGGCGTGCTGCCGGGCGAGGAGGTCGTCTTCAACGCGGGGGGCGGCGAGGTGAAGCAGCCGCGCACCGGGCGGGTGATGCCGCCGAAGGGCCTGGGCGGGCCGGTCCTGGACGACGCCTCCCTCGACCGTCGCGCCCGGCTCGCCGCGTGGCTGACCTCCAAGGAGAACCCGTTCTTCAGCAAGAGCCTGGTGAACCGGGTGTGGTACCACCTGATGGGCCGCGGGATCGTCGAGCCCGTGGACGACTTCCGCGACTCCAACCCGGCCTCCAACGACGAGCTGCTGGACGGCCTGGCCGCCGAGTTCGCGAACGACGGATACAACCTGAAGTCGTTGATCCGGAAGGTCTTGCAGAGCCGGACGTACCAGCTCTCGGCGACGACGAACCCGCTCAACGCCGACGACGCGGTGTACTTCTCGCACGCGACGACGAAGCTGCTGCCGGCGGAGGTGCTGCTGGACGCCATCTGCGACGTGACCGGCTCGCCCAACGCCTTCGCGGGCCTGCCGCCGGCCGCCCGCGCCACCCAGATCCCGGACGGCAAGATGGACGACCCGTTCCTGAAGACGTTCGGCCGCCCGGCGCGCGAGCTGGCCTGCGAGTGCGAGCGCGAGAGCGATTCCAACCTGTCGCAGGCGCTGCAGCTCATCGGCGGGGCGACGGTCAACAACAAGCTCCGCAACGACGGCGGCCGGGTCGCGGGCCTCGCCAAGAGCGGCAAGGCCCCGGAGGCGATCACCGAGGACCTGTACCTCGTCGCCTTCTCCCGCCCCCCCTCGTCGGCCGAGATGGACGCGGCCGTCAAGCACCTGAAGGATGCCAAGGACCCCCGCGCGGCCATCGAGGACCTCGCCTGGGTGCTCATCAACTCCAAGGAGTTCCTGTTCCGCCATTGAGCGGGGCGGGGGCCTTCGGCGGGGCACGGCCAGGGACGTATACTCGTCCCCGGCCAGGTCCAGCAGCCCGACGGTGAACGTCGAGGCGCGATGGAGCGCGCCGGGATTGATGTGGCGCGTGGCCCCCTCGCGGACATCGCGGCGCAGGTGGGTGTGGCCGGAGAAGATGTAGTCCGGGGCCTCGGCCGCGAGGCGGGCGTAGTCGCGCGGCGAGTCGCCGTGGACGACCGCGATGCGACGGCCCCCCAGCTCGATCAGCCCGCCGCGCCCCAGGCAGGTCGCGCCGGTGCGTCGCATGGCCAGCCGCAGGGCGTCGAGGTCGTAGTCGCAGTTGCCGAAGACGAAATAGGCCGGGACGCCCACGACCTCGTCCACCACGTCGGGCGTGGTGACGTCGCCGCAGTGGATCAGGGCCTCCGCGCCGGCGGCCAGCAGGATGGCCACGGCCGATCGCGCCCGCGCCGCCTGGTCGTGAGTGTCCGAGAGTATGCCGATTCGCATGCCTCGTATGGTGGTCGCCCGCGCCCTCGGCGGCAAGGGACCACGGCGGGGAAATCGGGAAATCCGCGGACATGACTGGCGGGATGGGCCGTCGGCGGATAGATTTATAGTGGATTCACAGCCTTCGGCCGACGACGGGAACATCCCCCAAGCCACTTCAGGGGAGGCCGTCGCCCATCGGAGGCGTCGATTCCGCGCCCGTCGCGTCGACGGGCGCGCGACCGCTTCGCGAGAAAAGGGCGGTCGCGGAGGGCGCGAACCCGACGCGGGGCCGATCGGTCCCTTCGTGCGTCGAGCCCGCACCTTCCAGGATCATCCCGCGCCGCGCGGGGAGGTGTCCCATGACGACCGCGATGAAGACGCGCAAGCCCAAGAGCAAGACCGCCAAGAAGGCCCCCCGCACCGCGGCCCAGCAGCCCCCGCGGGACGTCGAGCAGGCCGTCCCGACGCACGTCGTCGGCAAGCCGGCCGAGGTCGAGCCGACCGAGCGGGCCTTCAGCCGCGCCGAGGAGCCCGAGGCCGCCATGCGGTCCGCCGAGGCCCCGGACGCCGGCTACGGCCGCTGCACCGAATCCTCCGACTGGGAGAACCGCGGACGAAGCTGACCAAGGAGCGGAGCGGTCGGGCCAGGACCCATCCGGACTGTAGGCCCCACCGCACCGTCCCACCGGCGGACCTCCCGCCGGCCGAGCGACGTCCCACGATCCCCGATCCGAATCGAGACGGCCGAGGGCCCCGCGCCCTCGGCCGTCTTCCGTTTCATCCCATCGACGCCGCGAATCGGGCGGCGAGCCAGACCACGGTCGCGACGCACGCGACCATCGCCAGGCTGTGCCGCAGCGAGGCGCGGAGCACCTCCCCCTCGCGGCCCCCTTCGCCGGTCGCCGCGGCGGCCACCACGATCGACGCGGCGGCGATCATCTTGCCCATCGCCCCGCCCGCCGTGTTCGCCGCCCCCATCAGGACCGGCGACAGCCCCAGCTTCGTCGCCGTGATCCGCTGGAGGTTCCCGAACAGCACGTTGCTCGACGTGATCGAGCCCGTCAGCGCGGTCCCCAGCCAGCCCAGCCACGTCCCGAACGCCGGGTAGAGGGCCGCCCCCGTCCGCGTGAACGCCAGGCCCAGCACGGCGTCCATCCCCGAGTATCGGGTGACGAACCCCAGGGCCAGCATGCAGAGGATGGCGACCGCCGCCGTGGCCATCCGGCGCAGGGAGCCCAGGAAGATCCGGCCCATCTCCGCCGGGGGCGTGCCCGCCAGCAATCCCGTCGCGACCGCCGCCAGCAGCACCGCCGTCCCCACCGCCGACAGCGGCGCGAGGTCGATCACAGCCGGTTCCAGGTCGGCCGCCGTCGGGGTCGGCCGGCCGGTCACGGCCTCGCCCCGGGCGACCTGCTTGTGCAGGGCCGAGACCTCCGCCTTCCAGGTCCCCCAGGCGTCGAGTCGGGCCTTCACCGCGGGCGTCGCCCAGGCGAAGACCGTGACCGTCAGCAGCGCGAACGGCAGCCACGCGCGGGCGATCTCGCGGGGCCGGGGCGCGGCCTTCGGGGCGGCGTCGGGCTCGCCCAGGTCCCCATCCTCGCCCTCGAAACGCCACGCCTGCGCCGGCCTCCAGGCCCGAAGGACCAGCACCGCCGCGACGAGCGAGAGGATCGCCGAGGCGATCGAGACCAGCTCGACGTTGAGGTACCGGGCCCAGAGGAGCTGGACCGTCGCATAGGTCAGCCCCACCGCGAGCAGCGGGGGCCAGGCCCCGAGCGCCCGCCGCGGCCCGGCGACGATCGCCGCCAGGCCGAAGGGCGTGAACAGGGTGGTCGGGTAGAGGATCCGGGCGGTCGCGACGCTGAGGGCCTGGACGTCCATCCCCGAGACGGCGCCCAGGGTCGTCAGCGGGATGCCCACGCTCCCCCAGGGGACGCAGGCGGTGTCGGCCGCCAGCGCCAGGGTCGCGGCCTGGAGCGGGCGGAAGCCCAGGCCGACCAGGAAGGCGGAGGTGATGGCCACCGGGGCCCCGAAGCCGGCGCAGCCTTCCAGGAAGCCGCCGAAGCAGAACGTCACCAGGACCGCCTGGATCCGGCGGTCGGGTGAGAGCCGGGCGATCGACGCCTTCATCGCTTCGAAACGCCCGGTCGCCACGGCCAGGTCGTAGAGGAACATCGCCGCCACGACGAGGTAGACCACCCGGATCAGCCCGAACGCCGCCCCCGAGCCGGCCGCCGCCGTCGCCATCCTCCAGGGCATGCCGAACCCCAGCACGGCCGTCGCCAGGGCGACCAGGAGCGCCGCCGCGGCCGCCTTCCACGCCGCCACCCGGCCCGAGATCAGCAGCCCCATCAGCGTCAGGATGGGGAGGGCGGCGAGCAGCGTCGACGTCGGCCAGGAGCCGGCCGGGTCGTAGTCCTGGGTCCACATGGGGCGAGCCCTCGGGCGGGGGGGATGGGATCGACCCACCATGATAGGTCCGGTCGACCCCGGCGGAAGACCCCGCCGGTTTCTGGGTCGCGGGGCCGTAACCTTCGGGTGGGGCCGGGGCTTTTTGTTTTGGAACAAACCGGAAGAGAGTAAGCTGGGGCTTGGTTGCATTGTGACACGGGAGGCTGACTCGTGGTGGTCGACTGCTTTCTCCTCGCAGCGAAGCACAGCCAGGGTACATCAGGAGCCGAAGCGGTCATTGCCCTGGTCGGTATCGCGATCGCGCTCATCATCTTCCTGCTTCAGCCGACGAAGGAATTCATTGAGAAGAACGGAATTCCGTGTTGTCCCAAATGTGGACGTCAAATCTCTCTGAAGGCTTCACGTCCGAACTGCCGGTCATGCGGTGCGAATCTGATGACGGGGAAGCCGCTTTTAGACCTCAGTCCCACCCCTCCGACCCCTCGCCAGGTGGCTACGGCTCGACACGAGAGACTTGTCAGGGAGGAGCAGAGACGACAGATGGAGATCAGGGAGGAGGAAATACGAGTTCGGCGGGCCGTCGAAGAGGCCGCATGGGAAGAGCGTCGCCAGAAAAAGCTGGCCAAGCGGCAGGCAAAGATCGATGCAAACGGCGGGTTCACCGACCTCCAGCTATACGGATTGGGGATCCTCATCGCGGCGGTTCCAGCGGCACTAGCGGTAGGGATCTACTATCTCACGAGATGAGCCAGCTTCATGAAGTACCAGCCGAAGGGCTGGTGAAGACCTGGTCGCAAGCCTTTGGAGCGAAGGAGGCTTGACCCGGGCGCGCAGCGAAGGTTAAGGTGGATCGACCGTCCCGCCGCCCGGGAGGCGGGCCCCTCTCCGGCCCGGCCGGGGCGCTTGCCAAGGAGCCGATGGGTGCAAATCAAGATCTCGACGCGACACGGCGAACTGGCCCCGGAGCAGCGAGAACGCCTGGAAGAGAAGGCCCAGAAGCTGACCAAGTTCGGGCGCCTGATGGCCATCGAGATCGCCACCCTGCACGAGAAGGGAGCCTGGAGCGTCGAGTTCCAGGTCTCCGCCGAGCACAAGAACGACTTCGTGGCGACCGAGACCGGCCCGACCCTGGAAGGGGCGACGGACCAATGCCTGCACAAGATCGAGTCCCAGCTCAAGCGGTACAAAGAGAAGACCCAGAATCATAAGGGCGACGTGCCCCAGAGCGGGGTCCCCTCGCGGTCGGCGGGCCTGGCCCCCGGCGAGGCCGAATGACCCGGCCCCGAGGCCGAGGACGTCGCCCGGCCGCCCCGCCCCGCGCGGGGGCGGAGGCCGGCGGAGGCCGCCCCGACGGCGGCCGAGCCCCGGACGAATCGACCCGCCCCTCGATCGCGAGGCCGCGGGGCCGGTCCCGGGATGAAGGTGGAGCGATCGGCCTGGCGGCCCGTCGATGGAGGGGCGGATGAAGTTATTGGATTTCGTGGTCCGGGACAGCATCATCGTCGACCTGAAGGCCACGACCAAGGAGGAGGCCATCCGCGAGATGGTCTCCGGCCTGCACGCCGCCGGCCAACTCGGCGACGCCGAGGTGGAGAGCGTCATCCGGGCCATCCTGAACCGCGAGGAGCTGGGCTCCACCGGCATCGGCATGGGCGTCGCCGTCCCCCACACCCGGCACCCGACGCTCCAACGCCTGATCGGCACCGTCGCCCTCTCCCGGCAGGGGGTCGACTTCGCCGCCTTGGACGGCGACCCGGTCGACATCTTCTTCCTGCTGGTCTCCCCCCACAACCAGCCGGGGGATCACCTGCGGGCCCTGGAGAATATCTCCCGGCACCTGAAGGACGAGCGGTTCGTCAGCTTCCTGCGCCAGGCCACGTCGCCCCAGGCCGTGGTCGAGGTCCTGGAAGAGGCCGACGGGGCCGCCGTCTGACCCGGCCGGGGGGACGGACGAGGAGCGAAGTGAAGGCCGCGGCCGCCCCCACCCTCCCGAGCGTGGGGGGAGCCCGGCGGACCAGCCGCGAACGACACGACACCGCCCGCGACGGCCGGCCCCCGGGCCGATCACGCCGGTCCATCACGCCGATCGAGCCGCCGATGATCCACGAAACGACCGTCGCCCGCCGCTGGATCGAGATCCTCAACAGCCTGGGCCTCCACCTCCGGCCCGCCGACAAGTTCGTGAAGCTCGCGCTGCGGTACCAGTCCGACGTCCGCGTCCACTACAACGGCGGCAGCTTCAACGGCAAGAGCATCCTGGACCTGACCTCGCTGGCCGCCGAGTGCGGCTCCCGGCTGGAGGTCGAGGCCCGCGGGCCCGACGCCGAGGACGCCGTCGCCGCGCTGGCCGCGCTGGCCGAGGCCCGATTCTACGAGGACGACGACGGCGAGCCGGTCTCGATCGAGCCCGGCCCGGGCGCGGAGCCGCCGCGATGACCCGGGGCCCCGAAGGCCCGCCCCCCGACGACTCCTCCCGCCCGGCCGAGCAGGTCTTCCGCGGGATCGGCGTGAGCCCGGGGATCGCCATCGGCCCGGTCGTGGTGCTGGACCCTCGCGGGATGCGGCTGCCGCCGCGTCGGATCGCCGCCGACGCCGTGCCGGCCGAGGTGGCGCGGCTCGCGTCGGCCCTCGCCGCCGCCGCCGCCGAGGGGGCGCAGGCCGAGGCCGAGGCCCGCGAGCGGCTCGGCCCCCAGTACGCCGAGATCCTCGCCGCCCACGCGGCCATGATCGGCGACCCCCAGCTCGCCGCCGACGCCCGCGAGCGGATCGAGCGGCGTCGGATCTCGGCCGAGCACGCCGTGATCGAGGTCCTGGAGGGGCTCGCCGGGCGGCTGGAGGGCCTCAGCGACTCCCACCTGGCGGCGCGGGCGGCCGACGTCCGCGACATCGAGGCGCGGATCGTCGACCAGCTCGCCGGGGCCCGCGCCCCGTCGTTCCAGGACGACCTGGCCGCCCCGTCCGTGGTCCTGGCCCACGACCTGACCCCCAGCGACGCCGCGCAGCTCGACCCCCGCAAGGTCCTGGGGTTCGCCACCGAGGCCGGCGGCCGGGCCAGCCACACGGCGATCGTCGCCGCCGCCCTGGAGATCCCCGCCGTCGCCGGGGCCGGGACGCTCCTGGGCCACGCCCGGTCCGCCCGGCTGGCGGTCGTCGACGGCGAGTCGGGGCTGATCGTCCTCGACCCCGCGCCGGCCACGCTCGACCGCTACCGCGCCGCGGCCGAGGCCCGCACCGCCCGCTTCCGCACCCTGTCGGAGGAGGCCGCCTTGCCGGCGGTCACGCTCGACGGCGTCGAGGTCGGGCTCCACGCCAACATCGAGTTCGTCGACGAGGCCGCCGCCTGCGCCCGCTGGGGCGCCGCCGGGATCGGCCTGTACCGGACCGAGTTCCTGTACCTCCGGTCGACCGCCCCGCCGACCGAGGAGGAGCAGTTCGCCGCGTACGCCGAGGCCGTCCGCTCGCTCCAGGGCCGCCCGGTCGTGATCCGGACCCTGGACCTGGGGGCCGACAAGCTGGCCTCGCACGTCGGCGGGATCGGGGCCGAGGCCAACCCGGCGCTGGGGCTGCGCAGCCTGCGGTATTCGCTGCGGCGGCCGGAAGTGTTCCGGACCCAGATCCGCGCCGTGCTCCGCGCCGCCGCGCTGGGGGACGTCCGGATCCTGCTGCCGATGGTCACCACGCTCGACGAGCTGCGCCGGGCCCGCGACCTGATCGGCGAGGTCGCCGCGGCGCTCCGGGCCGAGGGGACGCCGCACCGCGAGGCCCCGCCGCTGGGCGCGATGGTCGAGGTGCCGGCGACCGCCCTGATGGCCGACCGATTCGCAAAGGAGGTGGACTTCTTCTCCATCGGGACCAACGACCTGATCCAGTACACGCTGGCCGTCGACCGCACGAACGAGGCCGTGGCCGACCTCTACAGCGCCGCCGACCCCGCCGTCCTGAGGCTGATCGCCCGGGTCGTCGAGGCCGCCGCCGCCCGGGGCATCCCCTGCGCCGTCTGCGGGTCGATGGGGGGCGAGCTGCTGTACACGACCTTCCTGCTGGGCCTGGGCGTCCGCGAGCTGAGCATGGCGCCGCACCAGATCCCGGAGGTCCGCCGCCTGATCCGCGGCGTCTCGCTGGAGCAGGCGCGGGCGATCGCGGCCGAGGCCCTGACGCTCGACACCGCCCGGGAGGTCGTCGCCCTGCTGGAAGACGCCCTCCGGCCGGCCCCCACGGGCGCGCCGGCCGGCTGAACGCCGCCGGCCCGCCCCCCGACCGTCCCCCGGGTTCCCCGCCCGGCCCGCCCGCCCGTCGCGACGACGGCCGGGGGCGGAGGCCAGCCGGGAACGCTCGAAACGAACCACGCACCCCGAACCGACCGCGCCCGACGAGGCGGGCCCCGAACCGGGGCCGACGAGACGCCCGCGACCGACCCATCGCCCTCCGTTCAGACCACCCCGACGCCTCCGCGGACCGCGGCCCGTCGAGCGGGATGAACCTCTCCCCGCGGGGCGGGCCCCAGCCCGCCCGCGTCCGCTCCGGGTCGCCGGCCTCGCGAACGCCCCGCCCCTCTCGCCCGAGCCGCGGATCCTCGATTCGATCGCACCGAAGCACCGCCGTCCCATGACCCAAGCCGCCAAGGTCCGCCTCCGCTTCGCCAAGCGCGGCGACCTCCGCCTGACCAGCCACCACGACCTGATGCGCTGCCTGGAGCGCCTGCTGCGCCGCGCCGCCATCCCGGTGGCGGTCACCCAGGGCTTCTCGCCCCGGCCCAAGATCACCTTCGCGCTGGCGATGGGCCTGGGGATCGAGGGGCACGGCGAGGTCGTCGACCTGGAGCTGGCGGAGCCCCACGACCCCGGCGAGCTGATGGGCCGACTGGCCGCCGCGTCCCCCCCGGGGCTCGACTGGCTGGAGGCCCGGGCGCTGGAACCCTCCGCGCCCGCCCCTCGGCCCGCCTGGGCCGAGTACGAGATCCCCGTCCCCGAGGCCCGTCGCGCGCCCGTGGCGCAGGCCCTCGAAGTCCTCTTGCAGAGCGAAAGCCGCATCGTGACCCGCCGTCGGCCGGACAAGAGGCGCGAGGTCGAGTTCGACATGCGCCCGCTCCTGCTCGACGCGTCCCTGACCGCAGGCGGGAGCCTGCGCGTCCGCCTGAAGGCGTCCCCCGACGGATCGGTCCGCCCCGAAGAGGTCCTCGAGGCCCTCGGCGCGCGCGACCTCCTCGACGGCGGGGCCTTCCTGACGCGCACCCGCGTGGAGCTGGCCGACCGGCCCGGGCCGGCGCAACGCCCGGACCCGGCCGGGACGCCCCCCGAGACATCCCCCCGGGCCGACGAGGCCCGGGCCCCCGAGACAATCCCCCACAACCGCGATCACCCGGAAGGCGTCGCATGAAGAAAGAAATGCTGATCAACGTCCTCCAGCCGGAGGAGTGCCGGATCGCCATCATCGAGAACGGCGTCCTGGAGGAGCTCTACGTCGAGCGCACCAGCCACGAGAGCTACACCGGCAACATCTACAAAGGCAAGGTCGTCAACCTGGAGCCGGCCATCCAGGCCGCGTTCGTCGACTTCTCCGTCGGCCGCAACGGCTTCCTCCACGTCTCCGACGTCGAGCCCCAGTACTACGACCGCCACGGCGCCGCCGCGGACGACGAGGGGGACGACGCCGAGCCCCCCGCCCCCCGCGCGCCCCGGGCCGAGCGCGAGCCCCGCGCCGAGCGCGAGCCCCGCCGCCGCGACCGCGACCGCCCCGAGCGGGAGCGGCCCGACCTCTCGATCAAGGGCCGCCGCGACCGCTCCGAGTCCCCTCGGCGCTTCGGCGAGGGGCTGGATGAGGAACGCGAGAGGGAGCGAGAGCGGGAGCGCGGCTACGCCCCGCCGACCCCCCCGGCCCCGGAGCCGGCCCGCGAGCCCGAATACGACGAGGACCGGCCGGCCGCCCGCGCCCAGGGCGGGGCGACGTCGTGGGCCAAGTCGTTCGAGTATGAGCGCGAGGCCGAGGACGTCGAGGCGACCGAGGCCCGCTGGGGACGCCCCCGGCGCGAGGAGGCCGAGCCGTTCGACCCCGACCTGCCGCCGAGCCGCACGGCCCGCCGCCAGGCCCCCGCGCCCCCGCCGCCGCCGCCGCCGGCCGACCGCGACGACGACTTCGGTTTCGGCCTGGGCCTGGATCGCGACGATCGCGGCCGGCCCCGCTCGCTGTTCGGCGAGCCCGAGGCCCCCGCCGTCCGCGGCCGGGAGCCGGAACCCGAGGCCGAGGCCGAGCCCGAGGCGCCGACGGCCCGCCGAGAGCGCGAGCCCCGCCGGGGCCGCGGCCGCGGCCGGTCGGCCCGCCCCGCCCAGGAGGAGGCGGCCGAGCCCGTCGGGTTCGACGAACCGGCCCCGGCGGACGACCTCGGCGGCGAGGAGCCCCCGCGGCGTCGCGGCGGCCGGTCGGCCATCCGCTCCCGCGGCGGCGACCGTCCCGAGCCCGGCCGCCCGCGCGAGATCCAGCCCATCGACCTCCCCGAACCGGCCCGCGCCCGCCGCCCGGCCGACGAGGCCGACGAGGCACCCTACCGCCCCGCGGCCAATCGCGATCGCGATCGCGAACTGGAGCCCGAGGGCGAGCGCGAGCGGCCGGCCCCCCGCCCCCGCGCCCACGACCGCGCCGGCGAGCCCGGCTACGTCCCGCGCCGCGAGCGGCTCCGCGCCCCCGAGCCCGACTTCGGCGACCGCCCGGCCGCGCCGGCCCCGCGCGGCTACGAGCCGCCCGAGGATGACGCCCGCGGCTTCGGCGCCGGCGTCGATGAGGAGCTTGAGGCCGACCTCGACGTCGAGGGCGACGCCGAGGGCGACGCCGGGTCGGCCCGCGACGGCCGCCGCCGCCGCCGCCGCCGCGGACGCCGCCGCGACCGCGAGCGCCCGGAGTCGCTGGGAGGCTCCCCGTCGGCCGAGGCCGACGACCTGGTCGAGGCCGACGTCGCCGGCGAGGTGACCTTCCGCGAGCCCGCCGGCTTCGACGACGAGCTCGACGACCTGGGCGAGGTGGACGACCTCCGCGACTCCGACGAGCCCCGCTCGCCCGAGGAGGAGATCGACCCCGAGCTGGAGCAGGAGATCCGCAAGGAGATCGAGGAGATCCAGGAGCTGGAGCGCGAGATGGGCCTTCGCGGCCCCTCCGAGGCCCGGCCCCGCCGCGGCGACGCCGGCGGCCGGGGCCGCGGCGGCGCCAGGCCCCCGATCCAGGACGTCTTCCGCCGCGGCGACGAGGTCCTCGTCCAGTGCATCAAGGAGAGCATCGGCACCAAGGGGCCGACCCTCTCCACCTACATCAGCATCCCCGGCCGCTACCTGGTCCTGATGCCCGGCCTCAACCGCGTCGGCGTCTCGCGCAAGATCGTCGACGAGGGCCAGCGCAAGAAGCTCCGCGAGATCATGCACGAGCTGAACCCGCCCAAGGGGCTCGGCTTCATCGTCCGGACCGCCGGCCTGGAGCGCTCCAAGCGCGAGCTGGCCCGCGACCTGGCCTACCTGCTGCGGCTCTGGAAGGTCATCCTCCGCCGCATCAAGAAGGCCCGCGGCCCCGCGCCGATCTACCAGGAATCGGACATGATCACCCGGACCATCCGGGACGTGTTCACCTCCGAGATCGACACCATCTGGATCGACGAGCCGGCCGCCTTCGAGCGGGCCCAGGAGTTCCTCCGCGTGGTGATGCCCCGGTTCGCCAGCCGGGTGAAGCTCTACGACGAGAAGATCCCGCTGTTCCACAAGTACGGGATCGAGGACGAGATCGCCAAGATCCAGCGCCGGCACGTCCCGCTGCCGGAGGGGGGCTCGATCGTCATTGACCAGACCGAGGCCCTGGTGGCGATCGACGTCAACTCGGGGAACTTCCGGGTCGAGGACGACGCCGAGCGGACGGCGTACGAGATGAACCTGCGGGCCGCGAAGGAGATCGCCCGCCAGCTCCGCCTCCGCGACCTCGGCGGCGTGATCGTCAACGACTTCATCGACATGCGCGAGGAGCGGCACCGCCGGGGCGTCGAGCGGGCGCTCCGCGAGGCCATCAAGCGCGACCGGGCCCGCACCAAGGTCCTCCGCATGAGCGCCTTCGGCCTCATCGAGATGACCCGCCAGCGGATCCGCCCCAGCCTCAAGCGGTCGGTCTACGAGGACTGCCCGAACTGCGCCGGCGCGGGGGTCGTGAAGTCGGCCGAGAGCATGGCGATCGACGTGATGCGGATCCTCGGCCTGGCCTCGCACCGCGAGGAGGTGCGGAAGATCCAGGTGACGGTGGGCGCGAGCGTCGCCGCCTACCTCAACAACCGCAAGCGGAAGGCCATCGCCCGGATCGAGTCCGAGACGGGCATGACCGTCCTGATCCACTCCAAGGAAGGCGTCGCCGCCGAGCACCTCCAGATCGAGTGCTCCGACGCCAACAACGGCGAGGTCCGGCTCTTCCCGTCCTCCGCCCCCCACCATCACCCCCGCCGCGGCTCGCACTGAGCCGGCGTCGACGGCGTCGACGGCGCCGACCCGCCGGGCTTGCGCAAGCCCGGCGGGGGGCCGCTTAAGGCCCCTCATATGCCGACGTCCCCTCTCCCGGCGGGAGAGGGGACGTGCCATCGCCTCGGGTCCCTTTTCCTCGGCCTTCGGATCCACCCCATGTTCGACCCCGCCGCCGGCTATCCGACCCACCGCCCGCGCCGACTGCGCGGGAACCCCCGGCTCCGCGACCTCGTCCGCGAGAACGTGCTGACGCGCGACGACCTGATCTACCCCGTGTTCGTGTATCACGGCTCGGACGTCAGCCGCGAGATCCCCTCGATGCCCGGGCAGCGACAATGGTCGCTCGACCGCTTCGGCGAGGTCGTGGACGAGGCCGCCGACCTGAAGCTGCCGGGGATCATGATCTTCGGCATCCCGGAGCACAAGGACGCCCGCGGATCGGCCGCGCTCCGGGACGACGGCATCGTCCAGGAGGCCGTCCGGCTGGCGAAGCGGCGGGCCCCCGAGCTGCTGACGATCACCGACCTCTGCTTCTGCGAGTACACCGACCACGGCCACTGCGGCCCGCTCTCCGAGGCGACCGGCCGCACGGACGTCGACAACGACGCCACCCTGCCGCTGCTGGTGGAGCAGGCCGTCAGTCACTGCCGCGCGGGGGCCGACGTCATCGCCCCGTCCGGGATGATGGACGGCATGGTCCGCGCCCTCCGCGCCGGGCTGGATGGTTCGGGATTCGCGCACATCCCGATCATGGCGTACTCGTCGAAGTTCGCCAGCGCGTACTACGGCCCGTTCCGCGAGGCGGCCGAGAGCGCCCCGAGCTTCGGCGACCGTCGCGGCTACCAGATGGACCCGGCCAACGGCGACGAGGCCGTGCGCGAGGCGGCCCTCGACCTGGCGGAGGGGGCCGACGTCATCATGGTCAAGCCGGCCCTGGCGTACCTGGACGTCGCCCGCCGGCTCAAGGACGAGTTCCGCGTCCCGCTGGCCGCGTACAACGTCTCGGGCGAGTACGCCATGATCAAGGCCGCCGCCGAGCGCGGCTGGATCGACGAGCGCCGCATCGTCCTGGAGACCCTCACCGGCTTCAAGCGCGCGGGGATCGACATGATCCTCACCTACCACGCCCCCGACGTCGCCCGCTGGCTCCAGCGGGGTTGAGACCCGACGAGATCCAACGATGACCACGCCCGCCGCCTCCCGCCCGGACTACGACCTCCCGAAGAGTTCCGCCGCGTTCGCCCGCGCGTCGAAGGTGATCCCCGGCGGCGTGAACAGCCCCGCGCGGGCGTTCGGCGCGGTCGGCGGCGAGCCGCCGTTCATGGCGAAGGCGGAGGGGGCGTACCTGTACGACGTCGACGGCCACCGCTACGTCGACTACATCGGCTCGTGGGGGCCGATGATCGTCGGCCACGTCCACCCGAAGGTGAAGGCGGCGGTGTCCGAGGCCCTGGCCCTCGGCTCCAGCTTCGGCGCGCCGACGGAGCGCGAGGCCGAGATCGCCGAGGCCGTCGCGGCGGCCGTGCCGTCGATCGAGATGTGCCGATTCGTCTCCTCCGGGACCGAGGCGACGATGTCGGCGATCCGCCTGGCCCGCGGGTACACCGGCCGCGACAAGATCGTGAAGATGGCCGGCTGCTACCACGGCCACGCCGACTGCCTGCTGATCCAGGCCGGCTCCGCCGCGACCACGCTGGGCGTCCCCGACAGCCCCGGCGTCACCCCGGGCGCGGCGGCCGACACGCTCCTCGCCCCGTTCAACGACGCCGACGCCGTCGAGACGCTGCTGAAGGCGAACCCCGGCCAGGTGGCCGCCGTCCTGCTGGAGCCGATCGCCGGCAACATGGGCCTCGTCCCGCCCGCGCCCGGCTACCTCCAGGCCCTCCGCGACCTGACCCGAGAGCACGGCGCCTTGCTGATCTTCGACGAGGTCATGACCGGCTTCCGCGTCGCCTACGGCGGGGCGCAGGAGCGGTTTGGCGTCACGCCCGATATCACCGCGCTCGGCAAGGTCATCGGCGGTGGGCTGCCGGCGGCGGCCTACGGGGCGTCGCGCGAGATCATGACGAAGGTCTCGCCCGTCGGGCCGATCTACCAGGCCGGCACGCTCTCCGGCAACCCGTTGGCGATGGCCGCGGGCCTGGCCACGCTCGAACTCCTGCGCGAGCCCGGCGCCTACGACCGCCTGGAGGCCCTGGCCGTCCGGCTGGCCGATGGCCTCGAATCCGCGGCCCGCGAGGCGGGCGTCCCGCACGTCGTCCAGCGCGTGGGCAGCATGGTCACGCTGTTCTTCCACGACGGCCCGGTCCGCAATTACGAGGATGCGAAGGGCTCGGACACGTCGCTGTTCGCCCGCTTCTTCTGGGAGATGCTCGCCCGCGGCGTCTACCTGCCGTGCAGCCAGTTCGAGGCCGCGTTCGTCTCGCTGGCCCACACCGAGGCCGACGTCGACCACACCGTCGCCGCCGCCCGCGAGGCCCTGGCCGCGGCGACGGCGTGAGCCGCCGCATCGCGACGCCCGCTCAACTTAGATCGTCGTCGAAAAAGAGCCCGAAGGAGCCGGGGGCCCCGGTCACCTTCAAGGAGTACGATTCGGCCGCGCCCGAGGCGTCGTATGCGAGCTTGAGATTGCGGGCGCCGCGGGCGGCGGCCACGAGGGCCCCGGCCTCGTCGTAGAGCGAGAGCGACATGAACCGGCCCTGGCCGAGCAGGGAGACGGTCGAGCCGGCGTCGGCGGACCGGCCCGTGTCGAACGTGAACCAGGACTCGCGGTCCGCCCGCGACCGGGCGAGGCCGGAGACCAGGCGGGCGGCGGAGATCGTCCCCAGGTCCTCGGCGGTCGCGCGGGAGGCGTTGGAGGCGGGGGCGTCGGCCCGTCGCCAGGGGTGAGGCGCGGCGACCGAGAGCGAGAAGCGGGTCGACCGCGCGCCCTCGGTCGCGGTGACGCCGACGAGGTAGGTCCCCGCGGGGAGCCCGCGCAGGCTGGCGCGGCGGCGACCCTGCGCGACGGGGTGCAACGGATCGTCCTGGGCGTAGATCCGCACGACCGCCCCGGCGGCGCCGCGACCGGGCAGGACCCGGACCATGTTCCCCGCCCGGGCGCGATCCGTGGTCCGGAACTGGAACCAGGCCGTCTCGCCGGCGCCCAGGTTCATCTCCGGGACGGTCGCGGTGGTCGGCGTGCCGGCGGGGACACCCAGGTCGAGCGCCGAGGCCGTGCCGTGGTCGTTGCGGGCCCAGATCGGGTCGAGGTCCTCGGGGTGCGGCATCGCCCGGAGGGCCGCGAAATAGGAGGTGAGGAACGATCCCCAGCCGGTCGCCGATTCGAAGCCCGAAGCGACGATCTGGGCGGTGTAAGTTTTGCGGATCCGATTCTCCAGGGGCGGGAAGAGGATGGAAAGGCCGGTGGCCTGGCGGGCGTCGTCGGTCTTGGCGAAGACGACCGAGCCGAGGGAGGCGACCACGTCGGCCGCCGCCGACCGGAGCGCGTCCGGGACCGAGGCCGAGGCCGCGACCTGGCTCATGAACTGGCCCAGGTCGCGGTAGACCACGACCTCTCCTTCCTCGTCGTCGTGGAAGTAGCTCGCGAAGCTCCACGCCTCGGCGATCGTCGTCCAGTCGCTTGGCCCGGCGGACTTTGCGGCGTCGGTGAAGCGGCCGATCGCGGCGGCCAGCCCGCCGAGCCCGTCGGTGTGGACCGCGGCCAGGGTGTCCCGGATCCAGCCGCCGCCGCGGACGTAGCGGGCACCGAAGGCGTCGACGAGCGACCGCGCCAGATCGTCGCCGTCGACCTGGCCGGCCGGCCGGCCGGCGAACGCCTGGAGGGCCTCCTGGTAGTCGTATCCCGGGCCGGAGATGATCTCCTCCGACGCCACGACGACCGGCGTCAGGTCGCGTAGGGCGTAGGCGACCTCGGTCGTCGACATCAGGCATTCGTCGAAGGCGACCAGGTCGAAGGCCACCCCGTCGCGGTCGCGCGCCGTCGTCAGCGCGGCGACCATGCCGCTTGTGGTCAGGGCGTTGTTCGGCAGGACATCGAAGTCGTCGTTGTTGAACCCCTCCACCCCGCCGCCGTGGTCCCACATCACCAGGGCGTAGTGCCGCGCCGGGGCCAGTTGAGCCGCGTAGGCGATGAAGTTCCCCAGGGTGGAGGGATCGCCGGTGTCGACCTCGGCGGTGCTGATGGTGAACGACGTCTCGACGTCCGGGTCCTCCTTCGGCGTGGTCGCCGGCGCGATCAGGCCGATCCCCGCGGTGCTCCAGGCGGGCTGGGAGCCGCCGCCGGTGGCGAACGGGCCCATGCCGGCCTTATACTTCGGATCCTTCCGGCCCTCCGCGTCGTAGCCGGTCCACTGGTCGTAGAGGACGACGATCTGGACGTCGCCGCCGGGATGCATGGAGGCCGCGGCCCGCTCCATCTCGCGGATGTTGGGCGGACCGTTGTGGGCGAGGTCCGTCGCCGTCAGGTAGACCATCACCGTCCAGTCGCCGACCGGCTTCTGAGGGCCGTCCAGGGGCGCGATCGAGCCGATGGCCCCGGCGCGCGACCCGTCCATCAGCGTGCGGCCTTCCAGAATCTCCGGGGCCCAGCATCGCCTCGTAGGACGAGGTGTTCCGGTCGGCCTCGGGCGTCGTGGCGTTCGTTGGAGGTTCGTCATGTCGGGTCGTCCTGGAACGGCATCGCTCGGTCGAGGCCGACGGCAACGGCGGCGGCCTCCGTTTCTTCATTAATAAGATCAATAGGTCCCGAGGGGCGGCGATGAGAACGGCCGACGTGGAACGCGCCGATTTTCATCGTCCGCGAGGGTGGTTCGCGAGCCGGCAAGCGGGGCCGCCCGGACCGCCCTTCGCCCCAGGGCATGGAACGGATGTAGGAAACCGAGTCAGGCCCTTCGCGAGGCCGATTGTGGCCGGGACGGCCGGTTCGTCCGTAGAATGAGGGGGCATCTCGTGGCCAACAACGGAGGCGGGTCGGCATGACGACGAGGGCGGGCGAGAGCGATCCCCAGGCTGGCGCCCTTCGGACGGCGGACCGCACGGCGATCGAGCGGCGGACGCGCGCGATCGGCCGCGAGCTGTTCGACCGCGTCGGGCGGTCCTCGCGGCCCTGGCGTCGGGCGTGGTGGGAAGACCGCTTCATGGCGTCGACCCTGGCCGATCCCGAGGTCCGCGTCCAACTCTTCCGCTTCATCGACGTCCTGCCGGCCCTGAAGACGGCCGGGGCCGTGCGGCGGCACCTGGCGGAGTACCTGGACGAGGCCGGCGACCGCGTCCCGTGGTGGCTGCGGACGGCCGTGGCCCTGGCCCCGCCGGGCTCGGCCCGCGAGGGGCTGCTGGCGTCCGCGGCGCGCACGGCGGCCGGCGTCATGGCCCGGAAGTTCATCGCCGGGTCGACGCCCGACGAGGCGTTCCAGACCGTCCTGAAGCTCCGCGCCCGCAAGGTGGCGTTCACCGCCGACCTGCTGGGCGAGGCCGTCATCAGCGAGCGCGAGGCCGACGCCTACCAGCAGACGTGCCTCGACCTGATCCGCGGCCTCGCCGGACCGCTCGCCGCGAGGCCGGAGGTCCCGCAGATCGACCGCGACGCCGACGGGCCCATCCCGCGCGTCAACCTGTCGCTCAAGCTCTCCAGCCTGACGACCTGGTTCGACCCCATCAGCCCCGCCGCGACCATCGCCCGCACCGCCGAGCGCCTGCGGCCCATCCTCCGCACGGCCCGCGACCTCGGCGCATACGTCCACGTCGACATGGAGCAGTACGACTATCGCACCCTCAGCTACGACCTGTTCGAGGCCGTGCTCGGCGAGGACGAGTTCCGCGACTGGCCCGACGTCGGCGTCGTCGTCCAGGCGTACCAGCCCGACGCCGAGGCCGAGCTGCGCCGGCTCGACGCCTTCGTCGAGCGCCGGGGCGCGCCGATCACCGTCCGGCTGGTGAAGGGGGCGTACTGGGACTACGAGGTGCTCACGTCCCGCCGCCACGGCTGGCCGGAGCCCGTGTTCCTCCAGAAGTGGCGAACCGACGCCAACTACGAGCGCTGCACGCGGTTCCTGATGGAGCGGCGGGCGAACCTGCGGCCGGCCATCGCCAGCCACAACCTGCGCAGCCTGGCCCACGCCCTCGCCGCGGCCGAGGCGCTGGGCCTGCCGCCCGACGCCTACGAGCTGCAAACGCTGCACGGCATGGGCGAGGCCGTCGACGACGCCCTGGTGGAGCGCGGGCTCCGCGTCCGCGTCTACACGCCGTACGGCGCCATGCTGCCGGGGATGGCGTACCTGGTCCGCCGGCTGCTGGAGAACACGTCCAACGAATCCTTCCTGAAGGCCGGCGCGTCGGGCGTCGCCGTCGACGACCTGCTGCGCGACCCCGAGGAGACCGGAGCCATGCTCGCCAAGAAGCGCCCCGCCCGGCCCGAGTCCGCGCCGGCCGCGCTCCCACCGTTCCGCAACGAGCCCGTCGCCGACTTCGCGAAGGCCGAGGACCGCGACGTTATGGCCGACGCCCTGCGGAAGGTGGCCGGCGAACTGGGCCGGGCGTATCCGCTGATCCTCGACGGCGAGCGGATCGAGACTCCCGGACGGGTCGCGGAGTCGCTCGATCCGAGCCAGACCACGCGCGTCGTCGGCCGCGTCGCCACGGCCGACGCCGGCCATGCGGATCGCGCGGTCGCGGCGGCGAGGTCCGTCCTGAACGAGTGGGCGGCGAGGCCCGCCGACGACCGCGCGGCCATCGTCGTCCGCGCCGCCGCCATCCTCCGCGAGCGCCGGTTCGAACTGGCGGCGTGGGAGGTCTACGAGTGCGGCAAGCCCTGGCGCGAGGCCGACGCCGACGTCTGCGAGGCGATCGACTTCTGCGAGTTCTACGCCCGCGAGATGGTCCGCCTGGCCGAGCCCCGGCGTCGCGACGTCCCCGGCGAGACCAACGCCTGCGACCGCCTCCCGCGCGGGGTCGCCGTGGTGATCCCCCCCTGGAACTTCCCGCTGGCCATCCCCTGCGGCATGACCGTCGGCCCGCTCGTCGCCGGCTGCCCGGTGATCCTCAAGCCGGCCGAGCAGTCGCCCGTCGTCGCCGCGAAGCTCGTCGAGATCCTCCACGAGGCGGGCGTCCCCCCGGGCGTGCTCCATTACCTCCCCGGCGACGGCGAGGAGGTCGGCCAGGCGCTCGTGAACGACGCTCGGATCGCGGTGGTCTCGTTCACCGGCTCGCGTCAGGTCGGCCTGCTCCTCAACAAGCAGGCGGCCGAGACGCCGAAGGGCCAGGACCACGTCAAGCGCGTGCTCGCCGAGATGGGGGGCAAGAACGCGATCCTCGTCGACGACGACGCCGACCTCGACGAGGCGGTGGTGGGCGTCCTGCAAAGTGCGTTCGGCTACGCCGGTCAGAAGTGCTCGGCCTGCTCGCGGGTCGTGGTGCTGGAGGGCGTGTACGACGCCTTCGTCGCCCGGCTCGCCGAGGCCGGGCGCTCGCTCCGCGTCGGCCCGGCCGAGGATCCCGACACGTTCGTCGGCCCGGTGATCGACTTCGACGCCCGCCGCCGGATCCTCGAATACCGCGAGGTCGCGAAGCGGGAAGGCCGCGTCGTGCTGGACGTGGACGTCTCCGCCATCGCCGACCGCGGCACGTTCGTCGGCCCGCTGATCGTGGCCGACGTTAAGCCCGACGCCCGCGTCGCGCAGGAGGAGATCTTCGGCCCGATCCTGGCCGTGCTGAAGGCGAGGGACCTGGACGACGCCCTGGCGATCGCCGAGGGGACCGATTACGCCCTGACCGGCGGCCTCTACTCGCGGAGCCCGGCGACCATCGAGCGCGTGCGCCGCGAGTACCGCGTCGGCAACCTCTACATCAACCGCACCATCACCGGCGCGGAGGTCGACCGCCAGCCGTTCGGCGGCTTCAAGCTCTCGGGCGTCGGTGCCAAGGCGGGGGGCTCGGAATACCTGCTGGAATTCCTCCTCACCCGCTCCGTCACCGAGAACACCATGCGCCGCGGCTTCGCCCCCGAGGACCTGGCGACGAGCGCCGGCGGGGGATGAGGCCGCTTCAGAACATCCCGTCGATCCACGAGCGGATCCACGGGAACCGCTCGCCGAGGGCCGAGTGGACGTAGGCGACGGACCAGGCGGCGACCCAGGCCAGGGCAAGCCAGCCGCGGGGGTCGTTCCAGGGTCGGGGGTCAGGGGGCGGGGTTGTAGTCGGGCTCATAGGCGACCTCCAGGGGGGCCGGCGCGACCGGGACGGCCCCGCGGCGGGCGGCCCGCGACAGCCAGCGGCGCGCGGCCTTGTAGACGCGGTCGGGCGTCAGGCCGGTCATGCAAGGGTGGTCGGCCAGCGGGCACGTCTTCTGGTGGCAGGGCCGGCAGGGGACGCGGTGGCGGATCACCAGCGACCGCGACGACCACGGCCGCCACTGGATCGGGTTGTTCGTCCCGCTGAACAGGATCACCGACAGCACCCCGGCCGACGCCGCCAGGTGCGCCGGGCCCGAATCGGCCCCGATGAACAGGTCGGCCCGCTCCAGGAGCGCCGTCGTCTGCCGGACGCTCAGCCGGCCCGACCAGTCGACCAGTCGCTCGTGCGGCCGGAGGCTCCGCGACAGCGGCGGGTCTTCCGGTCCGCCCACGATCACCACCCGCCAACCGTCGTCCAGGAACCGTTCCAGCAGGGATTTCCAATGCTTCTTCGGCCAGCGCTTGGCGGCCGTGCCGGCGCCGAGGTGGACGGCCAGCATCGGCGGGTGGGGGCGGAACTGCTCGGCGTGCAGGCGGGCCTCGGCGACGTGCGGGCCGCGGCCCTTGCGCCGGCCCCGGCCGGGCCAGGCTTGCAGCAGGCGGGCGGCGACCTCGGCGCGGTCCTCGTCGCGGACGTGGACCAGGGCCCGGTCGCCGAAATCGGGCGTGATCCCCAGCGGTTCCAGCAGGGCCAGCCGCGAGCGGACCTCGTGCCGGCCGCGGGCCCACTCGGCCACGTCGGTCAGCAGGAACGAGCCGCCCCCCATCGCGAAGCCGACCCGCCGCGCCACGCCGCCGATCGCCAGGACCAGGATCGAGAGGACGTCGCCGCGGACGTCGATCCCCAGGTCGTATCGGGCGTCGCGGAGCGAGCGGCCGAGCCGCCAGACCTCGGCGACCAGGCCCCGTCGCGACGGGCTGCGCTCGAACCAGGTCCGCTCGGCGACACGCACGCGGGCGACGTTGGCGTCGGCCTCGAAGACCTCGTGGTTGCTCGGCGAGGCCAGGACGTCGATCTCGGCCTCCGGGTAGGCGGCGCGGAGCTGCGCGATCAGCGGGGCCGACAGGACGGCGTCGCCTAGGTGGTCGAGCTGGACGACGAGGATCCGGCGCGGCGTCGCGACCTCTCGCGGCGGCCGGAGCCGTCGCCAGAGCGGCGCGACGAGGCCGCCGGCCGCGTCGAACGCGCGCACCAGGATCCGCCATCGCAGCTTGCTGTAGCGATAGCGCCCGGTCCGAACAGGCTTGAGGTCAGTCGGCGACCCGGTCATAAACCTCCGCCGTGAGCTTGGCGACGCGGTCCCAAAGGTAGTTCGAAGCGACGTGGGCCGCAAGCCCAGGTCGCGGCCCCTCGCGCCACGCCCGCGACAGGGCGGCGCCGATCTCGTCCTCGCGGCCGGGCCGGGCGTAGGTCGCGCGGTCGCCGAAGTACGACCGCGTCGACCCGTGCGGGGTGAGCACCACCGCCGCGCCGGCCAGCGCCGCCTCCAACGCCGCCAGGCCGGGCGTCTCGAACCAGGAGCAGAGGGCGAAGACCCGGGCCGCGGCGTAGGCGGAGACCAGCAGCGGGTCGTGGTGGTCCAGGCCCTCCAGCCAGACCACGCGGTCGCCCCCCTCGCGGCGGCATTCGCGCTCATACGCCTCGTGCTGCGGCGGGGCCTCGCCCACCATCACCATCGGCAGGCCCAGCCGGCGCGCCGCGCGGATCACGCCCAGCGGGTTCTTGCGGGGCTCGACCCGGCCGACGAACAGCACGAACTCGAAGTCGCCCACGCGCTCGCGGAACAGGGCGGGGGAGCCCCAGCCAAAGTCCGGCAGGACGCCGTTCGGGACGACCTCGATCCGGCGGCGGTCGACGCCGAACAGGCGGGCGAGCTGGCCCGCCTCCTCGTCCGAGTTCGGCAGGATCGCGTCGGCCATCCGCAGGAGGTCGCGACGCCAGCCCGGCAGCCGCCGGAACGCGCGGCGGGCCGCCCACGCGCCGACGGCCCGGAGCTTGCGCGCCGCGGTCGGCTCCAGCGCCCAGAGGGCGCGGGGGTCGTACCAGCAGATCGGCGAGAGGACGACCGGCACGCGGCGGGCCTTCGCGGCCCCGGCCAGCTCCAGGCCCTCGCGCGACATGCCGAACAGGTGCAGCACCCGGGCGTGGTCGAGCTTGTCCGTCCAGGGGTGGAACAGGCGGACGGGGACGTCCATCGCCTCCAGGTGCCGGCCCGTCTGGATCAGTTGATTCTCGCCCCCGCCGGGCGCCTGGAAGGCGAACGACGGGGCATGCAGGTACGCCGAGCCCGCGGGGAACGGCCCCTGGGAACGGGCGGCCAGCCACCGCGCGGCGGTCGGCTCGGCGTCGGACGTCTCGATCGATCGGTCGCCCATCAGCTCGTCCCCGTCCTCTGGAGTTTCCAGCGCCTGAGCCCCTTCTTCACGCGGCCGGCGAGCGTGGCGTCGGGGATCTCGTCGACGGGCGTCACCGTCTCCCAGTCGATCGCCTGCCGGACCAGTTGCCGCCACGACGCCGGCCGGCGGTCGGGCTCGGGCGGGCGGGCGACGCGGCGGGCCGGCGTCGGCCGGCGCTCGTAGGCCAGGGCCGACAGGTCCAGGATCGTCCGCGGGCCGGAGAGCGGGATGAGGCTGCGGAAGTCGCCCCGCTGGACCTCCAGCGCGAGCGGGTAGTCGGCGTCCCAGTCGTCGAACTGGACCTTGACGCGGCCCGGCCCGCGGGCGATCGCCAGCCATTTCCGCGAGGCCCGCCAGCGCCACCAGCGGGCCATCTCCGTGAGCGTGGTCCGCCAGACCAGCGGGCGGCGGTCGAGCGTCGCCGCCAGGGCGAGCGGGATCTCCGGCATCCGGCCCAGCCGACGTTCCGGGTGGCCGTAGACGAAGGCCGGCTCGCCCGCGTCGGCCTTCTCGGCGACGACGGCCGCCAGGTGGTCGGCCACGCAACGGCCGTCGGCCGCGCCGGCGTCCAGGAACAGGCCCTCGCAGATCGGGTGGACCGGGACCTGCAACACCTTCGAGAACCGGCCGTCCTTCCACGGGAAGAACGGCAGGTCGTCGTACCCGAGCTGGAAGTCCGACGAGTACGAGTATCCCAGCGCCTCCATCGCGTCGTCGAGCGAGGCGTTCCAGCGGCCGTGGGGGGCGGCGAAGCCCTCGACCTCGAAGCCGCGGTCGCGCAGGATCAGGTCGGCCCGCTCCAGGTTGCGGAGGTTGGCCTCCGGGTCGCGGTAGACGTAGTGGTAGTGCCCGTGCGACTGCGCGTCGCGCCCGGCCAGGTCGGCCAGCACCTCGCGCTCGGCCTGATAGGCGGCCGTGGAGACGAAGTGGGTGGTGCAGTCGTCCAGCAGGTTGCGGGCGAGGGCGAAGCGGAAGTAGTCCTCCGCCACCGGCTCGTCCAGGTCGACCCGGAGGTTGAACGCCGATCGGAACGGGTGCGGGAACGGGGCGAGCCGCATCCAGACGCCGTCGCGCGCCAGCACCTCGTCGCGCAGGCGGTTGATGATCCGTTCGCGGATCGCCGCCTTCGGTCGCCGCGCCACCCGCTCGCGGAGCGTGTAGCCGCCGACGTCCCAGGTCGCCCGCATCGGCCGGTCGTCGACCAGGGCGTCGAACGGGTCGACGGGCTCCCCCTTGCGGAAGGCGTCGACGTCGATCGCGACGTGGCCCGACGTGAGCAGCAGGCGCAGCGTCGCGGGGGACTCGCGGCGGCCGTCGAACAGGACGAACCGGCCGCCGCGGAAGGCGAACGGGTGCGGGTCGTGGACGACCTCGAACGCCGCGCCCTCCTGGGCCAGGATCAATTCCAGGCCCGGCGGCGTCTTCCAGAGCAGGAACGGGAGCGCGGCCGGGCGGGCCGCGTGGACCTCAGACATCCGAGCCTCCGTCGCCCCGGGCGACCCACAGGGCCATCAGCCGAGCGGCCGGGACCCGACGGAACAGCACGAGCTTCCGCTCCGCCGGCGACAGCAGGTGGACGACCCGGACGTCGGGGAACGACCTCAGCAGCGCCTTGCGCAGGCGGCTGGGCCAGAACCATCGCTCGCGCACCGGCCCGTCCGACGGGTACATCCACAGCCCCCGGCGCTCGTCGATCTTCTTCACCAGGGCGCCGGGCATCCACGGCCTTTGCGCGTTGAGCGACGCCAGGCTCTTGTCGACGATCGCCAGCGTCCCGCGCGGGGCCAGCACACGGCGGGCCTCGGCGATCGTCTCGGCCCAGGTCGACGGTTCGAGGTGCTCGAAGACCTCCACGGCGATGACGGCGTCGAAGCTCCCGGACGCGAACGGCAGCCGCCGGGCGCTGCCGCGGACCGCCGCCACGCCGTCGGCCTCGGCGAGCATCGCGGCCGACAGGTCGATCCCCGCGACGCTCGCCCCGCGGTCTTGCAGGGCCTTCGCGAACCGCCCCTTGCCGCACCCCAGGTCCAGCACCCGCAGGCCGGCGACCGGGCCGATGGCGTCGAGGACGCCGACCAGGCGGTAGTCCTCCGGCTCCAGCGCGTCCTTGAACCGCCAGTGCAGGGCGTCGAACCGGAACGTGACTTCCGCCTCGTGGGCCGAGATCATCTCGCCGCCTCCATGTGGTCCAGCTCCCGCAGCTTCCATGTGCGGACCGCCGCCGACACCCCGGACATCGCGCAGAACATCAGCCCTTCCAGGCCGTCGCGGAACCCTTGCTTGTATAAATACAGCTTCAGGAACAGCCACGCCGGCCGGAGCGTCAGGTCCCGGGCCCGGAACCGGGCGCCGGCGCGGTGGAGGTCGCGGGCCTCCAGCGACGTGTAGTGGTCGATCTTGCGGAGGAACACGCGCACGTCCGGGATCGTGCGATGCTCCAGGACCCCGTGCATCCGGGCCTCGCTCCCGTCCAGCCGGACCGTCTCGTGGACGCGGCCCGTCCACACGCCCCGGTCGCGCCGGAACAGGCGGAGCGGCAAGTCCTGCTGCGTCCCCGAGTAGCCGAACGGCCGGCCGAGGATCTCGCTGCGGATCGGGATGCGGAACCCGGCGTGCGGGCTCGACGGGTCGGCCAGGGCCGCCCGGATCTCGTCGGCCAACTCGGGCGTCGCGCGCTCGTCGGCGTCGATCGAGAGGATCCAATCGCCCAAGGCCGCGGCCTTGCCCGCATTGCGCTGGGAGGCGAAGTCGTCGAACGGGCGGACGACGACCACGTCGGCCAGGCGCTCGGCGACGCCCCGCGTGTCGTCCCGGCTCGAAGGGTCGACGACGACCACGCGCTCGTGGGCGAAGGCGACGGACGCCAGGCAGCCGGGGAGGTTGGCCTCCTCGTCCTTCGCGACGATCAGGGCCGTGATCCGGGGCTCAGGCATGCGCCGCCCCCTTCCGCACGATCCCCAGCAGGGCCCGGAGAGGGAAGTATGCCGCGTAGGTGGCGAGAGCGAGGTCCAGCCGGCCGACGGCCGCCAGGACGATCCACAGGTGCCAGCGCAGGTCCGCGTGGCCCATCAGACCGACCAGCGTCTTCAGGGGGGCGAGCCGGCCCCGGCGATCGGGCTTCGCCCCGGTCGCGCCGGCGTCCTTCTCCAACTCCTCGCCCGTCAGCGATTGGACGAGGAACAGGTACTTGCCCGAGGCGAACGCGATCCCCAGCAGCAGCCAGGCGGGGCGGCCCGTCGCGGCGAACGCGGCCCAGGCGACGGCCGCGTGCAGGGCCAGGTCGGCGGCCTCGTCGAGCACCTGGTCGAGCCAGCGGCCGAACGCGGAGCACGACCCCTGGAGCCGCGCGAGACGGCCGTCGGTCGTGTCGAGCACCAGCGCGGCGGCGAGGGCGAGGGCCGTCGACCCTTGCGCGAGCCATCCCAGTTCGCCGCAGGCGACGAGCGCCGCGGACAGGAGCATCAGGGCCCCGGCGGCGAGCGTCAGCGCGTTGGGCGTAACGCGGGTGTCCTTCAACGCCGAGGCCAGCCGGTCGGCGATCGGGAAGGCCCAGTAGCGGCCGAGGGGCTGGTAATTGAGCCGGCGGTTGAGTTCCTGCTCGGCGCCGGCGAGCGATTCGGGGCGGTCGAGCCGCCAGATCGTCGCGCCCTCGGGGTCGCGTCCCCGTCGGACGGCCCGCTTCAGGCGGCGGGCGTCGTAGAGGCGATCGGTGCGGACGGTCGGGGCCGAGGCGGGCTCGCGATCGATCAGGGCGACGCGGTCGGTGTCGACGTCGGCGAGCAGCGGGATCACGTCGCGACCGCCCAGCACGGCGACGCCCTCGTCCGGGCCGACGGCGGCCAGGGCCTGGTCGACGAGCCGGGCGAGCACGGAACGGCCCAGCACGACCTCCGCGGCCAGCGGGCCGTGGGGCCCGCGCGGGCGGGCGTCGATCACCAGGTTCCGGAACCCCGCCCTCATGACTCGCCTCCGTGCGACCCGGTCCCCCTCCCATGCCGCGATTCCTTCGCGGTCATGTCTCTCTTGTGTTCACCACTCAAACCGTCGAAAGAACGCCTCCTGGCGGTCGACCCAGCCGGTCGAGCCCGCGTGCAGGGCCCGGCGGGCTCGCACCACTTCCGGCCATCGCGCGGCGGCCTCGACGAACGCGCGGCGGAACGACCGCCCGCCCCGGGCCAGCCGGACGGCCAGCCAGGCCAGGTGATTCGCCAGCCGTCGGCCCTTCAGGTTCTTCCAGGCGAAGATCAACGTATTCCGGATCGCCAGGCCGTCGCAGCGGTTCTCGCCCAGCTCCGGGGCGAAGGTCGCGAAGCCCTTGTGATAGGCCACCGATTCCGGGACGTAGTACCCCTTCAGCCCGGCCATCCAGCCGCGGAAGCCCAGGTCCAGGTCCTCGATCCGCCCCGGGAAGTAGATCGGGTCGTACCCGCCGAGGGCCAGGAACCGCTCGCGATGCACGGCCAGCACCGGCCCGGCGGCGGCGGTGAGGTCGGCCCGGTGGATGTGCTCCCGGTGATCGGGGACGCGGCTCATCCCCTGGACGAGACCGTATCGGGTTCGGACGCGGGTCCGCATCCCTTCATACGTCTGGCCGTCGAAGGTCCAGCAGAGGGGTGCGGTGAAGAGGGCGTCGGCGTGCTCGTCGAACGGGCGGAGCAGGGGGGCGATCGAGTCCGGATCGAGCTTCACGTCGCTGTTCAGCAGCAGCGCGACGGGCTCATCCATCTCCATGAGGACGTCGTTGAACGAGGCCAGCCCGCGGTTCGGGCGGCGGACGACGTTCACGCCCGGGTGGTTCGCGGCGAGCCAGGCGAGCGAGTCGTCGGCCGAGTCGTTGTCGACGACGGTGACGCCGCAGGGGACGGGCGAGCGGCGTGCGGCCTCGACGACGGAGGGGAGGCACTCCTCCAGGAGCGCCCGGCCGTTGTAGTTGAGCACCAGGATCTGGGTGCGGTCGAGCGACACGGGTTCCGTCCCTGTTTCGCCGTCGAAGGTGGCTCGTGGCGGTCTTTTGCGGCGTCCGTCCGCAATCCGCCCATTTCGGCGCGTAACTTACGAAACCGCGGGGGACCGGTCAAGGCCGGGTCCCCGCGCGTGAATGATGATGACGTCCGAGCGACTCCCGATCCGACCCCGTAGGCCGGGTCGCGACCCAGCCTATCAAGTCAGTCGGTTCGCCCTACGCCGATCGCCGAAGGCGGTTCCTCGCCGCGATGGAGGGCCAGCCTTGTGAGATGGCGTAGCCGACGGACGGCTCGTCGGACCCTCGCCTCCATCATTTTCCGACGATGCATGCCCGAGCGGCACACGTTGCATCCGCAGAACTTGAGGTGGTTCGGCATGGGGCTTCCACCGGCCAAGGCTCAGGCCCGTATCCGCTCGACTCTTGTCGTTCGACGAGGTCGGCGTCACGTCTCCGACGAGATCAGGATTACCCCGATGAAACCGCGAGGACCCAGGAAGGCCGGGCCCTCGCGCGGTTGGGCTCGTCACCCCGCATACTCGGATCCGCGGAGCTTCTCCAGCAGCTTCTTGGTGGCCTTGATCCCCTCGGGCTCGCTCAGGGCGCTACCTTCATACTCGATGCCGACGAAGCCGTCGTAGCCGGCGTCGGTGACGATCTTCATGATGCGGGCGAAGTCGAGGTTCGACTCGTTCCCCTCGGCGTCGAAGTTGTAGCTCTTGGCCGAGACGCCCTTGGCGTGGGGCATCATGCGGGCGATGGCCTCGTAGACGTCGATGGCGTACCGGCCGTCCTTCTTCGGGAAGTTGCCGAAGTCGGGCAGGGTGCCGAAGTTGTCGGAGCCCACGGCCTTGATGAGGGCGAGCAGGGCGTCGGGGTTGCTGGACGGGCCGCCGTGGTTCTCGCAGATGACGTGGATCTTGTGCGACGCGCCGTAGGCGGACAGGGCCCCGCACGCCTCGGCGGCGGCGGCGACGTCGGTGGGGCTGTAGTGGCTCCCGGTGTTCACGCGGATCGCGTGGCAGCCCAGCTCGGCGGCGGCGTCGACCCACTTCTTGTGGTTCTCGACCGCCTTGTCGCGGTCGGCCTTCTCGGGGGCCGACAGGTCGCCCTCGCCGTCGATCATGATGAGGACGTTGGCGACGCCGTGGGCGGCGGCGCGCTTCTTCAGGTCCTTCAGGTAGGCCGAATCATGGGCCTTGTCCTTGAAGAACTGGTTGACGTACTCCACGCCGTCGACGCCGTAGTCCTCGCGGGCGACCTTCGGGAAGTCCAGGTTGTCGAGCTGCTTGGAGAAGAGGGCCTTGTGCAGCGACCACTCGGCCAGCGAGATCTTGAAGTCGCCGATCTTGCCCGGCTTCGGCTTGCCGGAGAGGTCGGCGGCCAGGGCGAGCGGGCTGCGCAGGCCCAGGCCCAGCAGGGCGCCGCCGGCGACGGCCCCGCGGAGGAACGAACGGCGGTCGAGCGGGTGCGAATGCATCGGGATCTCCTGGTCGATTGTCGCAGTTCAGGCGAACGGGATGGAGGCGCCGTCGAGGATCCGCTTGAGCGCGTCCGCCGCGTCGGCGAACCGCTCCGGGCCGGTGAAGCCGAAGGACTTCTCGGCGACGGTCAGGTGGGGTTCCAGGACGACGAAGCCGTCGTAGCCGGACGCCACGGCGTCGGGGAGCAGGCGGGGGATCTCGCCGTCCCCCTCGCCGGCCGGGACGTTGCGGCGCAGGGCTTCGCTGTAGTCCTTGACGTGGAAGTGGGCGACGGCCGGCTTGAGCAGGTCCCACGCCGGGCCGATCGGCTGGCCGACCTCGACGTAGTTCGCCGGGTCGAAGGCGTGCGCCAGCGCGGGCGAGGCGACGGTCGAGAGGATGTCGTGGACCCGACCGGCGTGGTCGCCGTAGATCCCCTTCTCGTTCTCCAGCATCAGGACGACGCCTCGGTCGGCGGCGCGACGGGCCAGCTCGCCCATGCGGGCCGTGACCTCGTCGCGGTGGGACGCCGGGTCGTCGCCCTCGGGGATGTAGAAGCTGAAGACGCGGATCCGCGGGCACTCGTAGAAGGCGGCCAGGTCGAGCGCGCGGGCGAAGCGGTCCAGGTGCGGCCCGAACGGCTCGGCGACCTTGATCTTGCCGATCGGCGAGCCGATCGCGCTGAGGCCGAACCCGGCGTCGCGGAGCATCGCGCGGAAGGCGTCGTGCTGGGCGTCGGAGAGGTCCAGCACGTTCGTCCCGTGGATGGCGCGGAACTCGATGTTCCGGATCCCGTGGCGGGCCAGGACGTCGACCTGCTCGCGGGGGTCCTGGGAGATCTCGTCGGCGAAGGCGCTGAGGCGGATCATCGGAGGGGATTCGCTCCCGGTCGTGGGCGTCTCGTTCTGTCTCTCGGCGATGATAGCACTTCGGCGCGAAACCTCCAGGGGCCGGTGGTGCGGGCCTCGCCTTCCGAGTACGATACGGGCGGCCGATCGCCGACGGCCCCAAGTCAACCGCCTGGAAGCCCCGGGACGCCTGCCATGTGGACGCTCTTCTTCACGTTCGTGGTCTACTGGGTCGTGGCCTTCGTCGGCTGCTTCACGGCCGTCGAGATCGCCCAGGACGCCCTGTACGACGAGGTCACGCCCCGCGCCGGGCTGAAGGTCTCGCTCGCGGCGCTGCTCCTGGCCCTGACGATGACCTACTTCCACCCCTCGTTCGAGACGATGTTCACGGCGAACGTCGGCATGACGGTCCTCCAGGGGATCGTCTGGTTCGCGGTCTTCATGTTCGTGCTCCAGTTCCACCCCTGGCATGCGCTCGGCCTGGGCGTCCTGATGATGTGCCTGGTGGCCCCGCTGGCCACGATGGGCGTCGACAGCATGCTCGCCCCCGACGACCAGGTGCAGCGGATCCGCAGGGGGACCTCGGCCGCGACGCAGCCCGTGCGGCGATCGCTCTCGCCCGGCGGGGCCCCGGCCCCCCCGGGCGCGACGCCCGCGCCGGCGGCGAAGTGATCGGGGCGTCCGCCGTCAGTCCAGGATCCAGTGCCCCTCATAGGTCGTGTCCGGATCCGGGCCGATGATCTCCCAGCCGACGACCGCGCCGTCGAGGGCGTCGAACAGTCGGGTCGGCCGGACGGGTCGGCGTTCCTCGGGCGTCGACGCCTTATAGGCGATCAGGCTCAGGCGGCCGGCCGGGCGGCTCGACGGCATGAGGATCCACATCGTCGCGACCTTCGTGACGCCGTAGCTCGTGTGGACCAGCGCGTTCGCCCCGTCGCGGCCGGCGCGGATCTCCGGGCCGCGATAGATCTGATCGACGACGACCTCGACCGGCTCGGCGATCGGGACGCCGCTGAAGTCCAGGTCCAGCTCCCAGCGATACGGGCCGCGGCCGTCGGCCGGCGGGATCTGCTTGAGCGTGGGTGCCAGGCTCCGGTTCGCGCAGGCGACGGCCAGGTCCGGAGACCGGCTGTCGAACTGGAACCGCAGGTGATCGTCGACCCCCTCGCCCCCGGTCCGGCGGACCAGGTAGCGGCGGTGCTGGTAGACCTGCGGCGTCGCGGCCGACGCCCAGGAGAGCACGGCCCGGTCCCAACGCCGGAGGTCGACGATGTGCGAATCGGTGAGGAACTCGAAGCCGCGGTAGTCGGTGGGCTCGAACCGATCGGCGGCGACGGGCCTGAGCCCCTCCAGGCTCGCGACCGGCCCGCCGCGGACCAGGGCCAGGAGCCGGGCCTCGTCAGGGTTCCCCTCGGCCACCAGCCCGAGCGCCTGGCGGACGTTCCTGGTGCTGACGTAGGTCCGGTACAGGAGGTAGGGCCCGGCGAGGATCACGGCGAGCATGAACGGCAGGAAGACGTAGGTCATCGCGTCCTTGCGGTCCAGCAGCGTGCTGAAGATGCGCCGGGCCGCCGACCCTTGCAGCTCCCTCGCCAGGGCGGTCGCCTCGGAGGCCGGGCGGTCGCGGCCGAGGAGCCGGGCGAGCTTCCGCGGCGGCTCCGGGACCGGATCCCAGGGCGGGCCGTCGGGGAGGTCGCGGCCGAAGACGTCGGGGCGGGAGCGGCACGCCTGGCGGGCCACGCAGTAGCCGTGGCGCACCAGGCCGCGGATCTCCGCCGTCGAGAATCGGTCCAGGTCGGTCCGCATGCCGACGATCTGGCGCTGGACGACCGGCTCCGGGGCGGTGGGATCCTCCTCGGGCTCGACCATCCGATAGATGGGCGTGAACAGGAACCCCTCGGCCGCGCCGAAGATCTCCTTCTCCAGCTGCCAGACGCGATCCATCAGGATGTCCGACGCCCGCATCGCGGTCTGGATCAGGCCGCCGCTGAAGGCGTCCCGGGTGATGCCGAGCTTGGCCCCGGCGTCGCTGACGATCACGGCGTCGAAGTCGTCGGCGGACGGCCGGACCGAGGGCGGCGCGCCGGGGACGTGGTCGGGGCTCTCGCCGGTCCCGTCGCCGGGTTCGGCGTCGCCGCCGCCGCGCGATCGGCCGTTCGTCGCGACGGCCGTCGCCGCCTTCTGGGCGGTCGCGCCCGACGCGGCGACGGCCGCCTCCAGGTCGCGGTCCTCGGGCTCCTCGACCTCGACCTCGCGGCCGTCGGCGTCGGTCGGGCGGCACGAGTCGGACCAGCAGCGCTCGATGAACCGGAAGGCGCGGATGCCCAGGTTGTCGAACACGCCGCCGTCGGTGAACGCCTGGTGCGAGAACGCCGCCTCGGTCGCCCCGATGTCGGCCGAGTGGAGCTGGATCGGCGGGAAGAAGCCGGGGAACGCCGACGACGCCGCCACCGCCAGCGGGACCGTCGCCAGCCCGGCCTGGATCCGCTCGAACTGCACGCGGTCACCCGGCAGCCGGCGCTGCATGATGAGGCCGGACCGCGTGAACGAGGTGATGCACCCTTCGCTCAGGTTCGTGGCCAGGATGTGCAGCTCGGGGGACTCGGGCAGCTCGTACAGGCAGACGTCGCCGTACAGGTACTTCTTGTAGTGGTGCTCCAGCATGCCGGCCCGGGTGAACCGGCGATTGACGGGGCGTCGGAGCACCCACCGCGGGGCCGTCGCCAGGACCGCGAACGGGTAACGCCGCACGATCCGATTCCGGACGTCCATCCGGATGAAGTCGAGGACCTCCTTCGCGGCCTTGTCGAACTCCTCCGGCGGGCCGTTGTATCGCCCCCAGTTCAGGACGAGGTGGGCCGCCAGGATGCTCCCGCCGGAGACCGACGTGATGTGCGTGACGTTGCGCAGGGCCCCGGTGTCGCGGAGGAACCGGATGATCCCCAGGTGGTAGAGCGTGGCTCGGAATCCGCCCCCGGACAGGGCCAGGCCGATCTTGGGCATGGTCTCGCCTCCGTTCGTCGCCGTCTCTCGTCGCGGCGGCGCGGGGAGTCGCCGTCGCGGTTCGCGGTGGGCGCGGCGGGCCGGGGTCGGCCGCCGACGGTCGCGCGTCGACCTTCGCGGTCGGCGCGCACAAGACCGACGTGGGTTGCAATCCGCGCGCCGACCCGGTCGGGGCAGGGATTCAGGCCAGGCCGCGCGAGAGGACCTGGACGGCGTCGGCGAGGCGGTCGGCGGCCTCCTGGGCATGGGCGTGGAGCGACCAGAAGTCCTTCACGACCGACGGCCGGCCGACCAGCGCGCGGAGCGCCGCGCCGACGCGGTAGCTCCCCGAGGCGTTGAGCATCCGGCCGATCTCCGGCGGGAGTTCGGTCCGGGCGTCGTCGCTGACGATGCGGAGGGAGTGGAAGGAGACCCGGCGGGCGCGGGCGGCCTCGGCCGCGGCGTAGGTCTCCATGTCGATCGCGTCGGCCGCGTGCCCGGCCCGGAGGCGGGCCTTCTCGGCGACGCTCCCGATCACGCGGTCGACCAGCAGCAGCCGGCCGACGACCCGGACCGTGGGGACCGCCGCGACGGCCGTCGCGTCCAGCTCGATCGCGCCGCCGACGCCGTCGACGACCGACCGCGGGGCGATCAGGTCGTTGCGGTTCAATTCGGGATGGAGCGCCCCGGCGAACCCCGCCGAGACGATCGCGCGGGGCCGGTGGCCATCGATCAGGTGCTCGACCCCGCGCCGGGCCGCCGCCGCGCCGACGCCCGAGGCGACGACGACCAGCAGCCGGCCCTCAAGCTCCCCCTCGATCACGGTCAGCCCGCGCGAGGCGTAGCGACGCACCCCCTCCAGCCGGTCGACCAGGTGGCCGACCTCCATCGGCATCGCCGCGACCACGCCGACGTCGGCCGGCGTGGGGGGCGGGGCGAGGTTGGGGCGGGCGTCAGATCCCAAGGGGGCTCACCTCGCGGGGGGCGGGACATTGGTTTTCGGGGCGGCCGAGACCATCAAGTCCTTCTCCCCTTGAGGGAGAAGGTGGCCGAAGGCCGGATGAGGGGGGCGTGACCGGCTGCCGTCGCCATCAAGTCTTCGTTGGTTGGGTCTTGGTCCGGCCTACCAGGCTCGGCCGCCATTGTCAGGACGCAAGGGCGGTGAGCCACAACGGTCAACCGTCCGACCGTCTCCATCGTCCGACCAACCAATTGTAGCAACCCGCCACGAGCGCGCTCACAACGCAACTTATGGAGTAAACCGCGAGTATGTTGTGCCAATTCGGGTCGGACCATTGTCTCGATGCCAGGCATATCAGGAAGGCGATGAACGGGCCGACCATGATAACCAGGAGGACGTCGTCCCGCCGGCCCCGTGAGGCGACAAAAGCGGTGAGGGTGAGGATGCTATGACTGGCCCAGCAGAGGACGGCGATTCGATTGAGATACCTGAAAGCATCCGGCCGCGCATGGCGACCGAAAGCGGATTTCAAAAGGTTCTCAACGTCTCCCCGCCCAACGAGCATGAGAACGGTTATCGCAAGCCATACGAGTAGGAGCGAGGCGACGATCCAGAGCCGCGGGTCGAAGGACCGACGAGCGGTGTTCATCCCCCGTCTCCGTCACCCAGGAATCGGCGACGGCGGTCGACCCCTCATCCGGCCTTCGGCCACCTTCTCCGAAGGATGCTTGTCGTCGGCCTGTTCGGATCGTGCGAGGCCGGCATGCCCTCCGCACGCCGTCGACCCTCACCCGCCGCTGCGCGGCCGCCCTCTCCCGGTGGGAGAGGGGACGGACGCGAGGCTTCCCTTGCGGGGCGAAGCCTCATCTCAAAGGAACTGCCACTTCACCATCTTGAGCGTGTCGCCGAGCCGGCTGTTGACGCCCAGGGCGGCGGAGGTTTCGAAGCCCGAGTGCATCATGCAGTTCTCGCAGCGCGGGTCGCGGCCGGGGCCGTAGTCCTCCCAGTTCGTCTTGTCGATCAGGTCGCCGAACGTGGGGTGGTGGGTGTCGGTGATGAGGTAGCAGGGGCCCTTCCAGCCCTTGATGTTGCGCGTGGGGTTGGCCCAGGCAGTGCAGCTCAGCTCGCGCTTGCCCTGGAGGAACTCCAGGTAGATCGGCGAGGTGTAGAAGTTGTACTTGCGGAACATGGCCTCGGCGGCGCGGAACTTGGCGCGGATGTCGGCGCGGGTGAGGAACATCCCCTTGTCGGCGACGGCGTCGTAGCCGTAGCCGGGGGAGATCAGGAAGCCGTCGACGCCCAGGCCGGTGAGGTGGGCGAACAGCTCGTCCAGCTCGGCCATGTCGGTCTCCTTGAAGACCGTCGTGTTCGTGCAGACGAGATGCCCGGCCTCCTTGGCCGCCTTGACGCCGTCGATGGCGATGTCGAACACGCCCTTGCGCTCGACGGCGAGGTCGTGGTTCTCGCGCATGCCGTCGAAGTGGACGTTGAAGAAGAAGCGGTTGTTCGGCTTGAAGTCGGCGATCTTCTTGCGGATGAACATCCCGTTCGTGCAGAGGTAGACGACCTTCTTCCGCTCCAGGATCTTGGCCGTCAGCTCGCCGATCCCGGGGTAGATCATCGGCTCGCCGCCGCAGATCGAGACCACCGGCGCGCCGCAGTCGTCGACGGCCGCCAGGCACTCGTCGATGCTGAGCTTCTGCTTGATCGTCTGGGAGTATTCGCGGATCCGGCCGCAGCCCGTGCAGGTCAGGTTGCAGGCGTGCAGCGGCTCCAGCATCAGGACCATCGGGAACTTCTTGGCCCTGGAGAGCTTCTTCTTCGCGACGTAGCCGGCGATCCGGCTGGTCGCCTCGAATGGGAAACGCATGCGGCGATCACTCCCTTGTTCTGCTTGCGTGGGACCGGACCGGGCGGAAGTCGTCGACGGGGCGGATTCGGGCTCAGACGGTCGGCCGGGGGTCGGCCGGGATGCGGCTCGCCAGCGCGCCGGGGGCGAGGCTGCGCCCTCGGGCGACGGCCTGGCCGTAGCGGGCGATCGCCATCAGCGGGAACGAGACCCGATACAGGTGATACCGCAGGTAGAAGACCCGGGGGAAGCCCGTGCCGGTGAAGTCGGCCTCGTCCCACGACCCGTCCTCGGCCTGGGTGTCGACGAGGTGTTGGATCCCGCGGGCCACCGCCGGGCTCGTCGCGCGGCCGGCGGCGATCAGCCCCAGCACGGCCCACGCCGTCTGCGAGGGGGTCGGGTTCCCGGTCCCCTTCAGGCTCGGGTCGTCGTACGTCCGGCAGGTCTCGCCCCAGCCGCCGCACGCCTGCTGCGTCGCTTCGAGCCAATCCGCGGCGCGGACGAGGGCGGGGTGGTCCATCGGGTGGCCGATCGCCTTGAGGCCCTGGAGCACCTGCCACGTCCCGTAGACGTAGTTCACGCCCCAGCGGCCGTACCAGCAGCCCTCGGGCTCCTGGGTCCGCCAGAGGTAGTCCAGGCCCTTGCGGACGGCCGGATGGTCGGCCGGGTAGTTCAGGTCGCCGAGGGCCTCGATCACCCGGGCGGTGATGTCGGCGCAGCTCGGGTCGAGCATGGCGTTGTGGTCGGCGAACGGGACCTTGGTCAGGACCTCGTTGTCGATGTCCACGTCGAACGCCGCCCAGCCGCCGTCCCTGTTCTGCATGGCCAGCAGCCAGTCGACGGCCCGCTTGATCGCGGCGGCGTAGCGGGGCTCGTCGGCCTTGCCGGCGCGGAGCAGGGCCATCAGGACCATCGCCGTGTCGTCGATGTCCGGGTAGAAGCCGTTGGCGTACTGGAAGTGCCAGCCGGTCGGCTCGATCCCCGGCCGCCGCACCTGCCAGTCGCCGCCGCGGCGGATCTCCTTGGAGAGCAGCCACTCGGCGGCCTTCTCCACCGCCCCCTCGTCGGCCGGTTCGTCGGCGTCCGACAGCGCGATGGCCGCGATGGCCGTGTCCCACACCGGCGAGACGCAGGGCTGGAACCGGGTGGTGTCGCCCTCGTCGATCCGCAGGTCTTCGAGCTGCCGCCAGGCCCAGGCCACGGCCTGCGAGTCGGGCTCATAGCCCAGGCAGTGCAGGGCGAGGATGGTGTAGACCATCGGCGGGTAGATCGCGCCGACGCCGTCGGAGTCTTCGAAGTGCTCGACCATCCAGCGGTGCGCCGCCTTCACGCCCCGGCGTCGCAGCGCGGCCGGCGCGAGCCGGTCGAACCACTTCAGGCCGCGGTCGGCGGCCAGGAAGAACCGGCTCCAGGAGAGCAGCGGGTGCTTCGGCCGCGTCCACCGCTTGACGCCGTCCACGAACAGCTCGTCGATCCCGACCGGCGGTTTGCGCACCGGCTTGAAGTGGGAGACGATCGACAGCGGCACGACGATGGTCCGCGTCCACGAGGACATCGCGTACAGGCTGAATCCCCAGTGCTTGGGGATGAGCGTCAGCTCGGGCGGGACGGTGGGGCATTCGTCGTAGCGGATCTGCCCCAGCAGCGCCAGGTAGAACCGGGTGAAGCTGTTGCAGCCCCCGGCGCCCCCCATCTTGAGGACGGCCTCGCGGGCCTTGGCCATCTCGGGGTGGTCGACGGGCGTGCCGGTCAGCTTGAGGGCGAAGTAGCCCTTGACCGACGTGCTGAGGTCGGCGGGGCCGCCGGGGTAGTTGGGCCAGCCGCCCTCGGGGAGCTGATGCTCCAGGAGGTATCGGGCGGAGCGGAGGCAGACGCCCTCGCGCTCGCGGCCGAAGAAGGCCATCAGGAGGACCGTCTCGGATTCGAGGATCGTGTCGCCTTCCAGCTCGCCGACCCAGTGGCCGTCGGCCTGCTGGCGGTCGCGGAGCCATCCCCGGGTCCGGTCGAGCGCGGCGTCGTGACCGCCGGCGAGGGCCGTCTCGCGAGGCATCGTCGACCGGGCGAAGGAATGGGCCGCGGTGCCGTGGGGAGCGCCTCCCTCCTTGTTGGCGATCATGCGTCGTCGATCCTCTTTCGCTCGTGAAGAATCCCGGCCTGCCGGGATCGCCGATGATCCCCGGCGCGCAAGGAGGCGCGCCGGACGCCCTCCCCGGATTGGGAGGTCATCCTAAGCGCGTCGCGGAGATCCGATCAAGATCAAACCCCCGCCCGATTTGCGGCCGGCGATTTCGGCGCTTGCGTCGAGGGGCGGAGAGATCGCCCATCCTTTCCAGAGTCGCGCGGCCCGGGTCAATCGGCCGTGAAGGTCGATTCGATGCGGAAGTCGCGGAGCAGGGGGATGGAGCGGAGGATCGCCTCGACCCGCTCGGGCGACTCGCCCGGCGAGAGCGCGCCGCGGACCTGGACGACGTCGCCCCGGACGTCGACGCGGTCGACGTGGGCGGCGTCGCCGGCGTGGCGTCGGATCTGGTGCAGGAGGTACGGCTCCAGGTCGTCGGGCCGGGCCTTGTCGCGGAGCGGGTTGGGGGTGTTCTCGTCGGGGAGCGGGAATTCCAGCTCGTCGACGACCTGGCGCACGCCCGGCGTCTGCTCGACGGCGCGGAAGGCCAGCATCGCCTCATAGGCCGACGGGACCTTGCCTCGGATCGTCGCCGCATCCCCCTGCGCCTGCACGTCGATCCCCAGATCCTTCAGCGCCGGCCTCCGCTCGATCGCCTGCTCGGCTCGCGCGGCGAGGGCGTCGGTCGCGGGGGCGGCCGGCGCGAGGGCCTCGGCGGGCGGGGGAGGGGGCGGGACGACCTCGGCTTGCGCTTGCGCCTCCTCGGCCGGCAGCGTCTCGACGGGCTTGCCGTCGTAGGGCTGCGGCGGGGGCGGGGGCGTGGCGCGGTCGAGCACCTTCAGGTCGCTGGAGACCCGGGTCACGCCGGGGGCCTTCATCGCCTCCTGCTCGATGAGACGCTTGTCCTCCTCGCTGGCGACCACGCCCGAGAGGTGGACCTGGCCGAATTCGTCGACCGAGAGCTGGATCTTCCCCTTCGCCGGCGCGGAGGCGCGGCGGGTTCGTTCATCGGGCGTGGGCCGCTTCGCGGCGGCTGGGACATCGCCCCGGCGCGCGTAAGCATGGTCGGGCGGGAAGCTGACAAGCGGGGGCTCCATGCCCCAGAACGGGTCGTCGAGCCGGCCGAACAGGGGCTCGGGATAGACGAAGTACGGGGATGGCCCGACGGCCGACGCGACGGCGGGGCCGGCCGCCTGGGCCTGCTCGGCCGCGACCCGATGGGCCTCGGACGTGTCGATCGTCAGGGAGTCGTGCGGGACGAGGCCCATGTCGATGACGGTGCGGATCACCAGGTCGTGGACGCCCTTGGTCCCCACCTTGCCCGACAGGACGATCTCGCCCGACTTGCCCGTGGTGACGCGCACCGGGTAGGGGAGGATCAGCGGGTTGGCCCGGAGGGCGTCGACGACGGCCTGCTCGGGGCCGGCGGGGGCTTCGGCGAGCGCCGGGGCCGTCGCGGAGGCGGCGGACGCGGCGAGGACGATCGATCGGAGGCGTCCAGACATGATTCGCCCCTTCCTTGTCGACGTGCGGTGCGGAGGGCCTCTCGATGAAGTCTATCGGCGACGCCGACCCGACGACAAGTCGTCGTGATCGGGCCGGGCCGGCCGACAAACCCATCGAGACGCCCGGGGGCGACCGATCCGTTTCGCTTCAGAGCTTGTGAATCGATGTAGATCGCCTTGGCCTCGGGCGTGGCCATCCGCCGCCAGGCGGCCACGGCCGGGGCGTCGCCCGGCTTGGGCTCGTGGCGGTCGACCTTCGGGGCCTGCGAGGCCGGGACCGGGGCGTAGGCCGTGCAGCCGAGCCCTGGGGCGGACGCGGCCTCGATCTGGTCGTGCTAGGCGAAGCCGCCGTCGACGAGGTATTCGGCCGGGGCTCGGCCGGCGCGGGCGACGAGTTGGACGGCCATCGGGGCCATCAGCCCGGCGTCCGAATCGGCGACGACCACGTCGACGCCGACGATCACCCGGCCGCCCACGTCGGAGGCGAACTGGACGTTGTAGGCGGGGCGGAAGCCGCCGTCGGCCATCCCCGTCACCGCCGCTTCTCCTCGTTCAGCCAGATCTCGGACTCCATGCGCAGGTATTTGACTTCATACTCACTGTATGATGGATGATGGTGATTGGGCTGGCCGTGGCAAATCTCCTCGAACCTGCCCAGGTCGTTGTTGTATTTCTCCAACGCCGTGACGATCTCGGCCTTCCCGGCCCCCGCCCTGCGAAGCGCCTCCAGTCTGCGGCTTCCCCACGGGCCGATCGTCCCCCCGTTGATCTCCATCCTGCCGCTTCGAGACAGATTCTCCAGGATCGCCCAGGCTTCGTCGATCACGGCGAGTTGCCGCCTGGCAAGGTCTCGGTCGGCCGCCAGGTCCGCGGCACCCGCGTCGAACGGTGGCGGCACATCTTGGGCTAGAGGGGCGTCCTTGACCGTCCCCCTCTGGGGCGAAGGCAGTCGGATTTCCTGCGCGGCGACCGCGACGATGGCGAGGATTGAGATCGCGGCGACAGCGGCCAGCGGTCTCAGCCCGGAAGGGTGCATCATCCGGATCGCTCCTTCGGCAAGAAAGGATGGAATGCCCGACGAAACCAAGCCCGCCGATGCCCAGCATCATCCGGATCGCTCCTTCGGCAAGAAAGGATGGGGACCAAGTCCCTGAACGCTATCGCCTCAGGCGTGGCGCGAGCCAGCGATCGGTCGGGTAGGCGCGGCAACGCCCGCGCCTACCCGACCCGGCGGGCAGACCCCTGGACATTAGCGAGGATCGACGCGGCGCCGGCCGGATTCGGAAGCTCACTTCACCGGCTTCTCCTCGCGGCGGCTGAGGAGGTAATTGAGCAGGTTGTAGAACTCGGGCTCGGGGATCTGCTGGGCGAGGTCCGCCGGCATGGGGGAGAGCTGGACGGTCTTGCGCTCCTCGACCTCGTCGGCGGGGACGCGGACCTCCTGGCCCTGGGCGTCGGCCATGACGAGGATCTTCCCCTCCTCGCGGAGCAGCAGGCCGGAGATCACGCGGCCGTCCTCCAGGGCGAGGACCGTGGTGCGGAACATCTGGTCGACGTTCCGGTTCGGGTCGAGCACGTCTTCGAGGATCCGGTCGAGCCCACGGCCGCCGACGCCGTCGAGCTGCGGGCCGACGCGGGCCCCCTTGCCTTCAATCTGATGGCAGACGCCGCAGCGGACCTCGAACACCTTCGCGCCGGCGGCGACGTCCGCCGCGGCCTTGCCGAAGCCCTCGCGGCGGCCGTCGAGCAGCGCCTTCACCTGCTCGTCGGCCGGCGGCAGGCCGGCGAGGAGCTTGGCGATGCGGTCGCCGACGCCTTCGATGCCGGCGTTCTCCAGGCCGATCGTGATCGGCCGCTGCTGGAGCAGGCGGGCCGACGCCTTGCCGTCGGCGATCGCCTTCAGCAGGGCCTCGCCGCCGTCCTTGCGGCGCACCAGCGCCGCGGCGGCCGTGGACTGGACGCGCTCGGGGGCGGTGGCCAGCGAGGCGATGATGGCGTCGCGGGCCTCGGGCTTCTCGATGTTCGCCAGGGCCACGGCGGCGGCCTCGCGGAGCGGCGGGGGCAGCGAGCCGTCGTCGAGCGCCCCCTTCAGCTTCGCCAGCCCCAGCGGCATGTCGAGCGCCGCGATCCCCGCCAGCGCCGCCGCCCGTTGTTCTTCCGGCAGGTCGCCGCGGGCGAAGACGGCCTCCAGGCCCGGGATCGCCTCCTTGAGCTGGAACTCGCCGACGGCCTCGATACCGCGCTTCACCCGGCCGGCCTCCTTGGCCTCCAGGAAGCCGGAGACGAGGCCCATCGCGAGGGCCCGCAGGTCGGCGGGCGTCTCGGCCCCGCGCTCGGCCAGGCCCTGCCGGACCTCCTTGATCGCCGCGAGCTGCGAGCCCGGGCCGCCGCCCATGGTGCTCGTCCGCTGGCCGAGGTTTTGCACGTACTCCGTCAGCGAGGGGATGATCGATCCTTCCCCGTGACGTGCGACGTGGTGCAGATACCGAGCGACGTTTCCAGGATTTTCGAGGGTGTTCCACAGGTGGGCCATCAGGAACGCCGAGGCCGCCGCGTTCGGCGCCGCCACTGCGACGTCCGCCAGGTCCGCGCGGTCTTGGTCGCTCAGCTTCATCGCCGCGACCCCGGGCCAGACGCCGGGGTTCGCGAACTGGTCTCGCAGGGCCTTGCGGGCCGTGTAGAGCAGGTGCGTGTCGTCGGCCGACGTCGACTGGCGCAGGTCGAGCAGCGGCCGGACGAAGGCGAGTTCCGGATGGGCCCCCAGCACCTCGGCCGCGGCGCGGCGGACGTGGGCGTCGGGCGAGGCGATCGCCTTCAACGCGATCGATCGCGTCGCCGGCGAGAGCGTCGGCCGGTCGACCAGGACCCGCAGGCCGTGGGCCTGGAGCGCCGGGGCCTGCCAGGGGCCGTCGACCGTCTTGAACAGGCTCGCGTCATCCAGGGCGCCCAGGCGTTCGAGGATCCAGATCGCATGGACCTGCGAGGTCGGCCCGGCCCCGGGGCCCAGGGCCCGTTCGCGGAGCTTGGCGACGGCCTCATCGCCGCCGCGGGCGACGAGCTGGTTGGCCGCGGTCATGCGGACGGGGAGCGTGGGGCTCTTGAGGTCTTCGATCAGCTCGTCGACGCTCGACTTCGTCCGGTCGACGGCCTCGGGCGAAGGGACGGGCTTGGAGCCGTCGCCCTTGTAGACGATCCGCCAGATCCGGCCGCTGGTGAAGTCGCGGCCGGGGTGGGTGAGCGGGACCTCGTAGTGGCCGATGATCCGGTTGTAGAAGTCGGCGACGTAGATCGCGCCGTCGGGGCCCAACTCCAGGTCGACGGGGCGGAACCAGTTGTCCTCGCTCCAGACGAAATCGGGCTGCTCGATCCCCTTCGGCGTCGAGCCGTGCCACTCGACGATATCCTGATTGATCCGGTTCGTGACGACGTTGCCGACCATCAGGCGGTCGCGGTACTCGGCCGGGAACTGGTCGGACTGGTACGAGATGATGCCGGAGATCGCCGTGGAGCCGTGGTCGTGCGTGACCATCTCGGGGGCGAAGTCGAGGCCGTCGTGAGGCTTGCCGAAGCTGGGGTAGTAGCCGCCCCGGATGAGCTGATACAGCGGCTTGCTGTGGCAGTCGGACGAGTAGAGGTAGCCGAGCGAGTCGAACGCCAGGCCGAACGGGTTCACCTGCCCGTGGGTGATCTGCTCCAGGTGCGAACCGTCCGGGCGCATCCGGTAGGTGTTGCCGGAGTTCATCTTGATCGACTGCTTGTCGGCCCCGGCGACCTCGGAGTCGTTGGAGAAGCCGTGGCAGGCGTAGATCCAGCCGTCGTAGCCCCACGAGAAGGCGTTGGTCATGCCGTGGGTGTCGCGATGGCCGTAGGTCGCGTACGCGGGCTCCTTGACGTCGGCCTTGCCGTCGCCGTCCGAGTCCTTCAGCTTCCAGATGTTGGGGATGCCGTGGACCAGCGCCTCGTTCGCCGAGGGCATCGGCAGCAGGCCGATGGGGATGTTGAGGCCGTCGGCGAAGGTCTCGATCTTGCGGGCGCGGCCGTCGGGGCCGAAGTCGGACAGGATCTTGACCGTGTCGCGGGGCTTCTCGCCCTCCTTCGCGCCGAAGGGATATTCGACGGTGTCCGTGACCCAGAGCCGGCCCTTGTCGTCGAAGGCCAGGTTCAGCGGCTTCTGGATGTCGGGCTCGGCGGCGACGAGCTGGATCTCGAACCCGGGCGGGACGTGGAGCGCCTTGCGCTCGTCCTCGGGCGACCGATGTTCGAAGGTCGAGACGTTCTCGACCGGGGCCGGCTGCTGGCCGACGACGCGAGCCGTCAGGAAGGCCGTCGCCAGGCCCACGCACGCGAGGGCCGGCACTCTCAGATGACGCATCACGACGCTCCGTCGCGGGGAGGGATCAAGGTGTGGTGTCGGGCGGGGGACGCCACCTAGACTGGACGGAACACGCGGTGAAATCAAGGGGAGGGCGTCTGACACGGCCGTGCCTCACGACCGCTCGCCGGCTTCGGCCGAGGCCGTCGCGCGACTCGCGACCGGATATGGACTAGGCGCCAAGCCTTCAGGCCGAACCACGGACGCGGTGCGAGGGTCGGAGAGGGAAGACGGACATGCCGGTCCGGCGACCGCCGCCGGCTCGGCCTCGCCGTCCCGTTCTTCCTTCACCAAAGGAGGCCCGATTCAACAAGGGAGGCCCTATGTGGAACCCGATCTCGCTGGATGATCTGTCGGAACAAGTCGCCGCTTCGCTCGCCCAGATGGAGGACGTGGAGCGGACGCTCTGGGAGATGGTTCGCGTGCCGCCGGTGAAGTGGCGTCTGCACCCCTGGGGCGATCTGGGCGGGGGCTTCTGGATTGTCGGCCTCATCGGACGCCGGGCCATCTGGTACAACGACATCGAACACGGATTCAACGTCAGCCCGTATGATGAAACCGGGACGATCGCGGAATACTGGTGCAACCAGGACGAACTCCATCACGTCATCTGGCAACTGCGTCAGCAGATCGAGACCGGGACTTTGCAGGGGAGGTTCGGACCTCCTACGCCGACGGATACTGATCCGAGGGCCGAAGACTGATCCGGCGACGTCGAAAAAATTGACATAGTATGATCCGTTGTGTGCAGCCGGGGTGGGTCGGGCGCATGGCGACACGGCCTCGGAGGGCGGGGCCGTCGCCGGATCGGTTGCCGTTGTGCCCCGTCGGCCCGGCCACTAGAATAGGCCCTTCGTTTCCCCAAGTCGAAACCCAGAAAAGAGCTAAGGCGTCGAGATGTCCGAAGAGTCGCGGGACGGCCTGGAGGCGGTGCGGGCCGAGAAGTTGCGGAAGATCGCCGACCTGGGCATCGACCCCTGGGGCCATCGGTTCGACGACCACAAAGCCATCGCCGCCGTGCGCGCGATCGACCTCCCCAAGCCCGCGGAGGGCGAGACGCCCGAGCCCGGCCCGGCGGTCCGCATCGCCGGCCGGATCATGCTGCGGCGCGGGCAGGGGAAGGTCGTCTTCCTCGAAGTCCGCGACTGGACCGAGCGGATCCAGGTCTTCATCGGCAAGAAGCAGGTGGGCGACCAGGCGTGGGCGCTCGTGGACCTGTTGGACCTCGGCGACCTCATCGGCGTCGACGGGACGCTCGGCTACACCAAGACGGGCGAGTTGACCGTCTTCGCCACGGCCCTGACCTTCCTGGGCAAGAGCCTGGCCCCGCCCCCGGAGAAGTGGCACGGGCTCACCGACCAGGAGGAGCGATACCGCCGCCGCTACGTCGACCTCTATTCCAACCCGGAATCGCTCCGGACCTTCCTGGGCCGGTCGACCATCGTCCGGACCTTCCGCAAGGTGATGGAGGAGCGCGGGTTCGTCGAGGTCGAGACTCCGACGATGCAGGCCATCGCCGGCGGCGCCGCGGCCCGGCCGTTCGTCACGCACCACAACACGCTGGACATCGACCTGTTCCTGCGGATCGCGCCGGAACTGTACCTGAAGCGGCTCCTCGTCGGCGGCATGGAGCGGGTCTTCGAGATCGGCCGCGTCTACCGCAACGAGGGGATCAGCCCCAAGCACAACCCCGAATTCACGATGATGGAAGCCTACCAGGCGTACGGCGACTATCATGCGATGATGGACCTGACCGAAGGGCTCATCTGCGCCTCCATCGAGGCCGTCGGCGGCGGCTTCGTCCGCCCCTGGGGCGAGAAGACCGTCGACTTCACCCCGCCCTGGCCCCGCCGCTGCTACCTCGACCTCCTGCGCGAGCACGCCGGCGTCGACCCCGACGACTACGAGGCCGTGAAGGCCCGCGCGAAGGCCGCCGGGATCGCGACCGAGGGCCGCGACCGCGACGTCGTCATCAGCGACCTGTTCGAGGCGACCGTCGAGGATGCGCTCGCCGGCCCGGTCTTCGTGATCGACTACCCGGCCGCCATCTGCCCGCTGACCAAGCGGAAGGCGTCCGACCCGCGCGTGGCCGAGCGGTTCGAACTGTTCGTCGACGGCATCGAGCTGGCCAACGCCTACACCGAGCTGAACGACCCCTATCTGCAAGAAGACCTCTTCCGCAGCCAGCTCGCCGGCCAGAAGGAGGAGGACTCCATGGCCAAGATGGACGACGACTTCGTCCAGGCCCTCAAGAACGCCATGCCCCCCGCCGGCGGACTCGGCATCGGCATTGACCGCCTCTGCATGCTCCTGCTGAACAAGGCCAGCATCCGCGACGTCGTTCTGTTCCCCCTGATGCGTCCGCAGGCCGCCCGCCCCGCCGCGGCCGTGGACGACGAGTCGGAGATTTGACGACGGTCGCTCCCAATTTCCCGACATCGGCGGGCTAAGAAGTGGTTTCAGAACTCAACCCCAACACTGTCTGGCAAGGACTTACGTCCAGCCTCGCCAGGTTCTGAAACCACTTCTAAGCGACGTCGTCTCGCGGCGGGGCGTGCCCCCGGAGACGTCTCGCGGCCCGGTGATGGACCTGGCGATGGTTCCGAGTACGATGATGTGGACGCATCGCCGTTTCCGATCCCGGTTTCGCGTCCGAACATCCTGATCCGATAGGGCCCCGTGCCCGTCCGAATTCCACCTCCGGACGGCCCGGCCGAGTCGGGAGCTACGGAAACCAGGAGGATGCACGATCATGAGCGCCACGCACGTCGTCGTGGAAGGGACGCTGAAACCGGATGGGTCCTTGGAAGTGGCCGAGAAGTTCGGCCTACCGCCGGGCCGGGTGCGGGTGACGGTCGAGGTTCTGGATGAATCGACCTCGTCCGGGGAGGACTGGTTCGACTTCCTGCAACGGGCCAGGCGAGAGAGGGAATCGGCCGCCGCTGAATTCCGGACCAGGGAAGAGATCGACGCCCAGATCAACGCCATGCGAGACGATTGGGACCGCTCCTAGTTCGGATCGGGGGTCGCCAGGTTGCTTGTCTTCATCGACACCAACATCCTCATCTACCACCTCGAAGCCAATCCCGAGCTTGGAGCGAAGGCGTCGGCTCGGTTGGCGGCCCTGCATGCGGCGGGCGCTCAGGTCGTCGTGAGCGATCTGATCCGGCTGGAGTGCCGAGTCGGCCCGCTCAAGTCGGGGGATGCGATGTTGCTCTCCCGGTACGATGGTTTCTTCTCGCTCCCCAGCGTCGAGATCGTCTCCCTGACCGCCGCCGTTTGCGATCGAGCGGCGATCATCCGGGCCGGGTATGGTTTCCGCACGCCCGACGCCCTCAATCTCGCCGCCGCCGTCGAGTCGGGCTGCGGTCTCTTCCTGACCCACGATGCGAGACTCGGTCGATTTCACGAATTGAACGTCGAGGCGCTGCCATGACCACAAGGCTGCCGCAAGCCGAGGCGATCACCTTCAGATCACCGGCGTCCGGCCCGAGGAGCGGGCCAAGGTAGACGACTTCGCCGAACACCTGCTCTACCGGGAAGGGAAGCCTATCCCGCCCTCGTTCGAGGCGGTCGACGCCATCAAGGCCCCGTCGCCCGCCGCTCGTCAACTGAATCACCGCTGCGCGGCCGCCCTCTCGCGCCGGGAGGGGGGACCTCGGGGTCGGGCTTCGCGCCGAAGAGCGTCCGGCGGAGGGCCACCATCGTCGGGGTGCGGCGATGGGGGAGACGGGCGGGTTCGTCGTCGAGGAACCAGCGCACGGTGTGGGCGATGGCCTCTTCGTAGGTCAGGGCGGGGGACCAGCCGAGCTTGCGGCGGGCCTTCTCCGTGCTGTAGCTCAGGCGACGGCCCAGCAGCCACGCCCCGTAGCGCGTGACCCGCGGGGGCTTCGGGTTGCGGAGCAACCGCTCGCGAAGCTCCAGCGCGAAGCCGCCGTAGAACGCGTACCAATAAGGATAGCGGAACGTCGGCCGCGCGACGCCCACCGCGTCGGCCAGCATGTCGAGGAACTGGCGCTGGGTGATCGCCGAGTGGCTGGTGACGTTGTACGCCTCGCCCGTCGAGGCCGGGTCGTCGGCCGCGAGGATCATGGCGTCGGCGACCACGCCGGCGTACACCGCGCTCAGGGGGTTGTCGCCGGGGCCGACGAGCGAGACCCGGCCCCAGCGGTACTCCCGGATCATGCGCGGGATCGTCGTCCGGTCGCGCTCGCCGAAGATCCAGCTCGGCCGGATCACGGTGAGGGGGAGCCGGCCCGCGTCGGAGAGGCCCCAGAGGAGCCGTTCGCAGTCGACCTTGCTGCGGGTGTAGTAGTCCAGCGGCCAGATGTTCTCGCCCAGCGGGTGGCCCTCGGCGATCGGCTCCTCGCGGTCTCGGGGGTGGCCGTAGGCGCTCGTGGAGCTGACGTGGACGAACCGCGAGACGCCCGCCCGCGCGGCGGCCTCGGCGAGCGTCCGGGTGGCGTCGATGCAGCCGACCTGGAACTCGCTCCAACTCCCCCAGTCGCCGACCTTCGCGGCGCAGTGATAGACGACGTCCACGCCGTCCAGCGCCCGCTCCACGGCCGGGACGTCCAGGAGGTCGCCGCGCGCCGGCTCGACGCCGATGGCGTCGAGGAACGCCGTGTCGGAGGAAGGCCGGACCAGGGCGCGGACGCGGTCGCCGCGGGCGCGGAGACGCTCGACGAGGTGGCTCCCCAGCAGGCCGGTGGCCCCGGTGACGAGGGCGCGGCGGGGCGTCTCGGGTCGGCCGTCCTCGTTCATGAGTCCTCGCCCGCCTCGCCGCATCGGTCGCAGACGCCGTAGAGGACGACGTCGCGCCCGCTGACGACGAACCCCGGCGGGGCCATGCCTTCGAAGCCCATCGTGCAGCCGGGGATGTCGTACGCGCGGCCGCAGGCGTTGCAGATGAAATGGTGGTGGTGATTCAGGGCCGCGTCCCGGTGCTCGTAGCGGTCGGACGAGCCGGGCAGGGGGACGGCGATGAGGTCGCCCTCCTCGATCAGGCTCTTGATGGTCCGATAGACGGTGGCCACGCCCAGCCCCGGCACGTCCCGCTGGGCCAATTCCAGGACCTCCACGGCGCTCAGGGGGCGGCCGGCCTCGCGGAGCGATCGGCGGATCGCCTTGCGCTGGGCGGTGTTTCGACTCAAGACCTCGGCCCTCGCGATCGCGGCGCGACGTGGCGGGGGCTCGCACCCCCCCGGCATGGAAAGACCGATTATCGACATCCGCGCCGAAACCTCAAGGGGACCGACCGGCTCCCGCCCAATTCAATAGTAGAGCTGGCCGCGGATCCAGAAGAGGTCGTTGACCTTGCTGCGCAGGTCGGTGTTGAGTTGGATGGGCGTGTCGTAGTACGAGCGCTGCCAGTCGAGATAGATCTTCAGGTAGCTGGTGAGATACCAGTTGAGGCCGACGTCGGTCATCCCCATGCCGCGGGTCCACCTCTCGGGGTCGGCGAGCCCGGCCCGGAAGACCTCCTCGCCGAGTTCCAGCTTGCTATAGCGGGCGAACAGCTCCACGGCCCCGGGCCCCCACGAATTGCGGTTGGGGTCGAACGGGCGGAGGGGATCGACGCGGCTGCGGTCGCGCACCTTCTCGCCGGTGATGAAGTAGGCGAGGGTGAAGTGGTTCCCCGTCACGGGGATGGAGAACAGGCGGAATGGGATGCCGCTGCGGGTGTAGTGGTCGCGGCTGGTCTGCCATTCGGCCTCGAACGACATCCCGCCGACGTACCAGGCCAGGTGGGCGGCGCCGGCCTCGTGGGGCCCGCTGAGGAAGGCGTCCTCCTCGAAGTCGAGGAAGATCGACGTGGCGCGACGGGCCGCCTCGTCGTTCTCGGACGACTGGAGCGAGGTCCGCAGGGGCAAGGGATGCTGGGGGACGATCTGCCGCCCCAGATACCCAGAGATCCCCACGTTGAAGTCTCGCAGGAACGGGAACCGTTCGGAGTTCAGGAACGGCTTGAAGTTGAAGTACGAGACGACGTCGCGGGTGGTGTTCTCGTCGGCGACGCCGGTGAGGTGGCCGTCGAAGCCGCCGAAGGCGTACTGGAGCCGCTCGTCCAGCAGGCGGCCGTGGGCCATGAGGCCGGCGGACCGCGAGAGGCCGAAGTTGAGCGGGAACAGCGAGCGCTCGGGGGTGATGAAGTATTGCTCCAGGTGGTCGTACCAGTCGTAGCTGTACGGGACCAGGGTCCGGCCGAATTTCAGGCGGAAGCGGGGGCTGAAGTTGACGTCGACGTTGCCGTCGAGCAGGTCCCAGACCCCTTCGACGCTGCGCTGGACGGACAACTCGTAGTCGAAGAGGCGCGTCAGGCTGCCTTCGAAGTAGATGCGGACGCGGGGGATGTAGAGGCCGCTGGAGGCCGGCCGCTGGTCGTTGGGCGAGAAGACCTTGAAGTCGGTCTGGTCCAGGAGGCGGAAGCGGAGCTGGTACTCGTCGTCCCAGGTCTTCAGCCCGAAGCCCTCCTCGCCGAAGACGCCGCGGACCGGGAAGTTCTTCCAGGCGTCCTCGGCGTCGGCCGCCGCCGGGCCGGTCTCGTCGTCGGGCGAGGATCGGTCCTTGTCGGACGGTGCGTCGCGGAAGCGTTCGGGCCCCGGCTCGCCGAGGGGCAGGGGGGCGAGGCGCGTCGCCGGGCCCTCCGGCTCGCCGTCGGCGAGGCGTCGCCGCAGGTCGTCGTACTTCCCTTCGAGGGAGCGATAGCGCTCGTCGGCCTCCCGGCGCTCGCGCTCGGAGCGGTCGAGCCGTTCGAGGATGGCGCGGTTCATGGCCTCCAGGTCGCGGAGGCGGGCGTCCAGGGCGTCGGCCGGCGGGCGCGCGGGCTCGTCGGCCGCGGCGGTCGCGACCAGCGTCGCCAGCATCAGGAACGCCGCGGATCGCATGGAGATTCGGTGGATCCTCCCGCCGGACGACTGGCCGCCGGCCGGCGTCGCCCGTCGAGGATTATCGGTCGCACCGAAGGGCCGACTTTGATCGCAGGCCGGGAATTCGGGCGATTCGATCTCGCTCGCATGCAACGGGTTGCGTCGCGGCGTCGGGCCCCGCGGCGGTTTTTCGACGGCGGCGTCAGGAAGGTGCGAGGATTGGTCGTCCCGTTGTCTGCGTCAAGCTGCCTCGCGCGTCGGGCGACGTGGATCGGTCCGGGCGGGCGGGTGTCGGCGGTCGCCGATGTGGACGAGGACATCGCCGGGGAGCGCAGTCGGCCCCGGCCCTTCACGAACTGGTGCCACCATGCCGGAAGAAACCATCGACGCCGGTCTGCTCGAGCAGACGAAGAACCAGATCCGCAAGCTGGTGGCCGAGATCGCCGACCTCGCCGAGTCGGACGTCCAGCCCGCCGAGTTCTACGGCGAGTTCCTCAACCGCGCCGTGGCCGCCACCGCGGCGTCCGGCGGCGCCTTCTGGCTGCTCGACGGCCGGGGCGGGCTCCGGCTCCAGTATCACCTGGACTTCGCCCAGACCGGCCTGATGGACGGCCGCGTGAAGACCGCCCCGCACGACGCGCTGCTGGGCTGCATGATCCAGGCGTCGCAGCCCCAGGTGATCCCCCCCGGCGCGGTCATCGAGGGGATGCCCCAGGCGTTCAACCCGACCCACCTGGCGATCATCCTGGCCCCCCTGATCGTGGACAAGCAGGTGGTGGGCCTGCTGGAAGTCCTGATGGATCCGGCCCGGCGGGCCGCCCAGCAGAAGAGCACCCTCCGGTTCGTGGGCGACCTGGCCGACCTGGCGGCGAACTATCTGAAGAACCGCCAGATGCGGCAGATGGCCTCGCAGCAGCGGATGTGGAACCAGCTGGAGACCTTCACCCACCAGATCCACCACACGCTCGACTTCAAGGAGACCGCCTACGCCGTCGTCAACGACGGCAAGCGGCTGGTCGGCTGCGACCGCATGAGCGTCGCCCTGAAGCTCTCCGGCCGCACGATGGTCGAGGCCATCAGCGGCCAGGAGGTCGTCGAGCAGCGCTCCAACCAGGTCCGCGAGCTGACCAAGCTCTGCAAGGCCGTCATCCGGTCGGGCGAGGACCTGGTCTACACCGGCCACACCGAGGGCTTCGCCCCCGACCTCCGCGACGCCCTGGAGATGTACGTCGACGAGTCCGGCTCCAAGGCCGTCGCCGTCGTCCTCCTGTACAAGCCCGAGAAGGAGGAGGGGGCCGAGCGCAAGGAGAAGGTCCCCTACGGCTGCCTGGTCTCCGAGCAGATCGGCGACGAGGTCGCCCCGACCGACATGCACGCCCGGACCGAGGTCGTGGCCCGGCACTCCTCGACGGCCCTCTGGAACGCCCAGGAGCACCACCGGATCTTCCTCCGGCCGGTCCTCAAGGCGATGGGCTCCCCCTGGCGGCTCCTGCGGGGCCGGACGCTGGCGAAGATCCTCGCCGTCCTGGGCCTGATCGTCGCCCTGATCGGCGTCCTGACCTTCGTCCCCTGGAACCTCCGCATCGAGGGCCGCGGCTCCCTGATGCCCGAGCAGCGCAGCATCGTCTACGCCCCGGACCAGGGGATCATCGCCGAGGTCCCCGTCGAGCACGGTCAGCGTGTCAAGAAGGGCGACCTCATCGCCCGCCTCGACAGCCGCAAGCTGGACCGCGAGCTGAAAGAACTCCAGGCCCAGCACAACAAGGCGACCTCGCAGGGCCTGATCCTCCAGCAGCAGGAGCAGGCCGCCAGCCAGCGCGAGCAGAACCGGCAGGAGGGGTTGCAACTGGTCGCCCAGCGCACCGAGGCCCAGATCACGGCCAAGAGCACCGCCCAGCAGATCGAGATCGTCAAGGAGCAGATCGAGCAGCTCTCGGTTCGGGCCCCGCACGACGGGATCATCACCACCTGGGAGGTGAAGACGAACCTCTTCGGCCGCCCGGTCGACATCGGCACCGAGCTGCTCCAGCTCGCCGAGACCGACGGCGAGTGGGTCCTGGAGGTCGAGGTCCCCGACGACGACATGGGCCCGGTCCTGGCCGCCCAGGCGAGGCTGGAGGACGAGATCAAGTCCGGGGCCAAGCAGCCCGGCGCCGCCCTCTCGGCCTACTTCGTCGTGATGACCGAGCCCGAGCACCGCTACCAGGGCTACGTCCGTCGGATCGCCTCCAAGGCCGAGACCAAGGCCGAGAGCGCCGAGCAGCGCCACACCGTCAAGGTGACCGTCGGCTTCAACGAGGCCGTCCGCAACGAGTTCCTCGCCCGCAACCAGGAGTTCCGCCCCGGCGCCGAGGTCCGCGCCCGGATCGACTGCGGCGACGCCCGCCTGGCCTACGTCCTGTTCCGCAAGGTCGTCCAGGTGTGGCACGAGTCGGTCCTGTTCCGCTGGCCGTTCCTCCGCTGAGCCGAGGACCGCAGCCCGAAGCCCCGGGGCCCGGCGCGTCGGCCGGGCCCCACCCGCACACCGCACCCGACCGTCCGTGGAGGATCGCACCGCATGTCGCCCCTCAAGACCGCCGCGTCCGTGGCCCTCGGAACCCTGGCGACCCTGTCGGCCGCCGCCTTCGGCCAGGGCGGGGCCGCCCCGGCCCCCTCCGCCGCCACGCTCGTCCTCGATTCGCACGAGAACCTGGCCACCATCCAGTGGATCCAGGTCTCCGACGTCGCCGCCCTCCGCGAGGGGGTCATCGAGAAGATGGAGCTCCAGCTCGGCGACGCCGTCCAGGAAGGGGGCGTCATCGGCACCCTCCACAAGGAGATCGCCGAGCTGACCGTCGCCAAGAGCAAGCTCGCCGCCGAGAACCAGGGCCCCGCCCTCAAGGCCGACGCCGCCAAGGAGGTCGCGGCCGCCGTCGTCGCCCGCAACCGCCGCCTCCTCCAGCGCAAGCCCGACCTGGTCTCGCAGGAGGAGGTCACCAAGGCCGAGGGCGAGCTGAAGGTCGCCGAGGCCCAGCTCAAGGAGGCCCAGGAGCAGGACGCCATCAACGAGGCCGAATTGGCCCTGGCCGAGGAGATGCTCCGGGAGCATACGATCGTCGCCCCGTTCAGCGGCGTGATCATCAAGCGCTACAAGGAGCCGAGCGAGAGCGTCCAGGCCAACACCGCCGTCGTGAAGATCGGCAACCTCTCGCGGCTGGCCGCCAACGCCTTCGTCCCGCTGGAGTACGTCTCCCGCGTGAAGGTCGGCCAGGTCGTCGAGCTCCAGCCCCGCCTGGAGGGGACCTCCGGCGACCAGCCCATCGAGCGCAAGACCTTCCGCGGCGTCATCAAGTTCGTCGACCCGGAGATCCAGCCGATCAACGAGACCGCCGTGCGGATCCGCGTCGAGTTCGAGAACACCGACCTGGCCCTGAAGCCGGGCCTCAAGGCGGCGATGACCATCTTCCTCGACGACGCCGTCGCCGCGCGGCCCGCCGCCACCGCCCGCTGACACGAGCCGGACCCGCACGGAGCCCGAGGACGCCCCGACTGGACCCGCCGAGGATCGCCGATCGATGAGCGCAGCCCCTTCCACCTCGCCGGCGCCGTTCGGACAGGCCGCCGAGCACCTCCGCGTCCGGCTCCGCCCCGACCTGGTGGTCCAGCCCCAGTTCTACGAGGGGATGACCCACTACGTCGTCAAGGACCCGCTGGCGCTGAAGTACTTCCGGTTCAAGATCGAGGAATACTTCCTCCTCCAGCAGTTCGACGGCAAGCAGAACCTCCAGGACGTCAAGCGGGCCTTCGAGCGCAAGTACCGGCCCCAGACGATCTCGATCGACGACCTCACCCGCTTCGTGGCCCAGCTCCACGAGGCGGGCGTGGTGGTCATCGACAGCCCGGAGCAGGCCGCCGCGCTGATCCGACGCCGCCGCAAGAACAAGTGGCGGAAGGTCTGGGGCTTCCTCGCCAACATCCTGTTCATCAAGATCCCGGTCATCGACCCCGAGCGGCTCCTGACCTGGATGTACCCCTACTTCCGCTGGATCTACACCCGGACGTTCGTCGCCCTCAGCACCGGCCTGATGCTCGCGGCGATCACGCTGGTCGTCAGCCACTGGAGCGAGTTCTACGCCAAGCTCCCCGAGTTCCAGAGCTTCTTCAACTGGTGGACGATCTTCACGTTCTGGATCAGCCTGGCCGTCGTGAAGATCATCCACGAGTTCGGCCACGGCCTCACCGCCAAGCACTTCGGCGGCGAGGTCCACGAGATGGGGATGCTGTTCCTGGTCCTCACGCCCGCGCTCTATTGCGACGTGACCGACTCGTGGCTCCTCCCCAACAAGTGGCACCGGATCTGGATCTCGGCGGCGGGCATCTACGTCGAGCTGTTCCTGGCCTCGATCGCGACCTTCGTCTGGTTCAACACCGAGCAGGGGCTGCTGAACAGCCTGGCGATGGCCGTCATGTTCATCTGCTCGGTGAACACGGTCCTGTTCAACGCCAACCCGCTGCTGCGGTACGACGGCTACTACGTGATGTCGGACTGGCTGGAGATCCCCAACCTGCGGATCAAGAGCACGCAGTTCTTCACGTACCTGCTCCAGGAGAAGGTGCTGGGCCTGGAGGTGCCGGTCCAGAGCTACCTGCCGCGGTCGCGGCGGACCCTGTTCGTGACCTACGCGATCGCCAGCTACCTGTACCGCTGGGTGGTGACGTTCAGCATCCTGTTCTTCCTGTCGCAGGTCCTCAAGCCGTACAAGCTCCAGGCGGTCAGCTACATGCTGGCCCTGGGCTCCATGGTGCCCATGGTGGGCATGCCCCTCTACCAGACCGTCAAGTTCCTACGCACGCCCGGGAGGATGCGCAAGGTGAAGAAAGCACGAGCGGCGGCCTTCGCCGCGGCCTTCGCGGCCGTCGTGGCGGGCGTCCTGTTGATCCCCACCCCCCTCCGCGTCCAGGGGACCCTGGTCCTCTCCCCGGCCCATCCCGACGAGGTCTACTCCGAGGTCGAGGGCCGCCTCGTCGAGCTGGCCGTCCGCGACGCCGAGTGGGTCAAGGCCGGCACCGTCATCGCCAAGATGGTCAACCCGGAGAAGCAGCGCGAGCTGATCGAGCGCCAGGCCGAGCACGACTCGTACTGGGTCAAGGCCCTCTCCTACAGCCAGAGCCCCGAGAACGAGGGCCGCGCCCAGGCCCGCCAGAACGCCCGCATGGCCGAGGAGCTGGAGCCGGCCCTGGCCAAGCTCAGCGAGCAGCTCGGCAAGCTCGTCCTGACCGCCCCCCGCGACGGCCAGGTGCTGGGCCTGCCGCACGAGGAGACGCTCGGCCAGTGGGTCAAGCCGGGCAAGGCGTTCTGCGAGGTCGCCGACCCGCACGCGCTCGAGGCCCACCTGATCGTCGACCAGTCGGACATCGACCTGATCCGCATGGATCCCCCGCCGACGGCCTGGGTCAAGGTCTACGGCCGCTCGGAGACCACGCTCAAGAGCCAGGTCGCCCAGATCGCCAAGCGCAACCGCGAGGAGATCCCCCCCGAACTGTCCAACACCGCCGGCGGCGAGATCGCCGCCAAGCCCGACCCCAAGACCGGCCAGATCAAGCCCCAGTCGGCCGTCTACGAGGTCGTCATCCCGGTCGACAACCCCCGCCTGGAGTTCCATCCCGGCCAGCGCGGCTTCGCCAAGATCGACGCCGGCCACGCCACCTTCGGCTGGTGGCTCTGGCGGCTCGTCACCAAGACGTTCCACTTCACCATCTGACGGCCGATCCGCCCGTTCGACGACTCTCTTCGAGGCCCGCCCGCGACCCTCACCGGCCGCCGGCGGGCCTCGTCGCGCCACCGGCCGTCGCGATTTCGCGGCGAACTTCCGGCGGCCCGGCGTCGAATGATAGGTGGACCGACGAGGAGACCCCCGGCCCTCGGGCCGTCGGATGATAAATCGAGGAAGCGGAATCTGATGAGCCTCTCGTGGAAACTCGGCCGCATCGCGGGGATCGACGTGTTCCTGCACCCGACGTTCCTGCTGCTCCTGCTGCTGCCCGGCGTGGCCGAACGGCTGCCGCTGCTGCTGGCGACGTTCGGCTGCGTGCTGCTGCACGAGCTGGGGCACGCCCTGGCCGCCCGGCGGTTCGGGATCGGTACGTCCGACATCACGCTCTATCCCATCGGCGGCGTCGCTCGCCTGACCCGGATGCCGCGCGCCCCGGGCGTGGAGCTGCTGATCGCCCTGGCGGGGCCGGCGGTGAACCTGGCGATCGCGGTCGGGCTGTATCCGCTCGCCCGGGGCGGGGGCGAGTTCCTGGCGGACCTGCTGGCGGTGAACCTGGTGCTGGCCCTGTTCAACCTGATCCCGGCCTTCCCGATGGACGGCGGCCGGGTGCTCCGCGCCCTGCTGGGGGGCTGGATCGGCCGCGCCCGCGCGACGAGCTTCGCCGCGGCCGTCGGCCGTACCCTGGCCGTCGGCTTCGGCGTCTACAGCCTGCTTTCCTGGCAGCCGTTCCAGGCGGCCCTGGCCGCGTTCATCTACCTGGCCGCCGGGGCCGAGGAGGCGGGCGTCCTGGCCGACGAACGCCGACGCTCCGGCGCGGCCCGGGGGGTCGACTGGTCGGCCCCGGCCGGCTACCGCTGGATCCAGACCCATCCCGGCGTCTGGCGGCTGGCCCCGAAGGCATCGGCGCGAGACTCCTCGTGGAGCGGTGCCCGATGAGCCTCCGCCCGGTCGTCGAGCTGGGCGTCGCCGAGGCTTACGCCATCCTCTCCGTCCGCCCCGGCGACGACGACCTCCCCCCGCTCGACGCGATCGAGAACGAGGACTGGGGCCGCGACTGGCTCCTGAGCCGCTTCGAGGCGATCCCCGCCGACGAGTTGGCCGCCCTGGGCCTGCGCTGGGACGACGGCCGGGGAGAGGACGACTGGACCTCTCCGCACTCGTAGGCTGGGTCTCGACCCAGCTCTCGCGAGCTTCGGCTTCTCCGGGCTGGGTCTCGACCCAGCCTACAGGACCTGGAGGCGGAATCGGGACGGCCGATCAGTCGGGCTGGACCCGGATCGTCAGGTTCTTCCACTCGTAGTCGCCGGCCTTGTCGTAGAGGCCGAGGTGGCCGGCGGCGGGCTCGACGTCGTCGGCGGTGGTGACGAGGACGCCGTTGAGCCGGACCTCGACGTGCGCCCCGGCCGCCTTGAGGGCGAGCTTCTGCCATTCGCCGGGGGGCTTCGCGGCCGAATTCAGGGCGTCGGCCTTGCGTTCGAACCGGGGGGGGCTGGTGGCGTGGCCGAACAGCATGAGGCGGCCGTCGCCGTCGCCGAGGGGGATCTGGTAGCCGCGGGCCGGCCATCGGGGCTCGGCCTCGCCGGTCTCGGCCCCGGTGCGGAAGAAGAGTCCCCCTTCGGATCCCTCCTTCAGCATGCGGAACTCGGCCTCCAGCTCGAAGTTCTTGTACGCCTGGGCGGACCGGAGCCAGCCCTCGCCGGGCCTGGAGGCGAGCACGCCGTCGGCGACGGTGAAGCGGTCGGTGTGCTCGGCGACCCAGCCGGCCAGCGACTTGCCGTCGAACAGGGGGGCCGCCGCCGGGGGCTCCTCGGAGCCGGACAGGAGCCCGGTCGTTAGAAGGACGGCGGCGATCGCCCCCGGCAGACGTCTCATCGCTCGAAGCCTCGCGGTGCGGCATGCAAAAGTCCGGCGCGGGGGGCGATGGGCGACGCTCCCCGCATCCACACCCTGATTATGTCCTATCCGGGGGGCGAAGGGGGATTTCCCGGCGGCTTTTGCGGAAAACCGCGGATCGTCACCGGGCCCCGGGGACGTCGGCCTGGATCCGGGCGGCCAGGTAGTGGACCGGGTGCTTCATCCGGACCGCGGCCTCGGCCAGCCGGTCGAGCCGGCCGGAGCGCTGGCAAAGCTCGGCGATCGGCGGGCAGGCGAGCATACCCTCGGGGACGTCCAGCAGGTGCCGCGTCGCCTCCTCGACCGCCTCGTCCTCCCGGCCGACCCGCATCAGCAGGTTGACGAGCACCTGGGCGGGGAGCGTCGATTCCAGGTCGCCGTCCCCGGCCGCGGCCGGCGCGGGGAGCTTGGCCCGGAAGTGCTCGACCGCCGCGTCGACGTCCCGGCCGACGAGCGCCTTGAGGTAGACGTTGTGGTCCTCGAAGGTCTTCTCGAACGGCGGGGCCGAGTCGTACTGGAGCCGAGGCGAGAGCCGACGGCCGTACTCGGTCAGGTCGAGCGCCAGGCGGAGGATCTCGGGGTCGGTCGCCATGACCGACCAGCGGACGATGGTGGACAGGTGGGAGACGTCGGTGTGGTAGGCGTCCTCGGCGAACAGCCAGGGGCGGTCGGCGACCATCTCGGCGAGCGAGGCCCCCGCCGCCGATTGCGGCTGGCCGCGGCGGGCGACGTCGGCCCGGACGTTGTCGACGAGCTGCTCGTGGAGGTGCCGGACCAGCTTCTCCACGCAGGCGACGCGGGCCGTCGGGTCGGCCGGCCCGGACTGCTCCAGCGACGTGATGGCCGAGCACGCCCCGTAGGAGCGCAGGATCCACTCGAAGCCCTTCGTCGGGTTGGCCCCCTGGTGGAAGGCGACCTCGATCAGCCGGCCCATCCGGTCCGGGTCGTCGGGCGTGGGGAGGTCTTCCAGCGCCTTCGCGACCGGCTCGGGCTCGCCGATGGCCTGGAAGTAGGCCCAGGCGGTGGGGACGTCGCCGGCCTCCAGGAACTTCGAGCCCACGCGGCGGAGGGCGTCGACGTAGCGGCCCTCGAACCGGACGCGGTCCTCCTCCGGCAGGTCGGCGTAGCGGCCGACCTGGATCAGCGGCAGCCCCAGCTCGTGGCGGGCCTTGAGCAGGAGGGCGTCGAGGAGCATCCGGTACTCGCCCCGGCCTTCCAGGTCGGCGACGAGGCGGTCGATGGCCTCGGCGGGGCCGCCGCCCTCAAGGGCGGCGTCGAGGTCGGGGAAGCCGGGCTCGGCGACGGCGGCCGTCGCGGCGTCCGGGGTCCTGGGGTCTCTCATCGGCGGTCGTCCCCCGTGGGGTCGGGTGGGCTCGGTCGTGGCGGGATCATTCGGCGTCGGACTTGGCGGGGTCGACGGCCGTCGCGGGCGCTCCGGGCGGGTCGGCGTCCAGGCTCGCGCCGACGGATTGCTTCCAGGCCTCCCAGCAGCGCGACTGGTAGCATTCTACGAGCAGGTCGCGGATTTCTTCGAGCGAATCCGTCACGATCAGCAGGTTCATGTCCTCCGGCGAGATCGTCTTCCGCTCCAGCAGGGTGCCGAGGACCCAGTCGACGAGGCCCTTCCAGTAGGCCGAGCCGTACAGGATGATCGGGAACCGCTTGATCTTGCGCGTCTGGACCAGGGTGAGGGCCTCGAACAGCTCGTCGAGCGTGCCGAAGCCGCCGGGGAAGATGACGAAGCCGTCGGAGAACTTGACGAACATGGTCTTCCGCACGAAGAAGTAGCGGAAGTTGACCGAGACGTCGGTGTAGGGGTTCCCCTCCTGCTCGAACGGAAGCTCGATGTTGCAGCCGATCGAGACGCCGTCGGCCTCCTGGGCGCCGCGGTTGGCGGCCTCCATGATGCCGGGCCCGCCGCCGGTGATGACGGCGAAGCCGGCCTCGGCGAGCAGGCCGCCCAGCCGGCGGGCGTCCTCGTACAGCGGATCCCCCTCGGCGATGCGGGCCGACCCGAACACGGAGACCGCCGCCCCCAGCTCGGCCAGGGCGTTGATGCCGTGGACGAACTCGCCCTGGATGCGGAGGACGCGCCAGGGCTCCTCGTGGGTGAAGGCGCCCAGCTCGGGCATGCGGGGGGTGGGGATGCGCCCGACGTTGGCGTTCGGGCGGTTGAGGAGCTGTTCGTCCTCGGTCGGCTCCTTGAGGGCCGCGCGGGCGTTGGCCCCGGTGCGGAAGGCCGGCCGGGGCTTCCGGATGCGCGGCTCCTCGCGGTCGGGCCCCGGGTTCGGGCTTCCGTTCGCCGCGTCGCACGCCGGCCGGGGCGTGCGTCCGTCTTGGTCGTGGTCCATGGAACCGTCCGCTTTCCTGTCGATCCGCGGGAGAGGCCGGCGGCCCGCTCGCTGCGGCCCGGCTCCTCATTATACATACGCACGGGGGGAGACGTCCGCCGGCGCGTCTCGTCGGCCGGGGGGCCGTCCGGTTAGGATGGAGGCCGCGACCGGACCCCGCCCTCTCAGGATCGCCCGACCGATGACGACCGACCCCGCGCCTCAACCGACCACGACGGACGCCCTGTGGAACAGCCGGTTCCTCCGGGCCTGCCGCCGCGAACCCGTCGACGCCACGCCCGTCTGGCTGATGCGGCAGGCGGGGCGATACATGGCCGAATACCGCTCGCTCCGGTCCAAGGTGTCCTTCCTGGAACTGTGCAAGAACCCCGAGCTGGCCGCGGAGACCACCATCTTCGCCGCCGAGGTCCTGGGGGTGGACGCGGCCATCCTCTTCGCCGACATCCTCCTGATCCTGGAGCCGCTGGGCTTCGACCTGGAATTCTCCAAGGGCGAAGGCCCCGTCATCCACAACCCGGTCCGCGAGGCGGGCGACGTCGCCGGGCTCCGGCCGCTGGAGGACGTCTCGGCGCTGGGGTACGTCTACGAGGCCGTCCGGAAGATCCGCGACGGGCTCCCCGGGAACATCCCCCTGATCGGCTTCGCGGGTGCCCCGTTCACCCTGGCCTGCTACGCCATCGAGGGGGGCGGCTCGCGGAACTACGAGAAGGCCAAGACCTTCATGTACTCCGACCCCGGGGCCTGGGACGCCTTGATGACCGTGCTGACCGAATCCACCGCCCGCTACCTCAACGCCCAGGTGACGGCCGGGGCCCAGGCCGTGCAGGTCTTCGACAGTTGGGTCGGCTCGCTGGGGCCGGACGACTACCGGCGGTTCGTCCAGCCCCACATGAAGCGGCTGTTCGCGGCGATCGACCCCTCGGTCCCCAAGATCCACTTCGGGACCGACACCGGCTCCCTGCTGGAACTCCAGCGCGACGCCGGCGGCGACGTCATCGGCCTGGACTGGCGGGTGGAGCTGGACCGCTGCTGGGATCGGCTGGGGCCCGAGGTCGGCGTCCAGGGGAACCTCGACCCCGTCGTCCTGTTCGCCCCGCTCGCCGAGATCGCCCGCCAGACGCGCCGGATTTTGGGCCAGGCGGCGAACCGCCCCGGCCACATCTTCAACCTGGGCCACGGGATCCTGCCGCACACCCCGGTCGACCACGTCCGGGCCCTGGTGCAGATGGTCCACGAGTTCTCCGCGCGATGACCCCCCTGGCGAAATCGTGAAGGATCGGCGAAAATGGCGGGATGAGGGGACGAGGGACCGGGAGGGGTTTCCGGAGAAGGGACTCGACCTGATGGTGACGACGACCGATCGGAATGCGGGCGGGAAGGCCGCGGGCCGGGTGGTGGTGATCGGCGGGGGGCTCTCGGGCCTGGCCGTCGCCAGCCGCCTCCAGCAGGCCGCGGACGCCGCGCGCCGGCCGACGGAGGTCGTCGTCCTGGAGGCCAAGGACCGCGTCGGCGGGCTGATCGCCACCGAGCGTCGCGACGGCTTCACCCTGGAGCGCGGGCCGGACTCGTTCATCACGAACAAGCCGTGGGCCCTGGACCTCTGCCGCCGGCTGGACCTGGAAGGCCAGCTCATCGAGGCCGAGGCGTCGCACCGGCGGTCGTTCGTGGTCCGCAAGGGGAAGCTGCTGGCCGCGCCCGAGGGGTTCGTCCTGATGGCCCCGCACCGGATCTCGCCCGTGCTGGCCTCGCCGATCCTCTCCCCCTGGGGCAAGCTCCGGCTGCTGATGGAGGCCCTGATCCCGCGCCGGGAGTCCGACGCGGAGGAGTCGCTGGCCGCCTTCGCGCGGCGCCGCCTGGGGCGCGAGGCGTTCGACCGCCTGGTCCAGCCGCTGGTGGGCGGCAGCTACACCGGCGACCCCAACAACCTGAGCCTCCGGGCCACGCTGCCGCAGTTCCTGGAGATGGAGCGCGAGCACGGCGGCCTGATCCGCGCCGCATGGCGGCGCCGCAAGGAGGCCGACGCCCGGATCGAGACCGAGTCGTCCGGCGCCCGCTACGGCATGTTCGTCTCGCTGGCCGACGGCATGGGCGAGCTGCCGCGGGCCCTGGCCGCCGGGCTGCGGCCGGGGACGGTCCGGCTCAACGCGCCCGTCCGCCGGCTGAGCCGGGCGGCGCACGGCTCGGGATGGGTCGTGGAGCCGCTGAACGGCCCGCCGATCGAGGCCGACGCCGTCGTCGCGACGACCGAGGCCCACGCCACGGCCCGCATGATCGACGGCTGCGATCCCTCGCTGGCGCTGCAACTCCGGGCGATCCCCTACGCCTCGTCGATCATCGTGAACGTCGCCTACCGCCGCGAGCGCGTGAAGCACCCGCTCGACGGCTTCGGCTTCGTGGTGCCGTCGATCGAGGGGCGTCGGATCTTCGCGGCGTCGTTCCTCAACGTGAAGTTCCCCCGCCGCGCCCCGGAGAAGACGGCCCTGATCCGCGCCTTCGTCGGCGGCGGCTCCCAGCCCGAGCTGTTCGACCTCGACGACGACGAGGTCCGCCGGGTCGTCGCCGCCGAGCTGGGCGAGCTGATCGGCGCGTCCGGCCCGCCGATCTTCATGGAGATCGCCCGCCACCCCCGGTCGATGCCCCAGTACGTCCTGGGCCACCTGGAGGCCGTGGAGACGATCCGCCGCAAGGCCGCGATGCACCCCGGCCTCTTCCTGGCCGGCGTGGCCTACGACGGCGTCGGCATCCCCGACTGCATCCGCGCCGCCGAGTCGACCGCCGACGCCGTCCTCGCCCGCCTCGCCGACCCCGGCTCCATCGCCGCCGCCTGATCGGCCCCCCGGAGAACGAGGCGACCCATGCCCGACGCCCCCCTCGACCCCCGCGCCCACCTGCCGGAGCTTCCCGAACGCCGGGACTGGGGGATCGGCGTCGTCGGGGCCGGCTTCATCGTCCGGGACTGCCACCTGCCGGCGTATCGCGAGGCCGGGTTCCCCGCGACCGCGATCACCTCGCGCACCGAGGCCGCGGCCCGGGAGGTCGCGGCGCTCCGCGGCGTGCCGAAGGTCTTCCCGACGCTCGAAGCCATGCTCGACGACCCGGCGATCGAGGTCGTCGACGTCGCCGTCCCGCCGGCCGAGCAGCCGGGCGTGATCCGTCGGATCCTCGCCCATCCCCGCAAGGTCCGGGGGATCCTGGCGCAGAAGCCCTTGGCCCTGTCGCTGGCCGAGGCCCGCGCGCTGGTCGACGCCTGCGACGCCGCCGGCGTGGCCCTCCAGGTGAACCACAACATGCGGCACGACCACTCGGTCCGGGCCCTGAAATGGCTGCTGGACCGGGGCGTCCTGGGCGATCCCGTGCTGGCGACGATCGAGATGCGCGCCATCCTCCACTGGATGCCCTGGGCCCGCGACGGCCGGTCGCTCTCGACGTTCATCATGAGCATCCATCACCTGGACACGATGCGGTACTGGCTGGGCGACCCCGAGCGGGTCCTGGCCAGCACCCGGCCCGACCCGCGCACGAAGTTCGCGCACGCCGACGGGATCAACCTGACGATCCTGGAGTACGCGAGCGGCGCCCGCGCGTCGTGCTGGGACGACGTCTGGGCCGGCCCCGCGCGCGAGGGCGCCGCCGCCGACCTGGGCGTGCGCTGGCGGTTCGAGGGGACCGAGGGCCTGGCGAAGGGGACGATCGGCTGGCCGTCGTGGCCCCGGCGCGCGCCCAGCACCCTCGACTACTCCACGGCCCGAGACGGCGGCGCGTGGCATCGCCCGCGATGGCCCCAGGCCTGGTTCCCCGACGCCTTCGCCGGGACGATGGCCGGCCTGCTGGCCGCCCTGGAGCGCGGGGGCGAGCCCGACATCCCCGGCCGCGACAACCTCAAGACCGTCGCCCTCTGCGAGGCCGTCCTGGCCGCCGCGACCGAGCACCGAGTTGTATCGTTCGGCGACGCGGCCGGATAGGATGAAAATAGACAACCGCGCCGGATTCTGGAGATGCCATCATAACGGCCTTCCCCCCCGGCGGGGGAAGGTGGCCCGGAGGGCCGGATGAGGGGGAGGACGCGTCAGACGGCCGTCGGATCTCGCGACGGCCGGCATGGGCGGGCCTTCGGGGCTCGAAGGCCCCTGTGCTTCGCATCCCCCTCATCGGACCGCTTCGCGGTCTGTCTTCCCCCGCGAGGGGGGAAGACCGGCGGCGTCGAGATAACCTCGGGATCCGCGACGGTCGAGCGAACGTCCGCCTCTTCGGGCCCCCAGCCATGGACACCGTGCTCTCGGCGGGACAAGGCGACGCCCCCGCGCTGCTGGCGGCCCTGCCGCCGGGGGTCGAGTGGGCGCTCGTCGCCCTCGCCTTCGCCGCCTCCGTGGCGATGGTCGCCGCGACGGCCCTGGCGCGGCGGGCGCGGGCCGAGGCGCACCGCATGGCGGCGATCGCCGGCGGGGCGGTCGAGCGGGTGGAGGAGGCGGAGCGCACCATCGACGAGATGGCCGCCGTCTACCGCTCCCTGGTCGAGACCCTGCCGCAATCGTTCCTCCGCAAGGACCTGGAAGGCCGCTTCACGTTCGCCAACCAGCGGTTCTGCGACGAGCTGGGCCACCCCCGCGACGAGGTCGTCGGCCGGACCGACTTCGACTTCTTCCCGCGCGAACTGGCCGAGAAGTATCGCGCCGACGACGCCCTGGTGGCCGTGACGGGCCGCGTCCTGGACGTGGTCGAGCAGCACGTCACGCCCCGCGGCGAGACGCTCCACGTCCAGGTGATGAAGACCCCGCTCTACGCCGCCGACGGCTCGCTCATCGGCACCCAGGCCATCTTCTGGGACGTCACCGCCCGCATCCGCGCCGAGGAGCAGCTCCGCGAGAAGAACGCGGAGCTGGAGGGCCTCGCCCGCTCCGAGCACCAGGCGCACGAGGCCCTCAAGCAGGCCCAGAGCCTCCTCGTCCAGAACGAGAAGCTCGCCAGCCTGGGCCAGCTCGTCGCCGGCGTGGCCCACGAGATCAACAACCCCCTCGCCTTCGTCAGCAACAACGTGGCCGTCCTGGAACGCGACCTGATCGACCTCCTGCGCCTGGTCGAGATCTACACGGAGAAGGCCGAGGCCGGCGACCGCCGCGACCCGGCGACGGCGGCCGAGGTCGAGGCCATCTCCGAGCGGATCGACCTGGGCTACTGCCTGGACAACTTCCCCCGCCTCATCGAGCGCACCCGCGAGGGCCTGCGGCGGATCGAGCGGATCGTCAAGGAGCTGCGCCTCTTCGCCCGGGTCGACGAGGGGGAATGGAACGAGGTCGACCTCAACCCGGGCATCGAATCGTCGATCAACATGGTGAAGGGCTATGCGCGGAAGAAGGGCGTGCAGATCGTCATGGACCTGGGCGCCCTGCCGGCCGTCCGCTGCCGCGCCGCGCGGATCCACCAGGTCATCCTCAACCTGCTGACCAACGCGATCGACGCCTGCCGCGACGACGGCCAGGTCACGGTCCGCACCGAGACCGAGGCCGACGCGATGGGCGTGCGCGTGGACATCGACGACAACGGCGGCGGCATCCCGCCGGAGATCCGCGAGCGGATCTTCGACCCGTTCTTCACCACCAAGCCGCTCGGCCAGGGGACGGGCCTGGGGCTCTCGATCAGCTACGGGATCGTCCAGGAGCACAACGGGCGGATCGAGGTGCAGTCGACCGTCGGCTACGGGTCGTGCTTCTCCGTCCACCTTCCGCTGGAGCCGGCGAGGTCCCCCTACGCGGCCGCCGCCCCCGCCCGCGAGGCGGCGAAGCGGCCCGTGGTCGAGGAGCGCGTCCCGCAGGCGGCCCTCGTCGACGGCAGGCCGCCGGAGGGGCCGCCTTGACGGGGAGGCTCGCCGGATCGCTCGTCCTGGCGGGGCTGACGATCCTGGTATACTGGCCGGCCGCCGCGACGGTCCTCGAAGCCGCCCGGCCGACGGCCGACGTCGCCGCGCCCGCCGCGCTCGACCCGACGGCGACCGCGGCCGTCGCGGCGGACTCCGGGGGTGTGGCCCGGCCCGCCCGACTGGCGCTGGAGACCCTGATCGTCGCCGCCGGCGCCGAGGCCCTGGCGATGCCCGTCGGCGTCGCGCTCGCCCTGCTGCTGTTCCGCACCGACGCCTGGGGCCGCCGGCCGCTGCTGGCGGCGCTGGGGCTCGCGCTGTTCGTGCCGCTCCCGCTGCACGCGACGGCCTGGCTGGGGGCGTTCGGAGACGCCGGCCGGATGCAGGCGTTCGGCGTCCGGCCGTTCCTGGTCGGCCGGACGGGCGTGGTCGTCGTCTCGGCGATGGCCGCGCTCCCCTGGGTCGTCCTCCTCTCCGGCGTCGGCCTGCGGCTGGTGGAGCCCGAACTGGAGGAGGCCGCCCTGCTCGACATGCCGGCCCGTCGCGTGCTGTGGTCCGTGACAATCCGCCGCGGCCTGGGGGCGATCGCCGCCGCCGCGCTGGCCGTGGCGGTCCTGACGGCCGGCGACATGACCGTGACCGACCTGCTGCAAGTCCGGACCTATGCGGAAGAAGCCTACGTCCAGTTCACGCTGGGGAACGGGCCCGCCGGCGCCGCGGCCGTCGCGCTCCCGCCGCTGGTCGTCCTGGGGGCCGGCGTGTTCGTCCTCGCGCGGGCGCTGGGTCGCGACGCCCCTGCGCGGCCGGCGTCGGCGTTCGGCCGGGCGAAGGTCTGGCGGCTCGGGCCCTGGCGGATCCCGCTGGGGGCGGCGGCGGTCGCGATCGCGGGGGCCGTGCTGGCGTTGCCGCTGGGAGGGCTGGTCTGGAGGGCCGGGCGGGTCGGCGGGCGGGCGACGCTCGGCGCGCCGCCGTCGTGGTCGCCCGCCGGGCTCGTCGTCACGCTCCGCGCGGCGGCCGAGGAGTGCATCGACCCGATCGCGACCAGCGCCCTGCTGGCGGCCGTCGCCGCGACGTTCGCCGTCGCCCTGGCCTGGGGGCTCGGCTGGCTGGGGCGCGATTCGCGGGCCTGGCGCGGCGTCGCGCTGCTGACGGTCGCCTTGACGCTCGCCGCGCCGGGGCCGGTGGCGGGGATGGCGCTCCTGCTGGCGTACCGGACGGTCGACGCGATCTACGACGCGCCGGCGATCGTCGTCCTGGCGATGGCCGCGCGGACGCTGCCCTACGCCGTGCTGATCCTCTGGCCGGCCCTGCGGGCGCTGCCGCGCGAGCAGCTCGACGCCGCGGCGGTGGACGGCTGGGGGCCGGCCGCGCGGGCCTGGCGGGTGGCGCTGCCGCTCTCGCGGCGGGCGACGGCCGCGGCGTGGGCGTCGTGCTTCGTCCTGGCCGTGGGCGAGCTTCCGGCGACGAACCTCCTGGCGCCGCCGGGGGTCGACACGATCAGCCAGCTCATCTGGAGCCTGCTGCACACCGGCGTCGAGAGCCACCTCGCGGGCGTCGCCCTGGTCACGCTGTCCGCCGTGGCCGCGGCCGGCGGCCTGGCGGCCGTCCTGCTGAGGAATGCCGTGTCGCGGGGCCCGTGACGAGTGTAAGATGGACGGCCGGCCGGAGGAGATCGGGACCCCTCGCCCTGGGAGCGTGGCATGGCGATGCAGGACGCGTTCGGCCCGGTGTTCGCTTGCGAATGGCTCCGCGCCTCGCGGAGATGGCAGTTGTACGCCGCCCGCGCGGCGTTCGTCGGCGTGATCCTCGGCGGCCTGCTCGTGCTCTGGGAATCGCTGGCCCGGCGGCCCGACGGCATGGACCTGCGCGAGATCGCCGCGTTCGGCCGCTCGGTCTCCTGGACGGTCGCCTTCGTCGAGCTGACGCTCCTCCTGCTGGCGGCCCCGGCGGCGACGGCCGGCTCGATCTGCCTGGACAAGGCGCGGGGCTCCCTCATCCAGGTCATGGCGACCGACCTGACCGACTCGGAGATCGTCCTGGGCAAGCTCGCCGTCGGGCTGATCCCGGTGGTCGGCCTGGTGTTCTGCGCCTTCCCGGTGCAGATGCTCGCCTCGCTCCTGGGAGGCTCCGACCCGGCCGCGCTGTTCGGGACGCTCCAGGTCGCGCTGGGGTCGGCCGTGCTGGGCTGCACGCTGGCGTTCGCGCTCTCGGTCTGGGGGCGGAAGGTGCACGAGGTGCTGAGCGCGACGTACCTGGTCATCGTCCTTTGGGTCGTGATCCTGCCGTTCCTCGGGAGCGCCGCGAGGATCGCCGGCTGGTCGACGCTGGGATGGTGGGGCGAGGCCCTGTACCTCCTGGAATGGGTGACGCCCTACGCCCTGATCCAGCCCTTGTACAACGAGACGGCCGCGGCCCGCCTGGGGAGGACCTCGCTGTTCCTGGGGGCCTGCCTGGGGCTGTCCGCGCTCCTGACGCTGGCGACGATCCTGCGGATTCGCCCGGTCACGCTGAACTCGCGCGGGGAGGCCGCCCCAACGGAGGGCCGATGGGCTCGTCTCGGCCGGCTGCGGCTGCCTTCGCCGCTGCCGTCGCCGTCGCTGGACGCCAACCCGGTCCTCTGGCGCGAGTGGAGCCGCATGCGTCCGTCGCGGTGGATGCGCGTCACCTGGGCGGCCTACGCCGCGTGCGCCCTGGGCGGGACGGCCCTGGCCCTGATGGACGTGGTCGCGGGGGTCGGCGGCGTGGGCGAGATCGCCGTCTTCACGAACATGCTGCTGATCGTGGTCGGGCTGCTGCTCCTGAGCGTGCGGGCGGCGACGTCGCTGTCGGAGGAGCGGATCCGGGGGAGCCTGGACGTCCTGCTGACCACGCCGATGACGACGTCGGAGATCCTGGCCGGCAAGTGGTGGGGGACGTTCCGGATCGTCCCGGGCCTGGCGTTCCTCCCCGGCCTGATCGTGGGCGTCGGATGCCTGAAGTCCGGGAACTGGGCGCATGGCGCGGGGCTCGTCGCGCTGATCCACGCGTACGGCGCGGCGGTGACGAGCGCCGGGCTGGCGCTGGCCGTCTGGATCCCGCGCCAGGGGCGGGCGCTGGCGGCCTGCGTGGGGCTGTACGCCGTGGCCTGCGTGGGCTGGTTCGTCGTCGCGATCGCGCTGCTCGGAAACGACACCGCGGCCCCGATCGTCCTGATCGGCTCGCCGCTCTGGGGGGCGATCTGCGGGACCGTGCCGGCGATCGGCCAGCACCTGGGGCCGGCCCCGTTCGACGAGCTGGTGCCGCTGGGCCTGGCCGTCTGGTCGCTGTTCTACTTCGTCGCGGCGATCGGCCTGTTCGCGGCGGCCTGCCTGACGTTCGACCGCTGCCTGGGCCGCGCGCCGGGGCGGAGCGTCCACGAGCCGGAAGGGCCGCCGCTGCTCGCCCTGTTCCCCAGCTTCCGCCGCGAGCCGACGGCGGCGATCCTGGAGGAGGCGCGGCCATGAGGTTCGGGATCGGGCCGGGCCCGGTGTTCGCGTATGAGTGGCTGCGGATCTCGCGGCGGCGGTCGATGTATCTCGTGCGGGCGGCGGCCGTGGCGGCGGTCCTCCTCAGCATGCTGACGGCGTGGTCGCCGATGCGGTCCGCCCACGCCGAAATGGACCGGATGATCCTGGTCGCGATGGGGCAGGCGATCGCGATGGCCGTCGGCCTCGCCGAGCTGACGTTCCTCCTCCTCGTCGCGCCGGCGGCGACGGCCGGCGCCGTCTGCCTGGACAGGGCGCGCGGGGCGCTCGTCCAGGTCATGGCGACTGACCTGACCGACTCGGAGATCGTCCTGGGCAAGCTCGCCGCGGCTCTGCTGCCGGTCGCGGGCCTGGTGGCGGCGCTGCTGCCGGTGAAGATGCTGGGCTCGCTGCTGGGGGGCGTCGAGCCGATGGCGATGTTCGGCTCGTCGGCGGTCGCCCTGGCGACGGCCGTCCTGGCGAGCACGCTGGCGTTCTCGCTCTCGGTCTGGGGGCGGAAGCCGCACGAGGTTTTGAGCGCGGCCTACCTGATCCTCCTGGCCTGGATCGGGGCGCCCATCTTGTTCGAGCTGGCGACGGTCCCGCTGAGGGACGGCCTCCCCTGGGTCCGGATGGCGCTGTGGCGGGCGGCGCTCGCGTCGAATCCCTACAATCACATGTCGCCGGAGTTCAATGAGGTTCAGTCGGATTACCTGACGAGGGTCGGCGTGTTCGCGGGCGTCTGCCTGGCGGTCTCGGCCCTGCTGGCCCTGGCGACGACCCTGGGGATCCGCCGCGCCGTGCTGACGACGAAAGACCACTCGGAAGCGAGCCTGCCCCGCCGGGCGTGGCCGACGCTCCGCCTCCCCTCGATCCTGCCGGCGCCGTCGCTGGACGCGAACCCGGTTTTATGGAGGGAGTGGAGCCGGTCGCGACCATCGCCGGCGATGCGATATGTCTGGGGCTTTTACGTCCTGCTCGCCCTGTCCCTGGCGACGGCCTCCCTCTCGGCGTTCCCACAAGCGGGCGTGCGGGCGCGAGAGACCCCCACCCTGTCGACCATGATCCTGGTGGGGGTCGGCCTGCTGCTGCTGAGCGCGCGGGCGGCGACGTCGCTCTCCGAGGAGCGGGCGCGCGGCAGCCTGGACGTGCTGATGTCCACGCCGATGACGACGCCGGAGATCCTGGCCGGCAAGTGGTGGGGGACGTTCCGGCTGGTCCCGTCCCTGATCTTCCTGCCGGCGCTCCTCGCGTATCTGTCCACGCTGATGACGGACGGCTGGCTCGTCTACCTGCTGACCGTGGGATACCTGCTGGCCTGCGGCGCGGCGCTGACCGGCCTGGGCCTGGCCTTCTCGGTCTGGATCCCCCACCAGGGGCGGGCGCTGGCGATGAGCATGGGGGGCTACGTCGCGATGGCCCTGGGGCCGCTCCTGCTGGCGATGGTCGTCGACTCCCGCCCCGGCGGCCACGACGGGGAGATGCTGGCCGTCGGCTGCCCGATCTACGGGTCGGCGGCGGGGATGATCTACGCCTTCAACCCCGGCCCGACCCCGTACCGATTCCGCGACGCGCTCCCTTACTGCCTGGCGTCCTGGGGAGTATTCTATGCGTGCGTGGCGACGGGGGCCTACCTGGCCGCCTGCCTGACGTTCGACCGCTGCCTGGGCCGCGCGGCGAGCCCGGAGGACGGCGAGGCCCTGCGCGAGCACCTCCGCGCCCTGCGGCCCCGGTTCGGCCGCGGGCGCGAGCCGGCCGCGGCGGCCGAGTCGACCTGACCCGGATCGAGGAGCGTCCCGGATGGCGAGCCTGCGGATCGGCCCCGGCCCCGTCTTCGCCTGCGAGTGGCTGCGGATCTCGCGGCGCTGGCAGCTCTACGCCGCGCGGTCGCTGTCCATCGGCCTGGTGCTGCTGGGCCTGGCCTTCACCTGGGGCTCGTGGTCGGGCCGCGAGGCCGAGGTCGACCTGGCGCTGCTGGCCTTCCTCGGCCAGATCATCTACGCGACCATCGCCACCATCGAATTGACCCTGGTCCTCGTCGCCGCCCCCGCCGCGACGGCCGGCTCGGTCTGCCTGGACAAGGCCCGAGGCTCGCTGATCCAGGTGATGGCGACCGACCTGACCGACTCGGAGATCGTCCTGGGCAAGCTCGCCGCGGCGCTCCTGCCGGTGGTCGGCCTGGTCTTCAGCGTGCTCCCCGTGCTGATGCTGGCGTCGCTGCTGGGGGGCATCGACCCGATGCTGCTGCTGGGCTCGTTCCTGATCACGCTGGCGACGGCCGTCCTGGCCTGCACCCTGGCGTTCACCCTCTCGGTCTGGGGGAAGAAGACGCACGAGGTCCTGGGGGCGACGTACCTGATCCTGCTGGCGTGGCTCGCGCTGGTCCCTTTCTTCGGGGCCATGCTGCTCCAGGCGGTGGGGTACGGGGGGGGCGTCCAGCAGTGGATGGAACTCGTCTGGAGGGGCAACCCTTACGGCCTGATGTATCCCGACTACAACCAGCCCTCGGCCGAGCATCTCATCCCCGTCGCGATCTACGCGGCGGCTTGCCTGGGGCTCTCGGCGGCGATGGCCGTCGCGTGCATCGGGACCATCCGGCCGGCGGCCCTGAAACAGCGGGCCGAAGGGGGGACGACGGCGCGTCGACGCCGGCTCCTCCCGCGGCTCCCGTCGCTCCTGCCGGCCCCCTCGCTCGACGCCAACCCGGTGCTCTGGCGCGAGTGGTGCCGGGCCCGGCCCTCGCGCTGGGGGCGGTTCGTCGCGGGTGGCTACGGGCTGTTCGCGATCATGCTGGCCGGGCTGGCGATCTGGGAGGCCAACGCCCGGCCGAGCATGTTCGGCGAGATGACGTTCCTCGCCAACGTCTACATCGTGTCGGTCGGCCTGCTGCTGATGAGCGTGCGGGCGTCGACGGCGCTGTCGGAGGAGCGGGTGCGCGGCAGCCTGGACGTGCTGCTGACGACCCCGATGCCGACGACGGCCATCATGGCCGGCAAGTGGTGGGGGACGTTCCGGGGCGTCGCGCCGCTCCTGCTCCTCCCGGCGCTGATCGCGGCCGGCCCGTGCCTGAGGTCGTGGCGATGGCCGCACCTGGCGGCGTACCTGGGCCTGATCGCCAGCTACGCGGCCCTGACGACGAGCGCGGGCCTGGCGATCGCCGTGCGGGCGGCGCGGCAGGGCCGGGCCGTCGGCCTCGGCGTGGGGCTGTACGCCGCGTCCTGCATCGGCTGGCCGATCCTCACGGCGCTGTCCCGGCAGGGCGACCACGGCCTGATCTTCCTGCTCGGCTCGCCGATCGCCGGTGCCGTGATGGGGTCGTCGGCGGTGATCGCCGCCGAGGCCAGCGATTGGCCGGCGCGGGCGCTCATCCACTGCACGATCTGGGGGGCGCTGCAATTCGGCGTCGCGCTCCTCTTGTTCCGCCTCGCCTGCGAGTCGTTCGACGAGAAGCTGGGGCGGGCCGCCGACCCCGCCGAGCGAAACGTCCCCTGGCGGTTCGCCCGCGCCCTGATCCCCCGCTTCCGCGCCGAGCCCGACGAGGCCGCCTGAGCCGGGCGGGGGGGGGAGAGGCTCCCGTCGATCCTCGCGCCGCCTTCATCGGATCTTCACGCGGATCGTGTAAGCTGGACGGACGGCCGCCGGGCGGGGACAATCACCACCGGCCCGCGCGTCGGCGGCCGGGCGGTCGCGGCGTGCGTGCGGCGGCCTGGATCCTTGTCCACGAAGAGGAACGGCGAACTTATGCGGCTCCGGCTCGATCGACGGCGGTTCCTGGCGTTGGGGGCCTGCCTCGGCCTCGTCGGCTGCGGCGGCGGCGAGACGACGCCCGCCCCGACGATCATCGTCGACGGCTCCAGCACCGTCTTCCGGATCAGCAAGGCGGCCCAGGAGGCGTTCGCGGACGTCGACCCGGACGTCACGGTGGTCGTGGACAACCACGGCACCGGCGGCGGGTTCGGCCGCTACCTCCAGGGCGAGGTCGACATCGTCGACGCCTCGCGCGACGCCAAGGCCGACGAGAAGGAGAGGGCCTGGGCGCAGGGGATCGAGTGGACCCGCCTGCTCGTGGGCTACGACGGGATCACCATCGCCGTGAACCCGAAGAACGACTTCGCCCGCGAGATCAGCGTCGAACAGCTCCAGAAACTCTGGGGCGAGGGCTCGACCGCGACGACGTGGAAGGACCTCGACCCTTCGTGGCCCGACCGCAAGATCGTCCTCTACTCCCCGGATAACGACTCCGGGACGTTCGAGTTCTTCGTCGAGGCGATCCTGGGCAAGGGGAAGCACCCGCGCGAGGGCGTGCAGCAGAGCTCGGACGACAACATCCTGGTCAACGGCGTGGCCGGCGACCCGGACGGGATCGGCTACTTCGGATACGCCTACTACCAGGCCAACAAGGAGCGGCTCCGGGCCGTGGCGCTGAGGGCCTCGGCCGACGCCCCCGCCGTGCCGCCGTCGCCGGAGACGATCGCCGACAAGTCGTACGCCCCGCTGTCCCGGCCGCTCTACCTGTTCGTCAAGAACTCGGCCGCGCGGCGGCCCGAGGTGGCGAAGTTCCTGAACTTCTACCTCGACGAGATCTCGACTCTGGCGGTCAAGGGCGGTTACGATCCACCGACCCCGGAGGACGTGCAGGCCGGCAAGGCCGCCCTCGCCGGGATCGCCGCCGCGGCGAAGGCCGACAGCCCCGAGCCCGCCGCCAAGGCCCCCGCGACCCCCTGAGCGAGCGATGCCCGCCCCCCCAACGACACTGAACCCGACCGACCCGCCCCCCCCGGCCGACGACCCGTGGGGGGGGCAGTCGCGCGCCTCGGCCGTCGCCGAGGTCGTCGCGCCCGTCCTGCTGGCCCTCTGCGGCCTGGTCACGGTCCTCACCACGCTGGGCATCCTGCTGGTCCTCACCGTGCAGTCGGTCCAGTTCTTCCTCAAGGCGCAGGTCGGCGTCGGCGACTTCCTGCTCGGCGCGGTCCTCAAGCCCGAGGCCAGCCCGCCGAAGTTCGGCATCCTGCCGCTGGCCTGGGGGACGTTCCTGGTCGCGTTCGGGGCGTCGTGCATCGCGCTGCCCATCGGCCTGATGAGCGCGATCTACCTGAGCGAGTACGCCCCGCGGGCCGTCCGCGCCGTCCTCAAGCCGGCGCTGGAGCTGCTGGCCGGCGTGCCGACGATCGTCTACGGCTACCTGGCCCTGCTGCTGGTGACGCCGGTGCTCAAGGCCGTGCTGGAGCCGCTGGGGTTCCGGGTCGACCAGTTCAACGCGCTCTCGGCGTGCATCGTGGTCGGGGTGATGATCGTGCCGCTGGTGTCGTCGCTGAGCGAGGACGTCCTGTCGGCCGTGCCGCTGGGGCTCCGCGAGGCGGCCTACGGGCTGGGGGCGACGAAGTTCGAGGTGTCGACGCGGGTGGTGCTCCCCGCGGGGCTCTCGGGCGTGGCGGCGTCGTTCATCCTGGCCGTCAGCCGCGCGGTGGGCGAGACGATGGCCGTCGTGCTGGCGGCGGGGACGATGCCCCAGATCACGGCCAACCCGCTGACGTCGGTGGAGACGATGACGACGTACATCGTCCAGGTGGTCGGCGGCGAGGCGTCGTACGGGTCGGCGAAGTACCTGTCGCTGTTCGCGGTGGGCCTGGCCCTGTTCGCGATCACCCTGACGCTGAACATCCTGTCCAACCTGGTGCTCCGGCGCTATCGCGAGGTCTACCAATGAGCGGCGGGGCCTCGGCCGACCACTTCCGGCCGCATCGCAGGCTGCGGACGCTGGCGGGCCCGATCTTCGGGGCGGCCTGCCTGCTGGCGACGCTCACCGGCGTCGTCGTGCTGGCCGTGCTGATGCTGGCGATCGTCGCCGCGGCGCTGTCGGGCGGGCCGGAGGCCGGCGCGTTCGACGTCGGCGGGGCGGCCCGCGAGCTGGCCAGCCTGCTGGGACGGCTCGTGAGCGGCAGGCAGTCGAGCGACCCGGCGAGGGCCGGGTATCACGCGGGGGTCGTCAGCAGCCTGTGGCTCCTGGGGCTGACCGCGGCGATCGGCATCCCGGCGGGCGTGGGGGCGGGCGTCTTCCTGGAAGAGTACATGCCCGCCGGCCGCCTGCGGCGGATCATCCAGACCAACATCGCCAACCTCGCGGGCGTGCCGTCGGTCGTCTACGGCATCCTCGGCCTGGCCCTGTTCGTGCGGGCCTTCGGCGTCCCCGGCCTCGCCCTGGGGCCGAGCCTGCTGGCCGGGGCGCTGACGCTCTCGCTCCTGATCCTGCCGACGATCGTCATCACGACCCAGGAGGCGCTGCGGACCGTGCCGCCGTCGCTCCGGCAGGCGGCCCTGGCCCTGGGGGCGACGCGCTGGCAGGTGGTCAGCGGCCACGTCCTGCCGGCCGCCCTGCCGGGGATCATGACGGGGACCATCCTGGGCCTCTCGCGGGCCATCGGCGAGACCGCCCCGCTGCTGATGGTGGGCGCCGCCGGCTCGCTGCTGCGGGCCCCGCGCGGGCCGCTCGACCGCTACACGGCCCTGCCGGTCGAGATCTACAACTACGCCAAGGAGCCCGACCGGGCGTTCCAGCCCGTCGCCGCGGGCGGTATCCTGATCCTGGTGGCCCTGCTGCTGACCATGAACGCGGTCGCCATCGTGATCCGGAACCGCTTCCGGCGACGACGCTGACCCGAACCGGCCAGGACCCGCGACCCGACCATGAACGCACCGGAGCCCCGCCCGATGTCGGCCACGCTCGCCACCCCCCCGGCCGCGACGCCCGCCGCCGCCCCCGACGAGCCCGCCCTCCAGGCCCGCGGCCTGCGCGTCTGGTACGGCCAGTCGCTCGCCCTGAAGGACATCGACCTCGACATCCCCCGGCACCGGATCACCGCCCTCATCGGCCCCTCCGGCTGCGGCAAGAGCACCCTCCTGCGCTGCTTCAACCGGATGAACGACCTGATCGCCGACGCCCGCATGGAGGGGGACGTCCGGTTCGACGGCGAGTCGATCGCCGGGCCGAAGGTCGACGCCGTCTCGCTCCGGCGGCGCATCGGCATGGTCTTCCAGAAGCCGAACCCGTTCCCCAAGAGCATCTACAACAACATCGCCTGGGGCGCGCGGATCAACGGCTACCGCGGCGACATGGACGAGCTGGTCGAGCGCTCGCTCCGCCGCGCCGCCCTGTGGGACGAGGTCAAGGACAAGATCCACCGCTCCGGCCTGGACCTCTCCGGCGGCCAGCAGCAGCGGCTCTGCATCGCCCGGACGCTCGCCGTGGAGCCCGAGGTCATCCTGATGGACGAGCCCTGCTCGGCGCTCGACCCGATCTCCACCGCCCGGGTCGAGGACCTGATGGACGACCTGAAGGACGATTACACGATCGTCATCGTCACGCACAACATGCAGCAGGCCCGCCGCGTCAGCAACATGACCGCCTGCCTGATGCCCGACGTCGACGCCGTCGGCGGCCACCGCACGGGCGTCCTGGTGGAGTTCAGCCCCACCGACCTCCTGTTCACCAACCCCAAGGATCCCCGGACCGAGGCCTACATCACCGGCCGCATCGGCTGACCTGACCGACCTCCCGCCGCCGGGGCGAAGGACCCGCCCGACCATGCCCGACTGGCGCCCCGCGCTGGACCGCTACATCGACTCCCGCGCCGACCGGATCCGCGACGTCCGCCGCCACCTCCACGCCCATCCCGAGCCCAGCCGCGAGGAATACCAGACCACCCGGTTCCTCGCCGACCGGCTGGAGGAGGCCGGCGTGCCGTTCTCGGTCGTCCCCTCGCGCCGGGGGATCCTCGCCGGGACGCTCGACGCCTCCCGCCCGCTGGTCGCCTTCCGCGCCGACGTCGACGCCCTGCCGATCGCCGACGCCAAGGACGTCCCGTACCGCTCGACGCGCGACGGCGTCATGCACGCCTGCGGCCACGACGCCCACGCCGCGATGGCCCTGGCCGCCGCCGAGGCCCTCTGGGCCTGCCGCGACGCGCTCCCCGGCCCCGTCCCCTGGCGCGCCGTGTTCCAGCCGGCGGAAGAGGTCGGCGAGGGGGCCCGCGAGATGGTCGCCGCCGGCGCGATGGAGGGCGTGAAGGCGGTCGCCGCCCTGCACGTCGACCCCGAGCGGCCCGTCGGCCGCGTCGGCTGCCGCGCCCGCGAGCTGACCGCCTTCTGCCACGACCTCGGCGTCGTCGTCCGGGGCGCCGGCGGCCACGCCGCCCGGCCCCACCTGGCCCGCGACCCGCTCCTCGCCGCCGCCCAGTTCCTCACCGCCGTCTACCAGCTCATCCCCCGCAACATCGACGCCCGCGACCCCACCGTCGTCACGTTCGGGATGGTCCGCGCCGGGGCGGGCTGCAACGTGATCCCGGAGGAGGTCTCCCTCCGTGGGACGATCCGCACCCTCTCCCGCCAGTCCTCCCAGCGCGTCGCGGAGCGGCTCCAGCAGATCGCCCGCGGGGTCGGCGAGGCGACCGAGACCTGGTTCGAGCTGGACCTCGGCAACAGCACCGACGGCGTCTTCAACGACCCGGCCGTGACCGCCGTCTGCGCCCGCGCCGCGGGCGAGGTCGTCGGCCCGGGGAACCTGGACGAGATCCGCCTGCCGAGCATGGGGGGCGAGGACTTCTCCGGCTACCTGGCCGAGGCCCCCGGCTGCCTCCTCCGCCTGGGCGTCGCCGGCGAGGGGGCCCCCGCCCACCACCTGCACTCCCCCTCGTTCGACGTCGACGAGCGGGCGCTGGCCCTGGGCGCGAAGATCCTGGCCCGCTCGGCCGTCCTCATGGCCCTGGACTTCGCGGCCCCGGCTTCATGATTTCTTCGCGCCGTATTCACCGCCGGGACAACCCCGCCCGTATATTCGAATGCATATCGAATCGTGCGGGCCGACCGCCCGCGAACCGGGCGACCCGACCATGGCTAAGCCGAAGATCCTGATCGTGGAGGACGAGCGCCCGCTCGTCGAGGTCCTCCGGGCCAACCTCGAGCGCGAGGGCTACGAGGTGATCGTGGCGGGCGACGGCGTCGAGGGCCTGCGGCAGGCCCAGCTCAAGTCGCCCGACCTGGTCGTGCTGGACCTGATGCTCCCGTTGAAGGGGGGCCTGGACGTCTGCCGCGAGCTGAAGTCCGGCCCCCGGACGAAGGGCGTGCCGGTCGTCATGGTGACGGCTCGCGCCGAGGAGTCGGACCAACTCGTGGGCTTCGCCACCGGGGCCGACGACTACGTCACGAAGCCGTACAGCATGAAGGTGCTGGTGCAGCGGATCAAGAAGGAGCTGCGGCGGGCGCAGGCCCGCGAGGAGGCCCCGGCGGGCTCGCAGCTCTCCAGCCAGGGGGTCACCATCGACCGCCACGGCCACCGGGCGTTCTTCCGCGACCAGGAGATGACCCTCACCCCCACCGAGTTCCGCCTGCTGGAGACGATGCTCCGCCAGATCGGCCGGGCGTTCACCCGGTATGAGCTGATGGACGCCGCCATCGGCGAGGACGCCGTGGTCCTGGAGCGGACGATCGACGTCCACATCAAGAGCCTGCGGAAGAAGCTGGGGGAGGGGGGGGACCTCATCGAGACGGTTCGCGGCGTCGGATATCGCTTCCATGAGCCGCGGCTCGTAGGGGCCTGAACGGGGCCCCCGTCGCGCCGGCGTCGCGCTCCGGGACCAGCTCGGCCCGCACGACGGAGACGTCGCGCGGGGCCTCGATGCCCAGGCGCACCTGGCCCCCTTCCAGCCGCACGACGGTCACGCAGACGTCGTCGCCGATGTAGAGCCTCTCCATGAGCTTTCGCGTCAGAACCAGCATGGCGTCGCGTCCTCCGATCGTCCCTGACGTGGCTCGTCTTCCCTCGCGGCGGCCTCGCGGCCCCGCCCCTCTCCGGGGTGTCTGCTGGAAATCTAGGTCATGAGCCCCTACCATTGGGGGTCGATCGGCGAGATTGCGCGGAAATTCCCCGGGGCGGCGACCCGGCCGTCCCGACGCCGCCCCGATCCCGGCGCATCCCTCGCCCGGAATCGGAAAGGGAGACGATGCCTGCCGCCCATGCGTCCGTGATCATCATCGGCTCGGGATCCGCCGGGCTGACCGCCGCGATCTACGCCTCGCGCGCCAACCTCGCCCCCCTGGTCTTCGAAGGCAAGGAGCCCGGCGGCCAGCTCACGCTCACCACCACCGTCGACAACTTCCCCGGCTTCCCCGACGGCGTCGAGGGCCCCGAGCTGATGGACCTGATGCGCAAGCAGGCCCAGCGCTTCGGCGCCGACACCCGCTGGGAGACCGCCTTCGAGGCCGACCTCTCGAAGCGCCCGTTCACCGTCAGGACCACCGACGACCCCAGCGGCGACCCCTCCAGCGGCGAGATCCGCACCTACACCGCCGACGCCCTCATCATCGCCACCGGCGCCTCCGCCCGCTGGCTGGGCGTCGAGGGCCCCTACCGCGGCAACGGCGTGACCACCTGCGCCACCTGTGACGGCGCGCTCTATAAGGGGAAGGAGATCGCCGTCGTCGGCGGCGGCGACTCGGCCGTCGAGGAGGCCACCTTCCTCACCCGGTTCGCCACCAAGGTCACGCTGATCCACCGCCGCGACGAGCTGCGGGCCTCCAAGATCATGCAGGACCGCCTGAAGAACTTCCCCAAGATCGCGTACGCCTACAACTCCGAGGTCCAGGAAATCCTGGGCGACGTCTCCGACGGCATCCCCAACCTCCAGGGCGTGCGCCTGAAGTCGACGAAGGACGGCTCCACGCGCGACCTGCCGATCGCCGGGCTGTTCCTGGCCATCGGCCACGACCCCAATTCGAAGATCTTCCGCGGCCAGCTCGCCACCACGCCCGAGGGCTACATCCTCACCCGCACGGCCCTGGCCTGGAAGGACGCCGACGCCCCCGCCGGCCTGCTCGACGAGCTGCCGAACTACGGCACGTCCACGAGCGTCGAGGGCGTCTTCGCCTGCGGCGACGTCGTCGACACCCACTACCGCCAGGCCATCACCGCCGCCGGCTCCGGCTGCGCCGCGGCCATCGACTGCGAGAAGTGGCTCGAAGCCCGGCACGTGTGAATCTCGCACGATCCCGCGGGGCGGCGAATCGATCCGCGGGATCGTTGGAATTCCTGCGCGGATCAGTCCCCCCCGAACCCGCGCCAGGATCCGAAGGACCGAGGGCCGGCCGCTCGGCCCCCTTCGATGAAGACCCGCGAGACGCTTCATCGCGAACCCCTAGCGCGCGTCGATTCACCGAGAGGTTCGCGTTGTGTTCCAACTCGTTGTTCTGTAATTGTTTGTGTTCAGGTTTGCCGCGATGCAGCCCTCCTGCCCGAAATTATTACGCCAGGACCGCGTCAAGGTTGACGCAACCCCCTTGATGATTGATGCTTAAACGACACGCAGTTCCCTCCGCCGATGAGGCGGAGGGTGGGTTGAAACGCGTTTCGAAGGGTGCCGGCCCGGCGGGGCGGGGGGTTCCCTCCGCCGATGAGGCGGAGGGTGGGTTGAAACCAGCAGGCCCACGTCAACGCGCGGGCCGTCGCGAGTTCCCTCCGCCGATGAGGCGGAGGGTGGGTTGAAACCCGCTCGCGCCCTCGCCGGCCCCCGCGACGGTGCGTTCCCTCCGCCGATGAGGCGGAGGGTGGGTTGAAACCTTCGTGAATCTCGCCGCGAACCCCCTGGCCGGGTTCCCTCCGCCGATGAGGCGGAGGGTGGGTTGAAACATGACCGGCCTCGCCTGCTTCCTGCTGGGCTGGATGTTCCCTCCGCCGATGAGGCGGAGGGTGGGTTGAAACTGGACCCTGCAAGACCCCGACGCCGGCCGGTCGCGGTTCCCTCCGCCGATGAGGCGGAGGGTGGGTTGAAACGTCGCGGCGATCCGGGCGGCCCGCGACGCCTGGAAGTTCCCTCCGCCGATGAGGCGGAGGGTGGGTTGAAACATCGACGGATCTTTACTCTTTACGAGTGAAGCCCGTTCCCTCCGCCGATGAGGCGGAGGGTGGGTTGAAACCGTACCCGATCCGCCGCGAGGCGTGGCCCCCCAGCGTTCCCTCCGCCGATGAGGCGGAGGGTGGGTTGAAACCTGGACATGACCGACTATCCAGAAAGCCTGATGGCGTTCCCTCCGCCGATGAGGCGGAGGGTGGGTTGAAACACCGACTCGCCGCTGTACGCCCGGTCGTTCGAGGTTCCCTCCGCCGATGAGGCGGAGGGTGGGTTGAAACGCCCTGCTCGGCCGTGCCGGCGTCACCCCGCCCGGTTCCCTCCGCCGATGAGGCGGAGGGTGGGTTGAAACCGCTTGCGGTCGGCCGCCTCCTTGTGCCGGGCGTGTTCCCTCCGCCGATGAGGCGGAGGGTGGGTTGAAACTGCGACCCGTGGTAGGCCAGGGCCAGGGCCATCACGTTCCCTCCGCCGATGAGGCGGAGGGTGGGTTGAAACCGCGTCCGCGACGGCGATCGCATCGGGACGGTCCGGTTCCCTCCGCCGATGAGGCGGAGGGTGGGTTGAAACGTAGGCGGCCGATTGCAGCTCGTCCGCCCGATCGGGTTCCCTCCGCCGATGAGGCGGAGGGTGGGTTGAAACTTCGACCGACGACCCGAGGACGCTCCATGAACCTGGTTCCCTCCGCCGATGAGGCGGAGGGTGGGTTGAAACGACGACGCGCCGGCGCTGCTCTGCACGCTCTGGCGTTCCCTCCGCCGATGAGGCGGAGGGTGGGTTGAAACTACGACGCGACGGCCTCGACCGACTTCGTCTACAGTTCCCTCCGCCGATGAGGCGGAGGGTGGGTTGAAACAAGTCCCACGTCCTCGCCCAGCGACCCCGCCTCAGGTTCCCTCCGCCGATGAGGCGGAGGGTGGGTTGAAACGCATAGATCTTCGCTAGGTGCTGGCCGCTCGCGTGTTCCCTCCGCCGATGAGGCGGAGGGTGGGTTGAAACCAGCAACTCCAGGGCGGGTTCATGCAGCAGGCCCGTTCCCTCCGCCGATGAGGCGGAGGGTGGGTTGAAACTTCACGCTCGCCCCCGAGACGAGGGGCTTGGGAGTTCCCTCCGCCGATGAGGCGGAGGGTGGGTTGAAACTCCAGACGCAGGGACCACGAGTCGAAGTTCGTGGTTCCCTCCGCCGATGAGGCGGAGGGTGGGTTGAAACCAGGTCCCCGACGCCGGGGCCGACGAGAAGGCCCGTTCCCTCCGCCGATGAGGCGGAGGGTGGGTTGAAACGGGTACTGGGCGGCGTGGTTGACGGTAAAGCGGCCGTTCCCTCCGCCGATGAGGCGGAGGGTGGGTTGAAACCACGGCGCCGGTTGGACGTTCGAGGGCGTCCGTGGGGTTCCCTCCGCCGATGAGGCGGAGGGTGGGTTGAAACCGGGCTCGTGGAGCGTGTCGTTTAGCCGGGACGGGGTTCCCTCCGCCGATGAGGCGGAGGGTGGGTTGAAACGCGGAGAACGACACCCAGCGCCTCAACGCCCTGATGTTCCCTCCGCCGATGAGGCGGAGGGTGGGTTGAAACAACGGGGTGATCGTCGACACCCGGCGGTCGCTCTAGTTCCCTCCGCCGATGAGGCGGAGGGTGGGTTGAAACTCGGGCTTTGCCTTCGCCACGTCGCAGTCTCCAGTTCCCTCCGCCGATGAGGCGGAGGGTGGGTTGAAACTCCGTCTTCGCCGCGGCGGCGGGCCGCTCGACGTGTTCCCTCCGCCGATGAGGCGGAGGGTGGGTTGAAACCAGAAGTCGAAGGGGTTTACGGAGATGTAGCCCGTTCCCTCCGCCGATGAGGCGGAGGGTGGGTTGAAACAGCGCCCGGGCCGAGGCGTGCAGGCCGCGGAAGCGTTCCCTCCGCCGATGAGGCGGAGGGTGGGTTGAAACGTCCGCGCCTCCAGCAAGGCCGACGGCTCGCCCGGTTCCCTCCGCCGATGAGGCGGAGGGTGGGTTGAAACCTGCGGAAGGGCCAGCGGATCGTCGACGGCTCGAAGGTTCCCTCCGCCGATGAGGCGGAGGGTGGGTTGAAACAGCCAGCCCCCCTCGGGGAGCCGGACTTCGACGCGTTCCCTCCGCCGATGAGGCGGAGGGTGGGTTGAAACTTCGTAGCGATCGACGACGTCCGCGAGGGATGCGGTTCCCTCCGCCGATGAGGCGGAGGGTGGGTTGAAACCGGAAGTCCTGAACCCCGTCACGAAGGAATCCCGTTCCCTCCGCCGATGAGGCGGAGGGTGGGTTGAAACGACCTCCACCGGCCGCGGACGCCCGAGGACGGCGTTCCCTCCGCCGATGAGGCGGAGGGTGGGTTGAAACAATCGCGTCCAAGAAAACCTGGTCGAGGGGGGCCGTTCCCTCCGCCGATGAGGCGGAGGGTGGGTTGAAACCCGGGCGGCGTCTACCCGGCCGACAACGCCAACGTGTTCCCTCCGCCGATGAGGCGGAGGGTGGGTTGAAACTCTTTCGTGAACCTCCCCATGAACCCGCTCGCCGGCGTTCCCTCCGCCGATGAGGCGGAGGGTGGGTTGAAACTCGGGCCTGGCCCGCGAGCCCCTGGAAGTAGCCGGTTCCCTCCGCCGATGAGGCGGAGGGTGGGTTGAAACGTCACCGACTCCCGGCGATGGGCGAGCGGCGAGAAGTTCCCTCCGCCGATGAGGCGGAGGGTGGGTTGAAACGCCGCACGCATGGACGTCGATCCGAAGGAAGAACCCGTTCCCTCCGCCGATGAGGCGGAGGGTGGGTTGAAACACGACGTGGGCCCGATATCGCATGGACATGGCGAGTTCCCTCCGCCGATGAGGCGGAGGGTGGGTTGAAACTTAGCAAATCGCGAATCAGGGTGACCAGCGGGAGTTCCCTCCGCCGATGAGGCGGAGGGTGGGTTGAAACGAGGTCGCGGCCTACAAGCAGTATCTCCAGATGGGTTCCCTCCGCCGATGAGGCGGAGGGTGGGTTGAAACATGCTCCAGAGCCCGCAAGACAGCCTCACGACCGGTTCCCTCCGCCGATGAGGCGGAGGGTGGGTTGAAACTGGCGCGACGGCGTTCGCCCGATCCGCCGCGAGGCGTTCCCTCCGCCGATGAGGCGGAGGGTGGGTTGAAACACGACGCAGGGCATGTCCCAGATGATCCGCCTCAGGTTCCCTCCGCCGATGAGGCGGAGGGTGGGTTGAAACGTCCCGAACACGCCTGTGCACGATTCGCTCGCCCGTTCCCTCCGCCGATGAGGCGGAGGGTGGGTTGAAACCTGTGCCCGGGTTGCGTCCGCGACGTGAGAGGGGGTTCCCTCCGCCGATGAGGCGGAGGGTGGGTTGAAACCAGCTTGCTGGTCGTCTTCGAGTTGGCCAGCCACTTGTTCCCTCCGCCGATGAGGCGGAGGGTGGGTTGAAACTCCCGCCGAAGCGGCGGGATCGCGGCGAAGAATGCGTTCCCTCCGCCGATGAGGCGGAGGGTGGGTTGAAACTGAAGCCCGAGCCCCTGGCGGTGCAGCTTGATCGGTTCCCTCCGCCGATGAGGCGGAGGGTGGGTTGAAACTGGTGGGAGTACGACGCCGGCCGCACGAACGACGGTTCCCTCCGCCGATGAGGCGGAGGGTGGGTTGAAACCTGCTCGTGATGGTCCCGGGCGTCGGCTCCGGCGGTTCCCTCCGCCGATGAGGCGGAGGGTGGGTTGAAACGGCGTCCGGGCGATCGAGGAAGCTTTGGACCGGGCGTTCCCTCCGCCGATGAGGCGGAGGGTGGGTTGAAACCGCGATCTCGGCCGCGGCCTGACGTTCGGCTGCGGTGTTCCCTCCGCCGATGAGGCGGAGGGTGGGTTGAAACTTGTCGATGTGAGCGGCCGTCGTGGTGATGTTGTGTTCCCTCCGCCGATGAGGCGGAGGGTGGGTTGAAACATCGCGATCGCGGCGCTGGTCGGCCTCGGATCCGTTCCCTCCGCCGATGAGGCGGAGGGTGGGTTGAAACGGTAGGGGACCGCATGTCCAGGAAGCGGATCACGCGTTCCCTCCGCCGATGAGGCGGAGGGTGGGTTGAAACATCGATGTTGCGATCGTCGAGGACCCACCATTCGGTTCCCTCCGCCGATGAGGCGGAGGGTGGGTTGAAACCGGCCCGGCCAGAGCGGCAACCCGGCCGGCGGCTCGTTCCCTCCGCCGATGAGGCGGAGGGTGGGTTGAAACAAGCCCTGCGACCTGGTTGTCGTGGCCGGGCGACCGTTCCCTCCGCCGATGAGGCGGAGGGTGGGTTGAAACCGGCTTGGCGTCCCGCTTCGCCCTCCGCTCGGCCGTTCCCTCCGCCGATGAGGCGGAGGGTGGGTTGAAACTTGACCCCGCCCGCGTCGGCGATGTCGTCGCCCCGTTCCCTCCGCCGATGAGGCGGAGGGTGGGTTGAAACCTGGGCCCAGGCCAAGGGCGAAGTCCCGGCCGGCGGTTCCCTCCGCCGATGAGGCGGAGGGTGGGTTGAAACCGGGATCACAGGTCGCCGTCCTGGGCCATGCGGCGTTCCCTCCGCCGATGAGGCGGAGGGTGGGTTGAAACCAGGGATTGCCGCGAGGCCCGCAGGCGGCGGCTGTTCCCTCCGCCGATGAGGCGGAGGGTGGGTTGAAACGCAAGAGAGGAGATGGGAGGGGAGACCGCCTCTGGTTCCCTCCGCCGATGAGGCGGAGGGTGGGTTGAAACCAGCCCAGGATCGCGTCGTGGCGGACGTGGACGGTTCCCTCCGCCGATGAGGCGGAGGGTGGGTTGAAACGAGGTTGAGCACGGCCGACGACCCGAGCACGAGGTGTTCCCTCCGCCGATGAGGCGGAGGGTGGGTTGAAACAACTCCTCCAACGTGTGGCATTGCTTGCATAGCGAGTTCCCTCCGCCGATGAGGCGGAGGGTGGGTTGAAACCAACTCGATCCCGCGTTCGTCATAGTCGCGGACGAGTTCCCTCCGCCGATGAGGCGGAGGGTGGGTTGAAACGCGACGCCCTCAAGGACATGGACGATGAACTCAAGAGTTCCCTCCGCCGATGAGGCGGAGGGTGGGTTGAAACGTCCGAGACGCCACCGCCGGCCAGCTCGACGCCCTGGTTCCCTCCGCCGATGAGGCGGAGGGTGGGTTGAAACACCTCGATGGCGAGTGTCTTTCCCGCCAGCGGCGTTCCCTCCGCCGATGAGGCGGAGGGTGGGTTGAAACGTCCGGCAAGTCCCACTCCTTGACCTTGTCTCGCGTTCCCTCCGCCGATGAGGCGGAGGGTGGGTTGAAACCAGCGGGCCCCAGACCACGGGCGCGGGAGGGGCCGTTCCCTCCGCCGATGAGGCGGAGGGTGGGTTGAAACTCGCGGACCCTCACCACCCCCGCCCTGAGGTCCCGTTCCCTCCGCCGATGAGGCGGAGGGTGGGTTGAAACTTGATCTCATCGCCGCGGAGCGGCGTCACTCGGTAGTTCCCTCCGCCGATGAGGCGGAGGGTGGGTTGAAACCACGGTTCGGACATCAGCGAGGGGCGGCTGACGGAGGTTCCCTCCGCCGATGAGGCGGAGGGTGGGTTGAAACTGACCCACGCCTCGCATGCCGGCCCTGCGAGGGCGGGTTCCCTCCGCCGATGAGGCGGAGGGTGGGTTGAAACAACCCACCCGGCCCCATGGCCGGGAACCTACGCCGTTCCCTCCGCCGATGAGGCGGAGGGTGGGTTGAAACGCCGCCTCGTCGATCACCACGTGCTTGTACTTGCGTTCCCTCCGCCGATGAGGCGGAGGGTGGGTTGAAACGAGAACGGCATCGCCGTGATGGCGGGCAAGACGAGTTCCCTCCGCCGATGAGGCGGAGGGTGGGTTGAAACATGAGCAAGTCCAAGCACGTCCGCCCGCGTCGCAGTTCCCTCCGCCGATGAGGCGGAGGGTGGGTTGAAACGCCGTTGCGGGTCCAGTCGACGGGGAGGGAGACCGGTTCCCTCCGCCGATGAGGCGGAGGGTGGGTTGAAACGCGCCGAAGCCGAAGGTCGCGAAGGCGCCCAAGGTGTTCCCTCCGCCGATGAGGCGGAGGGTGGGTTGAAACGACGACGACCCGCGCGGCACCTACGCCTACGACACGTTCCCTCCGCCGATGAGGCGGAGGGTGGGTTGAAACCGCGTCGCCCGGTGTTCGGACCCGATCTTCCTGGTTCCCTCCGCCGATGAGGCGGAGGGTGGGTTGAAACCCGCCGCTCCCGCCCCGCCCCGCCAAGCCCCTGAGGTTCCCTCCGCCGATGAGGCGGAGGGTGGGTTGAAACACCGGCGGGGCCTGGCTCGCCGCCGCGACGGCCGGGTTCCCTCCGCCGATGAGGCGGAGGGTGGGTTGAAACGAGTCTCACGTCATGCCCCGCCCACCCGCCACCGTTCCCTCCGCCGATGAGGCGGAGGGTGGGTTGAAACACCACCCTCCCGACCGGGCGAACTTACCAATGGAGGGTTCCCTCCGCCGATGAGGCGGAGGGTGGGTTGAAACACCCCGGCCGCGTCTTGCGGACGATCGGCGGGAGTTCCCTCCGCCGATGAGGCGGAGGGTGGGTTGAAACTCCGAGTCGCTGGCGTCCTGCGTGTTCGAGCACCGTTCCCTCCGCCGATGAGGCGGAGGGTGGGTTGAAACCCGATCGTGATCGGCTTGCTGAACGGCTTGCCGGGTTCCCTCCGCCGATGAGGCGGAGGGTGGGTTGAAACATCCGCTCGGGAGCCTACATAACGTCGGGGCCGGGGTTCCCTCCGCCGATGAGGCGGAGGGTGGGTTGAAACCGGACCCTGCCGGATGACGAGCGGATTCGCCGCGGTTCCCTCCGCCGATGAGGCGGAGGGTGGGTTGAAACCGTAGGCCCGGGACGCCGACTGGTAGGCCGCCGCGTTCCCTCCGCCGATGAGGCGGAGGGTGGGTTGAAACTCGGCGAATTTCCGGGGATAGGTGTCGCTCATAAGTTCCCTCCGCCGATGAGGCGGAGGGTGGGTTGAAACTTGACGGTGGGGTGGCCGCCGACGATCCGGATCGGTTCCCTCCGCCGATGAGGCGGAGGGTGGGTTGAAACGGCCTTCGTCATCATCGCTCGGTCCTTTCGTGGTGGTTCCCTCCGCCGATGAGGCGGAGGGTGGGTTGAAACGCCGATCGCCTTGTCCGCCCCCCGTCCGACCTTGGTTCCCTCCGCCGATGAGGCGGAGGGTGGGTTGAAACCCGCAGACCTCGCAGCGGGTGAAGAGCCACCGCGTTCCCTCCGCCGATGAGGCGGAGGGTGGGTTGAAACAACCCACCCGGCCCGAGGGCCGGGGACCTACGCCCGTTCCCTCCGCCGATGAGGCGGAGGGTGGGTTGAAACGTGTTGATGGGCACGGCGTAGGTGCCGCCGCAGGCGGTTCCCTCCGCCGATGAGGCGGAGGGGGGGTTGAAACTCTCAGGGGCCCGGGGGTCTGACTCACCCTCGGGGTTCCCTCCGCCGATGAGGCGGAGGGTGGGTTGAAACTCGTTCATCGCCCCCTCCCCCCGGCCCCCACGGCGTTCCCTCCGCCGATGAGGCGGAGGGTGGGTTGAAACTTCGGGTGGGCGTGGTGATGCGGAGGCGAAGATGGTTCCCTCCGCCGATGAGGCGGAGGGTGGGTTGAAACGGGGTCGCCCGTTCGATCCTGCGGGTCCATCGCCGTTCCCTCCGCCGATGAGGCGGAGGGTGGGTTGAAACGCTTCGACCATCGTCGCGGTCCCATCCTCGACGTCGTGTTCCCTCCGCCGATGAGGCGGAGGGTGGGTTGAAACCACCCCCGACTGCGGCAGCGCGAGCGCCATCGCCGTTCCCTCCGCCGATGAGGCGGAGGGTGGGTTGAAACGGCGGGGCTCCGGACGTCGATGATGCGGATCACGTTCCCTCCGCCGATGAGGCGGAGGGTGGGTTGAAACTCCCGAGGCCCACGCATGGTCTGCTTCCCACGCGTTCCCTCCGCCGATGAGGCGGAGGGTGGGTTGAAACACGCCGACTCGCATGCTCATGGTCATGTCTCCTCGTTCCCTCCGCCGATGAGGCGGAGGGTGGGTTGAAACAAGACCGACGCGGTCCTCAGGTCGATCGGCGTCGAGGTTCCCTCCGCCGATGAGGCGGAGGGTGGGTTGAAACCGACGGCGCCCCGGCCGCCGGGCCCGACCCCAAGAAGGTTCCCTCCGCCGATGAGGCGGAGGGTGGGTTGAAACTGGACGCCGGAGAGGTTGCGGGGGCGGGTCGAGCGTTCCCTCCGCCGATGAGGCGGAGGGTGGGTTGAAACACGGTCTTCGGCCCCGGATGGGATGACGATCGAGTTCCCTCCGCCGATGAGGCGGAGGGTGGGTTGAAACCTTCAGTCCATCAGCAAGCGGTGCGACCGCAAGAGGTTCCCTCCGCCGATGAGGCGGAGGGTGGGTTGAAACCACGGTTCGGACATCAGCGAGGGGCGGCTGACGGAGTTCCCTCCGCCGATGAGGCGGAGGGTGGGTTGAAACAACTACATCAAGCGGCAATACCCGAAGCTGAAGGCGTTCCCTCCGCCGATGAGGCGGAGGGTGGGTTGAAACCAGGAGGTCCCCGACGGCCTCCAGGATGCGATCCGTTCCCTCCGCCGATGAGGCGGAGGGTGGGTTGAAACAGGACGTCGACCGCATGTTTCGTCGACTCGGCGGGTTCCCTCCGCCGATGAGGCGGAGGGTGGGTTGAAACCGCCATCGCCCGGCCCTCCTTTCATCCATTGGGGTTCCCTCCGCCGATGAGGCGGAGGGTGGGTTGAAACCAAGTCGCCAGCTTCGGACAGGCGGCCAGCAACGGTTCCCTCCGCCGATGAGGCGGAGGGTGGGTTGAAACTTTCCAGGCGTCGGAACGTCGCACGAACGCGAGCCGTTCCCTCCGCCGATGAGGCGGAGGGTGGGTTGAAACCCGAGTGATCCACATATATTTGCGGATAAAGTTGGTTCCCTCCGCCGATGAGGCGGAGGGTGGGTTGAAACGGGCTCGCTGAACGCGCCCGAGTCGGGGTCCCAGGTTCCCTCCGCCGATGAGGCGGAGGGTGGGTTGAAACGCTGATCCATTCGGGGTCGAAGAACCGGGCCGTCTGTTCCCTCCGCCGATGAGGCGGAGGGTGGGTTGAAACACCGATTGGAGGCAGCTCCCCAGCCTGACGGACGTGTTCCCTCCGCCGATGAGGCGGAGGGTGGGTTGAAACTCCGGTCGGGACGCCGATCTGGGCTTCACTCGTGTTCCCTCCGCCGATGAGGCGGAGGGTGGGTTGAAACCAAAATGACGAGGGGATCGACCGGGCCGGTCTGGTTCCCTCCGCCGATGAGGCGGAGGGTGGGTTGAAACAGCGGCAGCGACCGGATTCCGCGGCCGGAGTCTCGTTCCCTCCGCCGATGAGGCGGAGGGTGGGTTGAAACCTCGCCCGCGGTCGTGATGACGATCCGGATGGGTTCCCTCCGCCGATGAGGCGGAGGGTGGGTTGAAACTCGGCCAGGGCCGCATCGAACGCCCCCGGCAAGATGTTCCCTCCGCCGATGAGGCGGAGGGTGGGTTGAAACTCGGGAGCGTGCGGACGGGCCGACGTCAGACCGGTTCCCTCCGCCGATGAGGCGGAGGGTGGGTTGAAACATAGACGATCGCCGCTTGATCGCGGTCGCGTGCATGTTCCCTCCGCCGATGAGGCGGAGGGTGGGTTGAAACCGGGTTGAGTTCGACGCCCACGAATGAGCGGCCGAGGTTCCCTCCGCCGATGAGGCGGAGGGTGGGTTGAAACGGGCCAAGTCGGGGTACGACTGGGAGGGCGTCAAGGTTCCCTCCGCCGATGAGGCGGAGGGTGGGTTGAAACGTCGGCATGGTCACCGGCCACGGTTCGGGCGTGGTTCCCTCCGCCGATGAGGCGGAGGGTGGGTTGAAACGCCGGTCGCGAGCTTGGAGACGCAGTAGGCGTGCGTTCCCTCCGCCGATGAGGCGGAGGGTGGGTTGAAACCAGACGAGGGCGGAAATCGAGCGGCAGGCGGCGGGTTCCCTCCGCCGATGAGGCGGAGGGTGGGTTGAAACAGCGGGAGCGGGACGACGGTGACGACGGCGGAACGGTTCCCTCCGCCGATGAGGCGGAGGGTGGGTTGAAACGGGTCGATGCTCACGGCTTCACCTCCATCCCGCGTTCCCTCCGCCGATGAGGCGGAGGGTGGGTTGAAACTTTAGGTGTACCAGCCATGTCCACCTCGACTGGGGTTCCCTCCGCCGATGAGGCGGAGGGTGGGTTGAAACCTCATGGCGGTCCATCGCTTCCCGTTGTACCTCGCGTTCCCTCCGCCGATGAGGCGGAGGGTGGGTTGAAACGTGATCCACGTCTTCGTCAGGCCGGAGGAGTGAAGTTCCCTCCGCCGATGAGGCGGAGGGTGGGTTGAAACTCATCGATCCAGGTCTGCTTCCGATCGTGCGTCGTTCCCTCCGCCGATGAGGCGGAGGGTGGGTTGAAACCACGGGCTGTTGTGACCATGGCCTTCGATCAATCGGTTCCCTCCGCCGATGAGGCGGAGGGTGGGTTGAAACTCGACGAGGCGGCGCCTGGGCTTGGGGTCGTCATGTTCCCTCCGCCGATGAGGCGGAGGGTGGGTTGAAACGTGGCCGAGGCCGTCGAGACCCACCTGAGCCGGAGTTCCCTCCGCCGATGAGGCGGAGGGTGGGTTGAAACTCCCAGACCTCCCCGGCGTCCCCGTTCCAGACGGTTCCCTCCGCCGATGAGGCGGAGGGTGGGTTGAAACCGGGCCGCCATCGGCCTCGGCGACCGCAACTGACGGTTCCCTCCGCCGATGAGGCGGAGGGTGGGTTGAAACTCGACCCGCCTGTCCCGCTGAGGACCTCGTGACGGTTCCCTCCGCCGATGAGGCGGAGGGTGGGTTGAAACTGGGGCGCGACGCCGGTCGCGCGGCCGTCGGCCGTTCCCTCCGCCGATGAGGCGGAGGGTGGGTTGAAACTGGACCTTGTCCCGCACGGCGTCGCAGTAGCGGAGTTCCCTCCGCCGATGAGGCGGAGGGTGGGTTGAAACTCGACGGACAGCAGCGAGCCGACCGTGAACGACAGTTCCCTCCGCCGATGAGGCGGAGGGTGGGTTGAAACATCGCCGACTCATTGGCCTGGCGCTGCATCTCCGTTCCCTCCGCCGATGAGGCGGAGGGTGGGTTGAAACTCGCCGTTGTAGGACTGGACCAGGCTGTCGTAGCGTTCCCTCCGCCGATGAGGCGGAGGGTGGGTTGAAACGTCCTGATATCCGAGCATGATCCGCCACGTCTCCGTTCCCTCCGCCGATGAGGCGGAGGGTGGGTTGAAACGAGTTGACGGATCGCCGTCTGGTCGCCCTGCAAGGCGTTCCCTCCGCCGATGAGGCGGAGGGTGGGTTGAAACTTGAGACCCTGGCCAAGCACGCGCGGCATCGGCACGTTCCCTCCGCCGATGAGGCGGAGGGTGGGTTGAAACCTGGACGCGCTGACGACCAGCGATTCCCACCTTTGGTTCCCTCCGCCGATGAGGCGGAGGGTGGGTTGAAACTTCGGCTTGGTCCGCTTGCGGTGGCCTTTCGGTGGTTCCCTCCGCCAATGAGGCGGAGGGTGGGTTGAAACATAAAAATGCCGACGAAGGGGCCCTCACGACGCGGTTCCCTCCGCCGATGAGGCGGAGGGTGGGTTGAAACGTCGACATGGCCCGCTGGTGGGGCTAGTGCGTCCTCAGGCTTAAGAACTGGGGTTGGTGGCTTGGGGGCTTGCTGGGTAGCTTTGGGGCCTACGGAGGTGCCCCA